>NZ_JBANDL010000002.1:1819285-2425714 GCF_037027445.1 Lysobacter firmicutimachus
GGCTCGTCCGCAGGCCTCATCGCAAAGGATCCGATGTCGTATCTCGTCCTCGCCCGCAAGTGGCGCCCCAAGCGTTTCGCCGAACTGGTCGGGCAGGAGCACGTCGTGCGCGCGCTGACCAACGCGCTCGGCACCGGGCGCGTGCACCATGCCTTCCTGTTCACCGGCACCCGCGGGGTCGGCAAGACCACCATCGCGCGCATCTTCGCCAAATCGCTCAATTGCGAGCGCGGTACTTCGGCCGATCCCTGCGGCGAGTGCGCGGCCTGCCTGGACATCGACGCCGGGCGCTACATCGACCTGCTCGAGATCGACGCGGCCAGCAACACCGGCGTCGACGACGTGCGCGAGGTGATCGACAATGCCCAGTACATGCCCAGCCGCGGCCGGGTCAAGGTCTATCTGATCGACGAAGTCCACATGCTGTCGAAGTCGGCGTTCAACGCGCTGCTGAAGACGCTGGAGGAGCCGCCGGGGCACGTCAAATTCCTGCTGGCGACCACCGACCCGCAGAAGCTGCCGGTGACGGTGCTGTCGCGCTGCCTGCAGTTCAACCTCAAGCGCCTGGACGAGCAGCAGATCGCCGGGCAGATGACCCGCATTCTCGCCGCCGAGCAGATCGGCGCCGACGAGTCGGCGATCCGCCAGTTGGCCAAGGCCGCCGACGGCAGCCTGCGCGACGGCCTGTCGCTGCTCGACCAAGCCATCGCCTACGGCGGCGCCGGCGGCGACACGCGCCTGGAAGGCGCTGCGGTTGCGGCGATGCTGGGCTCGGTCGACCGCACCCGGGTCGGCGCGGTGCTGGCCGCGCTGGCCGACGGCGACGGCACGCGGCTGATGGCCGAGGTCGCGACCCTGGCCGAGTTCTCGCCGGACTGGGGCAGCGTGCTGGAGTCGCTGAGCGACGCCCTGCACCGGATCCAGGTCCGCCAGTTGGTGCCGGAGGCGGCGGTCGAGGCCGACGGCGTCGATGTCGACGCGCTGGCCGCGCAGCTGCGGCCTGAGGTCGTGCAGCTGTGGTACCAGATGAGCGTCAACGGCCGCCGCGATCTGCCGCTGGCGCCGAGTCCGCGTGCCGGTTTCGAGATGAGCGTGCTGCGCATGCTCGCGTTCCGCCCCAGCGGCGCGGCCGAGCCCGGCCCGACGTCGGGCGGTTCGGGCGGGCGCAGCGAGCCCGCGCGCGGCCGCGACGCCGCCGCGCAAGCGGCTGCGGCGATGCGCGAGATGGGCGGTGCGCCGGTGCGCGAGGGCGCGCCGCGAGAAGCGGCGGTATCGGCGCCTTCCGCGGAGCCGTCGACGCCGCTCGAGCCGGCGCAGGCCCCGGCGCGGGCGGCGGAAGCGCGCAGCGCCTCTGCGTCCGGGTCGCCGCCGCGTCCGGTCGCGCCGATCGAACCGGCTCGCGCCGAGCCGACCCGTAGCGAACCGGCGCGCGCTCCGCTCGCCGCCGCGCCTGCAGCGGCGGACGAAGCGCCGTTGTGGCCGGACGAGGAACCGGTGCGCCGCGCCGAACCGCCGCGTCCGTCGCGGCCGGTCCAGGCGGTGCGCGAGGACGCGCCGCTGTGGCCGGAAGACGATGTGCCGCAACCGCGACAATCGTCCCGCCCGGAACGCGCGGGTTCGGAGCCGGAGCCGGTTCGTCCGGAAGCGGCCCGGCCGGCCGCTCCGGCGGCCTCGGTCGAGCCGGAGCGGATCCGATCGGCCCGGATCGAGCCTGTCCGCGCCGAGCCCGAGCCCGCACGGGCCGAGCCGGCGCCGATCGCCGCCGAACCCGAATTTCGCGTCCCGCCGGCCGCCGCCGCGCCGGCGCCCAGCGTGGTGCCGGACGAAGTGCCGCGCGAAGACATGTTCGCCAGCCCGGCGCCGCGCGCGTCCGAGCCGATCCGGATGCCGGCGCGCGCCGCCGCGGGCGGGGCGGGAATTCCCGACGCCGACGCCTGGCACGCCCTGGTCGACGCCAGCGGCCTGCGCGGCCCGGCGCGGATACTGGCCGAGCATTCGGGCTTTCTCGGTTATGCCGACGGCGTGCTGAGCCTGTCGCTGGGGCCCAACGACGACCACCTGCGCGCGCCGGTGCTGATCAAGATGGTCGCCGATGCGCTGGCCCAGCGCTTGGGCGTCGCTCCGCAGATCCGCTTCGAGACCGCTTCCGGCGGCGAATCGCTGCATGCGCGCAACCTGCGCGCGCGCGACGAGCGCCAGGCTTCGGCCGAGGACATGTTCATGAACGATCCCGACGTGCGCCGCCTGATCGACGACTACGGCGCCAAGCTGGTGCCGGACTCGATCCGCCCCTACGACGAACCCTGAGCCCCTTGCGCGGCGCCCGCCGCGCCCTCATCCCATCGGCGGGCGCCGCCCTCGCGCGTCGCCGCCGTCCGGGCCGGACGGCTCCGATCCCGAATACGATCTCCAACACGACCACAAGGCAGGACCACCATGCGCGGCAACATCGCCCAACTCATGCAACAGGCGCAGCGGATGCAGGAAAACGTGCAGCGCGCCCAGGAAGAACTGGCCAAGATCGAGGTCACCGGCAGCGCCGGCGGCGGCATGGTCAGCGTGACCCTGACCGGCCGCATGGACTGCCGCAAGGTGCGCATCGACCCGAGCGTGCTGTCCGACCAGGAAATGGTCGAGGACCTGATCGCCGCCGCCTTCAACGATGCGGTCAACAAGATCAACGTCGAGTCGCAGGCCAAGATGTCGGCCGCCACCGCCGGCATGCCGATGCCGCCGGGCATGAAGCTGCCGTTCTGAGCGGCGCGCGCGGATGAACCTGCATATCGGCGCCACCGCTGCGGTAGTCGCTGCGGGCTTGCTAGGCCTGGACGTCTACACGACCTGGGCGATCTGGCGCGAGCCGGATCTGACCGGCGCGCAGAAGGGCCTGCAGTCGGCCCTGGTCTGGCTGTTGCCGTTGCTCGGGGCCATCGTCTGCCTCAACGTGGTGCGGGCGATGAACCGCGAGCCGGTCGCGCGCAGCAGCTTCACCGTCAGCGAATGAGCGGACGCCGGCGCGCATGAGCAGCAGCCTGCTCGAACAACTGATCGACGCGTTCCGGGTGCTGCCCGGGGTGGGGCAGAAGTCGGCCCAGCGCATGGCCTACCACGTGCTCGAACGCGAGCGCGCCGGCGGCCAGCGCCTGTCGCAGGCCCTGGCCGAAGCGATCGAGAAGATCGGCCACTGCGTGCGTTGCCGCGACTTCAGCGAGAGCGAGGTCTGCCCGACCTGCGCCAGCGCTGCGCGCGACGCGCACCTGCTGTGCGCGGTGGAATCGCCGGCCGACCGGCTGGCGATCGAGCAGGCCACCGGCTACCGCGGCCTGTACTTCATCCTGCAGGGCCGGCTGAGCCCGCTCGACGGCATCGGCCCGCGCGAACTGGGCCTGGACGCGCTGGCCGCGCGCCTGGCCGAGGGCGAAGTGCAGGAACTGATCGTCGCCACCAACCCGACCGTCGAAGGCGAAGCCACCGCCCACTACCTGGCCCAACTCGCGCGCCAGCACGGTGTGCGCCCCAGCCGCCTCGCCCACGGCGTCCCGCTCGGCGGCGAACTCGAGTACGTCGACCGCGGCACTCTGTCGCATGCGTTCGGCAGCCGGAGCGAGATGTAGGTGGTTGCTGGGATCGGGATTGGGGATTCGGGATTCGGGATTGGCAAAAGCGGTCGGACGGGCGGGACCGAATTCGGTGTACCGTAGCCACGCTCCGGTTTTTACCAATCCCGAATCTCCAATCCTCAATCCCGGCCCCCAATGACCGACACCACCATCTTCGGCAAGATCATCCGGCGCGAGCTGCCGGCCGACATCGTTTACGAAGACGGCGATCTGATCGCGTTCCGCGACATCGCGCCGCAGGCGCCGGTGCACGTGCTGTTCGTGCCGAAGACGCCGATCGCCACCCTCAACGACCTGCAGGCCGATCAGGCCGCGCTCGTCGGCAAGCTCGTCCACGCGGCGGCGCAGTATGCGCAACGCGAGGGCTTCGCCGAGGACGGCTACCGGATCGTCATGAACTGCAACGGCCACGGCGGCCAGACCGTGTTCCAGCTGCACCTGCATCTGCTCGCCGGCGATCAGCTCGGCCGCTTCGGCACCCCGCGCTGAATCGCCCGGCGTCGAGCCTGCGGCGAGAGGGCGTTCGGTTCCCGATCCGCATCGCCGTGGCCCTTGCCGTTCCCTGCGTTGAAAAGGGAGGGCAGGGGGATTCGCCCTTGCCGTTGCGCGACACGGCCGGTGCTCGGCGAACCCACCCCAAAACGAACGAAGGCGCCGCCAGGCGCCTTCGTCGTTACCGCCGCGGGCTACCGGCGACGCTCGCGGCTCACCACCAACCCCACCACGGCCACGGCGCCGGGCGTTCGATCACGTCCACCCGTTCGCGCACCGGCCACAGATAGACCACGTCGGCGTCGAGCTGCGGAAAGCGGTACTCGTAGCCGCCGATGCGCCGCGACTCGTAGCCGGCGATGCGGCCGGTGAAGGTCACTTCGCGGTTCTTCTCGAACAGCGCCGGGTCGTAGAAGCCGGCGCGGCAGGCCAGGAAGCGGCCGCCGACGTCGTCGCTGGCCCAATACGGCCGGCCCGAGTCGCCGAGTCGGGTCGAGATCATTTCGAAGCAGGTGCGGTTGGCCTGCGGCTCGACATCGACGATGCGGCCGCCCCAGCGCACGACCGCGCCGGTGCTGTCGCTGGCCGCGGCGTCGGCCGGGGTGATGGGCGAGAACGCCCCCTGTAGCGGTTTGGGCTGGGTGGCGCAGCCGCCGAGCAGCGCGACTCCGACAGCGATTACGGCAAGACGCAGCTTCATCGTCGTTCTCCAGAAGGGCCGGGCCGATGCGCGCGTAAGGCCCGAACCAGTTCGTTGCGCAGTGCTCGGGCCTCGCGCCGCCCGGGTCCATTACCAGCGTAGCGCCAATCGCTGAAATGTTGGCTGAGCCGGAGCAAGCTTTCGCCCAGGTCCGGCCGCGCCTGGGCCACCCGCCCGGCCCAGGCCAGGGCCGGCTCGTGCGGTTGGCGCTCCAGGCCCAGCCGGCGGTAGCGTCGGCCCAGGGCCCGCCAGGCCCGCACCACCGGGTCGCGCTCGCGTTCGCCCCGGCTGCTGAGCCAGACCATCCAGATCCCGGCCACGCTGGCGAACAGCACGAACAGCAGCACCAGCTTGTGGTTGTCCAGCCGGTCGACGCCGAAGGGTTGCAGCATGCGCTGCTGGCGGCTGGCGTCGAAGCCGAGCACGAAATCGTTCCAGCCGCGGCGCAGCCAATCGCTGAGGTTGAACAAGGGCGTCGCCGCGGCGATGCCGCCGAACAGTCCGCCGGCGCCCGGCTGCCGGTCGGCCAGGGTGTCGTAGATACGCTCCGGCGCGACCGCCGCGGTCGGGTCGACCCGCACCCAGCCGCGCCCGCGCAACCACACCTCGGCCCAGGCGTGGGCGTCGGAACGGCGCACCAGCCAGTAGTTGCCGACCGGGTTGTAGTAACCGCCGGCATAGCCGGTGACCACCCGCGCCGGCACGCCGGCGCCGCGCATCAGCACCACGAAGGCCGAACTGAAGTGCTCGCAGTAGCCGGCCTTGTGGTCGAACAGGAACTCGTCGACCGAATGCCGGCCGAGCAGGGGCGTGGCCAGGGTGTAGGCGAATTCGCCGCGGATCATCGCCATCGCCCGGCGCACGATCGCCGCATCGTCGGCGCCGGCCTCGGCGCGCCAACGCTGCGCCAAGGCCAGGGTGCGTGGGTTGTAGCCCTCGGGCAGGGACAGGGCCATGCGCCGCAAGGTGTCGCGCAGCTGCGGTTCGTAGCTGGCCGGCGGCGCCGAGTGCAGTTGCCAGCGGGTTAATGTGCTGAGCGGTCGCCGCGTATAGAGATTGTGGTCCAGGGTCAGCCGCGCACCGGGCGGCGCCGCGCGCGGCAGGTCCAGGGCGACGAAATCGCGGGTGTCGGTCGGCTCGACTTCCAGCTCGTAGTCCCAACCGTTGCCTGCCGCGCGCATCGGCGCGGCCGGCAGGCCCTGGATCCAGCGCGAACGGGTCCACTCGCGGCCGTCGAAGTTCCAGAGCACCGGCCCGCGCCAGTACATCTGCGAGGTCGGCGGCGCGGCGCCGCGGAAGCGCGCGCGCAGGGTGACGGTTTCGTCGTTGAGCAGCTCGACCATCTCGCCGGGGCGCATGCTGTCGGACAGGCCGGGCCGGGCCAGGGCGCGGTCGGGGATGCCCCACAGCGGCGAGCTCAGGCGCGGGAACAGCCAGAACACCGCCAGAGCCAGCGGCAGACCGATCGCGATCAGGCGGCCGATCGAAAGCAGGCGCTGTCCGGGCGACAGGGCCGGTTCGGCGGCGCGCGCGGGGTCGGGGCGCGATTCGTACTCGGCCAGGCGCTGCAGGGTCGCCAAGGCCAGCACCACCGCGGCCAGGCCGAGCACCAGCGACCAGGGGCCCTGGTCGAGCAGGAAGGTCGCGAACGGGCCGAACAGGGCGAAGCCGATCAGGCTGCGCGCGTCGCGCAGGGTGTAGGTTTCCGACGGCTTGAGCGCGAACATCGCCGCGAGCAGGGCGCAGCCGGTATCGCGCCCGAGCGAAAAGCCGGCCAGCACCAGCACCGCGCCGACCAAGCCCAGCACCAGCAACAAGCGCAGCGCGCTGGGCAACGGCCGGCGCCAGGACAACAAGCCGATGCCGACGCCGACCGCGGTGATCAGCGCGGCGATGCTCGGCGGCAGTTGCAGCAGCAAGGGCAACAGGCAGCTGGCGCCGGCGAGCAGGGTCGCGCGCCGCGCCGACGGCGGCAGCCCTTCCGGTGCCCGCGCGTCGTCGCCGGCGCGCCTGCCTGCGGCGAAGGGAAGACGGAGTTCAGCCATGCGGCATCAACGCCAGGGCGCGCAGGCAGGCGTGGCGGTGGGCGTGGCCGCTGCCCGGGCCCAGCGCGGGTTGGTGGGGCAGGCTCAGCCGATAGCGGCAACCGTCGCGCTCGGCTTCGTCGACCCAGCGCGCCAGCCGCGAAATGCGCGCTTCCTGGTCCAGCCCGTTCAAGTGCTGCCATTCCAGTTCGACGTCGCCGCCGAGCGGCTGTTCGTACTCGCGCACCAGCAGGATGTCGCGTCGCGCCGAATGCTTCCACGCGATGGTGCGGCGGGCGTCGCCGGGGCGATAGGCGCGCAGGTGATGCACGTCGTCGCCGGCCGGATGCAGCCGGGTCACGGCCTGGTCGCCGCCGCCGGTGGGCAGCGGCGGGCCGTGCGGTTCCGGCGTCGGATAGACCAGCAGCGGCGCCTGCGGCCAGACCAGGGCCCAGGCCCGCGCCAGGCCCAGCGGGCGGGTGGTCCACACCCGCAGCCGCGGCAGTTCGAGCCAGCCGCGCCGTTCGGTGGTCAGCCGCAGCGCCGCTTCGCCGGCGCCCTGGTCCAGATCGAGCGAGGCGACGCCGGTGCCGAGCGCGCCGTCGTCGTCCACGCGTAGGCCGCGCCGGGCGCGGTCGGGCTTGGCCCGCGCATGCACCCGCACCGTCATCGGCTGGCCGGCCGGTACCGGTTCGGCGTCGATCGCGACGATGCTCAGCCCCGACAGTTGCAGCTGCGCGGCGATCAGGCTGGCCAGGCCGGCGCCGGCCAGCAGCAGCGCCAGCAGCAGGGCCGGGTTGTTGTTGTAGTTGAGCGCGCCCAGCAGCATCGTCGCCAGCAAGGCACCGTAGAACGCACCGAAACCGGTCGGCAGCACATAGATGCGGCGGCGGTCGAAGCGTGCCGGCAGGGCTTCGCGACGGCGCGGCCGGGTCAACGCCAGCAGGCGCCGGCGCCATTCGCTCAGGCGTCCGCGCGCGGTGGCGGTGGTCGTTCCAGCCTGGGCCATGCGGTTCGGACTCAATCCACCGCCACGGCGTAGAGGATCGATTTGGCCACGTCGGGGCCGGCATCGGCTTCGGCCACCAGGCGGTGCGAGGCGACCGCGGCGAACAGCGCCTGCACGTCCTCGGGCACCACGTGCGAACGGCCCAGCAGCAGCGCGTAGGCGCGCGCCGCGCGCAGCAGCGCCAGGCCGGCGCGCGGCGACAGGCCGACCCGCACGCCGGGGTGCTTGCGGCTGCGCGCGAGCAAGGCCTGGACGTAGCCGATCAGGCTCTCGCTGGCATAGACCGCGTCGACCGCGCGACGGATCGCCAGCACGTCCTCGGCGCTCAGCAACGGCCGGGTCTGGGCGATCAGATTGCGCCGGTCGGCGCCCGCCAGCAGGTCGCGTTCGGCCGCTTCGTCGGGATAGCCCAGGTGCAGGCGCAGCAGGAAGCGATCGAGCTGCGAGTCCGGCAAGGGATAGGTGCCCGACAGGTCGACCGGATTCTGGGTGGCGATGACGAAGAACGGGTCGGGCAGGGCATGCGTGCGCCCGTCGACGGTGACCTGGTGTTCGGCCATCGCCTCCAGCAGCGCGCTCTGGGTGCGCGGCGGGGCGCGGTTGATCTCGTCGGCCAGCAGGACCTGGGTGAACACCGGTCCGGGGTGGAACTGGAACTGGCGCGATTGCGGGTCGAACACCGATACGCCGACCACGTCGGCCGGCAGCAGGTCGGAGGTGAACTGCACGCGCTGGAACTCCAGCCCCAGGGTCGCCGCCAGCGCGTGGGCGAGCGTGGTCTTGCCCAGGCCGGGCAGGTCTTCGATGAGCAGGTGGCCGTCGGACAACAGCGCGACGAAGGCCAGCCGCACCGCCTGCGCCTTGCCCAGCACCAGCGAATTGACCTGCGCCTGGGCCTGTTCCAGGGCGCTGCGCAGGGCATCGGGTAGGATGGTCTCGCGTTGCGCCGACGTCGGGTTCGCCGTCGTGGTCTTGCCTGCCGTCATCGTGCTCGGTTCCTGTTTCGGTATCGTCGCGTCGCCGCGCGCGCGATCGCGTTGCGCCGCTCTCGCGCATCATCGCGCGCGGTCGCGGCCGGTGCAGCCATCGCATGGCCGCGTGCGGATGTTCTGGAACGGACATCAATAAAAAAAAGACATCGATAAAGCCCGCGCGCGCCCTGCCGAGGTTCGCGCGGAGATTGCCGAGCGGACGCTGCCGCGCGGACTTTGCCGGATCGGTCGCGCGTGAGGAGCGTGCGACCGGCCGCATGCGACGATTCGGCCGCGCGCCCGGCGCGACAGATCCAACCCCTTCCGAAGTGTAGCGAGGTCGAGTGCCGATGCGGGAACCAAAGCAGGACACGGGCGGCGCCGCGCGCGGATTCTGGATGCTGTGGCTGTCGCTGCTGGCGCTCAAGGCCGCGGTGGCCGCGCGCCTGCCCTTGTTCGTCGACGAAGCGTTCTACTGGCAGGAAGGGCAGCATCCGGCGGCGGCGTATTCGGACCTGCCCGGGCTCACCGCCTGGCTGACCCGGCTCGGGGTCGAACTCGGCGGCGCGCAGGCCTGGGCCTTGCGCTTGCCGTTCCTGGCGATCGCCGCATTGGTGCCGCTGCTGTTGGTGCGCATGACCGCGCGCGAATTCGGCGCGCGCGCCGGCTGGGTCGCCGGTTGTTTCGGTCTGCTGCTGCCGTTGGCGGGCACGCTCGGCCTGCTCGCGCTGCCGGACGCGATGATGGCGTTGGCGACCTTGCTGTGCCTGGACGCCGGCGCGCGCCTGCTGCGCGAGGTCGATGCGCGCGCCGCGGTGGAGCTGGCCGCCGGCCTCGCTCTGGGCGCACTCAGCCACTACCGCTTCATCGCGGTGATCGCGGTCGGCGGCGTGGCGCTGCTGTGCCTGCCGCAAGGCCGGCGCGCGCTGCGCGACGTGCGCGTGCTGGTCGCCGCGGCGATCGGCGCCTCGGCCTGGGCGCCGCTGGTGGCCTGGAACATGGACAACGCCGACGCCGGTCTGCGCTTTCAACTGGTCGATCGGCATCCGTGGGCGTTCCACATCGACGGTTTGTGGTTCGTCGTCGTGCAGGCGCTGCTGGTCACGCCGCCGTTGTTCGCCGCGCTGGCCTTGGGCGCCTGGCGCGGCGCACGCGCGGCGAATCCGGCGGCGCGTTATTTCGCTCTGTCCGGCGCGCTGATCGTGCTCGGTTTCTTCGTCCTGGGTTTCTTCGCCGATACCGAGCGGGTCAGCTTCCATTGGCCGCTGCCCGGCTATCTGGCCTTGCTGCCGCTGTTGCCGGGCGTGCTTGCGGCTTGGCCGCGCTGGGCGCGCGGACTCGCCGCCGCGCTGGCCGGCGCGGCGGTGCTGGCGGTGCTGGGCTATTACGTCGCGGTGTCGGTGCCGTCGCTGCGCGCGCGGAGCGCAGGCGAGAAGTGGTATCCGTCGAATTTCGCCGGGTGGGACGAACTGGCCGGGCGCGTGCAGAGGCGCCTGCGCGAATTGCCGCCGGGCACGCGGGTGTTGGCGGACAACTTCAAGATCGGCGCCGAACTCGGCTTCGCCCTGGGCGATGCGCGGATCGAAGTGCTGGACCATCCGATCAACCACAAGCACGGGCGCGCGCCGCAGTTGCGGCTATGGAGGCTGGAGCGCGACCGCCGCATCGATACCGTCGCCGGGCCGGCGCTGCTGGTGGTCGGCGCGACCGAGGTCGAATACAAGCATCTGTTGCAGCGCTATCACGATCTGTGCGCGATGCTGGGCCCCTTGCCGCCGCCGCAGGCGCTGAATGTCGATCACGGCCGCCAGCGTTTCCTGCTGTTCGCCCTGGACGGCCGCGCGCGCCAAGGCCCATGCACGACGCCGGCGATGGCCTGGGTCGATGCGCCGCTCGCCGGGGCGCGGGTCGGGCGCGAATTCGAAGTCGCCGGCTGGGCGTTCAAGGACGGCATCGGCCTGGCCCGGGTCGAGGTCTTGCTCGACGGCAAGCCGGTCGCACAGGCGCAGTACGGACGCGAGTTGCCGGGCGTGCGCGGGTTCTGGCGGATCAGCAACGATCCGCAGCATCCGCGGGTCGGCTTCGCCGCGCGGGTGCGGCTGGATGCGCAGGCGCCGGGGCGGCATTGGCTGGGCCTGCGCTTGCATGGCCGCGACGGCAGCATCGAAGACTGGGCCGAACAGCCGATCGAGCTGGCGCCGCGCTGAGCGCATGCGCTTCGCGAGCGTGCCGGGTCAGGGCAGGGCGTAGCCGGCCTGGCGCAGCAGGCGCGCGGTCGCGATCAGCGGCAGGCCGATCAATGCGGTCGGGTCGCTGGACTCGATCGCCTCGAACAAGGCGATGCCCAGGCCTTCGGACTTGAAACTGCCGGCGCAGTCGTAAGGCTGCTCAGCATCGACATAGCGGGCGATCTCGGCCGCGTTCAGTTCGCGAAAGCGGACGGTGGTGACGTCCAGCGCGGTCAACGGCGCCTGACCGTGGCGCAGCACGCACAGCCCGGTCAGGAACCGCACCTCGCGCCCGGACATGGCCTGCAACTGAGCCAGGGCGCCGTCGCGGCCACCGGGCTTGCCGATCGGGCGGCCGTCGAATTCGGCCACCTGGTCCGAGCCGATCACCCAGGCCTGCGGCTGCTGGGCCGCGACCGCGCCGGCCTTGGCCGTCGCCAGGCGGGCGGCGAGGGCGGCCGGGGTCTCGCCCGGCCGCGGGGTCTCGTCGGTGTGCGGGCGGGCGGTGTCGAAGGCCAGTCCGAGCCGGCCGAGCAGCTCACGACGGTAGATCGAGGTCGAGGCCAGGATCAGAGGGGAAGGCATAGGCGATCTCTAACTCTATTGAGACGTCGTGCAAAAACGGCGTCTCAGCCGGTCGGCAGACGCGCACGCTCGATCTTGTTCAGCTGTTGCTCGATCCGGCCGCGCGCGGCATCGATCGAGCTGCGCACTTCGGCCAGCTGGGACAGGCTGGCGCGGCGCCCGTATTCGCGCAGCCACAGGCGCTGGCGCAGCATTTCCCGCATCGCGTCGCCGACCGGGTCGCGGCCCTCGTCGCCGGCGACCGCCTCGATCTCGGCCCGGGCCGTGCGCAACTGGGCTTCTAGGGCGTCGGCGGCGTCGAGCAGTTCGCGCACCGCGCGCTGGCGCCGCATCGGCCCGTACAGGGCGAGGACGGCCGCGGCCAGGGCCCCCAGCACGACCAGGGTCAGCAGCAGGATGAGGATCAAGGCGGCGGCTTCGCTCGGCAGGAGGCCGGAAAGTCTGCACGCGCGCCGGGGGCGGCGGCAAATCCCCAGCGCCGGCCGGGGCTTACGGTTTGACAGCGGGGGGCGGGGTCTCTACCATTCCGCGGCTTATGTCAGCCGATGTGCCATCTGGGCGGGTGCCCGACGTCCTCGATGCCTGGCGCCTGGTGGCGGCCCGGCGCGGCGTGGAAGGCCGTGTGCCGTTGTCGGACATGACCCGGCTGCGCGACAGCCTGGTCGACGCCGAAGGCGAAGTCAGCTTCTCGCTGGATTTCGACAGCGACGCGCTGCAGGTGCCCTACGTCGAGCTCAAGATCGACGCGCAGTTGCCGCTGTTGTGCCAGCGCTCGCTGGAACGGTTCCTGTTGCCGGTGCAGATCGTGCAGCGGCTGGGGCTGATCCGCGACGAGGCCGACGAAGCCGCGTTGCCGCCGGGCTACGAGCCGCTGCTGATGCCGGACGACGGCATGCTGCGGCCCGTGGAGCTGGTCGAGGACGAACTGATCCTCGCCGTTCCGGTGGTGCCGATGGCGCCCGGCAGCGAGGCGGTCGAACGCGAATGGGAGGCCCCGCAGGCCGAACAGGACGCGGCCAACCCGTTCTCGGTGCTGTCCTCGCTGAAGAAGAACTGACGCAAGACCGGTTTCACCCTTTTCGTTCCATTCCGACCTGCAGGCGAAGCAGCAAGCCGTTCCTGCGAATCGGGCTACGCTATCCACCTCAGGTTTCCACCGCTTTTCCGGAGCAAGACCATGGCTGTTCAGAAGTCCCGCGTTACCCCGTCCCGTCGCGGCCAGCGCCGCGCCCACGACGCGCTGACCAGCAAGCAGCTGGCCACCGACCCGACCACCGGCGAGACCCACATCCGCCATCACGTGACCGCCGACGGCTACTACCGCGGCAAGAAGGTCATCGAGACCAAGACCCGCATCGTCGACGAAGAATAATCTTCGTTCGCGCCGCGACGTGCGCCCGGCTTCCGGCGCGCGTCGCCGCCGATCTGGGCCGGCCGCGGGGAGCGCATCCCCGTGCCGGCGCCGATCCGCTCCGTCGCCCGCGGCGGCGCGTCCGAACTCAGACCTGCGGCCGTCGCGGCACCGTTCCACCGCCAGCTCATGCTGGCGGCCTGCGTTTGTGGCACTGATGACTTCGGCGGCCTGCGTCCGGCGACGACGCTGCATCGCGGCGTGCGGAGCCTGAGCGGGCCCCTACACGGCAACGCCGCGGAGTGGTGATGACAGATCGGATTTACGCCCGCATCGCGGGTACCGGCAGCTACCTGCCGGAAAAGGTGTTGACCAACGCCGACCTGGCCAAGTTGGTCGATACCAGCGACGAATGGATCGCGACCCGCACCGGCATTCGCGAGCGCCATATCGCGGCCGAGGGCGAGACCACCGTCGACCTCGCTTACCACGCTTCGGTGCGTGCGCTCGAAGCCGCCGGCGTGGCCGCGAGCGAGATCGACCTGATCGTGCTCGGCACGACCACCCCCGACCTGATTTTCCCGTCCAGCGCCTGCCTGCTGCAGCACCGCCTGGGCGCCGACGGCTGCCCGGCGTTCGACGTCAACGCGGCCTGCTCGGGTTTCGTCTACGCGCTGACCGTGGCCGACAAGTTCATCCGTTCTGGCGCGGCCAAGACCGTGCTGGTGGTGGGCTCGGAAACCCTGACCCGGATGCTGGACTGGAACGACCGCGGCACCTGCGTGCTGTTCGGCGACGGCGCCGGCGCGGTCGTGCTCAAGGCCGACCGCGAGACCGGCATCCTCAGCACCCATCTGCACGCCGACGGCGGCAAGAAGGAGCTGCTGTGGAACCCGGTCGGCGTCTCGGCCGGCTTCAAGCCGGAAGAGCATAATGCCGGCGTGCGCGTGCTGATGACCGGCAACGAAGTGTTCAAGCATGCGGTCAAGGCGCTGGACTCGGTGGTCGAAGAGACCCTGGAAGCCAACGGCCTGGACCGTCATGAGATCGACTGGCTGATTCCGCACCAGGCCAACCTGCGCATCATCGAGGCCACGGCCAAGCGCCTGGACATGCCGATGGACCGCGTGATCGTGACCGTCGACCGGCACGGCAACACCTCTTCGGGTTCGGTGCCGTTGGCGCTGGACGAGGCGGTGCGTTCGGGCAAGGTCCAGCGAGGCCAGTTGCTGTTGCTGGAAGCGTTCGGCGGCGGTTTCACCTGGGGCTCGGCGCTGCTGCGCTACTGATCCCTGTTGCCGTTATCGCCATCGCCGAGGCCGGCCGCGATTCGTCGCGAGCCGGCCTTTCGCGTCTTTGAGCTTGCGTATTTGTGCAGGGGCGGCGTAAGCCGCGACGCCAGGACGCGCAGATAAGCCAACGCCTTCGCTATCGATCGAAGCCCGAAACCCTCGCGGGTAGGAGCGGCGCAAGCCGCGGCCACGGGACGCGCAGAGCGATCAATGCCTTCGTCATCGATCGAAGCCTGAAACCGTCGCCGGGGTAGGAGCGGCGCAAGCCGCGACCGCCCTCTCTCCCGCTCGCCGCGTCTTTGTCCTGGGCCCCTGTAGGAGCGGCGTAAGCCGCGACCGCGCTCTTGCGACCTCGCGGCGTTTGTCGTTCGAAAGCTTGTGAAGCTTCAAAGCCACAAAGCCTCCAAGCAAAGCTTCCGTCCGCAAGCGGCCGGGTCACTTTCTTTGTCCAAGGCGACAAAGAAAGTAACCAAAGAAAACGCCATGGCCGTTTCGGATCAAAAGCCACTATGGGACCTGGCTTGCGCAGAGCTGCTCCGCACGGGCCTTCCCTGACCTGGCTGCCCACGGCCCGCCGCCCTGCGGGGCGTCAGGGCGTTCTCGCGAGATCGCTGCGGCGCCAAGCTATTCACAGCAACAGCAACAGCAACAGCAACAGCAATGCTAGGAATCGGCGCTTGGGGGTAGGAGCGGCGCAAGCCGCGACCGCGGCGCTGTGTTCTCGCGGCGTTTCTTGGCCGGAAGGGCTCGGGCCGCGGTCATGAACCGGCGCGGCGGTTTCGGCTTCGATCCTCGGCTTCGGCGTGGAATCGGCGGCCCTTGCCGAGACTGTTGGCATCGTCCGGTTTTGGATGCGCGAATGCCTGGTGAAAGGGGGGGGTGTGCCGTCGTATCCATCGCGAGGTTTCGGCGCGTCCGGGACGTGCCCGGGCGATTTTGACCCGATCAGGCAAAGCCCGGGGCGCTCGATCGAGCGGAGCCCGCATGACCGGCGAACTCGTTCGGTGCCGCGCCGCTGCGAGGTTTCGCGCCGGATCGCCGCGGTTTGCGACGCCGCGTGACGCCGTACCGACCGGTACAGACGTTCGCAACCGTTCGCCCGTATGATTCGCCATCCTTTCGATGTGACGGCACGCGTGACCGATCAGCGCCTTTCTTTCGTCTTCCCGGGCCAGGGCTCGCAGTCGCTGGGCATGCTGGCCGAGCTGTCCGAACTGCATCCGCAGGTTCGCGAAACCTTCGCCGAAGCCAGCGACGGCGCCGGCGTCGATCTGTGGGCGCTGAGCCAGGGCGGCCCGGAAGAGCAGCTCAATCGCACCGAGTTCACCCAGCCGGCGCTGCTGGCCGCGGGCGTGGCGGTGTGGCGCCTGTGGCGGGCGCAGGGCGGGGCGCAGCCGGCGTCGCTGGCCGGCCACAGCCTGGGCGAATACAGTGCGCTGGTTGCGTCCGGGGCGCTGTCGCTGCGCGACGGCGCCCATCTGGTGCGCCTGCGCGGGCAACTGATGCAGGACGCGGCCCCGGCCGGCGTCGGCGCGATGGCCGCCGTGCTCGGCGCCGAGGACGCGTTGGTCGAGGAGATCTGCGCGGCCGTATCCGGCGCTGAAGTGGTGGTGCCGGCCAATTACAACTCGCCGGGCCAGATCGTCATCGGCGGTCATGCCGGCGCGGTCGACAAGGCGCTGACCCGGCTCGCCGAGGCCGGCGTGCGCAAGGCGGTCAAGCTCGCGGTGAGCGTGCCCTCGCATACGCCGCTGATGCGCGATGCCGCCAACCGCCTGGCCGAAGCCATGGCCGGGCTGGACTGGCGCGAACCCTCGATCCCGGTGGTGCAGAACGTGGATGCGCAGGTCGAGGACGGCCTGGACGCGATCCGCGATGCCCTGGTGCGTCAGCTTTATCTGCCGGTGCGCTGGACCGGCTGCGTGCAGGCCCTGTCCGCACGCGGCGCGCAGCGCATCGCCGAATGCGGTCCCGGCAAGGTGCTTGCCGGCCTGATCAAGCGCATCGACAAGGCCATCGACGGCCGCGCGATCGGCACGCCGGCGGATTTCGAATCCGCGTTGGCGGACTGGCGCTGAATCCGGACCGCCGCGCACCTGCGACCCTTGCGCTACTGAAATCCCGACCCCAGCCTGTGTAGGCTTGGCCGCATGCACGCGCGGCCAGGCCGCCTCGCTCGGGCGGGACGCCGCGGCTGTCCCGACCGGGACGCGGTGCGGCCCCCACGAGCCAGCAGCCCTTACGGAGTGAAACACGCATGAGCACGACCCCGCTTTCGGGCGAAATCGCGCTGGTTACCGGCGCCAGCCGCGGCATCGGCGCGGCCATCGCCGACGAGCTCGCCGCCCAGGGCGCGACCGTCGTCGGCACCGCGACCAGCGAAGCCGGCGCGCAGGCCATCGCCGCCCGCCTGGCCGCGCACGGCGGCCACGGCCGGGTCCTCGACGTCGCCGACCCGGCGTCGGTGGAGGCCCTGATCGACGAGGTCGCCAAGACCGTCGGCCCGATCTCGATCCTGGTCAACAACGCCGGCATCACTCGCGACAACCTGTTGATGCGGATGAAGGACGAGGACTGGCAAGCCATCCTCGACACCAACCTCAGCAGCGTCTACCGCACCAGCAAGGCGGTGATGCGCGCGATGATGAAGGCGCGCAAGGGCCGGATCATCAACATCGCTTCGGTGGTCGGCGTGACCGGCAACCCGGGCCAGGCCAACTACGCCGCGGCCAAGGCCGGGGTGATCGCCTTCAGCAAGTCGATGGCGCGCGAGATCGGCAGCCGCGGCATCACCGTGAACGTGGTCGCCCCCGGATTCATCGACACCGACATGACCCGCGACCTGCCCGAGGACGCGAAGAAGGCCATGTTCGACCAGATCGCGCTGGGCCGCTTCGGCGACCCGGCCGACATCGCCCGCGCGGTGGCGTTCCTGGCCGGCCCCGGGGCCGGCTACATCACCGGCGAAACGCTGCACGTCAACGGCGGCATGTACATGCCCTGAGCCTTTGGCGTAGGCTGTAAGCGATTGAACCCAAAGGGGTTTCGTCGAAAGGCCCGCGGCCCTCGCGAAACCCTCCGATTCCATTAGACTATTCCGTCGAAAAACCCCTCACGGGAGGAGCAGCATCCATGAGCAGCATCGAAGAACGCGTCAAGAAGATCGTGGTCGAACAGCTTGGCGTCAAGGAAGAGGAAGTCACCAACAACGCTTCGTTCGTCGACGACCTCGGCGCGGATTCGCTCGACACGGTCGAGCTGGTGATGGCGCTCGAAGAAGAGTTCGAGTGCGAGATTCCGGACGAAGAGGCCGAGAAGATCACCTCGGTGCAGCAGGCGATCGACTACGTCAAGGCGCACGTCAAGTCGTAATGCGCCCGCTCGTCCGCGATGCGCCTCGGCGGCTCGCGGACGGCATGCCATGCCATACAGCGACAACTCGGGGCCGCATTGCGGCCCCGTGCTTTTCAGGCCGGTCGATACGCCGGCGTAGCGTCCGCAGACGGATCCAGCAGAGGTAGCGTTGCATGTCCAACCGTTCCTTCAACCGCCGCGTGGTCGTCACCGGCCTCGGCCTCGTCTCCCCGCTCGGCAACGACGTCGTCAGCAGCTGGGACGGCATCGTCAACGGCCGCTCCGGCATCGGCCCGATCACCCATTTCGATCCGGCCCTGTTCACCACCCGCATCGCCGGCGAAGTGCGCGATTTCGACATCACCCGCTGGGTGAACCCGAAAGACGCCAAGAAGATGGAGGAGTTCATCCATTACGGCGTCGCCGCCTCGCTGATGGCGCTGGAAGACGCCGGCATCACCGTCGACGACTCCAACGCCGAGCGCATCGGCGCGCTGATCGGTTCGGGCATCGGCGGCCTGCTCGGCATCGAAGAGCAGACCATCAAGTACCACGAGGGCGGCCCGCGCAAGATCTCGCCGTTCTACGTGCCCAGCACGATCATCAACATGCTGCCCGGCCAGGTCTCGCTGCTGACCGGCATCAAGGGCCCGAATTTCTCCGCCGTGTCGGCCTGCGCGACCTCGAACCATTCGATCGGCACGGCGATGCGCATGATCCAGTACGGCGACGCCGACGTGATGGTCGCCGGCGGCGCCGAGCGCGGCTCCTCGCCGACCTCGGTCGGCGGCTTCTGCTCGATGAAGGCGATGTCGACCCGCAACGACGACCCGACCCGCGCCTCGCGGCCGTGGGACAAGGAGCGCGACGGCTTCGTCCTCGGCGACGGCGCCGGCATCCTGGTGCTGGAAGAGTACGAACGCGCCAAGGCGCGCGGCGCGCGCATCTACTGCGAGCTGGCCGGCTTCGGCGCCAGTTCGGACGCGTTCCACATGACCGCGCCGAGCGAGAACGGCGAAGGCCCGGCGCGCTGCATGGCGGCGGCGTTCGCCGACGCCGGCATCAACCCGGACCAGGTCGGCTATCTCAACGCGCACGGCACTTCGACCCCGCTCGGCGATCTCGCCGAGACCCTGGCGATCAAGCGCGCGCTGGGCGATCACGCCTACAAGACCATGGTCAGCTCGACCAAGTCGATGACCGGGCACCTGCTTGGCGCGGCCGGCGGCGCCGAGGCGATCTTCTCGGTGCTCGCCCTGTACCACGGCATCATTCCGCCGACCATCAACCTCGACGAGCCGGGCGAGGGCTGCGACCTCGACTACGTGCCCAATGTCGCCCGCGAGGCCAAGGTCGACGTCGCCGTGTCCAACGGCTTCGGCTTCGGCGGCACCAACGGCACCCTGGTGTTCAAGCGCATCTGAAGTCCGCGCCCCGCGCTGCGTGCGGGGCCTTGCGCCGCCGGCGGCGGCCGGCCGCGCCATGTCGGGCGCCGCTGCGGTGCCCGGCATCCGTACCGCAGGCCGGGCCTGCGCACGGTGCCGCGATCCGGCGCCGGCCGTTTCGCGGCGATTTTCATCCGCCGCGCCGCGCGCGGTATCCTGCCGCAGGCGCGGCTCGACGAGCGGTTTCGCGCGCCGCCTCCGGCCTGCCGGAGCGCGGCGCCGGCTCGGCGCAGCCCATCCCGCCGTTCCGGTCGACGACTGAGCCTCCGCCCCGCGGACGCGGTCCGCGCCGGCGCGCGGCGGCTCGGATCGTAGGCTTGGAGGTGTCGTGGGTAAGACTGGCAAACGCGGCTGCGGCTGTCTGATCGTGATCGTGCTGCTGCTGGCCGCGCTCGCCGCGGGCGGCGCCTGGCTGTGGCAGCGCTACCAGCATTTCGCCGATGCGCCGATGAGCGGCCTGGAGAAGGGCGAGAGCCTGCGCGTGGAACGCGGCGATTCGTTGCCGGCGGTGGTGCGCAAGCTGCGCGCGGCCGGGGTCGAGCAGGGCGAGGCGCTGGAATGGCGCGCACTGGCCAGGCAACTCGGTGCGGCCGGCCGGTTGCAGGTCGGCGAGTATGCGCTCGAGCCCGGCACCACCCCGCGCCAGTTGTTGACCGCGATGCGCGACGGCAAGGTGGTCAGTCACCGCTTCACCATCGTCGACGGCTGGAACATGCGCGAGCTGCGCGCGGCGCTGGCCCGCGCCACGCCGCTCAAGCAGGAAGCGGCGCAACTGGACGACGCGGCGCTGATGAAAGCGATCGGCCGCCCCGGACAGCATCCGGAAGGCCGCTTCCTGCCCGAAACCTATCTCTACACCGGCGGCGACAGCGACCTGGACGTGCTCAAGCGCGCCCATCAGGCGATGGACCGCGCGGTGCAGGCGGCGTGGGAAGGCCGCGACCGCGACAGCGTGCTGAAGAGCCCGGCCGAGTTGCTGATCATGGCCTCGATCGTGGAGAAGGAAACCGGCCTGGCCGCCGAACGCCCGCAGATCGCCGGCCTGTTCGAACGCCGGCTCAAGCTCGGCATGAAGCTGGAGACCGATCCGACCGTGATCTACGGCCTGGGCGCGAACTACGACGGCAACATCCGCAAGCGCGACTTGCAGACCGACACGCCGTACAACACCTACACCCGTACCGGTCTGCCGCCGACGCCGATCGCGATGCCGGGCCTGGCGGCGCTCAAGGCCGCGGCCAATCCGGCGCCGGGCGACGCGCTGTTCTTCGTCGCGGCCGGCGACGGCACCGGCCGCAGCCTGTTCGCGGCGACCTATGCCCAGCACCAGGCCAACGTGCGCCTGTACCTGCAGCGCTACCGCCAGCAGCGCACCCATAGCCAGCCGGAAGAGGGCAAGGCGGTGCTGGAGGAGGCCGAGTCGGACACGGCCGCGGCGCCTGCCGCGCCGGCGGACGCGCCGCCCGCGAACGGAGCGCGCCGATGAGCGCACCGCTGCGCACCGGCGCGCGCTTCGTCACCCTGGAGGGCGGCGAGGGCGCCGGCAAGTCGACCGTGCTCGCCGCGTTGCGCGGCGCGTTCGAAGACGCCGGCATCGATGCGGTCTACACCCGCGAGCCCGGCGGCACGCCATTGGCCGAGCAGATCCGCGGCCTGATGCTCGACACCCATCACGAGCCCGCCGCGCCGGAGACCGAGCTGCTGCTGGCCTTCGCCGCGCGCGCCCAGCACGTGCGCGCGACCATCGCGCCGGCGCTGGCCCGCGGCCGCTGGGTGATCAGCGACCGTTTCACCGACGCCAGCTATGCCTACCAGGGCGCCGGCCGCGGCCTGGACCTGCACTTCATCGCCGAACTGGAACGGCGCGTGGTCGGCCTGAGGCCGGCGCTGACTCTGCTGCTCGACGTGCCGGTCGACGTCGGCCTGGCGCGCGCGCGCGGCCGCGGCGCCGCCGACCGGATCGAAAGCGAGCGCAACGATTTCTTCGAGCGCGTGCGTCACGCCTACCGCGAGCGCGCCGCCGCCGAGCCCGAGCGCTTCGCCGTGATCGATGCCGGCCAGCCGGCCGAAGCGGTCGCGCAACAGGCGGTGGCGCGGCTGCGCGCGCTGATCGCGCGCACGCCCGCCGCGGGAGCGCAGGCATGAGCGCGCCGGCGTTCGCGAGCTGGCAGCGCCGCATCTACGATCAGGCCAAGGCCTCGATCGCGGCCGGCCGGCTCGGCCACGGCCTGCTGTTCTGCGGCCCGGCCCAACTCGGCAAGCGCGCGGTCGCCGAGCGTCTGGCGCGCGGCCTGCTGTGCCGCGAACGCGACGCCGACGGCGAGCCGTGCGGTCGTTGCCGCAGCTGCCTGCTGCTCGACGCCGGTACCCATCCGGACTACCAGTTCGTCAGCTTCGTTCCGAACAAGGAAGGCACCCGACTGCGCACCGAGATCGTGATCGAGCAGATCCGCTCGCTGTCCGAGCGCTTGGCGCTGACCCCGCAGTACGGCGGCGCGCAGATCGCGATCATCGATCCGGCCGACGCGATCAACACCGCCGCCTGCAACGCCTTGCTCAAGACCTTGGAAGAGCCGGTGCCGGGGCGGTATCTGTGGTTGGTCAGCTCGCATCCTGCACGCCTGCCGGCGACCATCCGCAGCCGCTGCCAGCGCCTGGAGTTCCGCCTGCCGCCGCACGACGAGGCCTTGGCCTGGCTGCGCGCGCAAGGCCATGCCGAAGCGGCCGCGCGCGAGGCGTTCGACGCCGCGCGCGGGCATCCCGGCCTGGCCCAGGAATGGCTGACCGGCGACGGACTGAAGCTGCGCCGCGAAGTCGCCGCCGATCTGGCCAAGCTCGGCCGCGGCGAAACCTCGGCACCGGAAGTCGCGCAACGCTGGGTCGGCGACGAGCATGCCGCGCTGCGTCTGCGACACGCGTCGGACATCGCGCTGGCCGAAGCCGCCGCCGGCTTGACCGACCCGGGCCGCGCGCGCAGTCTTGCTGCCTGGTTCGATCGCGCCAACCGGACCCGCGATCTGTTGCGGACCACGGTGCGCGCCGATCTGGCCGTTACCGAATTGTTGATGGCCTGGCGCGCCGACGAGACGCGCCGCGCCGCAGGAGGAAGCAGGGCATGAACGCACCGGCAGGGGCAGCGCGGCAGGGCATCCTGTCGCTGACGATCAAGGACAAGGCGGCGCTGTACAGCGCCTACATGCCGTTTCTCAAGTTCGGCGGCATCTTCGTCGCCACGCCCAAGCGTTACTTCATCGGCGACGAGGTGTTCTTGTTGCTGACCCTGCCCGAATCGGGCGAGCGCATGCCGGTGGCCGGCAAGGTGGTGTGGGTCACGCCGACCGGCGCGCAGGGGCATCGTACGGCGGGCATCGGGGTGCAGTTCGCCGAGACGGCTGAAGGCGATGCGGTCAAGGGCAAGATCGAGGCGCTGCTGGCCGGCACCCTCCACGCCGAGCGACCCACCCACACGATGTGACTGCGGCTGCGTCGCTGCGGCATTGCCGGGGCCTCCGCCCAGGGTAGGAGCGGCGCAAGCCGCGACCGCCATCCATCGCTCTCGCCGCGTCTTTGTCCTATGCCGCCTGTAGGAGCGGCGCAAGCCGCGACCGCGTTCTTGCGGTCTCGCGGCGTCTGTCGTTCGAAGGACCGTGGAGCTTCAAAGCTTCAAAGCCGAGCTTCCGTCCGCAAGCGGCCGGATCACTTTCTTTGTCCAAGGCGACAACGTCCTACTGGGTTTCCTTTGGTCAAAAGTAACCAAAGAAAACGCCATGGCGGTTTCGGATCAAAAGCCACTACGGGACGAAGCGTGCGCGGGGCTGCTCCGCACAGCCCGCCTCCCTGCAGGCCGCCCTCCGCGGCTTGAGGGCGTTCTCGCAAGATCGATGCGGCGCCAAGCTCTTTACGGCAACGGCAACAACAAAAAAGCCGCGCATTCGCGCGGCTCTTCGTTGCTTGCGGCGTTGCGCGCTTTACTTGCGCAGCAGCGGCGAATCCCAGCCCTGGCGCGGGGCGAAGCGCAGGCCGTAGCGGGCCTGCAGCTGTTGTAGGCGCGCCAGGACGTTGTCGACGCCGGTTTCGCGTACGTACTGGATCGGGCCGCCGCGGAACGGGGCGAAGCCGGTGCCGAAGATCACGCCGGCATCGAGCAGGTCGGGGTCGGCGACCACGCCGTCGTGCAGGCAGGCCACCGCTTCGTTGATCAGCGGCAGGATCAGGCGGTCTTCCAGATCGTTCGGCGCCTTGTAGTCCTTGGCCAGCTCCGGCTTCTGCGCGCGGCCGTTCTCCCACTTGTACAGGCCCTGGCCGTCCTTCTTGCCGCGCTTGCCCGGCTCGACGTTGCTCAGCGCGGCCGGCACTTCCAGGCCCAGGAACGGCGCCAGCTCGGCGCCGACGCCGGCGGCGACGTCCAGGCCGACGGTGTCGATCAGTTCGATCGGGCCCATCGGCATGCCGAATTTGAGCGCGGCCTTGTCGATCGCCGGCCCCGGGATGCCTTCGGCGAAGGCGGTGCCGGCTTCGAGCATGTACGGGAACAGCACCCGGTTGACCAGGAAGCCCGGGCTGCCGGCGACCGGCACCGGCAGCTTGTCGATCGCCTTGCAGAACGCCGCCAGGCGCTGCTCGGTCTCCGGCGCCATCGCATCGTGGCGGATGATCTCCACCAGCGGCATCAGCGCGACCGGGTTGAAGTAGTGCAGGCCGCCGAACTGGGCCGGGCGGCGGATGTGCCCGCGCAGTTCGTCGAGCGGAATCGACGAGGTGTTGGTGGTCAGCAGCGCGTCGGCCTTCAGCCGCGGCTCGACCTGCGCGTACAGCTCGCGCTTGGCCTCGGGCTTCTCGATGATGGCCTCGATCACCAGGTCGGCCGCGTCGGCGCCGTCGCCGGCCAGATCGCTGCGCAGGCGCGCGGCGACCGCGGCGCGCTTGCCGTCGTCCTTGACCTTCTTGGCGAACAGGGTCTGGGCGCGTTCCAGCGCGCCGTCGATGAAACGCTGCTCGCGGTCGGCCAGGGTGACTTCGAAGCCCTTGTAGGCCGACCAGGCGGCGATGTCGCCGCCCATCACGCCGGCGCCGACCACGTGCACGTGCTTGATGCGATGGTCCTTGCCGCCCTGGCCCTTGAGCCGTTCCTGCAGGAAGAACACCCGGATCAGGTTGCGCGCGGTCGGAGTCGAGGCCAGCTTGACCACCGACTTGCGTTCGCCGGCCAGCAGCGCTTGCACGCCGCCGCCGGTGCGCTCCCAGGTCGAGATCAGCGCGTACGGCGCAGGGTAGTGTTCCTTGCGTGCCTTGCGCGCGACCTGCTTGACCAGCATCGGCGCGAGGATCTTGCGCGCCGGCCAGGTGTTGCTGGCCCAGGCGGTGAAGCGCTGCTTGAACGGACGCTGGGCGCCGCTCAAGGCGATGCCGGCGGCGGTGTCGACCAGCACCGCCGGCTCGGCGATCTTGTCGACCAGGCCGATCGCGCGCGCCGCCGTCGCCGACAGGCTGCGGCCGGTCAGCATCAGGTCGAACGCGGCCGGCGCGCCGACCAGGCGCGGCAGGCGCACGCTGCCGCCCCAGCCCGGGTAGATGCCGAGCTTGACCTCGGGCAGGCCGATCCGGGTCGAGCCGTCGCTGCTGGCGACGCGGTAGCGGCAGGCCAAGGCGATTTCGGTGCCGCCGCCCATGCAGAAGCCGTGGATCGCCGCGACCGTGGGGCAGGGCAGTTCGGCCAGGCGCTGGAACACCTGCTGGCCGCGGCGGATGGCGTCGCCGACCGTGCCCTTCTGGTCGAAGGACTGGAATTCCTTGATGTCCGCGCCGGCGATGAAGCCGGTGCTCTTGGCCGAGCGCAGCACCAGGCCCTTGGGCGGGTCCAGCGCCAGCCGTTCGAGCAGGCCGTCGAGTTCGATCAGCACGTCCTGGGCGAAGGTGTTGACCGGCGCGCCTTCGCGGTCGAAGGAGAGCACCAGCACGCCGTCCGCGCGCAGTTCGGTGTGCCAGTGCCGGGCACGGAGCCCGTCAAACGCGGTGAGGCCGTCGAGGGCTGCAGTCATTGCCGCACCATCCGTTCAGGTATGGGGAGGCCGCTATCATCCCGATTGTGTTTCGCCGCCGTCAAATCCGTTCGCTCCGGCGCCCGTCCGTACGGCAAGTCCCCGGCGGCTGTGGGACACTTGACGGTTGCGAGCGTTCGCCGCCGACCCCATTGATCCGGCGATTGAACTTTTTCCCCGACAGGGTTGTCCCATTGTTCGGCCATGGCCGAGCTGACAGGAGTGCCGGCGCGGTATGGCCGAGAATGAGTTGGACCAGGAGCTGGTCAGGCGTGTCCAGCGCGGCGACAGTGCGGCCTTCGATGCCTTGGTGCGCAAGTACCAGCATCGGATCACCGCGCTGATCGGGCGCTACATCCCCGACTGGAGCGAATGCCAGGACGTGGCCCAGGAAACCTTCATCCGCGCCTACCGCGCGATGGCGAATTTCCGCGGCGACGCCCAGTTCTATACGTGGTTGCACCGTATCGCCGTGAATACCGCCAAAAACTACCTGGTAGCGCAGAACCGCCGGCCGCCGACCGACGACATCGACGCCGGCGACGCCGAGCAGTACGACGCCGGCATCCGCCTGCGCGATACCGATACGCCGGAACACGAACTGCTGCGGCAGGAGATCGAACGCACCGTGATGCGGGTGGTCGAGTCGCTGCCGGAGGAACTGCGGGCCGCCATCACCATGCGCGAGGTCGACGGCCTGAGCTACGACGAGATCGCGCAGAAGATGGGGTGCCCGATCGGCACGGTGCGGTCGCGGATCTTCCGCGCCCGCGAGGCGATCGACACCGAACTTCGGCCCTTGCTGGACAATCAGGACACCCGGGAGCGCGCGCACTGATGATGTCGAACACTATCCATGGCGATGATCGCGAGAACCTGAGCGCCTTGTTCGATGGCGAGCTCGACGGCGACGCCGCGCGCTTCGCGCTCAAGCGGCTCGGCCACGACGCGCAATGGCGCCAGGCCTGCGGCCGCTGGCAATTGTGCGGCGACGTGCTGCGCGGCCGCGCCCAGGGCGTGGCGCCGGCCGATTTCGCCGACCGGGTCGCGGCCGCGATCGCGGCCGACGCCGCGATCCAGCGTTCGCGCGAGAGCGCCGCTCCGGCCGATGCGATCCGCGAGCGTCCGCGCAGCCGCCGCGGCTGGTTCGGCGGCGCTGCGCTGGCCGCTTCGGTCGCGGTCGCGGCCTTGTTCGTGGCGCGGCCGTTCTCCGACGACGCCGCTGGCGGCAGCGCCGACCCGGTGCAGGTGACGGTTCCGGCCCTGGCCGCCGCCCAGCCGCAGCCTGCGACCCCGGCCGCCGCCGACCCGGCCGCCACCGCGAGCGGCGTGCCGGCGGCGACCTCGGGCGACGCTTCGGTCCTGGCCGGCGGCGCCGCCGCGACCGCGGTCGCCGTGGCCGAGCTGCCGCGGCGGCTGAACGAACGCCGCTCGCGCGGCCAGAGCCAGCGCGCCGCGCTGCGCGCATCGGCCGGGCGCCAGGCCGAAGCGCCGGTGCAGGTCGCCGCGATCGGCGGCGCCTCGCCGCTGCCGGCCGATGCCGCTCGCAACCCGTTCCACCCGCCGCAGAACGAAACGCCAGCGGCGCGACCGTGGCCGCGCGCGGTGTTGCCGAACTTCCCGGCCGACCACGGTTACACCGCGAGCTACGGCAGCAGCGGTTCGTTGTCGCCTTCGTTCTATCCGTTCGAGCCCGCCGCCGCGACCGATGAGCCGCGCGTCCGTGCGCCGGCTCCGGAGCGGTCGCCGCAGCCCTGAGTCCGGGCCCGGCGGTCGGCCCATCCGGCCGGCCGGGTCCGTTTCCGAAGCATCCCCATCGTCGCCTGCGCGGCCGTGCCGCGCGACGGCCCCCTGTTGTCCGCGTTCCGACCCTCAACCATCGTCACGAGGCCGCTTCATGACCCGCTTCCCGATGCTCCGCCTGTCGTCGAACCGCGCCGCGGCCGCCGGCCGCACGCGTGGCCGTCCCCTGCATTCCCTGGCCCTGATCGGCGCGATCGCCGTCGCCTTGCCGGCGGCGTGCACGGCGCAGGCGCCGACCGCCCCGATCGCGCCGCCGCCGGCGGCGACCCCGGCCGCGCCGATCGTGGCCGGCCTGCCGGATTTCACCGCCCTGGTGCAACGGGTCGGCCCGGCGGTGGTCAACATCAGCGCCGAGAGCACGCCCAAGCGGGTCGCCCGCGGCGGCATGCCCGATGAGGAACAGATCCCCGAGTTCTTCCGCCGCTTTTTCGGCCCCGACTTCCCCGGCCCGGGCGGCCAGGGGCCGCGCCAGCCGCGTGGCGGCGGGCGTTCGATCGGCAGCGGTTTCCTGATCTCGCAGGACGGCTACGTGCTGACCAACCATCATGTGGTCGACGGCGCCGACACGGTCACGGTCAAGCTGACCGACCGGCGCGAGTTCAAGGCCAAGGTGATCGGCAGCGACGAGCAGTCCGACGTCGCCCTGCTCAAGATCGAGGCCAAGGGGCTGCCGTTCCTGCGCGCCGCCCAGGCCGGCCACACCAAGGCCGGGCAGTGGGTGGTCGCGATCGGCTCGCCGTTCGGCCTCGACCACTCGGTCACCGCCGGCATCGTCAGCGCGGTCGGACGCAGCAATCCCTATGCTGATCAGCGCTATGTGCCGTTCATCCAGACCGACGTGGCGATCAACCAGGGCAATTCCGGCGGCCCGCTGCTCAACACCGGCGGCGAGGTGGTCGGGATCAATTCGCAGATCTTCTCCAATTCCGGCGGCTACATGGGGGTCAGCTTCGCGATCCCGATCGACGTGGCGATGAACTCGGCCGAGCAGTTGCGGGCCAAGGGCAAGGTCAGCCGCGGCCAGCTCGGCGTGGTGGTGCAGCCGCTGGATGCGACCAAGGCCGCCGCGCTGGGCCTGCCCGACAGCAACGGCGCCCTGATCGCGCAGGTCCTGGACGGCGGTCCGGCGGACAAGGCCGGGCTGGTGCCGGGCGACGTGGTGCGCTCGGTCAACGGCACCGCGGTGTACGAGTCCAGCGACCTGCCGCCGCTGATCGGCAACCTGGCGCCGGGCAGCAAGGCGCGGGTCGGCGTGTTCCGCGACGGCAAGACGGTCGAGCTGACCGTGGCGGTCAACGAGTTGAACGGCGACGGCGCGCTGGCGGCCAACGATGCGTCGGGCAACGGCAGCGATGCCGCACCGTCGCGCAGCGGCGGCAACGCCCTGGGCATCGCCGCCCAGGACCTCGACCCGGCCGCGCGCCAGCGCCTGGGCCTGAAGGCCGGCGAGGGCGTGGCGGTGCGCGATCCGGGCCCGGCCGCCGCCGAGGCCGGGGTCCGTCCCGGCGACGTGATCCTCTCGGTCGGCCGCACCGCAGTCGGCAGCGCCGCGGCGCTGGAGCGGGCCCTGGCCGGGACCCGTCCGGGCCAGACGGCGATGCTGCTGGTCCGCCGTGGCAGCGCCACCCAGTTCATCGCGGTCCAGGCCGGGCAGGGCAAGTAACCCAGGCCGGCGGCGTGCCGGCCCCTCGCGTAGCCAAGGGGGCCGGTCGGCTGGCTCGGACACCGGCGGCGACCGGTTCCGGCCAGACTCGGCGCCCGCCCCACGGCGGGCGCCGGCGTGGTCGTGCGCACGGTTCGGCCCGCCGCCCGGCCGCGGCGGGCCGGGGGCTATGCGATAATCCCCCGTTAACTCTCATGGAACCGGCGAGCTCCGCGTCGCCTCGCATGCAACAGATCCGAAACTTTTCGATCATCGCCCACGTCGACCACGGCAAGTCGACGCTCGCCGACCGCATCATCCAGCTGTGCGGCGGCCTCGAAGCGCGCGAAATGGAAGCCCAGGTGCTCGACTCGAACCCGATCGAGCGCGAGCGCGGCATCACCATCAAGGCCCAGTCCGTGTCCCTGCCGTACAAGGCCAAGGACGGCAAGGTCTACCAGCTGAACTTCATCGACACCCCCGGCCACGTCGACTTCTCCTACGAAGTCAGCCGCTCGCTGGCCGCCTGCGAGGGCGCGCTGCTGGTGGTCGACGCCGCCCAGGGCGTCGAGGCCCAGTCGGTCGCCAACTGCTACACCGCGGTCGAGCAGGGCCTGGAAGTGGTGCCGGTGCTCAACAAGATCGACCTGCCGACCGCCGACATCGAGCGCGCCAAGACCGAAATCGAGGCCGTGATCGGCATCGACGCCGAGGACGCGGTCGCGATCAGCGCCAAGACCGGCCTCAACGTCGAGCTGGTGCTGGAGGCGATCGTGCATCGCATCCCGCCGCCGAAGCCGCGCGACACCGACAAGCTGCAGGCGCTGATCATCGACTCCTGGTTCGACAACTACCTCGGCGTGGTCTCGCTGGTGCGGGTCATGCAGGGCGAAATCGGACCGGGCAGCAAGATCCTGGTGATGTCGACCGGGCGCACCCATCAGGTCGACAAGGTCGGCGTGTTCACCCCCAAGCGCAAGGAGCTGCCCAAGCTCGGCGCCGGCGAGGTGGGCTGGATCACCGCCTCGATCAAGGACGTGCACGGCGCGCCGGTCGGCGACACCCTGACCCTGGCCTCCGATCCCGCGCCGGGTCCGCTGCCGGGCTTCCAGGAAATGCAGCCGCGCGTGTTCGCCGGCCTGTTCCCGGTCGACGCCGAGGACTACCCGGCGCTGCGCGAGGCGCTGGAGAAACTGCGCCTCAACGACGCCGCGCTGCGTTTCGAGCCGGAAAGCTCCGAGGCGATGGGCTTCGGCTTCCGCTGCGGCTTCCTCGGCATGCTGCACATGGAGATCGTGCAGGAGCGCCTGGAGCGCGAGTACGACCTCAACCTGATCAGCACCGCGCCGACGGTGATCTACGAGGTGCTCAAGACCGACGGCAGCGTGATCCCGATGGACAACCCGGCCAAGCTGCCGCCGGTGAACATGGTCGAGGAGATCCGCGAGCCGGTGATCCGCGCCAACATCCTCACCCCGCCCGACTACATCGGCAACGTGATCAAGCTGTGCGAGGAAAAGCGCGGCGTGCAGATCGGCATCACCTACATGGCCAGCCAGGTGCAGATCAGCTACGAGCTGCCGATGGCCGAGGTGGTGCTGGACTTCTTCGACAAGCTCAAGTCGGTCAGCCGCGGCTATGCCTCGCTGGACTACCACTTCCTGCGCTTCCAGGGCGGCCCGTTCGTGCGCGTGGATACGTTGATCAATGGAGACAAGGTCGATGCGTTGAGCATCATCTGCCACCGCAGCCACGCCGACCGGCGCGGTCGCGACCTGTGCGAACGGATGAAGGACCTGATTCCTCGGCAGATGTTCGACGTCGCGATCCAGGCCGCGATCGGCTCGCAGATCATCGCCCGCAGCACGGTCAAGGCGATGCGCAAGAACGTGTTGGCCAAGTGCTATGGTGGCGACATCACTCGCAAGAAGAAGCTGTTGGAAAAGCAGAAAGAAGGCAAGAAGCGGATGAAGCAGGTCGGTCGGGTCGAGATTCCGCAGGAAGCGTTCCTGGCTGTGCTGACGGTCGACAACAAGTAAGCGCGGATTGGCGATTTGGGATTGGGGATTGGGAAGCAAGAGGCGCCCGGGCGGCTGAGATGCGGTCGCAGCGAGCGGTCTCGGATTCGAACCGAACCCGCCCCCGAGTTCCCGGTCAATTCCCGGCTCCCGCTTTAACCAATCCCAAATTCCGAATCTCGAATCCCGGCTTTAAAAGGACAACTGCATGCGTTGGTTCGAAATCGCCCTGGTGTCGCTGACGATCTTCACCGGACTGGTCTGGCTGCTGGACAAGCTGGTGCTGGCCAAGCGCCGGGCCGCGAACGAGGGCCTGCTGGACGACGGCAAGGAGCCGGTGGTCGTCGACTACTCCAAGGCGTTCTTCCCGGTGCTGTTCGTGGTCCTGATCCTGCGCAGCTTCATCGCCGAGCCGTTCCGGATCCCGTCCAACTCGATGATGCCGACCCTGCTGACCGGCGATTTCATCCTGGTCAACAAGTTCACCTACGGCCTGCGCCTGCCGATCACCAACCACAAGGTGCTGGCGATGGGCGAACCCGAGCGCGGCGACGTGGTGGTGTTCCGGCCGCCGCATCATCCCGAGCAGGACTGGATCAAGCGCGTGATCGGCTTGCCCGGCGACAAGATCGTCTATCGCGACGGCCGCCTGACCGTGAACGGCGAACCGATCGCCTACGCGCCGGTCGGGGTCTACCAGGGCCGCGGCAACGGCGTGGAAATGACCGGCGCGCAGGAACTGCGCGAGCAGGTCGGCAAGCACATGCACAATATCCTCCTGCGCACCGAGTCGCCGCTGCTGGATCAGGGCGAGGGCGAATGGGAGGTGCCCGAGGGGCAGTATTTTGTGATGGGCGACAATCGCGACAACAGCGAGGACAGCCGATACTGGGGCTATCTGCCGGAGCAGAACCTGCGCGGCAAGGCGTTCCTGATCTGGATGAACTTGGACGGGGGCGTGGACTTCTCGCGCATCGGCAGCAGCATTCCGTAACGGCGCGAGCCGTTGCGGTGGGGACGTGGTGGGTTGGACCAACCGGTTGATCGAAGGGGATCGAGGTATGAAGCGTAATCAAGGCGGTATGACCCTGCTGGGGTTCATCATCGTGTTGGCGGTGGTCGGCGTGTTCGCCTACATGGGCATGAAGCTGGTGCCGATGTATTCGGAGTTCTATTCGGTCAAGCGTTCGCTGTCCGACCTGGCCCAGGAGCCGGGCGCCGGACACATGGACGGCGCCAGGGCGCGCGACCTGTTCTTCCGCCGCATGGACATGAGCTATGTCGACAGCGTGAAGCAGGAAAACTTCAAGATCGTGCGCAACGACCGGGGCATGGAAATCACCGTGGCCTACGAAGTGCGGCGTCCGCTGATCGCCAACCTCGATGTGGTCGGCCGTTTCAAGGCGGTCCAGCAGCTGACCTCGAAAGAAGGTGACTGATCCGATCGGCCATCGCTTCGCCGACCCGGCGTTGCTGCAGCAAGCCCTGACTCATCGCAGCGCCGGGGCGCCGCATAACGAACGCCTGGAGTTTCTCGGCGATGCGCTGGTCAATCTGATCGTGGCCGAAGCGCTGTACCAGCGTTGGCCGCAAGCCGACGAGGGCGCGTTGACGCGCGCCCGCGCCGAACTGGTGCGCGAATCGGCGCTGGCGCCGATCGCGCGCGCCTTGGAATTGGGCGCCCGCCTGACCCTGGGGCCGGGCGAAATGAAGTCCGGCGGCCACCGCCGCGATTCGATTCTGGCCGACGCGCTGGAGGCCGTGGTCGCGGCGATCTACCTCGACGCCGGTTTCGAAGCCTGCCGCGCCCGGGTCCTGCCCTGGTTCGTGCCGGCGATGGAGGCCCTGCCGCCCGCGCACAAGGTCGGCAAGGATGCCAAGACCCGCCTGCAGGAATGGCTGCAAGGTCGGCAAAAACCCCTGCCTGTGTACGCCCTGCTGTCGGAAAGCGGCGAGGACCACGCCAAGACCTTCCGGGTCAGTTGCACCTTGAGCCAGCCGCCGTTGAGCGCCGAAGGCGAAGCCGGCTCCCGCCGCGCCGCCGAGCAATTGGCGGCGGACGAGGTGCTGCGGCGGTTGAAGGCCGATTGAGCGGGGATTGGGGATTTGTAACAGCGGGGATTCGGGATTCGGAATTCGCTAAAGCCGCCTCCGGGCGGCTTTACGCTTTTTGCCAATCCCGAATCCCCAATCCCCGCTCCATTGCCCCCACCGCCGCCCGGGGGGACAATTCGCGTATGACTTCTTCTTCCCATCGCGCCGGCCACGTCGCCGTCATCGGCCGTCCCAACGTCGGCAAATCCACCCTGGTCAATGCCCTGGTCGGGGCCAAGGTCAGCATCGTCTCGCCGCGGCCGCAGACCACCCGCCATCGCCTGCTCGGCATCGCCACCTTCCCCGAGGGCCAGTTGCTGCTGGTCGACACGCCCGGTATTCACCGCGAGCAGAAGCGGGCCATGAACCGGATGATGAACCGCGCCGCGCGCGGCTCGCTGGAAGGGGTGGATGCGGCCTTGCTGGTGGTGCGCGCCGGCCAGTGGGACGACGAGGACACCCTGGCGTTCGACGCATTGCGCGGTGCCGGCCTGCCGGTGGTGCTGGTGGTGAACCAGGTCGACCGCATCGCCGACAAGGCCGCCCTGCTGCCGTACTTGGCCAAGGTCAGCGAGGGCCGCGATTTCGCCAGCGTGCACCCGGTGTCGGCGCTGAAGAACAAGGGCCTGGAGGCGCTGGTCAAGAGCGTGCTGGCGCTGCTGCCGGAACAGGAAGCGCTGTATGGCGAGGACGAGATCACCGACAAGAGCCAGCGCTTCCTCGCCGGCGAGATGGTGCGCGAGCAGCTGATGCGCCAGCTCGGCGAAGAGCTGCCGTACGCGACCACGGTCGAGATCGAGCGCTTCGCCGTCGACGGCGCGATGCTGCGCATCGGCGCGGTGATCTGGGTCGAACGCGACGGCCAGAAGGCGATCGTGATCGGCAAAGGCGGCGCCCGCCTGCGCGAAATCGGCGCCAAGGCCCGAGTGCAGATGGAGCGCCTGTTCGGTTCCAAGGTGTTCCTGGAGACCTGGGTCCGCGTACGCGAAGGCTGGTCCGACGACGAGGCGGCGCTGCGCCAGTTGGGGTATGAGTGAGGTTGGGATTAAGGATTAGGGATTAGGGATTGGTCGAAGCAAGTCCGTCCTCGCTGTGTAGGTTCACAGCACCGCGTATCGCACTTCCGAATCCCCAATCCCGAATCCCCAATCCCGGCACCATATGCATCTGATCGCCGAACCCGCCTACGTGCTGCATACGCGCCCCTGGCGCGAGACCAGCTTGTTGGTGGAGGTGTTGAGCGAGCAGCACGGGCGGGTCGGCTTGGTCGCGCGCGGCGTGCAGGGGCCGAAGCGGCAGGTGTTGCGCGCGGCTTTGCAGCCGTTCCAGCACATCCGCGTGGATGCGCTGTTGCGCGGCGAGTTGGCGCGCCTGACCGCGGCCGAGGCGCTGGATGCGGCGCCGCGCCTGGACGGCGATGCGGCGCTGGCCGGTTTCTACGTCAACGAATTGCTGTTGCGGCTGGTGCCGCGGCACGATCCGTTCCCGGAGTTGTACGCGCTTTACGGCCGCACCCGCGCGCGTCTGCCGGGCGAGGGGCTGGCCTGGACCCTGCGCCGGTTCGAACGCGACCTGCTCGAAGCGCTGGGGTCGGGGTTCGACTGGAGCGTCGATGCCGACGGCACGCCGATCGATCCGGCCGCGCGTTACCGGCTCGATCCCGAGCAGGGGCCGCGCCGTCTGCTCAGCGACCGCGGCCACGGCGAGCGCAGCGCCGCCGCGACCGGGCGCGCGCTGCTGGCGCTGGCCTGCGACCTCGCGCCGGAGTCGTCGGATCTGCCGGGCCTGCGCCAGGCGCTGCGCGCGGTACTGACCCACCACCTCGGCCCACGCGGGCTGAAATCCTGGGAAATGATGGCGGAGCTGTCGCGGGTGCGCAGCCGGCCCGGGCGGGAGCCGGACGCGGCGCAGGATTAGCGCCGGCTCAGCCGGCCGCCTGCACGGTGTCGGCGGCGGCGGCGGCCAGGCGCGTCAGCGCGGCGGCCGAATCGGGCTGCGCCTGCAGTTCCTGCACCGCCTGGGCGAGCCTCAGGGCGCCGACAAAACCGCAGCTGGCGCGCAACTTGTGCAGCTCGGCGCGCACCGCGTCCACATTGCCGAGCCGGTGAGCGCTTTCGATCGCATGGCGCGCATTGGGCAGCTCCTGCAGGAACAGACCTCGCAAGGTGGCGATATGGGTGCGATTGCCGTTGAGCGCACGCGCCGCGCTGTCGTCGTCCCACACCGGCGCGGCGCTCGCGGCGGTGGCCGGCGCCTCGGCGCACTCTTGCCCGGGCAGGGCCAACAGGCGCCGGATCGCGGCGCGCACCGCGGCCGCAGGCAGCGGCTTGACCAGCACTTCGCTGAAGCCCGAAGCGATCAGCCGTTCGCGCACGTCGCTTTCGCCGGTGGCGGTGTGCGCGACCGCGATCGTGCGCGGATGGCGCCGGCGCAGGCGCGCGAGCAACTCGCTGCCGCTGCCGTCGGGCAGGTTGGCGTCGAACAGCCACAGCTGATAGTCCTGCGCGTCGCCCAGCGCGAGCGCGGCGGCTAGGCTGTCGGCGCCGTCGACTTCGGCCGGTATCGCCTCGACCGCGGCGGTGAGAAAGGCGCGGCTGGTGGGGTCGTCCTCGACCAGCAGCACGCGTGGAACTGGGGAATTCTTCATTGCCGGTTCGCTTTCGCCCGCTATCCTGCGTCCATGCTGAGGGCCATGTTACGCCTCCTGATCGGTTTGTCGCTGCCCCTGGCCGGGATCGCAGCGGCCGATGTGCAGGCGCGCACACTGACCGCGCGGATCGAACGCGTGCATACGGCGGTGGCCCAGCTCGATGGCGTGACGGTGCGGCTGTCGTGGCCGGAGGGCGCCGGACAGGGCGACCTGCAACTGCACGCCGCGCGGGTCGAAGCGCCGGAGCTGGGCTATCGCTACCGCGATTTGAACTGGCGCTGCCCTTTGCGCCGCGACGGGCGCGGCGGCTGGGCCTGCGCCGGCGAGCTGCGCAGCGGCCGCGGGCCGGCCTTGCACCTGGCCCTGGACCTGGGCGTGGCCAGCACCGACGCACGGCTGAGCCGCGGCGACAGTGTGCTCACCCTGCGCCGCGATGCGGCCAGCCCCGACCTGACCCGGATCGATCTGAGCCGGGTGCCCTTGGCCTGGACTCAGGCCCTGCTGGCCCAGGCGTGGCCGGAGGGGCGGATCAAGGCCGGCACTCTGGACGGCCGGCTCGACATCGCCGCGCCCGAACGCGGGCCGCTGCGCATCGCCGGGCCGTTGCGGCTGGCCGGCGGCGCCTTCGACACCCCCGACGGTTCGGTCGCGGCCGAGCGCCTCGGCGCTCATCTGAACCTGGACAGCGCGATCGGCGCCGGCCAGCGTTTCGCGATCGACGGCGGCCTGCAGGGCGGCGAACTGTTGTTCGGCAATGCCTACCTGGCGTTGCAGCAGCGGCCGGTGGAATTGCGCGTCGAGGCCGAGCGCGGCGCCGGCGAGTCCGGCTGGCGCTTGCCGCAGTGGCGATGGCGCGACGGCCGCCTGCTTCAGGCCGAGGGCAGTGCCGCGCTGGGGGCCGACGCCGGCCTGGCCGCGCTCGACCTGCAACTGCGCAGCGAGGACCTGGCGCCGGTGCGCGATGCGTACCTTTCCGGTTTCCTCGCTCTGGCCGGTTTGTCGCAACTGGAACTCGGCGGCGTCGCCCAGGCGCGGCTGCGGCTGCGCGACGGCGAACTGCAACAGGCGCAGGCACGGTTGGGCGCGGTGCGCATGAACGACCCGCAGGGCCGGTTCCGCTTCGAGGGCCTGGACGGCGAGTTGCGCTATTCCGACGCCGATCCGGTCGACAGCGAACTGGCCTGGTCGGGCGGGGCGCTGTACGGACTCGAGTTCGGCCCGACCCGATTGCCGTTCTCCAGCGATCATGGCGAGTTGCGCCTGCGCCGCGCGATCGGCTTCCCCATGCTGGGCGGCCAGGTCGGCATCGACGGCCTGCGCCTGCGCCCGCCGGCCGGCGGACGCGGCCTGGACCTGCGCTTCGGCCTGACCCTGGACCGGCTCGATATCGGCCGCCTGGCCAAGGCCCTGGACGGACCGGCGTTCACCGGCGAACTCAGCGGCCGCCTGCCGCAGGCGCATTACGCCGACGACCGGCTCGAGCTCGATGGCGGGCTGAGCATGCAATTGTTCGGCGGCACGGTGGCGGTGTCGTCGCTGGCGATGGAGCGGCCGTTCGGGGTCGCGCCGACCCTGAGTTCGGACCTGGCGCTGGAAAACCTGGACCTGGAATCGCTGACCGGCGTATTCGGCTTCGGCAGCATCACCGGCCGCCTGTTCGGCCGCATCGACCGGCTGCGTCTGGTCGACTGGCAGCCGGTCGCGTTCGACGCCGAATTGCACACGCGCAAGACCCCCGGCGTGCGCCAGCGGATCAGCCAACGCGCGGTGCAGGACCTGTCCAGCGTCGGCGACTCGTCCTTCGTCGGCAGCCTGCAGGACCGCCTGATCGGTTTCTTCGACGACTTCGGCTATGCCCGCATCGGCATTTCCTGTCGCCTCGCCGAGGAGGTCTGCCACATGGGCGGGCTGGGGCCGGCCAAGAACAGCGGCTTCCTGATCGTGCAGGGCGCCGGGTTGCCGCATCTGGACGTGGTCGGCTACAACCGCCGGGTCGACTGGCCGACCCTGCTCGAACGCCTGGAGGCGGTCAGCAAGGGCGAGCTCAAGCCGGTGGTGCAGTGACCGCCGGCGCGGTGATGGGCGCGCGGCCGCGGGTCGCGTATCCCGCCGTTCAACGGCGCCGTGGTTCAATAGGCGCCGAATCGTTCAGCCCGCGTCCGGATGCGCGGGGCCTCGCGCAGGACGCGCGCCCACGAAAAGGAAACCGATCATGCGCCGTTGGATGGGAGTACCGGTCGCCGCCGTGATGTTGACGGCCTGCGTGACCATCAACGTCTATTTCCCGGCCGCCGAGGCCAAGGAAGCGGCCAAGGAATTCGTCGAGAAGGTGATCGGCGACCAGGCCCCGGCGACGGCGCCGCTACCCGAGCCGGCCAAGCCCGGCGGCGGACTCGGCGCGGTGCGGCCGCAGGCCTCGGCCAGCGACGTCAGCCGGCTCGCGGCGCGCATCGACTGGCTGTCCCTGGTCGGCATCGGCAGCGCCTACGCGCAGTCGCCGGACATCTCGATCAAGACCCCGGCGATCCAGGCGATCCAGTCGCGCATGGCCTCGCGCTTCGACAGCCAGCTGCGCGCCCACTTCGATTCCGGCGCCCTGGGCTTCACCAACAACGGCACCGTCAGCGTGCGCGACGCCGGCAAGATCCCGCTCGGCGACCGGGTCGCGGTCAACCAGGCGGTGGCCGACCAGGGCCGCGATTCGGCCGCGGTCTACCGCGAGATCGCCGTCGCCAACGGGCACCCCGAGTGGGAAGGCCAGATCCGCCAGGTGTTCGCCCGGCAGTGGATCGAAAGCGCCAAGGGCGGCTGGTGGTATCAGGATGCGGGCGGCGGTTGGAAGCAGAAATAGCCGGGATTGGGGATTCGGGATTGGTTTGGAGCCGGGATTCGGCATTAGGGATTCGGGATTGGCTTAAAGCCGAAATTCGGGATTCGGGATTCGGGATCGGTTGAAGCCCTGCTTGCGACGTGAAAGGCCCGCTTCGGCGGGCCTTTCGCTTTTGCCAATCCCCAATCGCCAATCCCGGCCGACCCCGACGCGACTCCGAGTACGCGAAAATGCAACAATGGCCGGCCATTTGATTCCTGCCAGCAGCTGTGGCCCGCATCGATCAAACTCCTTTCGAGGTCGCCATCGCCGGCCTCACGCACGACGGCCGTGGCGTTGCCCGGCGTCCCGACGGCAAGGCCGTGTTCGTGGCCGGCGCGCTGCCGGGCGAACGGGTCATGGCCAAGCAGACCGCGCGTTCGCGCCATTTCGACGAGGCGGTGACGCTGGAAGTGCTGGAGGCTTCGGCCGACCGGGTCGCGCCGCGTTGCGCGCATTTCGGCACCTGCGGCGGCTGCGCGCTGCAGCATCTGTCGGAGGACCAGCAGATCCTGGCCAAGCAGCGGGTGCTGCTGGAAAACTTCGAACGCATCGGACACGTGACGCCCGAGCGCGTGCTGCCGGCGCTGACCGATTCGGCCTGGGGCTATCGGCGCAAGGGCCGGTTCTCGGTGCGCCGGGTCGAGAAGAAGGACAAGACCCTGGTCGGTTTCCGCGAGACCGATCCGCGTTTCGTCGCCGACATCCGCCGCTGCGACACGGTGATCCCGCAGATCGGCGACAAGATCGAGGCCCTGGCGACGCTGATCGACGGGCTGCAGGCGCGGCGCGAGATTCCGCAGGTGGAGTTCATCGGCGGCGACCCGCAAAGCGATCACGGCGGCATGGCGCTGACTTTCCGCCATCTGGCGCCGCTGTCGGAGGCCGACCGCCAGGCCATTGTCGGTTTCGCCCGCGAGCACGCGTTCGCGGTGTTCCTGCAGCCGGGCGGCGTGGACAGCGTGCATCCGCTGTGGCCGGCCGATCCGCAGTTGTCGTTCTCGCTGCCCCAGTGGCAGCTGGAACTGAAGTTCCGGCCACTGGACTTCATCCAGGTCAACGCCGCGCTCAACGGGCGCATGATCCAGCACGCGATCGACCTGCTCGAACCGCAGGCCGAGGATCGCGTGCTCGACCTGTTCGCCGGCCTGGGCAATTTCACTTTGCCGCTGGCGCGCACGGTGCGCGAAGTGGTCGGGGTCGAGGGCGAGGCCGGGCTGGTCCAGCGCGCGCGCGACAATGCCGCGCACAACGGTCTGGGCAACGCCCAGTTCTACGCCGCCGATCTCGGTAAAGACCTCAGCGCCGAACCGTGGATGCGCGAAGGCTTCGACCGCCTGCTGCTGGATCCGCCGCGCTCGGGCGCCGACTTCGTGCTCACCCAGCTGCCGCTGAAACAGTTCAAGCGCATCGTCTACGTCAGCTGCCATCCGGCTTCGCTGGCGCGCGACGCCGGCTATCTGGTGCGCGAGAAGGGCTGGAAGCTGCGCGCGGCCGGGGTCATGGACATGTTCCCGCACACCGCACACGTGGAATCGATCGCGATGTTCGAGCCGCGCTGAGGTGCGGCTCGCGCTTGCGCTGGGCGGCGCTCAGCGCGGCGGATCCAGGCGCCAGGTGCCGTCGGCTTGCGGCACGAAGCGCAGCGTGGCCTGGTCGTCGCCTTCGGGCAGGCGCATGCCGACATCGCAGGAAACCCGCCCTTCGTCGCGGTCCAGTTCGCAGCCTTCCAGCGCCGACACGATCAGGCTCGCCGCGGCCCGCTCGTAGCGACCGCGTTGCTCGGTATCGTCCAGGCGCGGGGCGCGCAGCAACAGGTCCGCGCGCAGCAGCGCCTGCGCCTGCGTCCGGCTCGGCGCCGGCGGCGCCAGATCGGCCAGCGGCAGCAGGATCCAGGCGCCGTCACGCCGTTGGAAACGGTAGGTCTGGTAGGCGCCGCCCAGGCCCGATTCGAGCCGTACGATGCAATCGACCCGATCCTCGCGCAGCGGGCCGCAGAGGCGCAGCTCGCTGAGCCGGATCGATTCGACCAGCGCCTGGCCCATCGGCGTGGCCGCCGGCGATTCGGCGGCGAGCGCTGCGCGCTGCGCGGCGATGGCCTGGTCGAGCGTGGGCGCTGCCGGCGGCGATGCGGGCGTCGATGGGGGCGTCGATGGGGGCGGCGCGGCGGCGGCCAGCAGCGGCCACGCCAGGCACAACAGCGGCAGACTCAGCCGGGCAGCGCGATGCCGCGGCGGAAAGGGCAGGGCGGGCATGGCGTCCTTGCTGGAAACGGCGCTGCGTCGGGAGCGCGCATTCTACGTGCGCATTCGTTCGCCGCACTCGGCCATAATGGCGCATGGGCATCGAAATCGAACGCAAATTCCTCGTCGTCGGCGACGGCTGGCGCGCCGCCGCGCACAAAGTTGTGCCGATGGCGCAGGGTTATCTCAACGACCTCGACGCGATGGAGCCCGGCGCCGGGCGCAGCGCGATGAAAGCCTCGGTGCGGGTGCGCATCGCCGGCGACGAGGCTTATCTGAATCTGAAATCGCGCGAACTCGGCCACACCCGGCAGGAATTCGACTACCCGATCCCGGTCGCGGACGCGCGCGCGCTGCTGGCGCTGTGCGTCGGCGGGCTGGTCGATAAGCGCCGGCACTACGTCGAGCACGCCGGCCGGCTGTGGGAGGTCGACGAGTTCCTCGGCGACAACGCCGGGCTGGTGGTGGCGGAAATCGAGCTGGAGCGCGCCGACGCGCCGTTCGAGCGTCCCGACTGGGCCGGCGCCGAGGTCACCGACGCGCAGCGCTACTACAACCTGGCCCTGGCGACCCGGCCGTATGCGGCCTGGACCCAGGCCGAACGCGACGGCGCCGGCTGAATCCGCCGGCCGGGCAGGGTGCGCCCGCCGCGGCATCTGCGAGACAATGGCGCCAGCGCGTCCGGCGCTGACTTTTCCCAGGAGTTCCGCATGCTCGTGATCGGCGTCGCCGGTACCGAACTCACCGCGCAGGAGCGCGACTGGCTGCAGCACGACGCCTGCGCCGGCGTGATCCTGTTCAGCCGCAACTTCGCCTCGCGCGCGCAGGTGACCGAGCTCTCGGCGGCGATCCGCGAGGCCGCGCCGCGGCCGCAGCTGATCTGCGTCGACCAGGAAGGCGGGCGGGTGCAGCGTTTCCGCGAGGGCTACAGCGCGCTGCCGCCGCTGGAGGTATTCGGCAAGCTCTACGCCGAGGACCGCGACGCCGCGCTGCGCCTGGCCGAGGAGCACGCCGGGTTGATGGCGGCCGAAGTCCAGGCCAGCGGCGTCGACCTGAGCTTCGCGCCGGTGGTCGACCTGGGCCGCGGCAACCTGGCGATCGGCAACCGCGCCTTCGATGCCGATCCGCAGATCGTGGCCGAGTTCACCCGCGCCTACATCCGCGGCATGCACGGACGCGGCATGGCCGCCACGCTCAAGCATTTTCCCGGCCACGGCTCGGTGCTGGCCGACACCCATTTCGACCAGGCCGCCGATCCGCGCACGCTCGACGAGTTGCGCGCCACCGACCTGATTCCCTTCGTCGCCGGCATCGAGGCCCAGGCCGACGCGGTGATGATGGCGCACGTGTCCTATCCGGCGGTCGCGCCGGAACCGGCCGGTTACTCGCGGCGCTGGATCGAAGAGATCCTGCGCGGCGACCGCGCACAGGGCGGGCTCGGTTTCCGCGGCGTGGTATTCAGCGACGACATCGGCATGGCCGCGGCGTTCTCGGTCGGTGGTGTCAAGGCGCGGATCGACGCGCACTTGGACGCCGGCTGCGACGTGGTCCTGGTCTGCCACCCGCAACTGGTCGAGGAATCCCTGGCCGCGGTCGCCGGCCGCCGGCTCAATACCGCCGCGCTGATCGGACTGATCGGCCGCGGCGCGCTGGGCTGGGACGGCCTGATCGCCGACGCCGCTTATGCACCCACCCGCCAACGTCTGGAAGGATTGGCCTGATGACTTCGCACGACCTGGCCGCGGCGCTCGCCGATGCCGATCTGATCCACGACCGCCGCAGCCTGGAGCGCGAGATCGCGCGCATGGCGGTAGCGATCCGCAACGATTACGCCGGCGCCCGCCCGGTGTACCTGACCATCATGCACGGCGGTCTGCCGTTCGCCGCGCAGCTGGCGATGGAGCTGGGCCAGCGCGGCCTGGATCTGGAGTTCGACTACCTGCACGCGACCCGTTACCGCGGCCAGACCACCGGCGCGGACCTGGTCTGGAAGCATCGACCGGCGACGCCGCTGCGCGGCCGCCGGGTGCTGCTGGTCGACGACATCGTCGACGAGGGCCACACCTTGCTCGGCATCCGCGACTGGTGCCGCGAACAGGGCGCTGCCGAGGTCCGCATCGCCGCGCTGGCGGTGAAGCGCCACGACCGCTGCGTCGACGGCCTGCGCGCCGACTACGTCGGAGTGGAAGTGCCGGACCGCTACGTGTTCGGCTACGGCATGGATTTCTACGAGCAGGGCCGCAACCTGCCCGCGATCTACGCATTGAAGGATTGAGATGAGCGCGCCCGCAATCGATCTGGCCGTGATCGGCGGCACCGGCCTGTACCGCCTGGCCGAGCTGCAAGATGTGCAGTCGCAGCAGCCCGAGACGCGTTACGGCGCGCCGTCCGGCCCGATCCGGGTCGGCACGCTCGGCGGTCGCCGGATCGCCTTCCTGGCCCGTCACGGCGAAGGCCATTCGCTGCCGCCGCACCAGATCAACTACCGCGCCAATCTGGCCGCGCTGCAGGCGATCGGCGCGCGCCGGGTGTTGGCGCTCAATACGGTCGGAGGCATCACCGAACGGTTCGGCCCGCGCGTACTGGCTTGTCCGGATCAACTGATCGATTACACCTGGGGCCGCATCTCGACGATCTGCGAAGAGCCCGGCAGCGAAGTGCTGCACGTGGACTTCGGCGAGCCGTACACGCGCAGCCTGCGCGCGGCGGTGCTCGCCGCGGCGGCGCAGGCGAGCGTGGCCCTGGTCGACGGCGGCTGCTACGGCGCGACCCAGGGGCCGCGCCTGGAAACGCGCGCCGAGATCCTGCGCATGCGTCGCGACGGGTGCGATCTGGTCGGCATGACCGGCATGCCCGAGGCCGGGCTGGCGCGCGAACTGGGCCTGGACTACGCCTGTCTGGCGATCGTCGCCAACTGGGCGGCCGGCGCCGGTCCGGACCCGGACGAAGTCATCACCCTGCAGGACGTGCTCGACAACGTCGCCGCGGCCTCGGCCGGGCTGCCGGCCTTGCTGGGCGCCGTGTTGGATCAGTGATCGGTTTCGCATAAACCGCGATGCGCGGATTCGAACCGGCGCCGACCTGGCCGGTTCGGTTGCGCAAATACGTGGCCGATGCCGTCACGTTGAGCCGTTGTCTTCCATGGGCGCAGTTTGCATACTCGCCTTGCGTCTTCAGGCACACTCGCCGGCGACGCACGTCAACGCATCCAGCATGAGGTCAATAAGGATATGCAGTACGGCACCGTGAAGTGGTTCAACGACGCCAAGGGCTTCGGTTTCATCTCGCCCGAAGACGGTAGCGCGGATGTATTCGTGCACTTCTCCGCGATCAACGCCAAGGGCTTTCGCAGCCTGCAGGAAGGCCAGCGCGTCAGCTACCAGCTGACCCAGGGCCCGAAGGGCGCCCAAGCTTCCGAGGTTACTCCGGCGGCCTGATCGCGTCGCTCGCGGCCAGTCCGCGCCTGACCGATCGCATCGGACAGTTTCCAAGGCCCCGCGTAGCGGGGCCTTTCTTTTTGCGCGATTCGCGTCCCGGGGGAAAGCGAATCCCTTTTGGCACCCTTGCAACGGGGGAAATCGCAACGGCGACGGCAAAGACGACGGCGGCCCCAGCCGGCTTCGCGCCGACTTACCGCACCAGCGCGATACTGAGCTTGGGCTCTCCCCCGAGCCTCTAAGCTCCGATTCCCGATTCCCGATTCCCGATTCCCGATTCCCGATTCCCGAATCCCGAATCCCCGCCCAAAGGAGTAGCGCAGTGAAGGAAGCATTGCCGCCGTTCGCCACCCATCGGGTCGAGAACCAGCCGCCGGCGTTCGCGCCGCGCGATCTGTGGCGCGAGGACGCGGCCTTGCGCGAAGCGGTCGCGGCCGAGGGCGGCGACGCGCATGCGCAGGCCCTGGCGCGCTACGGCGCGCTGGCCGGCGACGAGTTGTACCGGCTCAGCTTCGACGCGCACCGCGACAAGCCGCGCCTGCGCCAGTACGACGCCGGCGGCCAGCGCATCGACCTGGTCGAGTTCCACCCCAGTTATCACGCCATCATCGGCGCGGCGATCGAGCACGGCGTGGCCGGGCTGTCCTGGCATCGGCCCGGGCCCGGCGCGCACGTGGCGCGCGCGGCGCTGAGCTATCTGCATCACCAGGTCGAGCCGGGCACCAGTTGTCCGCTGACCATGACCCATGCCGCGGTGCCGGTGCTGCGGCACGCGCCGGCCTTGGCCGAATGGGCGCGCAAGGCGGCGACGCCGGCCTACGACGGTCGCGACGTCGCCGCCGCCGACAAGCCGGGCCTGACCCTGGGCATGGGCATGACCGAGAAGCAGGGCGGCTCGGACGTGCGCGCCAACCAGACCGTGGCGCGGCCGCTGGCGGGCGACGAGTACGAGTTGGTCGGGCACAAGTGGTTCTTCTCAGCGCCGATGTCGGACGCGTTCCTGGTCCTGGCGCATGCGCCGGCCGGCCTGAGCTGTTTCCTGATGCCGCGTTGGCATCCGCACGGAGGCAAGAACGCGTTGCGGTTGATGCGGCTCAAGGACAAGCTCGGCGACTGGTCCAATGCGTCGTCGGAAGTCGAGTTCCAGGGCGCCTGGGCGCAGCGCATCGGCGAAGAAGGGCGCGGCGTGGCGACCATCATCGAGATGGTGATGCTGACCCGGCTGGACTGCATGCTCGGCTCGGCCGCGCAGATGCGCATGGCGCTGGCGCAGGCGCTGCACCACGCGCGGCATCGGCGCAGCTTCGGCAAGCGTTTGATCGAGCACGCGCTGATGCGCAACGTGCTCGCCGACCTGACGATCGAATCGGAGGCGGCGACCCGCTTCGCGATCCGCGTCGCCGGCGCGGTCGACCGCGCCGGCGACGACCCGGTCCAGGCCGCATTCGCGCGCATCGCCACCGCCATCGGCAAGTACTGGATCTGCAAGCGTGCGCCGGCCTTCGTCAACGAAGCCCAGGAATGCCTCGGCGGCGCCGGCTATGTTGAAGAATCGCTGCTGCCGCGCCTGTATCGGCAGGCGCCGTTGAACTCGATCTGGGAGGGCAGCGGCAACATCCAATGCCTGGATGTGCTGCGCGCGCTGGGCCGCGAGCCGCAGGCCGCACAGGCGCTGCTGGCCGAGCTGGACGCCGCGGCCGGACGCGATGCGGATTTCGATGCGTATTCGACGCCGCTGCGCGAGGCCTTGAGCGGGCGCACGGCGATCTGCGAAGCGCAGGCGCGATTGTGGACCGAACGCCTGGCGCTGAGCCTGCAGGCGGCCTATCTATTGCGCAGCGGCAGCCCCTTGGCCGGCGCGTTCTGCGCCAGCCGGCTCGGCGGCGGCCGCGGCCAGATCTACGGCAGCCTGCACAGCGACGAGAGTTTCGAACGGGCTTTGCTGCGCGCGGGCGGCGAATGAGCGCGACGCCGGAACGGGCGCGACGCAGCGGCTTGCGCACCGCCTCGTGGGGGCTCGGCGCCGCGTCGGTGGCGCTGCCGGCGGCGCTGTTCGCCTATCAGAGCCATCAGCTCCGGGTCTGGGCGGAACAACATCCCGGCGGCGTCTGCGGCATGGGCATGTTCGCCGCGATCGCGCTGTCGGCGCTGCTCAGCATCGGCCTGTCGGCGCTGGCCTTGCTGCTGGGGTGGTTGGATCATCGCGCATGGCGTCGCCCGCTGTCGCTGCGCCGCGCCATCGAGCTGTTGCTGGTCGGTCTGCGAGGCGGCCTTGATCGCTTGCGCGGCGGCGCTCGTCGCCAACGCCTGGGATTGAGCTTCACCTCAAATGCCGCACACCGGTTCGCCGCGAGGCGCTCGATTCGGCGCGCTCGATCCGGTTCGTTCACGTGCATTTTTGCGCATACGCATCGTGCGCATGTCGGTTGATGTAGGTGGCCAGGCCGCGTCCGGCCGATGCCAGCGCCTGCATCCGTTCGATGACCTCGGCGCCGGCGCTGGCCGCCGTGTACAGGTACTGCGAGCCGTCGGCGAACTCGACCGCGATCGCCTGCGGCTCGATCCGGTAGCCGCGTACGCCGGAGTCGCCGGAAAGATTGCGGTAGCGGGTCATCGCGGACGGCATCTGAATGGCGCGGACGACCGGTCGTCGCCCCGAGCGCGGAGATTGGCCGTATCGTGCGCCGGATGGGTGTAAGTTTGGGTGAGGCGGCCGTGGACGCCGCCGCAGGAGGTCGCCATGCGTGGTCCTCGTAAAACCCAGGCCCTGGCCTTGATCGCTCTGGCCGCGGTGCCGCCGCCGGCGCACGGTTCGGATTTTTCTCTGGCCTTCATGTTGCTGAGCCGCGGCGCGGGTCTGCTTGCGCTGTGCGCGTTCGTGGCCTGGTGGATCGGCGAGCGCTATCGCACGCAGTGAGTCGCGCTGCCGCCGCGGTGCTGGCGGTGCGGTCGCGCGATCGCGCCGATTGCGTTCCCGGCGCGGATGTCGAATCGCGGCTACGACTCTGAGCATTCGATCTCGGCGCGAACCTCGACGTGCATGGGGCTGAGCCGATGCGTCCGATCGGGCCATCGGCGACGACCGTCCGGCGGCTCGCGCGCCGGCGCTCGACCGATCGCCGCCGCTGCGCATGGAGCGCATCGGTTTGCGCGCTTTTCGCGCAATTCTTCAGCTCGCTGTACGCAACCTATGCTGCAGCGCAAGGATGCGCCGGCGCATCGTCGTTGCGACGGCATGCGCGTGCCGTAGTTGTGACGCGCTTCGGGATCAGCGTGTGATGCGCCCTCGCAGCGGCGCCTTGCCGCGGCGGCATGCGATCCACTTAGCTGAGCGCTCCCGTTGTCCGTCCGCTACGACGCCACGAACTACCCGGGATTCGACGACGGGCCGCCGTCCCGGCGACGGCGCCGCGAGGCCGCTGCGGCCTCATCCGAGTCATGTCAGTTCCCCATCCCAAGGAGCTTTCCCACATGTCCGTTTCGATTTCCCGCCAGTCCGCCCGCAAAATCTCGCTGTCAGCCTGTGTCGCGCTCGCCGCAGCGGCCACGTTCGCATCGGGCGCCGCCGTCGCCGGCGATACGGTCGATGCGCAGTTGAAGTTCGCGATGCAGCGCGACCTGGGCATCTTCCCGGGCCAGTACGCCCAGTATCTGGCGACCGAGCGCTTGGCCCAGAGCCAGGGCCGCGCGATCGAACGCGAGTTCGGCAGCGCTTACGCCGGCAGCTGGATCGAACGCAATGCCGACGGCAGCTTCAAGCTGGTCGCCGCCAGCGCGGGCGCGCGCAAGTCGTCGTCGATCGGCGGCGTGGAAGTACGCAACGTTCGCCACAGCCTCAAGCAGCTGCAGCAGTCGATGGACCTGCTCGACGCCAGTTCGCGCGCCCGCATCAAAGGCATCAGCAAGCCGCTGACCGGCGTGCAGAGCTGGTACGTCGATCCGGTCAGCAATTCGGTGGTGGTGAAGGTCGACCAGGGCGCGCTGGACCGCGGCATCGACTTCGTCGCCCTCAGCGGCGCCGACAGCGGTTCGGTGCGGATCGAGGAAACGCCCGGCACGCTGCAGACGGCGGCGACGATCGTCGGCGGCATCGAGTACTCGATCAACAACGCCTCGCTGTGCTCGGTCGGCTTTTCGGTCACCCGCAGCTCGACCAAGGGCTTCGTCACCGCCGGCCACTGCGGCTCGGCCGGCGCGATCGTGCGCATCGGCGGCGCCCAGGTCGGCTCCTTCGCCGCCTCGCGGTTCCCGGGCAACGACCGCGCCTGGGTCAGCGTCGGCAGCGGCAATACCCTGCAGCCGTGGGTCAGCAACTACAGCGGCGGCAACGTGATCGTGCGCGGCAGCACCGAGGCGGCGATCGGCGCGGCGGTGTGCCGCTCCGGCCGTACCACCGGCTATCGCTGCGGCACCATCACCGCCAAGAACGTCACCGCCAACTACGCCCAGGGCGCGGTCTACGGCCTGACCCAGGGCAATGCCTGCATGGGCCGCGGCGATTCGGGCGGCTCCTGGATCACCAGCGCCGGCCAGGCGCAGGGCGTGATGTCCGGCGGCAACGTCCAGGCCAACGGCAACAACTGCGGCATCCCGGCCTCGCAGCGCAGCAGCCTGTTCGAGCGCCTCAATCCGATCCTGAGCCAGTACGGGCTGAGTCTGGTTCGCGGCTGACGGCGTCGCGGCAGGAGCGCCCCGCCGCGGTGGGGCGCTCTCGCTTCGGTCAGCCGAGGCCGGCGGTGATCGCAAACAGCAGTATGACGACCCAGAGAATCGCGCTGCCGAGCATGCCAACGATCAGGCTTTTGCCGAAGGTGATGCCGAACAGCCACCGGTAGAGCAGGCACGTGCCGACAAAGCCGATGGCCAGCCCCAGCCAATCGGGGGCGATGCAGGCGCCGGCTGCCTCGACCAGGGCCTGCTGCAAGGCCAACGCCAGCGCAGCGATCCATACACTGCCGCGCTGCGCACCGGCCGCGCGCGCGCTGTACACGACCGGCACGATGGCCACGCACAGGAACACCCCGGCCGAGATCCAAAAAAGCTCCGCCATCGGCTACAGGCCTCTGCGTCGTGCGCGGCGACGGCGAAGCCTCGTGCGGTCCTGGGCCGGATGGCGTCGCGGACAGGCCGCGGGTTCGGCGTCGGCAGGGACGGCGACGCTGGTGCCTTGCACAAGGCTCCGCATTTCAGTCCAGGAACTGCAGCTTGGCCAGCTCGGCGTACAACCCGCCCTGGGCCAGCAACTGCTCGTGGGTGCCTTCGGCGACGATCCGGCCGCGGTCCATGACCACGATCCGGTCGGCCTTGAGCACGGTCGCCAGGCGGTGGGCGATGACCAGGGTGGTGCGGCCCTGCATCAGGGTTTCCAGGGCCTGCTGTACCGCGCGCTCGCTCTGCGCGTCGAGCGCGCTGGTGGCCTCGTCGAGCAACAGGATCGGCGCGTCCTTGAGCAGGGCGCGGGCGATGGCGATGCGTTGCTGCTGACCGCCGGACAGGCGCGTGCCGCGTTCGCCCAGTTCGGCCGACAGGCCGTCGGGCAAGGCCTGGATGAAATCGGCCGCGTGGGCCGCGCTCACCGCCTGTTCGAGCTCCGCTTCGCTGGCCTCGAGCCGGCCGTAGCGGATGTTGTCGCGCGCGCTGGCGGCGAAGATGGTGGGTTGCTGCGGGACCAGGGCGATCGATTGGCGCAATGCCGCCGGATCGAGCTCGCGTACGTCGGCGCCGTCGACCGACACCGCGCCCTGCTGCGGGTCGTGGAAACGCAGCAGGATCGAGAACACGGTGCTCTTGCCGGCGCCGGACGGGCCGACCAGGGCCACGGTCTCGCCGGGTCGCACGCGCAGGCTGAAGTCTTCCAGCGCCGGCAGGTCCGGGCGCATCGGATAATGGAAACCGACCCGGTCGAACACCAACTCGCCGCGCACCGGCTGCGGCAGCGCGCGCGGTTGCGCCGGCGCGGTCACCGCGTTGGTTTCCTCCAGCAGCTCGCCGATCCGGCTCATGCCGCCGGCGGCGCGCTGCAGGTCGTTCCAGACCTCGGCCAGGGCGCCGACCGAGCCGCCGCCGATCAGGGCGTAGAGCACGAACTGGCCCAGGGTGCCGGCGCTCATGCGCCCGGCGACCACGTCGTGCGCGCCCGACCACAGCACCAGGGTGATCGCGCCGAACACCAGGGTGATGGCGATCGCGGTGACCCAGGCCTGGGCGCTGATGCGGCGGCTGGCGGCCTTGATCGCGATCAGCAGCGACTCGTTGAAGCGGCCGCGCTCGTAAGGCTCGCGCGCGTGCGCCTGGACCGTGCGCACCGCGCCGAGGGTCTCGCTGGCCAGGGCGTTGGCGTCGGCGACCCGGTCCTGGCTGGCGCGCGAGATCTTTTGCAGCCGGCGCCCGCCGATCACGATCGGCAGCACCGCCAGCGGAATGGCGACCAGGGCGTACAGGGCCAGCCGCGGACTGGTCACGAACAGCATCGCCAGGCTGCCGACCACCGTGACCGCGCTGCGCAGCGCCACCGACATGCTCGAACCGACCACGCTGCGCAGCAATTCAGCGTCGGCGGTCAGGCGCGAGATCAGCTCGCCGCTGCGGTTGCGGTCGTGGAAGCCGACGTCGAGGGTAATCAGGTGGTTGTACAAGGTCTCGCGCAGGTCGGCCACCACCCGCTCGCCCAACACCGAGACGAAGTAGAAGCGCACCGCGGTGGCCAGGGCCAGGGCGACCGCGACCGCGAACAGCAGCAGGAAGGCGCGGTCGATCGCGCCGCTGCCGCCGCCGGCGGCGCTCTGGGCGAAGCCTTGGTCGATCATGGTCTTGAACGCGACCGGCAGGCTCAGGGTCGCGGTGCTGGACGCGGCCAACGCGAACAGCCAGGCGACGAACAGGCCGCGGTGCTTGCGCACGAACGGCCACAGGGTGCGCAAGCTGCCGATCGGCGCCTTCTTGCGGGGTTCGGCTGCGGCGGCGCGGCGGCCGCTGGGCGTGTCGCTCATCGGGTGAAGGTCATCCAAGGGGGCTCGCGCCGGGCTCGTCGAGGCGTACCCGATTACGTGTGGCGTCGCGCAGCTGCGCTTTCAAGGCGGGCAATTGCGACGCCGGCAGGCGGATCCGCACCCGCACGCCATCGGCGCTGTAGCGTTCTTCGGTCTTTTCCGCGCCGTGGGCGGCGAACGCGGCATGGACCGCGCCGGTGTCCTCGAAGCCGAAGCTGAGCTCGAGTTCGTCGTAGCGGACCAGTTCGCGGCGCGGCGCGCGGCGCAGGCATTCGGCGGCGCAGCCGCCGTAGGCGCGGACCAGGCCGCCGGCGCCGAGCTTGATGCCGCCGTACCAGCGGGTCACCACCACCGCGATCCGGTCGTAGCCCTGGCCGTCGATCGCGGCCAGGATCGGCCGCCCGGCGGTGCCGGCCGGCTCGCCGTCGTCGTTGAAGCGGTATTGGGCGCCGATGCGGTAGGCCCAGCAGTTGTGGGTCGCGGCCGGGTCGCCGACCTCGGCGAAGAAGGCCAGCGCCGCTTCCGGGGTCTCGACCGGGGCGGCCAAGGCCAGGAAACGGCTGTGCTTGACCTCCTGGGCCAGGCTGGCGCGCTCGGCCAGGGTCGAGGCGCCGGCGGGCGCGTTCATTTCAGCAGCGGCCGCAGGTCGTCCGGAATCCGCGTCCGCGGGTGGGCGCTGCGGAAACGGCGCAGGCCGTCGCGGGCGCGCTCGATCTGGCCGGCGTCGCGGTACTCGCGGATGCGTTGCAGCCACTGTGCCGGCGCCAGGCGCGCATCGTCGGCGTCGGCGGCCGCGCCGATCCGGCTTCCGGTCACTTCGATCCGGTCCAGGGCGACCGAGTCGGCAGCGGCCTCGGCGGCCGGAGCGGCTGCGGGAGCGGCCTTGGCTTCCACGGCGCCGGCCGCGGTGGCCTTGCGGGCCGCGGTTTCGGAGGCGAGCGGGGCCGGCCGGGCCTCGGCGGCCCGGTAGTCCTGGCTCTGATCGCGACCGGCGGCCGCGTTCTGCGCCGCCGGAGCCGACGAACGCGAACTTACTGCGCTGGACGGCGCGGCTGGCGCGGCCGAAGCAGGGGCGGGCGGGGCCGGTGGCGCCGGCGGCGGGGCCGGCATGTCGATCGGCGCGGGCTCTTCGGGCAGCGAGAACGCTTGCGGCGGGGCGCGCCTGGCCTGGTGCGGTTCGGCCTGGGGCGCTTCGGCGCTGCGTTCGCGCCGGGCGTCGCCGGCCGGTACGGGCGCGGCGGCTTGGGTGCGCGCCGGGAGCGCCGGCGCGGCAGCGGCGCCCGCTGCGTCGGCGACTTCGAGCGGGGGAGGAACCGCTGCCGGGGCGACCGCGGCGGCGTCCGCCGCTGCTGCCGAATCCTGGCCCGGCGTTGCGGCGGTGATCGCTTCGGTCTCGGCGGCCGTCGCGGCCGGTGCCGAAACCGTGGCCGGGTCCTCGCCCACGGCTTCGAAGCTCTTGCCGGTGGGGCGCAACTGCCAGGCGATGCCGACCGCCAGGCTCAGCGAGGCGGCGACGCCTATCCACGCCGGCCAGCGCGAACGCGGCCGCGCGCGCGGCGCCTGCGCCACCGCGGCATGGGCGGCGGCCAGGATCCTGGCGTCGAGCGCCGGCGAGGGGCCGTCGTGCGGGCCCACCCGCAGCAGGCGGTCGGCCAGCTCGCGTTCTTCGGCCGTCAACGGATCGGGGGCGTCGGGACGGCGGTTCATTCGGTCAACCTCGCGCGCAACTTGTCCATCGCGTAGCGCAGCCGGGACTTCACGGTCTCGCGGCCGGCTCCGGTGATGGCGCCGATGTCCTCCAGACTGAGTTCCTGTTCCAGCCGCAGCAGCACGACTTCGCGCTGTTCCTGCGGCAATTCTTCGATGGCGCGCTGCAGCCGCCGGCGCTGTTCGAACTCCGACAGCTCGCGCTCGGGCGTAGTCGGGTCGGGCACGCGCGCGGCGCGCTCGTCGCCGTCCTCCGGCGCCGCCGGGCGGTGCTTGAGCCCGCGCCAGTGATCGTTGAGGCGGTTATGGGCGATCCGGAACAGCCAGGTGCTGAACGCCGCTTCCGGTTTCCAGCCGTGCCGCGCCGCGATCACCCGCTGCCAGACGTCCTGGAAAAACTCGTCGGCGAGCGCCGAATCACGGATTTGCCGCAGCAGGAAGCGGTACAAGGGGCCGCGATGACGCGCGTACAGCACCTCGAACGCGGCGGCATCGCCGCCGGTCCAGGCGAGCATGAGCACGTCGTCGCTGGCATCCGCACCGGAATTCATCCGCGGCAGGGTACGGCTTGGCGACGCCGACGGGAAGCGCTTGCGCGTCGCCGGAGCCTCGTATAGCGGTAGGTGCTGGGCCATCGGCATGATCGGGTCAACGGCCCGGGGCCCGGCATGGGGTTGGCCTATGCCGCTCCCGTAAAGCTCGCGTTATCCTGCGCCCTGCGCAGAAGGCGGCGATCCGGTGCACAGCAGTGACGTACTTCCAGTGGCGGCGGTAAGCGGGCGCTCGACTGCAGGCGACGCGCTGGCCTGCGCGCTGCAGGAAGCCTTGCCGGCCGGTTCGCAGGTCGTGGTGTGCTGGCGCGACGCGCAAGGCCGCGTTTCCGATTCGTCCACGCCGGGCGCGCCGGCACCGCTGCGCGCCGACGCCGCCGCCTGGCTGGAACGCGATCCGCCGGCGGTGGGCGCGTCCGGCGATACCCGCCCGGACCGCATCGAAGCCGCCTGGTGGCTGGAGGACGGCAGCCGCGCGGCGCTGGTCGCGGCCCTGCCGCAGTCCATGCCGACGCCGCTGCGCGCCGCTTGGCTGGCGATGGCGCGGCGCATCGTCGCCGCCGACCTGGCCGCGGTGCGCGCCCATGCCCGCGCCGAGGCGCTGGAGAAATCCGAGCGCCTGCAGCAGGCGCTGTACGGGATCGCCGACCTGGCCGGCTCGGGCCTGGAGATGAGCGATCTGCTCAGCCGCATCCACGGCGTGGTCTGCGGCCTGACCTATGCCGAGAATTTCTACATCGTGCTCTACGACGACGTCGCCGACACGATGCGCTTTCTGTACTTCGCCGACCGCGCCGACCCCTTCGTCGCCGACCCCGAGCAGGTGATCCGCGCCGCCGACATGCCCAACAGCCTGACCCTGGCCTTGCTGCGCCACGGCGAGGCGCTGCAGGGCAGTTCGACCAGCCTGCGCGAGCTGCTGAACGTGCCGCCGGACGATTTCCACGGCCCCGACAGCGCCGACTGGCTCGGCGTGCCGATGCGCCGCGGCGAGCGGGTATGCGGCGCGATCGTGGTGCAGAACTACGACACGCCCGGCAGCTACGGCGAAGAGGACCGCGCCTTGCTGTCCTTCGTCGCCCAGCACATCCTGACCGCCCTCGACCGCGTCCACGCCCGCGAAGAGCTCGAACGCCGCGTCGCCGAACGCACCTACGCCCTGCAGCTGAGCAACCGCGACCTGCAGGCCGAGATCATCGAGCGCCAGCGTTCCGAGCGCCTGCAGCGAGCGCTGTTCCGCATCGCCGAGCTGACCATCACCTCCGACACGCTGAGCCGGTTCTATTCCCAGGTCCACGACGTGGTCAGCGAGCTGCTGTACGCGCGCAATTTCTACATCGCGCTGCTGTCCGACGACGGCGAGCGCCTGCAGTTCCCGTACTCGATCGACGAGCGCGACATGATCCGCGAATCGCGCCGGCTCGCCGACGGCCTGACCGAGTACGTGATCCGCCAGGGACGGCCGTTGTTGGCCGACCGCAACCGCATCGCCGAGCTGCACGCCCGCGGCGAGGTGCGCAGCCACGGCTCCGCCGCGCATTGCTGGCTGGGCGTGCCGCTGTTCCGCGACGAGGCGGTGGTCGGAGTGATCGCGATCCAGAGCTACTCGCGCGCGATCGCCTTCAACGCTCGCGACCAGGAGCTGCTGACCTTCGTCGCCCATCACATCAGCATCGGCCTGGCCCGCAAGCAGGCCCAGGACCGGCTGGTCACCGCGCACGGCGAACTGGAGCAGCGCGTGGCCTCGCGCACGCGCGAGCTGGCGCACAGCAATGCCGAACTGGTCGCACAGATCGGCGAACGCGTGCGCGCCGAGCAAAAGCTCACCCACCAAGCCTTGCACGACACCCTGACCGGGCTGCCGAACCGCGGCCGGTTGCTGGAACGCCTGGGGCAGGCCATCGCCCAGGCCCGTCGCGACCGGCGCTCGTTCGCGGTGCTGTTCCTCGACCTGGACCGGTTCAAGCTGGTCAACGACAGCGTCGGCCATTCGGCCGGCGACGAACTGCTGGTGGAAAGCAGCCGCCGGATCGTCGCCGCGGTGCGCGGCGAGGACATGGTGGCGCGGCTGGGCGGCGACGAGTTCGCGATCCTGATCGAGAACATCGACGGCCTCGGCGCGGTCGAGGACATGGCGCACCGGGTTCTGCGCGCACTCGGCGAGCCGTGCTGGATCGCCGGGCGCGAGGTGTTTCCTTCCGCCAGCATCGGCATCGCGCTGTGGCATCCGCGGTATCGCGACGGCATCGAGCTGCTGCGCGACGCCGACGCCGCGATGTACCGGGCCAAGGGCCTGGGCCGCGGCCGTTGCGCGGTGTTCGACGAAGAAATGCGCGACCAGGCGATGCGCATCCTCGACCTGGAAGCCGACCTGCGCCGAGCCATCAACGGCGACGCCTTCGTCGCCTACTACCAGCCGATCGTGCGCCTGGACGACCGCGCCCTGATCGGCCACGAGGCCTTGTTGCGCTGGCGCCACGAAAAACGCGGCCTGCTGCTGCCGCGCGAATTCATCGGGGTGGGCGAGGACAGCGGCCTGATCGAAGAGGTCGACTGGATCCTGTACGGCCGCGCCGTGGCCGAGCTGGCGCGCGGCGGCGAGGGCTACATTTCGGTCAACGTCTCGCCGCGGCATTTCCGCTCGGGCGATTTCGCCGACCGCCTGCTGCGCCTGCTCGACGACGCCGGCGCCGATCCGCAGCGCCTGCGCATCGAGATCACCGAGGTCGCGCTGCTCGACGACGTCCCGCGCGCGCTGCGCATGCTGCGGACCCTGCGCAATCACGGCGTGCTGGCGCAATTGGACGATTTCGGCACCGGCTTCTCGGCGCTGTCGTATCTGCACCGGTTCCCGATCGAGTGCCTGAAGATCGATCAGAGTTTCGTCGCCGGCCTGGTCGGCGAATCGCGTCCGGAAAGCGTGGCGGTGGTGCGCGCGATCCAGGCGCTGGCCGGCACCCTGGCCATCCACACCATCGGCGAGGGCGTGGAAACCGAAGCTCAGCGCGCGGCCTTGCGCGAACTGGGCTGCGTTTACGGCCAGGGTTTCCTGTTCGGACGCCCGGCCGAGCGGCTGGCGACCGGCGCCGTCGCCGCCATGCCGACGCCGGCGGGCGACGTCGCTGCGCCGGCCGCGTGCACGGCCGGCGCCTCGTCCTCGCTTACCGGCTGACCGCGACCTCGGTCGCCGGCGCGGCCGGGGGCGCGCCGATCTGGACGCGGGCGCGTTCGACCAGGCCGAGGAACTCCGCGCGCAGGCCCCAGCGATCGTCCAGGCGCACGCTGCGCGCGGTCGCGGCGATCTGCTCCCAGCCCCAGCCGTCGATCTGCTTGCCGCCGCGCAGCGCGTCGGCGAACGCGGCGACCGAGGCGGCGAAGCGCATCGAATCGCTGGCCACGGCGCGCAGGCCGGTCTTGCGCACCGGGGTTTCGATCAGTTGGCTGCGGTCTTCGCCGGGACGCTTGTAGCGCAGCTTGAGTAGGGCGATCTCGTCCTCGCCTCCGGCGTCGGCCGGCGCGGAGGCGGCATAACGCAGCGCCGGCAGGCGCGTGGCCTTGGAGCCGACCGGGGTGATCTCGTACAGCGCGGTGACCTGATGGCCGGCGCCGATGTCGCCGGCATCGACCTTGTCGTTGGCGAAGTCCTCGCGCTTGAGCAGGCGGTTCTCGTAGCCGATCAGGCGGTACTCGGCGACCTGGGCCGGGTTGAATTCGATCTGGATCTTGACGTCGCGGGCGATGGTCAGCAGGGTCGAGCCCATCTGCTCGACCAGCACTTTGCGCGCCTCCTGCGCGGTGTCGATGTAGGCGTGGTTGCCGTCGCCGACGTCGGCCAGTTTTTCTGCCAGCGCATCGTTGTAGTTGCCCTGGCCGAAGCCGAGCGTGGTCAGGGCGATGCCGCTCTTGCGCTGGTCGGCGACGAGGGTTTCCAGGGCGTTGTTGTCGACCGTGCCGACGTTGAAATCGCCGTCGGTGGCCAGGATCACCCGGTTGACGCCGTTCTTGACGTAGGCCTGCCTGGCCATGGCGTAGGCCAGGCGGATGCCGTCGCCGCCGTTGGTGCTGCCGCCGGCCTGCAGCCGGTCCAGCGCGGCGAGAATCTCGTCCTGGCGATCGCCCGGCGTCGGCGGCAGCACCAGGCCGGCGGAGCCCGCGTAGACCACGATCGAGACCCGATCCTGCGGGCGCAGTTGGCGGGCCAGCATCGAGAAGGCGTTCTTCAGCAGCGGCAGTTTGTCCGGCGACTCCATCGAGCCGGAGGTGTCGATCAGGAACACCAGGTTGGCGGGGGGCAGGGTGCGCTTGGGCACCTCAAAGCCCTTGATGCCGATCATCAGCAACTGGCGCTGCGCGTTCCAGGGCGCCGGCGCGAGTTCGGTGCTGACCTTGAAAGGCATAGCCAGCGAGGCGGGCGCCGGGTGCCGATAATCGAAGTAGTTGATGAACTCTTCCGCGCGCACCGCGTCGGCCGGCGGGCGCGTGCCGGCGTTGAGCATGCGCCGCACGTTGGCGTAGCTGCCGGTGTCGACGTCGATGGAGAAGGTCGACAGCGGCTGTTCGCTGGCGCGCAGCACCGGATTGTCTTCGCGGGCGGCGTATTTCTCGGTGTTGGCCGGCTGGGCGTACACGGGCGGCGGCGGGGCGGGCGGCGCGATGAAGCCGAGCGCGGCCGGGGCGACCTTCAGGGCTTGCGGCGCCGCGCGCCGCAGGCGCGGGTCGGCGATGCGCGAGCCGGTGACCTGGACCCGTTCCAGCGCGGCGCCCGCCTTGGCTTCGGCGCGCGTTGGCGCCGGCGCGGCCGCCGGCGCGGCGACGGATGCGACCGCGGCTGCGTCGGCGGCTTGGACGGGTTCGATCGCGACGACATCGCCGGGCGCGGCCGCCTCGGCTTCGGCGGGCGGCGTTTCGGGCGCTTGCTTGGCCAGGTCGCCGGGCGCCTGGCAAGCGCCGAGCGACATGGCGAGGGCGGCGAGCAGGGCGACGCGCAGGGCGCGCGGGGTGGAGGAGGCGGGCTGGGCGGACGTGGCGCGGGCGGACATGGCGGCTTCCCTGGTGTGTGGACCTGAGAAGATCAACGCGCCGCCGCGGCGGACGGGGTTGGCGGCGGTCGAACTATTTTCCGGCCGCCGCCGGGTGCGCCGTGGGGCCGGCTCAGCCGGCCGGGTCGCGGATCACCAACAACCGCTGCTCGCTCATGTCCTCGATCGCATAGCGCACGCCTTCGCGGCCCTGGCCGGAGTCCTTGACCCCACCGTAGGGCATGTTGTCGACGCGGAAGCTGGGCACGTCGCCGACGATCACGCCGCCGACGTCGAGCCGGTCCCAGGCGCGCATCGCATGATCGAGGCGACCGGTGAACACGCCGGCCTGCAGGCCGAAGTCGCTGTCGTTGACCCGCGCGAGCGCCCGTTCGTAATCGTCGAAGGGCTCGATCAACGCCACCGGCCCGAACGCTTCCTTGCGGTACAGCTCGGCGTCGCGCGGCACCTTTTCCAACAGCGTGGCCGGGATCATCGTGCCCTGGCGCGGGCCGCCGGCGATGCGCTTGGCGCCGCCCGCGAGCGCGCCGTCGATCCACGACTGGATGCGCTGCGCGGCCGGTTCGTCGACGACCGGGCCGATGAAGGTGGCCTCGTCGCGCGGATCGCCCATGCGCAGCGCGCCGACTGCGGCTTTGAGCTTCTTGCGCAGCTTGTCGTAGACGTCGGCGTGGGCGTAGATGCGCTGCACGCTGATGCAGCTCTGGCCGCTCTGGTAATAGGCGCCGAACACCAGCCGCTGGACCACGTGGTCCAGGCTCGCGCCCGGGTCGGCATCGACGATGCAGGCGGCGTTGCCGCCCAGTTCCAAGGTGACCTTCTTCTTGCCGGCGCGGGCCTTGAGGTCCCAGCCGATCAGGCCGCCGGTGAAGCTCAGCAGCTTGATCCGCGGGTCCTCGACCAGCAACGAGGCGTCCTCGTTGGAGCAGCACAGGGCCGAGAACGCGCCTTCCGGCAGGTCGGTCTCGGCCAGCACTTCGGCGATGATCAACGCGCCGACCGGGGTCTTGATCGCCGGCTTGAGCACGAACGGGCAGCCGGCGGCGATCGCCGGCGCGACCTTGTGCGCGACCAGGTTGAGCGGGAAGTTGAACGGGGTAATGAAGCTGCACGGCCCGATCGGCACCCGTTTGACCATCCCGCGATAGCCGCGGGTGCGCGGCGAGATCTGCAGTTCGAGCAATTCGCCGGGGCTGCGGGTGGCTTCGTTGGCGGCGATGCGGAAGGTGTCGATCAGCCGGGTGACCTCGCCGCGCGCATCCTGGATCGGCTTGCCGGCTTCGATGCACAGCGCCAGGGCGAGTTCTTCGAAACGTTCGCCGAAACGGCGCACGCAGTGTTCGAGCACGTCGCGGCGGCGATCGGGGGCGAACTCGGCCATGGCCTCGCGCGCCGCGTGCGCGGCGGCGATCGCCTGGCGCACGGCGGCCGCGTCGGCCATCGCCACCCGCGTGGCGCGCTTGCCGCTGTACTTGTCCAGCACTTCCAGGTCGGTGTTGACGGCGACCGCGCGGTTGGCGAGGTAGTAGGGGTAGCTCGGCTTCAGGCCTTTGCCGGCGCGGGCCGCGGGGGCGGATTTGGACTTGGCCATGGAACGCTCCGAAGCGAAATGGAAAAGGGAGGGCTGCGGCGCGCGCTCAGCGCAGCGCAGCGGCCAGGCGCGGGATGTCCTGGTTGAGGATACGGTCGTCGTCGGCGTAGTCGATCGGCACTTCGATCAGGTCCACGCCGGGCGCGGCCAGCGCCTGCCGCAGCAGGGGCAGGAAGGCGTCGCTGGACGCGGGGCGATGGCCGCGCGCGCCATAGCTGCGCGCGTAGGCGACGAAGTCCGGGTTGCCCAGGTCCATGCCGAAGCTGGGGTAGCGTTCGTGCGCCTGCTTCCACTTGATCATGCCGTAGGCGTCGTCGCGCAGCACCAGCACGGTCAGGTCCAGGCCCAGCCGTACCGCGGTTTCGAGTTCCTGCGAATTCATCATGAAGCCGCCGTCGCCGCACACCGCCAGCACTTTGCGTTCGGGGCAGACGATGCGCGCGGCGATCGCCGACGGCAGGCCGGCGCCCATCGTCGCCAGGGCGTTGTCGAGCAGCAGGGTGTTCGGCTCGCGGCAGCGGTAGCTGCGCGCGAACCACAGCTTGTACAGGCCATTGTCGAGACAGACCACGTCGTGCGGCGCCATCGCCGCGCGCACGTCGGCGACCAGGCGCTGCGGCGCCAGCGGAAAGCGGTCGTCGTCGCAGCGCTCGCGCAACTGCGCCAGCAGCGCCTCGCGCACCCGACCGAAAAAGGCGAAGTCCCAATGCGGTTGCGGCTGCAGGACCTCGCCCAGGCGCCAGACCGAGTGGGCGATGTCGCCGACCACTTCGATCTGCGGGAAGTACACCGGGTCGACCTCGGCCGCGTCGTAGTTGACGTGGATGACGGTGCGCCGGCCTTCGCGCATGAAGAACGGCGGTTTTTCGATCACGTCGTGGCCGATGTTGACGATGCAGTCGGCGGCGTCGATGGCGCGGTGGACGAAGTCGCGATCGGACAGGGCGGCGTTGCCGAGCCACAGCGGCCCTTCCTCGTCGAGCACGCCCTTGCCCATCTGGGTGCTGAAATAGGGGATGCCGAGCTTGGCGACGAAGGCGTGCAGGGTCTTGGCGGTGGTCTTGCGGTTGGCGCCTGCGCCGATCATCAGCAACGGGTGGCGCGCCTGCGCGATCGCCTGCGCGGCGCGTTCGATCGCCTTGTCCTCGGCCACCGGCCGGCGCGAGAACGCGGCCGGGATCGGCCGCGCATCGGTGAGCTCGCCGGCGACGTCCTGCGGCAGCTCCAGATGGACCGCGCCCGGGCGTTCTTCCTCGGCGCGGCGGAAGGCTTCGCGTACCCGCGCCGGGATGCTGTCGGCGGAGACGATCTGGCGGGTGTACTTGGTCAACGGGCGCATGGCGTCGACCACGTCGACGATCTGGAAGCTGGCCTGCTTGCTGATCTTGATCGGCTTCTGCCCGGTGATCATCAGCATCGGCATGGCGCCGAGCTGGGCATAGGCCGCGGCGGTGACCAGGTTGGTCGCGCCGGGGCCGAGGGTGCTGAGGCAGACCCCGGCCTTGCCGGTGAGGCGGCCGTAGGTCGCGGCCATGAAGCCGGCGGCCTGTTCGTGCCGGGTCAGCACCAGCCGGATCGAAGAGGTGCGCAGCGATTCGAGCAGGTCGAGGTTCTCTTCGCCGGGAATGCCGAACACGTATTCGACGCCTTCGGCCTCGAGCGCGGCGACGAACAGATCGGACGCCTTGGTCATGCCGGACTCCATCGCGGGCAGGGCCCGAAGGCCGGCATGGTCGCGCAGTCCGCGTTAGCGGCAGGCGATGACCGCCGCGCGACGCGCCGCTACAACGGCAGCGCGGCCTGGCTCGGCACCGGTTCGTCGCGGTCGTCGGCTTCGACCCGAAGCCGCAGTTCGCCGTCGCCGACCCGGGCCGTGAGGCGCTCGCCGGCGGCGGCGTCGGCGACCCGGCGCACGACCCGGCCGTCGCGGTGCTGCAGGATGGCGTAGCCGCGCGCGACCGTGGCCAGCGGGCTGCAGGCTTCCAGCGAGCGCGCCAGTCCGCGCAGCCGCAGCTCCTCGGCGCGCAGCCGGCGCGCGATCGCGTTGCGCGGGCGCGGCGCCAGCGCGTTCAGGCGATCGCGCAGCGCGGCGATGCGGCGTTGCGGCTGGTGCGCGCGCAGCACCGCGTCGGCGTGACGCAGGCGTGCGCGTTCGCGCTCCACGCGCAGACTCCAGGCCTGTTCCAGCCGCCGCCAGGCCTCTTGCTGGCGGCTGCGCAGCGCGGCCAGCCGCGCCTGCGGGCGCAGCGCGTTGAGGCGCAGGCCGGCGCGGTCGCTGCGCTGCATCGCCTGGCGCAGGCGTTGCGCCTGCAGATTGCACAGCCGGGCATCGAGATTGCGCAGGCGGTGCAGCAGGTCTTCGCGTTGCGGCACCAGCAATTCGGCCGCCACCGACGGAGTGGGCGCGCGCAGATCGGCGGCGAAATCGGACAGGCTGAAGTCGGTTTCGTGGCCGATCGCCGAGACCACCGGCACGCTCGCCGCAGCGATGGTCCGCGCCAGGCGTTCGTCGTTGAACGCCCACAGGTCTTCCAGCGAACCGCCGCCGCGCGCCAGCACGATCACGTCGTAGCGTTGCGAAGCGTCGGCGCGCTGCAGCATGGCCGCGATCTGCGCTGCCGCGCCTTCGCCCTGCACCGGCACCGGCAGCACCTCGGCTTCGACCAGGGGAAAGCGGCGCGCCAGGACGCTGAGCACGTCGCGTACCGCCGCGCCGCTGGGCGAGGTGATCACCGCGATGCGACGGGCGAAGCGCGGCAGCTCGCGCTTGCGTTCGCGATCGAACAGGCCTTCGGCCGCCAGGCGCGCCTTGAGCTCCTCGAACGCGCGCCGCAGAGCGCCTTCGCCGGCCTCTTCCATGTGGTCGAGCACCAACTGGTAGTCGCCGCGCGCTTCGTACAGGGTCAGCCGCCCTCGCGCGAGCACGCGCACGCCCTCGCGCGGGGCGAACTTCAGCCAACTGCTCTTGGGCTTGAACATCGCGCAGCGGACCTGGGCGCGCGCGTCCTTCAAGGTCATGTACAGATGGCCCGACGACGGCCGCGACAGATTGCCGAGCTCGCCCTCGACCCAGATCAACGGAAAGGTATCTTCCAGCACGTTGCGCGCGAGCGCGTTGAGCTGGCTGGGGGTGAGGACGTCGTCGGGGGAACTGGGGGGCATGGCCAGACAGGAGCGAGGCGAGCCGCTCGGAGCGAAACGGGTGCGGCGATGGTAACCCGTCCCGTGCGCGGCTTCCGGGGCAGAGCGAACGCGTCGAGTGGAGCAGGGCGGACAGGAAGGCCGGCCGGGGGAGTTCGGGCCGCTTCCGGAATCATCATGCCCGCCAAGGCGAGGGCCCGGAGATTTCGGAGCCCGGACGCGATCGCGCCCGGAAAATCCCCGCCTCCCCGGGATGACGCCCGCAGACAGGCGTAGCCGCCCCGCGCCAGAGCCATCGGGCCGATCCGCGGTGCCCGACCGGGCCGGAACTCCGTCGCGCTCGGCGCCGCGCGTCAGCCGCGCTTCACCCCCGCCGCACCTCTGTGCTGAGTCCCGGCGCTACAATGCGCCCATGAATTCCGATGCCGTCCTGCCCTGCGCCCACCCCGATTTCGGCCCGATGCCGCGCCGCCTGACCCGTTCCGTGCAGATCGGCGGAGTCCAGGTCGGCGGCGGCGCGCCGGTGGTGGTGCAGTCGATGACCAACACCGACACCGCCGACGTCGCTTCCACCGCCAAGCAGGTCGCCGAGCTGTGGCGCGCCGGCTCGGAGATGGTGCGCATCACCGTCAACACCCAGGAAGCCGCGGCCGCGGTGCCGCGGATCGTCGACAAACTGGCGATGATGGGCGTCGAGGTGCCGATCATCGGCGACTTCCACTACAACGGCCATCAATTGCTCACCGCCGAGCCGGCCTGCGCCGAAGCCTTGGCCAAGTACCGCATCAACCCCGGCAACGTCGGCTTCGGCAAGAAGAAGGACAGCCAGTTCGCGACCTTGATCGAGCTGGCGATCAAGTACGGCAAGCCGGTGCGCATCGGCGCCAACTGGGGCTCGCTGGACCAGGCCCTGGCCGCGCAGTTGATGGACGAGAACCACACCCGCGCCGAGCCCTGGGACGCCGGTCGCGTATTGCGCGAGGCGTTGATCCGTTCGGCCCTGGATTCGGCTGCGCGCGCGGTCGAGCTGGGCCTGCCGGCCGAGCGCATCGTGCTCAGCGCCAAGGTCAGCGGCGTGCAGGAGCTGATCGCGGTGTATCGCGAGTTGGCCAACCGCGGCGATTACGCCTTGCACCTGGGCCTGACCGAGGCCGGCATCGGCAGCAAGGGCATCGTCGCCTCCAGCGCCGCGCTCGGCGTGCTGCTGCAGGAAGGCATCGGCGACACCATCCGCATTTCGCTGACGCCCGAACCGGGCCAGGCGCGCAGCAACGAAGTCATCGTCGCCCAGGAGCTGCTGCAGACCATGGGCCTGCGCGCGTTCACGCCGATGGTCACCGCCTGCCCGGGCTGCGGCCGCACCACCAGCACCTTCTTCCAGGAACTGGCGCAGACCGTGCAGGAGCACGTGCGGGCGAAGATGCCGGAGTGGAAGATCACTCATCCGGGCGCGGAAAACCTGACCCTGGCGGTGATGGGCTGCGTGGTCAACGGCCCGGGCGAATCGCGCCATGCCAACATCGGCATCTCCCTGCCCGGCACCGGCGAAGCGCCGTCGGCACCGGTATTCGAGGACGGCGAGAAGACCGTGACCTTGCGCGGCGAGAACATCGCGCGCGAGTTCGTCGATCTGATCGACCGCTACGTCGAGCGCCACTATGCCGCCCGCGCCGCAGGTGCCTGAAGCCGACCTCCGGCCCACGGACGCGGCCGGTAGCCACGAAGACGCCGCCTCGGTCCGCCGCGGGCCGGGCGACAGCGCGCTGCAGCAGGAGGCGCGCTTCGGCCTGGCCCTGTTGCGCCGCCACGGCTGGACCCTGGCCCTGGTCTTCCTCGGCTTGTTGTTGCCGCTGTGGGCTTTCGCCGAGCTGGCCGACGAGATCCACGAACGCGAGGCCATCGTCTTCGACGTGCCGGTCCTGCAGTACGCGCACGGCCTGGCGCGCGAAGGTTTCGACAGCGCTTTCGTGCTGCTGTCGCAACTGGGTTATCTGTGGGGCGTGGTGCCGTTCGACATCGGCCTGGTGCTGATGCTGAGCCTGCGCCGGCGCTTCCGCGAAGCCAGTTTCGCCGCGCTGGCGCTGGGCGGTTCGGGCCTGCTCAACATCGCCGCCAAGCAGTTCTTCGCCCGCGAGCGGCCGTCGCTGTGGGAGTCGATCGCGCCCGAGCACAACTACAGCTTCCCCAGCGGCCACGCGATGGGTTCGATGACCTTGTTGGTCACGCTGCTCCTGCTGAGCTGGCCGACGCGCTGGCGTTGGCCGGTGCTGATCGTCATGGTGCCGTTCGTGCCGGCGGTCGGCTTTTCGCGCCTGTACCTGGGCGTGCATTACCCCTCCGACATCCTCGCCGGCTGGGCGGTGGCCACCGCCTGGGTCGTGGCGGTGTATCTGGTCGTGTACCGCGGCGGCTTGCTGCGGCCCTGGCACCGACGTAGCTGATTCGGGTCTCATCGGCAAGGGCGGATGCGGCCGTTGTGGGGTGCATTTCGCCAAATTAAGCAAAGCCATTCCGCAGATACTGCCAGAGGCGGGTAGGGGGTACCCTGTCCGCATGCGTTGTCACTTTTAGGGGGAAGTGAGCGACGCAGTCTTGCGGCCCGTGTTCGTTACCGGAACCGCAACAGATCGACCTCTCCCTACACGGGTGCGCAACACCGGCCGCGTTGGCCGCGTTGCGCTTAGCGCATGCGTCAGCAAAGAGAGGCTAGGGGAATGCGGAAGGTAATGAAGAGGACGTCCATCGCGGCGGCCATCGCAGCGGTCGCGGCCATCGCCGGAGCGACGGCGATGATGCCGGGCCGCGATTCGGGACAGGGCGGGCCGATCGGCGGCGCGCCGTCGCCGTCTTTGCCGAGCGAAGCCGCGCTCGACGGCTACAAGCGCTACATCGTGGTCTACCGCGAAGCGCCGTTGAGCGCCTACAAGGGCGAACTGAGCGGCATGCCGGCGCCCAAGCGTCTGCCCAGCGTCAGCGGCGGCAACGGCCGCATCGACGTGCAGAGCGCGGCCGCGCGCAGCTACGTGCAGCACCTCGGCGACGTCCAGTCCGCGCACGAGCGCCGCATCCGCGGCCTGCTCGGCCGCAGCCCGCGGGTGGACTTCCGCATGCGCCACGCCCTCAACGGCATGGTCGCCGAACTGACCTCGGCCGAGGCGGACCGCATCGCCCAGCTCGATGAAGTGCGCTTCGTCGAGCCCTATCAGGAATACGAACAGGCCACCGACGTCGGTCCGGCGCTGATCGGCGCGCCGGCGTTGTGGAATGCCGCGCCGAGCGGTTTCCGCGGCGAGGGCATGGTGGTCGGCATCATCGACTCGGGCATCAATTTCGGCAGCCCGGCGTTCGCCGCGGTCGACGACAGCGGCTACCAGCACATCAATCCGCTCGGCGCCGGCACCTACCTGGGCAGCTGTGCGCCCGGCGGCGTCGACGAAGGCCGTTGCAACGACAAGCTGATCGGCGGCTACGACTTCGTCTGCAACGCGCCCGGCAACCAGTGCGGCGTCGCCGACGTGCGCGAAGAGCCGGGCTTCGGCGACACCAACAGCCACGGCAGCCACGTCGCCTCGACCGCGGCCGGCAACGCCTGGACCGCGAGCTACCGCGGCCACAGCATCCGCATTTCCGGCGTCGCCCCGCGCGCCAACATCATCGCCTACGACGCTTGCTACACCCAGATCTCCACCGGCCGCGGCCTGTGCCCGAACACCGCGACGGTGCGTTCGATCGATCAGGCGATCGCCGACGGCGTGGTCGACGTAATCAATTACTCCATCGGCGGCGGTTCCAACCCGTGGAGCGAAGCGACTTCGCTGTCGTTCCTCAACGCCACCGACGCCGGCATCTACGTCGCCGCGGCCGCCGGCAACGACGGCCCGGCGTCGTACACCACCGGCCATCTGGAACCGTGGGTCGCCACCACCGCCGCCTCGCAGCATGGCCGCGGCACCTTCGCATGGGTGCTGTCGGTGTCCGGTCCGGGCGGCGTGCCCGGCGACCTGCAGGCGATCGAGCTGACCGAGGGCAGCGGCGGCACGCCGTTCGCCACGGCCATCCCGAGCAACACCCCGGTGCGGGTCAGCGCCGGCATCGACACCGCCAACGACGGTTGCGCCGCATTCCCGGCCAATACCTTCCAGGGCGCGATCGCGGTGGTCCGCCGCGGCAGCTGCAACTTCACCGACAAGGTCGCCAACGCCGCGGCCGCCGGTGCGGTGGCCGTGGTCATCGCCAACAACCAGGCCACCGGCCTGACCCCGACCGTGACCGGCGCGACGGTACCGGCCTTCGTCGCCAGCCAGGCCGACAGCAATCTGCTGCGCGACTTCGCCAACGCCAATGCCAACACCAGCACCGGCGGCATTCCGTACCCGTCGGTGATCGTCAACAACACGCCCGACCAACTGGCCGACTTCAGCTCGCGCGGCCCGGCCGGGGTGCTGGACGTGATCAAGCCCGAAATCACCGCCCCGGGCGTGGACATCCTGGCGGTCACCGCAGGTACGGCGATCAGCGGCAGCGAGAATTCGGTCGGCCTGATCAGCGGCACGTCGATGGCGTCGCCGCACCATGCCGGCGCGGCTGCGCTGGTGCGTCAGGCCCGTCCGAACTGGACCGTGGCCGAGGTCAAGTCGGCGCTGATGATGACCGCCAAGCAGGAAGTGCTGAAGGAAGACGGCGTCACCCAGGCCGATGCGCACGCGATGGGCGCGGGCCGTCTGCAGCTCGAACAGGCGATCCGCGCCGGTCTGGTGCTCAACGAGACCACGGCCAACTTCCGCGCGGCCAATCCGGCCACCGGCGGCGACGTCTCGACGCTGAACCTGGCGAGCATGGCCAAGTACAGCTGCGCCACCTCTTGCTCGTTCACCCGTACCTTCCGCAACGTGCTGCCGACGCGCCAGACCTGGACCGGCAAGGTGCAAGGCCTGAGCGCGCTGGTCTCGCCGTCGCTGTTCACGCTCAATCCGGGCGAGAGCAAGACGGTCAAGATCACCGTCAGCACCAGCGCCTTGGCCCCCAACGGCAATTTCAACTTCGGCAAGCTGGTGCTCACGCCTTCCGGCGGCGACACCTCGCAGCCGCTGTTGCGCCTGCCGATCGCGGTGGCGGTGCAGCCGCCGCGCCTGGACGCCACGCCGTCGACCGCGCTGACCCTGGCTCAGGGCAGCAGCGGCAACGTGACCTTCCGCCTCGGCAACATCGGCGGTTCCAACCTGGACTGGCAGATCGACAACACCGGCAGCGGCGGACGCACGCTGGTCGCGCAGTTGCCGAACAACACCAACGGCCGCCGCTCGACCCGCTTCACCGACGCGGCCACGGTCGGCGCGCGCGCGCAGCTGTCGGCGGACGACTTCACCCTCACCGACGCGACCGGGATCACCCGCATCGTCGCCGACGGTTTCGTCAACGGCGGCAGCCTGGCGACGTCGACCAACATCAACTGGTCGATCTTCCGCGATGTCGGCGGCAATCCCGAAGGCAACCCGGAATCGACCCCGCAGCTGGCGGTGTGGAGCCACACCTCCACGGTGAACGGCGCCGGCGTGTCGACTTCGGGCTTCGCCAGCATCAGCCTCAACCTCGCCGCCGCCGGCCAGAACCTCAATCTGCCGGCCGGCCGCTACTGGCTGGTGGTGTCGGTGCGCGCGCCGTTGGCGACCAGCTGGTTCTGGTTCAACGCCACCAGCGGCGACAGCATCTACCGTGGCGCGATCATCACCCCCGACGGTACCGGTGACTGGTCGGCAATCGCCGGCGCGCCGGGCCTGGCCTACCAGCTGCAGGGCGCCAATGCCTGCGGCGCTACCTGGATCGGCGCGCCGTCGCGCGCGTTCGGCCGCCTCGCGGTCGGCGCCAGCGTCGACACCCTGGTGCAGATCAGCGCCGCCGGCCTCGCGCCGGGCAGTTACTCCGGCTATGTCTGCGTGGCCAGCAACGATCCGCTGCGTCCCAAGGCGGCGCTGCGAGTCGCGCTGACCGTTACGCCTTCGCCTTGACCGTACCGCGCGCCGGGCCTGCACGGGCCCGGCGCGCTCCATTCGGCCGGACCATGCGCGGTCAGGACCGGCACCCATTTCGTCGCCGCGCGCGATCACGGCCGCGCGGCGCGCACGACGTCTTCCAGGAGGACAGTTTGAACATTTCGCACAAGACCCTTCTCGCCACCGCGCTCTCGCTGGCCTGCGCTTCGGCATGGGCGGGCGAGCCCTGCGTGCTCGACGACGGTTTCGGCGGCACCACCACCGGCGGCGCCACCGCCAACGGCGGCAGCGCCATCGCCTGCGGCCAGGGCGCGAGCGCGGACGGCGATTTCGCCGTCGCCAACGGCGCCGGCGCCACCGCCAGCGCGGTCGGCGCGATCGCGGTCGGCGCGAACTCCACCGCGTCGGGCGACCAGAGTTCGGCGCTCGGCGCGGGCGCCACCGCCTCCGGCGCCAACAGCAGCGCGATCGGCGACAGCGCCACCGCCTCGGGCGAGTTCTCGACCGCGAACGGCTCGGCCAGCACCGCCGGCGGGCGTTTCGCCACCGCCAGCGGCGCCGGCAGCACGGCCAGCGCCGACAACGCCACCGCGCTGGGCGCGAACAGCTCGGCCTCGGCCGCCGGCGCGGTCGCGCTGGGCAGCGACTCGATCGCCGATCGCGCCAGCACGGTGTCCATCGGCAGCGCCGGCGCCGAACGCCAGTTGGTCAATCTCGCCGCCGGCACGGCCGACACCGACGCGGTCAACGTGTTCCAGCTCAACACCCTGGCCGGCGCGCTCGGCGGCGGCGCCAGCTTCGCCGGCGGCGTGTTCACCGCGCCGACCTATGCGATCCAGGGCGGCAGCTACCGCGATGTCGGTTCGGCGTTCGCCGCGGTCGACGGCCGCCTGACCGATCTCTACGGTCGGGTCGGCGCCGGCGCGGCCAATTCGGTGACCTATACCGACGCGTCGCAGACCCAGGTCGCGCTGCAGGGTGCCGGCGGCACCCGCGTGAGCAACGTCGCTGCCGGCACTGCGCCGACCGACGCGGCCAATGTCGCCCAGGTGCAGAGCGGCGACGCCCAGACCCTGCGCAGCGCGAATGCCTACACCGACTCGCGCGTGACCCAGATGCTGGCCGCGCCGACCGAGGCGATCAACGAGCTGCGCGACGACATGAACTGGCGTTTCCACAAGCAGGATCGCCGCATCGACAAGCTCGGCGCGATGACCGCGGCGATGGTGCAGATGTCGGCCAGCGCATCGGGCCTGAACACGCCGAACCGGATCGCGGTCGGTGCGGGCTTCCAGGGCGGTCAGCAGGCGCTGTCGATCGGCTATCAGCGCGCGATCAGCGATCGTGCGACGGTGACCCTGGGCGGCGCGTTCAGCGACTCGGAAAGCTCGGCCGGCGTCGGCGTGGGTTTCGGTTGGTGAATGCGAGCGGGACGGGCCGCAACGGCTCGTCCCGAATCGCGGCCGGTCGCGCGACGCGCGACGTTGCAGGAACGCAACGGCGGTCCGCTTGCGAGCTGCCGGTCGCAGACTAGAATCGGCCGGACACGCGCGAAGCGTGGCGGCCGTCACGGAGCGGTTGCGTCGTCGCCGGAATGCGACGCCGCCCGTGGGGGAGTCCCGCCCGGATTGCGTTAGTGGGGTTAGCCGGTGCCGGAGGAAGCGGGCCGGGCGCAGCGGGCACGGGGCCAGGGCCGATGTGTTCGTCGTGGACGATGTCTCTTCCTGAACTCGCGCCGCGATATGCCTGAGGGGGCAGGCGGGGAGCGGTGTCTTCGCGAACGACGCAGAGGACCTCTCGATGCCTAACGCAGTCAATCGATTGACGATCGCGATCAGCCTGATCGGGCTGGCCGCGATCGCCGGCGCCGCGATCCGCGGCTTGTCCGACGATACCCCGGCCGACGCCGGCGCGATCGGCGGCGCTCCCTCGCCCAGCCGCATCGACAGCGGCCTGGAAACCCAGACCAGCCGCTACATCGTGTTGTACAAGGAAGCGCCGCTGGCCACCTACGCCGGCGAGATCGCCAGCCTGCCGGCGCCGCAGCGCATGGCCGGCGCGCAGAACGCCAACAGTGCGGCCAAGAGCGGCGCGCTCGGTCGACTCGACGTGCGCAGCGCGCAGGCGCGCGGCTACGTGCGTCACCTCGATCAAGTCCAGCGCGACCACGAGCGCGGCATCAATGCCTTGATCGGGCGACCGCTGGCGATCGAGCGGCGCATGCAGCATGCGGTCAACGGCGTGATCACCCGCATGACCCAGAACGAGGCGGCGCGCATCGCCAAGCTGCCCGGCGTCGAACTGGTCGAAGAGTATCGCGAGTACGAGCAGGCCACCGATGTCGGCCCGGCGCTGATCGGCGCGCCGGAGCTGTGGAACGCCGTGCCGACCCAGTATCGCGGCGAAGGCGTGGTGTTCGGCATTCTCGACTCGGGCATCAACTTCGGCAGCCCGGCGTTCGCCGCGATCGACGACACCGGCTACCAGCACGTCAATCCGTTCGGCAGCGGCACCTACCTGGGCACCTGCGCGCCCGGCGGCGTCGACGAAGGCCGTTGCAACGACAAGCTGATCGGCGGCTACGACTTCGTCTGCGGCGCGCCCGGCAATACCTGCGGCGTGGCCGACATCCGCGAGGAGCCCGGCTTCGGCGACACCAACGGCCACGGCAGCCACACCGCTTCGACCGCGGCCGGCAACGCCTGGAACGCCAACTACAAGGGCCGCACGGTCCGCATTTCCGGCGTCGCGCCGCACGCCAACATCATCGCCTACGACGTCTGCTACACCCGCATCTCCACCGGCCAGGGCCTGTGCCCGAACACTTCGGCGGTGGCCGCGGTCGACCAGGCGATCGCCGACGGCGTCGACGTGATCAACTACTCCATCGGCGGCGGCAGCCAGCCCTGGGGCGAGGCGGTGTCGCTGGCCTTCCTCAACGCGTCCGACGCCGGCATCTACGTCGCCACCTCGGCCGGCAATTCCGGCCCCGGCCCGAACACCATGGGCCATCTGGAGCCGTGGACGGGTTCGACCGCGGCCTCGCAACACGGGCGCGGTACCTTCGCCTTCCTGTTGCAAGTCACCGGCCCGGGCGCCGTGCCGCCGGCGCTGCAGGCGATCCAACTCACCGAAGGCAGCGGCGGCGCCGCGTTCAACGCCAGCCTGCCGCCGACCACGCCGCTGAAAGTCAGCGCCGGCATCGACACCGCCGCCGACGGCTGCGCGGCGTTCGCGCCGGGCGCGTTCCAGAACGCGATCGCGGTGATCCGCCGCGGCACCTGTAGCTTCTCGATCAAGGTCAACAACGCCGCCGCCGCCGGCGCGATCGGCGTGGTCATCGCCAACAACCAGCCGGGCGCGACCACGCCCAGCGTGCCGGGCACCACGATTCCGGCGTTCCTGGCGTTGCAGACCGACAGCGACGCGTTGCGAAACTTCGCCGCCGGCAACGGCAACACCACCACCGCCGCCATCAACTTCCCGCCGACGCCGATCCCGAACACGCCCGATGCCCTGGCGGCGTTCAGTTCGCGCGGCCCGGCCGGCGATTTCAGCCTGATCAAGCCCGACATCACCGCGCCGGGCGTCAGCGTGCTGGCGGTGTTGTCCGGCACGGCGATCACCGGCAGCGAGAACCTGGTCGGCCTGCTCAGCGGCACGTCGATGGCCTCGCCGCACCACGCCGGCGCCGCCGGTCTGTTGCGCCAGGCCAAGCCCGACTGGACCGCCGCGGAAATCAAGTCGGCGTTGATGATGACCGCCGAGCTCAAGGTCTACACCGAGGACGAAGTCACCCTGGCCGATCCGTTCGACGCTGGCGCCGGCCGGGTGCAGGTCGATCGCGCGCTGCGTGCCGGCCTGGTGCTCAACGAGACCACCGCCAACTACCTGGCGGCCGATCCGGCCACCGGCGGCGACGTCTCGAGCTTGAATCTGGCCAGCCTGGCACAGCGCGAATGCGCCGAAGCCTGCGTGTTCAAGCGCAGCTTCCGCGCGGCCCAGGGCCAGCGCGGTCTGTGGGTGGCGCAGCTCAAGGGCGTCAGCGGGATCGCCTTCCCGCCGGTGTTCCTGTCTCAGCCGGGCCGCACCCAGGACGTGACCGTGATCGTGCTGACCCATCAGCTGCCCAAGGACGGCGCCTGGCACTTCGGCGCGCTGCAACTGGATCAGGTGCTCGGTGGCCCGTCGCCGCAGCTGCACCTGCCGGTCGCGGTCGCGGTGCCGCCGCCGCAGATCGAACTGCGGCCGGCGCAGGTCGCGGTGAGCTTGCCGGCCGGTACGCGCGGTTTCGCCGATTTCGCGATCGGCAACCTCAGCGCGTCGGAACTGCAGTTCCAGGTCGACAACACCGGCGAAGGCTCGCGGAGCGTGATCTCGGCGAACTCCGACGGCGTCAGCAGTGGTTTCCGCAGCACCGTCTACACCGATCCGGCCTCGGCCGGCGGCCTGCCGGCGCAGTTCTCCAGCGACGATTTCCTCCTCACCGACAGCACTCGCCTGTCGCGGCTGTTCGCCGAGGGCTTCGTCTCCAGCGGCGCCGCTTTGGCCAGCACCGCGACCAGCCTGACCTGGAGCGTGTTCGCCGACAACGGCGGCAACCCGGCCAGCAACCCGCTCGCGGGTTCGGCCTTGTGGACCTACACCGCGGCGCCGAACGCCGCCGGCGTGACCGTGGACGGAGCGAACATCAGCCTCGACTTGGCCGCGGCGGGGCAGAACGTGCAGTTGCCGGCCGGCCGCTACTGGCTGGTGGTGCATGCGCGTACCAGCTTCGCCAATCGCTGGGTGTGGTACGCCTCCAACAGCGGCGACAACCAGTTCCGCACCATCGCCCCCGCGGTCGGCGGCGCCGGCACCTGGAACGCCGGCGCCGGCTTCGCCGGCCTGGCCTACGACATCCAGGGCGCCAGCGCGTGCGGCGCGCCCTGGATCGGCGCGCCGGTGCGCGCCTTCGGTCGCGTCCCCGGCCGCGGCCAAGTCGCCAACCGCGTGCGCATCGATGCGCGCGGCCTGAGCGCGGGCACCCACATCGGCTATGTCTGCGTCGCCAGCGACGACCCGGTCCAGCCCAAGGTCGCGCTGCGCGTGGCGTTGACGGTGACGAACTGAGCGTGCTGAGTTGAGATTGGGATAGAAACCGAAAGCACGTCGCGATCCGACCGGGCCCGTTCGCGGGCCCGGTCTTTTTTCAGGCGGCTGCGGGCACGCGTGATCGAGCATGCGGCCGCAGGTGCAGGTGCAGGTGCAGGTGAGGCCGGCGCGCGCCTGGCGTCGCGTAATTGGGGATTGGGGCAGGCGTGGCGATAGCGCCATCGGAGCCGGGCGTAGCGGCTTCGGCGACGGTTTTCGACGCCTTCGGCCGCGCCGCTCACCACTCCCGCCAGGTCTCGGTCAGATCCTCTTCGCCCGAACCCAATCCGGCTTCGGCCGCGGCGCCGAGCAGCAGATCGCACAAGCCCTCGCGTTGCTCGGTTTCGATCAGCGCGTAGCCGCACCGGGCGTTGAGCGCGTTGAGCGCGAGCACGGCCGTCTTGAGCGCGACGCGAACCCGCGGCGGGTCGCCGGCGGCGTCGCGGGCGGCGTCCAGGAACCGGTCGACGATGGCTTCGCAGGCTTCGATCTCGGGTTCGGCGTAGCCGGGGTCGGCGCTGTCGGCGCGCAGGTCGTCCATGTAGCTGCGCATGCCGTCGAGGATTTCGCTTTTGAGCTCGACGTAGTCGTGGGTGTTCACCTGCATCGTCCTGCAAGGGCCGGCGACCTGAGGCAGGCGGCGGCCGGGTGGGGCCGCGCCGGCGGTGGGCCGGCGCGTCGGGGGACGCCATCCTAGGCAGGGCAGATTGCAGTCGATGCGTCGAAGCAGGCGCCGCGGCGCGAGGCGACGGAAGCGTGACGACGGTCGACGAACGATCCTCCGCGGCCGTGCGGCAGCCGTAGCGACGACGCGGCCGCGGTCGCGGCCGGCGCAAGACGAGCTTGCGCCTTGAATGGGGTCGCTGCCGGTCTTGCTAGACTGTCCGCGCCGGTCGCCGTTCGGCGGTGCGGCATCCGTGGTCAGGAACTCGCGCCGTGCAGAAGCCCGATATTCCCGCCAACGAAGCCGAGCGCCTGGCCGCGTTGCGCAGCTACGACATTCTCGACACGCCGCCGGAGCCGGACTTCGACGACCTGGTCGCCATCGCCGCGGCGATCTGCGACGTGCCGACCGCCCTGATCAGCCTGGTCGACAGCGACCGGCAATGGTTCAAGTCCAAGCTCGGCCTGAAGGTGGACCAGACTCCGCGCGAGCTGGCGTTCTGCGCCCATGCCATCCTCGACCCGAGCCAGCCCTTGGTAGTGCCGGACACGCACCAGGACGAGCGCTTCCACGACAGTCCGCTGGTGGTCGACGAGCCGAACATCCGGTTCTACGCCGGCGCGCCGCTGGTCACGCCGCAAGGCGAGGCGATAGGCACCTTGTGCGTGATCGACACCGTGCCGCGGCAACTGCTGCCGCAGCAGCGCAAGGCCTTGCTGGCCTTGTCCAAGCAGACGTCGCGGGTGCTGGAGCTGCGCCGGGTCAGCCGCGCGCTGGCGCGGCAGTTGCAGGAAAGCGACTGGTACGAAAAGCAACTGCTGCAGTACCAGCAGCAGCTCGAAGCCAGCAATGCCGACCTGGCCGCTCTGACCCGCACCGACCCGCTGACCGGCCTGCCGAACCGGCGCGCGTTCGCGGCCGCGTTCGAACAGGCGCAGGCGCGGCGCGACGGCCGGCTGCAGGTGGCGGTGCTGGACATCGACCATTTCAAAGTCATCAACGACGTGCACGGCCATCCGGAGGGCGACCGGATCCTGGTGGCGGTCGCCGAGACCTTGCGCCTGTACGCGTCCGCGCCCGGCGCGGTGGCGCGCTACGGCGGCGAAGAGTTCCTGATGATGTTCGAGTCCGACCTGCGCCAGGCCGAACTGCAGTGCGAGTTCGTGCGCGAAGCCATCGCCAACCTGCCGGTCGGGCTGCCGTTGACGGTCAGCATCGGCCTGGCCACGCATCGCGCCGGCGAAAGCAGCGCCGACAGCATCGCCCGCGCCGACCAGGCCCTGTACGCGGCCAAGCGCAGCGGCCGCAACCGGGTCGAGGTCGCCGAAGGCGACTGAGCCGGCGGCGGCTCAGCGGTAGACGCGTTCGCGTTCGGCTTGCAGGCGCTGGCGCAGGTACTCGTCGCGGCTCAGGCCGCGGGGAAAGGCGCGCATCGCCATGACCTCGGCGACGATTTCCTGTTCGCGCCGCTTGTAATCGCGAAAGCGCGGATCTTGGGCTTGCTGCTGCAGCCATTGCGCATTGCTGCGTTCGGCCTCGCCGCGATAGCGCGCGGCCAAGGCTTCGACCAGTTCGGCCTGGCGCGCCGGGTCGGCGACGGTGGCGCGGATCAAGGCCACGCGCAGCAATACGGTTTCGCCGGCCGAGAGTTCGCCGGCGCCTTCGTAGGCGTCGATGTTCCGCTGCAACGCCTGTGCGCGCCGCTCGCGCTCGCCGGCCGGCAGGCGTTCGGCCTGGGCGAAGAACTGCCGCGCTTCGTGCTGGAACCGTTGGCGTTGCCGGTATTGCTGCGCCTGCGGCGTGGCGAGCAAGGCTTGCGATGACGGCGGCGTCGCGGCGTCGTTTGCGGCTACGGCCGTCGCTGCGCCGGCCGCGACGGCGCCCCCGTCGTGCCGAGGCCATCCGGCGCCGCCGACCGCCGCGGCCAGGGCCGCGGCGGTCAGGGCGCTTGCGATCAAGACAGGCTTGCGCATCTCAGGTCAGCAACTGGTCGACCAGCCAGTACAGCAGGTTGAAGGGCTTGGCCCGGTCGGCGGCGTCGCTGTCCTCGGCCGCGTCGAGCACTTTGCCCTGGCCGTCGAGCACGCTGTCGATGAAGTGCTTCAGCTCCAGGTTCTGCGCCTGTACGTCGCCGTTCTTGAAATCGACGATGGTGGTGCAGTGGCTTTCGTTGAGCTTGCGGTACTGCGGGAAGTAGCCACCGAAGTTGTCCAGGCCGTTGAGGCGCGCGGCCAGCCGCTGGGTGTCGGTGCCCCACTTGGCGTGGATCAGCGCCTGCTTGGCTTCCTGGGTCGGCGCCTGACGGATATCGTCGTGGAAGCGCTCGTAGGAATACGACGAGTAATTCAGGTCTTTCCAGAAGTGGGTGTGGCCGAGGCGGTCGTTGCGGTGCTTGTTGGCGAGCGCCGGATAGATCGAACCCAACTCGTTGAGGTCGACTTGCGGTAGACCGGCGGAGAGGAAGGCCAGCGGTCCGTTCGGCGCGTCCAGGCCCCAGACTTCGCGGATCGTGGTCATCAGCGGCTGCGAGGGATATTCGGCCGGATTGCCGTAGCGCGGAGTCGGAAAGATCGGACCGGAATCGTCGATCAGGAAGCCGTTGGTCGGCGCCAGCTCGGTGCGCAGCGAGTCGAACGAGATCAAGCTGCCGGCGCCGCCGGCGCTGCAGCCGGTGCTGAGCATCTGCCCCGGTCGCGGCAGGTTGTCCTTGAGCCAGGCGGTGATCGCGCGGGTGTTGCGCAGGCCGTTGTGGTGCCAGACCAGCGGCGGCTTCTGCCCGCTGGGGTCGTCGTACACCGCGACCTTGTCGCCGCTGTAGATGTCGCCGGTGCAATACGGCACGTAGACCATGTTCCAGCCCTGGGTCTTGACCGCATCGAAGGGGCTGACGCGGGTGACGAAGGGGCTGACCAGGCTCGCGCCCGGGTTGAGCAGCTTCATGTAGTCGTCGGGCACGCCGTTGGGATTGCGCGCGCCGCGCACGCCGGTGGCGCCGGTGCAGCTGGCGTAATCCCAGCAGGCGCCGCCGCCTTCCATGTAGATGATGGTATTGGTCGTGTTCGGAACCCGGTTGACGAAGATCTTGTACGGCGAACCGTTGCCGCAGATCGCGCCGGTCTCGGCCGGCAGCTGCACGGTCTGCCACGAGTAGTAGGCGGCGGGGTCGAAGCCGTCGCTGCGTGCGGCGCTGCGGCTCAGCAGCGGATAGTGGCCGCTGCGCTGGGCCGGCTGCACCGGGTTGTCGGCGCGCGGCGGCGAGAACAGATTGCGCAGGGTTTGGAAAAACCCGTAATCGCCGGTCTCGGCCTGCGAGGGCAGGCTGGACAGGGCGACCAGGCCGCCCAGCATCACGGCGGCGGCGTGTCGGCTTAGGGCCATAAACTCATCTCCTTGTGAGCATCCGAAGGGGCGGACGGGCGCCGTGCGTTCGGCGCAGGCGGGGAGGGCGCGTCCGTACTGCCGCGTCTGGATAGCCCCGGCGCGATGACGGGTCAATCGGGCTAGGGCGCGAATTGCGTTGCGCGGCGAGTTTGTCCGCGAATGCTTCCGCGGTTGTCCGCTTTTGCCCCGCAAACGATCACGGAATCGCCGCCGCGGACGGCGCGGTCGTGCGCTGCAGCATGTGATTGCCTTCGCCCAATGCGCGGACCTGGCGCCGCGCCGGAAGCGGCGCCGGCCGGTCGGCGGTCGCGGCGTTCACTCGCCGGGCACGGCGCCCGCGGTCGCGGCGGCCGAAGCGCGGCGCCGCGCCAGCACGGCCTCGCGATGGGCGATGTAGGCGTTGGAGCCGAGGATGATCGCGGCGCCGATCACGGTCCAGCGGTCCAGCGATTCGCCGAACCACAGCCAGCCCGCTGCGGCCACCAGCGGCAGCTGCATGAAACTGATCGGAGTCAGCGCCGATACTTCGCCGAGCTTGAGCGCATGCGTCCACAGCACCTGGCCGCCGGTGCCGAACACGCCGGCGGCGACGATCCAGACCCAGTCGACGCCTTGCGGCCATTGCCATACGAACAGGGCCGGTATCAGCGACATCGGCACCCAGAACGCGTAGGTGTAAAGCACGATGGTGTTGGCCGAATCGACCCGCGACAGCTGCTTGATCTGGATCGAGATCACCCCGCCCAGCACCGCCGCGAGCAGTGCGGCCAGGCTGTCGACCGAGAACTCGGCCGAGCCCGGGCGAACGATCACCAGTACGCCGACGAAACCGGCGGCGACCGCGAGCCAGCGCCGCGCGCGCACCTGCTCGTGCAGGAACACGACCGCGGCGATGGTGACGAAGATCGGCGTCGAATAGGTCAGCGAGATCGCCTGCGCCAAGGGCAGGTGGCCGATCGCCCAGAACCCGGCCAGCATCGAGCAGATGCCGATCAGGCAGCGCACGAAGTATTTCGGCAATTGCCGGGTGCGCAGGTCCGCGCGTCGCGCGCCGAGCAGCAGCGGCAGCACCGCGAGCAGGCCGAACAGATTGCGGAAGAACGCGATCTCGAAGGTGTGCAGCGAGTGCGAGGCGAAGCGGATCGCGATCGTCATCACCCCGAACGACAAGGTGCTGGCCAGCATCAGGCCGGCCGCACGCAGCGGTTGTGCCGGCGCTGGGCTCACCAGCTCGCGCCGACGACGCGCGGCTCGGGTTCGATGGCGATGCCGAAGCGCGCCTGCACCGAATCGGCGATGCGCCGGGCCAGGTCGAGCAGTTGCCGGCCGCTGGCGCGGCCGTGGTTCACCAGCACCAGGGCGTGCGCGGCGGACACGCCGGCGTCGCCGTCGCGATGGCCCTTCCAGCCGCAGGCATCGATCAGCCAGGCCGCCGACACCTTGCGCGTGCCCGCGTCGCTGCCGCGGAACACCGGCGCCTGCGGATGCCGGGCGAGCAACGCCTCGGCCTGCGCCGTCGGCACGATCGGATTCTTGAAAAAGCTGCCGGCGTTGCCGAGCACGGCCGGGTCGGGCAGCTTGCGCCGGCGGATCGCGATCACCGCTTCGGCGACCGCGCGCGGGGTCGGCGCGGTCACGCCCATCGCCGCCAGCTCGTCGCCGATGCCGGCGTAGTCCAGCCTGAGCTGCGGGCGCCGCGACAGGGCGAACTCGACCGCGACGATCAGATAGCGGTCCGGCGCCTGCTTGAACAGACTGTCGCGATAGCCGAATCGGCACTGCGCGGCGTCGAAGCGGTGCCAGCGCGCGGTGGCCGGTTCGTAGGCTTCGACTGCATGCACGAACTCGCGCACTTCCACGCCGTAGGCGCCGATGTTCTGGATCGGCGCGGCGCCGACCGTGCCCGGAATCAGGGCCAGGTTCTCGAGCCCGGCATGGCCTTGCTCGAGCATCTGCATGACGAAGCCGTGCCAGGGCACGCCGGCGTCGGCGCGGACGACGGCGCGTTCGCCGTCGTCGTCGAGCGTGCGCACCCGCCGGCCGCTGAGTTCGAGCACGGCGCCGGCAGGATCGCCGGCGAACAGCAGATTGCTGCCGCCGCCGAGCACCAGGGCCAGGCCGTCGCGCAGTTCCGGCAGGGCCAGGGCCTGCGGCAACGCCTCGGCGTCGGCCACATCGATCAGCCAGGGCGCGCGCGCCTCGACGCCGAAACTGTTGCGCCCGCGAAGGGATACGTCGCGCTGCACGCGCACGTTGGGGTTCATGCGCTGGGGCCTGCGGCTACGGCGGCGGAAACCGAATGGGAAAAATCGGACAGGATGGCGGCGCGCTCAGATCGTCGGCGGCATGTTGCCGCGGCTGGGCGCTTCCTTGCGGCGGCGGATCGCTTCGACGCAGTCGTGGACCAGCGCCGGGCCGCGGTAGACCAGGCCCGAATAGCACTGCACCAGGCTGGCGCCGGCGGCCATCTTGGTCACCGCGTCGGCGCCGGACAGGATGCCGCCGACGCCGACCATCGGGATGCTTTCCGGCAGGCGCGTGCGCATCTTGCGCAGCACCGCGGTCGACGGCGCCATCAGCGGCCGGCCCGACAGGCCGCCGGCTTCGTTGGCGTAGGGGCTGCCTTCGACGCCTTCGCGGGCGATGGTGGTGTTGGTGGCGATCACGCCGTCGACCTGCAGCTCGCTGAGCACCCGGCTGGCGGCCTCGATATCGTCGTCGGACAGGTCCGGGGCGATCTTGACCAGCATCGGCACGCGCCGGCCTTCGCGCGCGCCGAACTTCTCCTGCGCCTCGCGCAGGGTGCCGATCAGGCGGCGCAGCGACTGCTCTTCCTGCAGCTCGCGCAGGCCGGCGGTGTTGGGCGAGGAGATGTTGACGGTGATGTAGTCGGCCAGCGGATAGACCCGCTCCAGGCAGTACAGATAATCGTTCTCGGCACGCTCGTTCGGCGTGTCCTTGTTCTTGCCGATGTTGATGCCGAGCAGACCGCGCTTGCGCCGGGCCTTGGACACGTTGCGCACCAGCGTTTCGACGCCTTCGTTGTTGAAGCCCAGGCGGTTGATCACCGCTTGCTGCTCGGCGAGGCGGAACATGCGCGGGCGCGGATTGCCTTCCTGCGGCTTGGGCGTGACCGTGCCGATTTCGACGAAGCCGAAACCCAGCGCCAGCAGCGCGTCGATGTGGGCGCCGTTCTTGTCCAGGCCGGCGGCCAGGCCGACCGGATTGGGGAAGGTCAGGCCGAAGACCTTGGTCGGCAGCGGCTTGGGCACCTTCGCCACCAACGGGTTGAGGCCGGTGCGGTATGCGGTTTCCAGCGCCGTCAGGCCGAGGCCATGGGCTCGTTCGGCATCCAGGCCGAAGAGGAAGGGTCGGGCGAGGCTGTACACGAGGTCGGTGGGGGCGCTCGGGAACGGGGACGACGATTATCGCCGATGCCGCGCCGCGCCGCGACCTCGACGGGGCGTTTGTGGCCGAAAACCGTCACTCGCCGGGGCGGACTGTGACGCGGCGGGGCGCTCCGGCGATCGGTTGCCGCCGGACTGGGGCGGGCGCCGCAAGAACGCGCGCCGCCGACGGCGGCGCGCGCGGTGGGCTTAGGGGTCGGCCGGACAGTCCAGGGGGCTGACGCAGTCGGCGTAACGCAGTTCGCAGGCCTGGGCCTGGCTCGGCGATTCGGCGGTGAGCACGCAATGCTCCCAGACGATGCGGCATTGCCGGCAGCGTTCTTCGTCCGGCGTGGCCGATGCGGCGGCGGCGAAACCGAACGCGGTCAGGGCCAGGATCAGGCGGAAGCGGCGGTTGGATCGGTGGTTCATCCTTGCGTCTCCATGCAGTGGATGCGATGCGGCGACGCGCTTGCTCGGGCGCGGCGCGCGGGTGCGGGCGGGCGCTCAGGGGTCGAGCTGGCAGCCGTAGGCGGTCAGACAGGCGCGGTACTGCATGAAGCAGCTCGGGCGCGCGTCGGGGGTGTAGAGCTGACAGGGTTCGAGCACGTTGGTGCGGCATTCCTCACAACGGTCGATCGCGGCGAAGGCGGTGACCGATGCGGCGAAACCGAACACGCCGGCGGCGAGCGCGGCGAGTCGGGCGGTGCGGGACCCTCCTTTCGTGGAAACGGCTTTCATCGAAACGTCCTGTTCGTCGCCAGTCCTTCTGGCCCGGCCACGCTAGGCGTCTGCGGCGGGGCGGACAAGCTGCGCCGCAACACCTGCGGCGCGCGGCGGCGCCGCGCGCCGTGAAGCGCTCAGTGGCTGCCGGCCATCGCCGCGATCGCGGCCAGGCCGCCGAAGAACAGCACGATCACCACGATGCTGACGATGGCGATGACCACCGAGGCCCAGCCCAGGATCAGGCCGCCGATGGCGAGGCCGTCGCCGTCGTAGCGGTCGGGTTCGCGGCGGATCTGGCCGCGCGCCATGTGGCCGGTAACGATCGCGCCGAGGCTGCCGAGGATGGGCAGCAGGGTCCAGCCGAGGATGCCGGCGATCAGGCTGATGATGGCCAGGACGTTGGTCTGGCGGACGGGTGTTTGCATCGAACGATCCCTCGTTAGCTTGAAGTTCGTCACAGCATACGACGGGGCGGGAAGGAACGAGAAACCAGGGACATGGGAACGAAGAACGCGCGACGGCGGTCCGCCCCCGTTGTGGCCGCGGTCTGCGGGCGTAGGCGCTGGCCCGGTTCGCAGGCTGGATCACAAAACAGGGCGGCCGTCGCCGGCCGCCCTGAAGTCGTCGCGTCGAAGCCGGCCGCAGCCGGCGTCCGGTTTACAGATCGAACTTGATGCCCTGCGCCAGCGGCAGCGCGTCGGAGTAATTGATCGTGTTGGTCTGGCGACGCATGTAGGCGCGCCAGGCGTCGGAGCCCGACTCGCGGCCGCCGCCGGTTTCCTTCTCGCCGCCGAAGGCGCCGCCGATTTCGGCGCCGGAGGTGCCGATGTTGACGTTGGCGATGCCGCAGTCCGAGCCGGCGGCCGACAGGAAGGCCTCGGCGGCCTTGAGATTGGCGGTGAAGATCGACGAGGACAGGCCCTGCGGCACGTCGTTCTGCAGGTCGACGGCTTCGTCGAGCTGCTTGAACTTCATCACGTACAGGATCGGCGCGAAGGTTTCGGTCTGCACCACCTCGGCGTCGTTGCTCAGGCCGGTCACGATCGCCGGCAGGACGAAGTTGCCCTTGCGATCGATGCGCTCGCCGCCGGTCTCGACCTTGCCGCCGGCGGCCTTGGCCTTGGCGATGGCGTCGAGGTAGGCCTGCACGCCGTCCTGGCTGTTGAGCGGACCCATCAGGTTGGCCGGGTCGGTCGGGTCGCCGATCTTCTTCTCGACCTGCTTGTAGGCGGTGACCAGCTTGGCCAGCACCTCGTCGTAGATCGACTCGTGCACGAACAGGCGGCGGGTGGTGGTGCAGCGCTGGCCGGCGGTGCCGACCGCGCCGAACACGATCGCCGGGATCGCCAGCTTCAGATCGGCGGTGGCATCGACGATGATCGCGTTGTTGCCGCCCAGTTCGAGCAGCGAACGGCCCATGCGGCGGGCGACGCGCTCGCCGACGTGGCGGCCGACCTTGGTCGAGCCGGTGAAGCTGACCAGCGCGATGCGCTTGTCGTCGACGAAGTTCGAGGCCAGCTCGGTGCCGGCGTCGTTGAACAGGAAGAACAGGTCGGGGAAGCCGCCGGCGCGCAGGGCGTCGTTGCAGATCTTCATCGAGGCGACCGCCGACAGCGGGGTCTTGGGCGAGGGCTTCCAGATCGAGATGTCGCCGCAGATGGCGGCGATGAACGAGTTCCAGGCCCACACCGCGACCGGGAAGTTGAACGCCGAGATGATGCCGACCAGTCCCAGCGGGTGCCACTGCTCGTACATGCGGTGGCCCGGGCGCTCGGAGTGCATGGTCAGGCCGTACAACTGGCGCGACAGGCCGACCGCGAAGTCGCCGATGTCGATCATCTCCTGCACTTCGCCGTCGCCTTCCGGCTTGGACTTGCCCATTTCCAGCGCGACCAGCGAACCCAGCGCGTCCTTGTGCTTGCGCAAAGCGTCGGCGCACAGGCGGATGGCTTCGCCGCGGCGCGGCGCCGGAGTGGTGCGCCAGACCTTGAACGCGGCCTGGGCGCGCTCGACGATGGTGTCGTAGTCGCGCTGCGAGGAGGCCTGCACGCGCGCCAGCACTTCGCCGTCGGTCGGGTTGATCGGCTCGAGCACGCCGGCGTCGGCGGTCGTGGCCCACTCGCCATGGCCGAGGTAGGTGCCGGACTCGTTGTCTTTGAGTCCCAGGGCGGCGAGAACGGGGTGGGTCATACCGGAAGCTCCATATGGTGCCGCGCCGGGGGCGCGGCGAAACGGGAAGGGCGCCCGCGAGGGCGGGGCGACGCGCTGGGCGCGGCGCCGGAATGCGCGGCCCCGATGCGTTTCGAACGCACTGCAATCCGCTGCCTGGAGATTCCACGCGAACGGAGGCGCTGCCCGACCGCTGCCGGGGCCATCCGCGGAATTGTAGCCGTTGGGCCGTCGCAGTGCTTACCGGCGCGGTTTCGCCGCGGGCGGTGCGACCTGCGATCGCGGCGCCGCGGACGGGGACGTCACTGGACGGTGCAGGTCAGGGTCACGGTCACGCGATTGTCGGGAGGCGCGGCCGTCAGCGTCGCCAGGGTCACGCCGGTATCCAACTGCGCCAAGGGCAGGTTCGCCGCGGGACATCCCACTCCCGAGCAGAGGGCCGGCCCCGGGCAGCTCAAGCCGGTGCGGCCGGCGGCCGGGTCGCGCAGCACCGCGCCTGTCACTGCGTCCGGACCGCCGTTGGCGACCACGATCGTGTAGGTGGTCGTCGCCCCGCGCGCCAGGGTGTCGTTGGCTTGATCGATATCGCCGTTCACGCCGGGGGTGTTGGTCTTGGTGATGCTCAGATCGGCCAGCGGAAGACGGGTATTGACCAGGGTGCAAGTCAGGTCGTCGCCGGCCGCCGGGGTGATGCTGAAACTGGCGCCGTTGCCGCTGGGCGTCTGGCCGCCGGCGAAAGCGTTGCTGCAGTTCCAGCTGACCGTGTAATTGCCGAGGTTGGCGCCCGCGGCCGCGGTTTCGGACAGCGTATACGCGGCTGCGATGGTGGCGGGCTCCACCGTCACCGAACCGTTGGCCGTGCTGCCGCTGCCGGTGGTGGTCACCGGGGCCGGTGCGCCGGGACCGACGACGCTCAGCGCGAACTGGTCGGTGGCGACGAAGCGTCCGAGTGGCAGGGACTTCTGCAGACGCACGACGGGCTGCCTGGTGTTGGTGTACGTGCAGGTCGTGGCGGCAGTGCCGTTCGAAATCGTCAGTTGCCGCCCGGTCGAGCCGGATGCCAGCGTCGAACCGCCGGCGCAGGCGACGGCGGTGAGGTAATTCGCTTGACTGCCGTTGGAGAAAGTTTCCGCGGGCAGGGTCAGGACATCGCCGGCATAGACGGTCACGGCCGCGCCGACATCGGTCTCGTTGCTGGTGTTCGCCGTCGCGGCCAGGGTCGGATTGTTGGTGCCGCCGGTCGTGGTCACCGAAATCGCGTGGTTGACCGTGGCGTTCTGCCAGGTCTTGGCCAAGTTGATCTGCTGGGCGATGCGGGTATTGGTGAAGGTACAGACCACGCCCGAATCGGCCGGCATGCTGAAACTGCCGTTGGCGCCGGTACCGCTGGCGACGAGGCTGTTGTTGGAGACGCGCCGGCACTCCCAGGCGATGGCGTAGTTGGCGGCGCTGCCGGTGGCGAAGGTCTCGCTGAGCGTGACGGTCTGGCCGGGCAGGCCGTTGGCCGTGGCCGCGGTGGTGGTCGACGGCGGAGTCGACGTGCCGGGCGTCGGGTTTTCCGCGCCTGCGCCGGCGAGGGTCAGGTTGACCGTGTCGCCGCTCTTGCCGTTGACCCAGGTTTTTCTCAGGGTGACCGGCAGGTTGGGCACGTTGGCCGAGCCGAAGCCCACGCCCAAGGTATCGGTGGCCAAGCCGACGGCGGTCAGCACCAGTCGGTCGAACGTGGTGTTGTTGGTGTTGATGAACACCAGCGTGTCCGGGAAGTTGCCGCCCGTCGCCGATGGGAAGGAAGACAGCGTGTAAGTGGCGGTGGTCGCGTTCCAGGTGTAGTTCGTGGGGGTGCCGGTGGGCGGATACGGGTCGACCACCGTCACCGTCCAGGTACTGGTATCGATCGCGGCGCCTTGGTAGTAGGCGTCGAAGTTGTACGTGAACGGTCCGGTTACGCCGACGTCGCCCGAACCCGGATCGAACAGCGAGATGATCGTGTTGTCGGGCGAGCTGACGACGCCGTTGAATTTGAAATCGATGACGGTCGTCGAGAAAGCGCCGGCGGGTGCGTCGTCCGGTGCGCGCGGAAACTCGCCGTCGAATCCGAAATGGAATATTCCGGTGACGCCGCCGACGGAGTTGGCGTAAGGGTCGGAGTAGGCCGGGGCGCCGAAACCGCTGGCGATGATGGTGCTTTGGTGATTTTCGGTGAACCCGTACACCTGTCCGGCGCCGGTGCGGGTCATGTCTACCGTTCCGGAAATGGAGCTGCCGCCCGGGGCCCACAGCCAGTTTCGGGTAGCGGTCTGACCGCTGTTCAAGATTCCGGGATTGCCGCCGGAGAGAGTCACCCAACTGGTCTGGGCTCCGGCGCTCGGCGCGAATGCCAGGATCGAACCGGCCGTCAGCAGACCGGCCCAAAACTGTCGGAACCGCAGATCGAGCCGAAGCACGTGCAGTAGAAGCGCGATCGCGCCCGACCCGGTCCGGCCACAGAACAAGCTGCACATGGAAATCCCCCCGGAACCGCTTGATGTTCAGTACAGCGGTCTTTCGCCCCGGCGTATGGACGCAAGTGTTGCCGCTTGCGCGGCATAAATAGAGATTTCTGTCACATTTTGCAATGACACATTTACGCCGCATTAAGCTACCGGGCGGGCGGTCGCAAAAAAGCGAGCGATTGCCTGACCCGAGCCGGGGCGAGACAAGAAGGCATCGGATGGTGGGGCAATCGATCCGCTTCGCGACCCGGTGCGTGCGCGAGCCGGCGCAGGGGCGTGGCGCGCGCTGCGGCGGCCTCTGGTTTGGCGACCCCGACACGATTCGAACGTGTGACCTTCCCCTTAGGAGGGGGATGCTCTATCCAGCTGAGCTACGGGGCCGGCGATGCATGGCTGCGTTCCCGCCGATGCGCGGGGCGCATACGCGCGGCCGCGGCCATCCGCCGATTGTACCCGGCGGCGCGGGGCGGCGGCCACGGCGCGGCCGGATGGCCGGCCCGGCCGGCTTCAGGCGCTGCGCCACAGGCGCTGCAGCAGGGCCTGCGCGGCCGCGCCGGCGGCGACCGGGTCGAAGCGTTCGACCGGCTGCGCCAGGGCCCAGCGATCGGCCGCGCGCAGCACCGCCAGCGAAGCGGTTTCGATCAGGCGGCGGTCCGGCGTGCCGTCGATCAGGCCCAGCCGGGCGGCGTCGGCGAAGAAGGCGGCGAACCAGGACGAGGGCGCGTCGCCGGGCGTCTGTTCGAGCAGAGCGCGATGATCGGGATGGGCGGCGAGAAACGCGCCGAGACGCTCGTTAGCGGCATGGAACTGCCGCCACAAACCATCGGCGTCGGCCGCCGGCGACCATTCGCCCAGGGTCTGCGCGGCGCGTTGCAGCGAATCGGCGGCGACGGTTTCGAACAAGTCGCCCTTGCCGTCGAAGTAGTGGTAGGCCGAGGACTTGGAGATGCCCGAGTCGTCGATGATCCGGTTGAGCGAAGCGCCGTCGCGGCCGTCGCGGGCGAAATGCGCGCGCGCGGTGTCGAGGAAGGCGGCTCGGGCCGCGGCGGGCAGGCGTTCGAAGCGGGGCAAGGGCATGGCGCAGCGGTCAGCGGGCGGGAGTGGCGACGTCCGCGGCGGCTGTCGGCGTCGACGGCGCTGTGTCGCGCAGGCCTCGCAGGATGTGCAGGGTCGCGCGCCAATGCGCGGCCCACAGCGCCAGCGCCGCGGCGCCGGCGAGCACGCCGGCCGCGCCGGGCCACAGCGAGGCGATTTGCGGTGCGCACCAGCCCAGGCCCAGCCGCTGCCAGCGCCGCTGCTGCGCCGTCGCGATGCGGCCGTCGGCGCGCAGCGAGCCGGCGATCGCCGCGACGATGAAGAAGTCTTCCACGAAGTTGTAGGGGATCGCGAACATCCACCACACCGAGCCCGGCGGCGCGCGTCGCGCCGATGCCGGGATCGCCTGCAGCACGGCCTGCAGGTGGCGGCAGTAGCAGGCGACCAGGGCGAAGAACGCCAGCATCGCGGCGATGGCGCCGGCCGGCTCCAGGGCCCGCACCTCGCCGAGGAGGCCGGCGCCCCATTGCGGCGCTCACCAGGGTTGGGTCAGCAGGGCCGCGACGGCGAGGGTCGCGGCGAACTTGAGCCAGGGCATGCAGGCCCGCTCCATGGTGTGTACCGGTAGTGTACACAGTTGGTTTCATGGCCGGGCCGGCCGCTCGCGGGCGCGCAGGCGCGTGAGATTCCTCCGCTCATAAGCCGCGCCTGCCGCAGCGGCGTGTGCAAGCGTCCCTCGCCCCTGGGCCCATCGACGGCGTTTCAACGCTGGCGCGTTGCTTACGGCGTCAGGCATTCGCCGTGCTGCTTGAGCTTGTCCAGCAGCTCAGGGTGGGTATCGGCGACATGCCGGCACACCAGTGCTTTGCCGTACTCGCCGGAGATGCGCCGCCCGGGTTCGGAGGAGATGACGGCCAGGGTCTTGGCGTAACACTCGGTGCCGACGAAACGCTCCAATGCTTGCTGTCGTTGCGGCGGCAGCGCCTGCAACTGCGCCAGGAGATCGTTCGACGAGGCGGCCTTGCGGCTGGCCGCCATCGCCGCCGCGCCGTCTTCGGACTCGATGAACCTCAGGCAGGGTTCGAACTGTTGCGCCGGCAGCGCCTGCGACAACAGCGGTTCGAGCTTGGCGGCCAAGGCGCCGGTGTCGAAGCCGGCGACCGCGGCTTCCGCGACCGCGCGAAGCTTGGGATCGCTGGCGGTTTGCGCCACGATCTGCTGGTTCAGCGCATGCTTGCCGTGAAACACTTCGAACAGATAGACGACCAGCTTGGCCGGACCGGTCGGCGCGGTTTCGGCGGGGGCGGGCGGAGCGGCGAAGCAGGCCGAACCGAACAGCAACGCAGGAAGAGCCGCCGCGAGGGCGAGCCTGGAAAGACGCATCGAATCATCCCCTGAAGTGCGGCGCGCGAATCGCGCCGACGGATAGCGCCGCCCGTCGCTGCGGCGGCATGACGCATTCTGGCAGAGTCTGTCGCGGCCTTGCGAGGCATGCGCTTCCCCTTCGCCGATCGGTGCGTGCTACCCGTTCGGCGTTTTTGTAGGAGCGGCGTGAGCCGCGACCACCGCAGCCGCGTACGCAAGCGGTGCCTGGCGAAGCACGGATGACCGGCCGCACTCGACCGCGACAGGCTCCATCCCCGCTTGGGAGACGTTCGGGGCATCGCATCGCTTCGGCGGTCGCGGCCGGTGACCGGAGGCCATCCCGTGGGACGCCGCTCCAACCGGAAGGCGGCAGGTTCCGTCGGCGGACGCACAGGCGGCGAAAACACGAACGCCCCGCGCGAGGCGGGGCGTTCGGGCTCTGCGGCGGACGCAGGCGGCGTGCCGGTTTATTCCACCGACAGCCCTTCGACCTTCTGCCAGCCGCGCGGCAACAGGCCGCCGCGGGTGGCGCGGGCGCCGAGGTAGGTGTCCAGCTCCTTATACGACAGGCCCATGGTGCGCGCGCCGGACTTGATGCTCAGGGTCTGTCCCGGGGCGACCACCGCCACCGCGACCACGCGCTCGGTGCCGAGCTTGGCCTTGGGGATGTCGATGATCTTGTTGCCCTTGCCCTTGTCGAGTTCGGGCAGCTCCGAGACCGGGAAGGCCAGCAAATGGCCGACGTTGGTGACCGCGACCACCCGGTCCTGTTCGACGTCGCCGACCGGGGACGGCTGCAGCACCTTGGCGTTCGGCGTCAGCGACAGCATCGCCTTGCCGGCCTTGTTGCGGCCGGTCAGGTTCTCGAAGCGGGTCACGAAGCCGTAGCCGTGGCTGCTGGAAAGGACGAAACGCTGGTCGTTGTCGCCGGCGGCGATGGCCTGGAACGCCGCGCCGGCCGCGGGCGAGAAGCGCCCCGTCAGCGGCTCGCCGTTGCCTCGCGCGGAGGGCAGGCTGTGGATCAGGGTCGAGTAGGCGCGGCCGGTCGAATCCAGGAACGCGACCTGCTGGGTGCTGCGGCCCTTGGCCGCGGCCAGCAGGCCGTCGCCTTCGCGGTAGCTCAGGGTGGCGGCGTCGATGTCGTGGCCCTTGGCCGCGCGCACCCAGCCTTTCTCGCTGACCACCACGGTCATCGGTTCGCTGGCGACCAGTTCGGTCTCCGACAGGGCCTGCGCGGCGTTGCGCGCGACCAGCGGCGAACGGCGCGCGTCGCCGAACTTCTTGGCGTCGGCGAGCAGTTCGTCCTTGATCAGCTTCTTCAGCTTGGTCTTGCTGGCCAAGGTGGCGACCAGTTGCTCGCGCTCCTTCTCCAACTCGGCCTGTTCGCCGCGGATCTTCATTTCCTCCAGGCGCGCCAACTGGCGCAGGCGGGTCTCGAGGATGTAGTCGGTCTGCTCTTCGGTCAGGCCGAAGCGCTTCATCAGCACCGGACGCGGCTCGTCCTCGGTGCGGATGATGCGGATCACCTCGTCCAGGTTCAGGAACGCGACCAGCAAGCCTTCCAACAGGTGCAGGCGGCGGTTGACCTTGTCCAGGCGGTGGTTGAGGCGGCGGGTGACGGTGTCGCTGCGGAAGCTCAGCCACTCGGTCAGGAAGGCCTTGAGGCCCTTGACCTGCGGGCGGCCGTCCAGCCCGATCACGTTGAAGTTGATGCGGTAGCTGCGTTCCAGGTCGGTGGTCGCGAACAGATGGCCCATCAGCTGTTCGACGTCGACCCGGTTGGAGCGCGGCACCAACACGATCCGGGTCGGGTTGGCATGGTCGGACTCGTCGCGGATGTCTTCCAGCCACGGCAACTTCTTGGCCCGCATCTGGGTCGCGATCTGCTCGATGACCTTGCTCGGCGAGGTCTGGTAGGGCAGCGCGGTGACGACGATGTTGGCGCCGTCCTTCTCGAAAATGGCGCGGGCGCGCACGCTGCCCAGGCCGGTTTCGTACATCGCGATCAGGTCCGCACGCGGGGTGATGATCTCGGCCGTGGTCGGGTAGTCCGGGCCGAGCACGTGCTCGCACAGGTCGCGGGTGGTCGCGTCCGGGTCGTCGAGCAGGCGCACGCAGGCGCTGACCACTTCGTTGAGGTTGTGCGGCGGCACGTCGGTGGCCATGCCGACCGCGATGCCGGTGGTGCCGTTGAGCAGCAGATGCGGCAGGCGCGCCGGCATCCAGGTCGGCTCTTCCAGGGTGCCGTCGAAGTTCGGGTCCCAGTCGACCGTGCCCTGGCCGAGCTCGCCGAGCAGGACCTCGGCGATCGGGGTCAGCTTGGACTCGGTGTAGCGCATCGCCGCGAACGACTTGGGATCGTCGCTGGAGCCGAAGTTGCCCTGGCCCTCGACCAGCGGATAGCGGTACGAGAACGGCTGCGCCATGAGGACCATGGCCTCGTAGCAGGCGCTGTCGCCGTGCGGGTGGTATTTGCCGATCACGTCGCCGACGGTGCGGGCGGACTTCTTCGGCTTGGCCGCGGCGTTGAGGCCGAGTTCGCTCATCGAATAGATGATGCGGCGCTGCACCGGCTTGAGGCCGTCGCCGAGGAAGGGCAGGGCGCGGTCCAGGACCACGTACATCGAGTAGTCGAGGTAGGCGCGCTCGGCATACTCGCGCAGGGGGATCTGTTCGAAGCCGTGGAACACCGGACGTACGGAATCGGTCATGGAACCTGTGGCTGGGTAGGGCTGACCGGGGATTCTAACCGGGCAGGGGGTGGCGGGGATGTCGTGGCGGCCGCGACGCCCCGCGAGGTGCGCCGCGGAGCCCGCTGGCGCTGCGGCCGGGCGGGCCGGCGCGGTATCCTGCCCGCCCGCCATCGCTCAGCCTGAGACCGCCATGCCGCGTCGCTTCCGCCGCCTGCGTACGTCGATCCTGTGCCTGGCCGCGGCCGGCATCGGCATCGCCGCGGCGACCGCGGCGCAGGCGCCGTCGCGCGCCGCGCCGGTCTGGTCCTATAAAGTCGTCGCCCGCTACCCGCACGACCCGGGCGCGTTCACCCAGGGCCTGATCTTCCGCGACGGCTTCCTGTACGAAAGCACCGGTCTCAACGGCCGTTCGACGGTGCGCAAGGTCAAGCTCGATACCGGCGAGGTGGTGCAGCGTGCCAGCCTACCGGCCTCGGTGTTCGGCGAGGGCCTGACCGATCGCCAGACCGAGCGCGGCCGCCAGCTGCTGGTGCTGACCTGGACTTCGCGCGCCGGCTACATCCTCGACATGGGCAGCTTCGCCACCGCCGGCACCTTCAGCTATCCCGGCGAGGGCTGGGGCCTGACCCGTTCGCAGGACACGATCTACCTCAGCGACGGCAGCGCCCAGATCCGCCTGCTCGATCCGAAGACGCTGAAAGAGCGCGGCCGGATCGAGGTGCGCGAGGGCGGCCGCCCGGTCGACCAGCTCAACGAGCTGGAATGGGTCAAGGGCGAGATCTACGCCAATGTGTGGCAGACCGACCGCATCGTCCGGATCGACCCCAAGAGCGGGCGCGTGCTCGGCTGGATCGACCTCAGCGGCCTGTTGTCGCGCCACGGCAGCGGCGGCAGCGGCGGCCGCGGCGCCGACGTGCTCAACGGCATCGCCTACGACGCCGCGCGCGACCGCTTGTTCGTGACCGGCAAATGGTGGCCGGACCTGTTCGAGATCAAGCCGGTGCCGCCCGCCGGCGGCAAGCGCTGAACCCGCGGCGCGGCATCGGCCGCGTCGTCGCCCTGCATCGTCGCAAGCCGCATTGAGCCGAGCGCCGCTTAGCTGACGGATTTGTCAGCGGCGCGACAGCCTGCCGTCCGCGGCCGCGGCCTAGAGTCGGCGCAGGTTCCGCGTGCCTCCCACCGCGGTCCTGCGCGGCGTCGCGGTTTGCGGCGTCGCGTCCTCCCCGTTGCCAAGGACGCCGCCCATGCCGCCTGCCGCCGATCGTTCACTGTCGCCCCGCGCCCGCAAACGCGCCTACGCCGTCTCCGTCCTGGCCGCCGCGCTGGCGGCGGGGCTGGCCTGGGGCGGCTTCGGCAGCCGCGGCGCGCCGCCGCCCAAGCCGCCCTCGCCGGTGCCAGTGACCTTCGCCAGCGTCGAACGCCGCGACGTGCCGCATTGGCAGGAAACCATCGGCACCGTGACCTCGCTGCAAAGCGCGGTGTTGCGGCCGCAGGTCGACGGCGTGTTGACCCAGGTGCTGTTCCACGAAGGCCAGACGGTCAAACGCGGGCAGTTGCTGGCGCGCATCGACGACCGCGCGATCCGCGCCGGCCTCGACGGCGCGCAGGCCCAGCGCGAGCGCGACGCGGCGTTGCTGCGCGCGGCTAAGTCCGACCTGAGCCGGTTCCGCCAGTTGTCCGGCGCGCAACTGATCGCCAAGCAGATGCTCGATCAACAATCGGCCTCGGTGCAGCAGTTGCAGGCCACCGCGCAAGGCAATCAGGCGGCCGTCGATGCGGCCCAGGTGCAGTTGTCCTACACCCGCATCGTGTCCCCGATCGACGGCCGGGTCGGGCTGCGCCGGGTCGATCCGGGCAATGTCGTGCGCACCGGCGATGCGCAAGGCCTGGTCACCGTGCAGCAGGTCGATCCGATCTCGGTGGTGTTCTCCCTGACCCAGGACCAACTGCCGGCGTTGCGTGCGGCGCAGGCCGCCGGGACGGTCGCAGTGCAGGCGCTGGACCGCGACGCCGGCCGGGTGCTCGGCGAGGGCGAGCTGCGGGTGATCGACAATCGGGTCGACGAGGCCACCGGGACGGTGCGCCTGCGCGCGGTGTTCGACAATCCCGGCGATCGCCTGTGGCCGGGGCAACTGGTCAGCGTGCGGGTGCGCACCGGCGAAGAGCGCGGCGCGACCGTGGTCGCCGCCGAAGCGCTGCAGCGCGGCGTCGAAGGCAGTTTCGTCTACCGTCTGGGCAGCGACGGCAAGGTCGCGGCGGTGCCGGTGCAGATCGGCTACCAGGACGATGCCTTGGCGGTGGTGCGCGGTCTGCGTCCCGGCGATACCGTGGTCCGCGACGGTCAGTCGCGGCTCAAGCCCGGGACCGCGGTGGTCGCGGCCAAGCCTTCCTCGCCGGTGCTGCGATGAGCGCGCCGGCCGGCGACGGCAACGCCGCTTCCACCACCCAACAGCTGGTGCGGCGTGCCTCGGTTTCGGACTGGTTCGTGCGCCATCCGGTCGCGACCACGCTGTTGACCGCGGCGGTGGTGCTGCTGGGCGTGTTCGCCCAGCCGCGTTTGCCGGTGGCGCCGCTGCCGCAAGCCGAGTTCCCGACCATCCGCATCGGCGCCAGTCTGCCCGGGGCCAGCCCGGAGACCATGGCCTCGGCGGTGGCCACGCCGCTGGAGACCGAGCTGACCGCGGTGCCCGGCATCACCGAGATGACCTCCAGCAGCGCGCTGGGCACGACTTCGATCACGCTGCAGTTCGCGCTCGACAAGAGCATCGACACGGCCGCGCAGGAAGTGCAGGCGGCGATCAACGCCGCGGCCGGGCGCCTGCCCGCGGACATGCCGTCGCTGCCGACCTGGCGCAAGGTCAATCCGGCCGACAGCCCGATCCTGGTGCTCAGCGTGGTCGCGCCGCAGATGTCGCTGACCGAGCTCAGCGACCTGGTCGAAACGCGTCTGGCGCGCAACCTGACCCAGATCGACGGCGTGTCGGAGGTCTTCATCGCCGGCCAGCAGCGGCCGGCGATCCGCATCCAGGCCTCGCCCGAGCGGCTGGCGGCGATGGGGCTGACTCTGGCCGACCTGCGCGAGGTCGCGCGCAGCGCCAGCGTCAACCAGGCCAAGGGCGCGCTGGTCGGCGAGCGGCGCATGTCGACCTTGGCCGCGAACGATCAGCTGTTCCGCGCCGAGGACTACCAGAAGCTCGTGGTGAGCTACCTCGACGGCGCGCCGGTGCGGCTGGGCGACGTGGCCAAGATCGGCTTCGGCGCCGAGAACGATTACGTATACGCCTGGCCCAACGGCCAGCCCGGCCTGGCCCTGGTGGTCAATCGTCAGCCCGACGCCAATATCATCGCCACCACCGACGCGGTGCTGGCCGCGCTGCCGCGGTTGCAGGCCGGCCTGCCGGCTAGCGTCGAGGTGGCGGTGCTCAACGACCGCACCCGCACCATCCGCGCGTCCCTGCACGAGGTCGAACTGACCCTGGGCGTGACCGTGTTGTTGGTGGTGCTGGTGATGGGCCTGTTCCTGCGCCAACTGTCGGCGACCATGATCGTCGGCGCGGTGCTGCTGGTCGCGCTGGTGGCGACGTTCGCGGCGATGTACGCCCTGGGCTACAGCCTCAACAACCTGACCTTGGTCGCACTGGTGATCGCGGTCGGCTTCGTGGTCGACGACGCCATCGTGGTGATCGAGAACATCCACCGCCATCGCGAGGCCGGGCTGGGCGCGTTGGAGGCGGCGCTGAAGGGCGCCGGCGAGATCGGCTTCACCGTGGTCTCGATCAGCCTGTCGCTGATCGCCGCCTTCATCCCGCTGCTGTTCATGGGCGGCGTGGTCGGGCGCTTGTTCGCCGAGTTCGCGATGACGGTTACCGTGGCGATCCTGATCTCGATCGTCGCCTCGCTGACCCTGGCGCCGATGCTGGCGGCGCGCTACATGCGCGCCCCGCCGCACCACGACGCCGCGCGCGCCGGATGGTCGCAGCGCCTGCTCGCCGGCTACGACCGCAGCCTGCGCTGGGCGCTGGACCGCCAGCGCGCCGTGCTCGCCGCGTTCGCCGCGACCCTGGCGGTCGCGGTGCTGGCCTACAGCCTGATTCCCAAGGGCTTCTTCCCGTTGCAGGACACCGCCTTCGTGTTCGCCACCACCGAGGCCGCGCAGGACATCTCCTTCGAGCAGATGCGCGCCAAGCACCTGCAACTGGCCAAGATCGCCGAGAGCGACCCGGCGATCCAGACCTATATGCATTCGGTCGGCGCCACCGCCGGCAGCCAGAGCCTGTCCAACGGCCGGTTCTGGTTCATCCTCAAGGACCGCGGCGACCGCGACGTCTCCGCCGACGAGTTCATCGATCGCATGAGGGCCAAGTTCGCCGCGGTGCCGGGCATCGCCATCTACATGCGCTCGGCGCAGGACATCAATCTCGGCACCGGCCCGGCGCGGACCCAGTACCAGTACGCGTTGCGCGGCCAGGACAGCCGCGAGTTGTCGGTCTGGGCCGACCGCCTGACCGAGCGCCTGCGCACGCTGCCGGAATTGCGCGACGTGTCCAACGACCAACAGATCGGCGCCGCGGTGACCCGCCTGACCATCGACCGCACCGCCGCCGCGCGTTTTGGCCTCACTGCGGCCGATATCGACCAGGCGCTGTACGACGCCTTCGGCCAGCGCCAGATCAACGAGTTCCAGACCGAAACCAACCAGTACAAGGTGATCCTGGAGATCGATCCGCGCTTGCGCGGCCGAGTCGACAGCCTGGCGTACTTCCACCTGCGCTCGCCGGTCGGCGGACAGATGGTGCCGCTGTCGGCGGTGGCCAAGGTCGAGCCGGCCGAGAACGGCCCGGTGTCGATCAGCCACAACGGCATGCTGCCGGCGGTCAATCTCTCGTTCAATCTCGCCCCCGGCGTGGCCCTGGGCGACGCGGTGGCGCGGGTCGAGGACGCCGCGCGCGAGATCGGCCTGCCGGCGTCGATCTCCGGCAATTTCCAGGGCAGCGCCCAGGCCTTCCGCGATTCGCTGGCGACCCAGCCGCTGTTGATCCTGGCCGCCCTGCTGGCGGTCTACATCATTCTCGGCGTGCTGTACGAAAGCTTCGTCCATCCGTTGACGATTCTTTCGACCCTGCCGTCGGCCGGGGTCGGCGCGGTGCTGATGCTGTGGGTGTGGAAGCTGGATTTCTCGATCATGGCCCTGATCGGCATCGTGCTGCTGATCGGCATCGTCAAGAAGAACGGCATCCTACTGGTGGACTTCGCCCTCGACGCGCAGCGTCAGCGCGGCCTGTCGCCGCGCGCGGCGATCCACGAGGCCTGCCTGACCCGGTTCCGGCCGATCATGATGACCACCTTGGCGGCGCTGCTCGGCGCGGTGCCGCTGATGCTCGGCCTGGGCACCGGTTCGGAGCTGCGCCAGCCGCTCGGCGTGGCGGTGGTCGGCGGCCTGTTGGTCAGCCAGTTGTTGACCCTGTACACCACGCCGGTGATCTATCTGGCCCTGGACCGCTGGTTCCTGCAGCGCCGCCGCGCCGCCGCGGCGCAGAGGCCGACGGCCACCGCGGCGGCGGCCGCAGCGGAAGGGTAGGATGAGGCCCCGGAACTCCTTGCGATGAAGCGCCTGCCGCGATGAAGCTGCTGATCGTCGAAGACGAGGTCAAGACCGCCGACTACCTGCGCGACGGCCTGGCCGAGCAGGGCTGGGCCGTCGACGTCGCCCGCGACGGCATGTCCGGCCTGCACCTGGCGCGCGAGCTGGATTACGACGTGATCGTGCTCGACGTGATGCTGCCGGGCATGGACGGTTTCGCCGTGCTGCGCGAACTGCGCACGCGCAAGCAGACCCCGGTGATCATGCTGACCGCGCGCGATCGCATCGACGACCGCGTGCACGGCCTGGGCGCCGGCGCCGACGACTATCTGGTCAAGCCCTTTTCCTTCATCGAACTGCTGGCGCGCCTGCAGGCGCTGGTGCGGCGCGGCCGCCAGCAGGAGCCGACCGAACTGGCCGTCGGCGACCTGCAGATCAACCTGATCGCGCGCCGCGCCTTCCGCGACGGCGTGCGGCTGGACCTGACCGGCAAAGAATTCGCCCTGCTGGCTTTGCTCGCCCAGCGCCGCAGCCAGATCCTGTCCAAGACGGTGATCGCCGCGCAGGTCTGGGACATCAACTTCGACAGCAACACCAACGTGGTCGAAGTCGCGATCAAGCGCCTGCGGACCAAGATCGACGGCCCGTTCCGCAGCAAGCTGCTGCATACCGTGCGCGGCATGGGCTATGTGCTGGAGGTGCGCGAGGACGAGCGCGAAGGTTCGGCATCCGGGCGGTCGCCGGCATGACGTGGCTGTCGATCGCCCAGCGCTTGGCGGCGATGTTCGCCCTGGCCGCGCTGCTGGTGTTCGCCCTGGTCGGGGTGGTGCTGCACCAGGTGCTGCGCGACCAGATCGTGCGCTACCAGCACGCCGAACTCAGCACCAAGCTGCGCTCGGTCGCGCACAGCGTGGCGATGTGCGATTCGCCGGAACGCTGGCGCAAGGTCCAGGACAAGATCGAGAACCTGACCACCAGCGAGCGCAATACCCGTTTCTGGGCCTGGAGCGAAAGCGCAGACTTCCGCCTCGGCGCCGACCGCGCGTTGCCGGTGCGCACCGGCAACGCCCGCGACTACGGCATGGGCACGCTCGATCGACCCGGCATGACCTCGCCTTACCGGACCTTGGAGCAGATCGTGCCGGCCTACGGCCAGCGGCCGCCGGTGCGGTTGTGGATCGGCATCGATTCGCAGCCCTACGTGGCCGCGTTGCGCACGTTCGCGCTGGCCTTCGTCGCGCTCGCCTTGGTCGGCACCGCGCTGGTAGCGCTGCTCGGGCACTGGATCGCGCGGGTCGGCCTGCGCCCGCTGCAGCGGCTGTCGAGCCAGGCGCGCACGTTGAGCCCGAGCAACCTGTCGCAGCGCCTGCGCACCGAACAATTGCCGCCGGAGCTGGGCCATCTCGGCGGCGCCTTCAACGGCGCGCTGGACCGCCTGGAGGCGGCCTATACCCGGCTGGATGCTTTCAATGCCGACGTCGCCCACGAACTGCGCACGCCGCTGGCCAATCTGATGGGCCAGACCCAGGTGGCGCTGTCGCGGCCGCGCGAGGCGGCGCAGTTGGAAGAGGTGCTGCAGTCGAACCTGGAAGAGCTCGAACGCATGCGCGGCATCGTCAACGACATGCTGTTCCTGTCGCGCGCCGACCAGGGCGATATCGCCCTGGACCGTGCCTGCGTGCCCTTGGCCGCGGAGGTGGCCAAGACCGGCGAGTTCCTCGAGTACCTGTTGGAGGAAGCCGGCATGCGCCTGCGCATCGACGGCGCGGCCGATGCCTGGATCGACTCGGCGCTGTTCCGCCGGGCCATGACCAACCTGCTGCACAACGCGGTCCAGCACGGTACGCCGGGCTCCGAGATCGTGGTCGAGCTGGCGACGGGCCGGAGCCCGGGCGAGGCCCGGGTGGCCGTGCGCAACCGCGGCCAGACCGTGGCCGCGGAGCATCTGGGACGGATGTTCGACCGCTTCTACCGCGCCGACGCGGCGCGCGAGCACCGCGGCGAGCGCCACCACGGGCTCGGCTTGTCGATCGTCAAGGCGATCGCCGTGCTGCACGGCGGGGCGGTGTTCGCCGACAGCGGCGATGGCGTCACCACGGTCGGCTTCAGCCTGGCCGAGCCGGCCGCGCTGCGCGCCTGAGGCGGGCGCGGCGGCAAGCGCCGCTCAGCGGTGCAGGTCGCCCGCTGCTTCGGGCTGGTAGCGCAGGCCGAGTACGCGCAGTTGCGCGCTGCGTCCGCCCGGCAGGGGCCAGGCGATGCGCGCGCCGACCCGCAGGCCGAGCAGGGCGCTGCCGACCGGGGCCAGGATCGAAATACGGTCGCTGCGCCCGTCGGCGTCGCGCGGATAGACCAGGGCGGCCTCGCGTTCCTCGCCGCTGGCTTCGTCGACGAAGCGGATCACGGAATTCATGGTGATGACGTCGGCCGGCACCTGGGCCGGTTCGACCACCTCGGCGCGGTCGAGCTCGCGGCGCAGGCCGCCGGTGTCCAGGCCGGGCGGGGCCTGGTCGAGCAGGGCCTCCAGGCGGTCGCAGTCCAGCCGCGACAGGAGCAGCGGCGGCGGCAGGCCGGAGGGGTGGGGCAGTTGCTGATCGTTCATTGCGGACTCCATAAGCGATAACGGGCGACGCACTGCGTGCGCCGCCCGCGGTTCAGGGATGTCCGGCGACCTTAGCCCGCGGCCGGAGGCGCTTCAAGCCGGCACGGACGGGCGATGCCGCGCAGCGCGCCGGGCCTGTGCCGGATCGGGCGACAACCGGCCGGTGAAAAAATTTATGACAAAGTCGTTGACAGCCGGTCCGCTGCAAAGCAACATACGCGCCTCGCAACGCTGAACGGCGACGCGAAAGGCCCAGGTGGCGGAATTGGTAGACGCACTAGTTTCAGGTACTAGCGGGTAAAACCGTGGAGGTTCGAGTCCTCTCCTGGGCACCAACGATATACGACGACGAAGCGGTTCCAAACCTTCGACGTTGAAGACAAGGCGAGCCATCGGCTCGCCTTTTTCTTTTTCCGATTCGTTTCCGGCATGCCGTCCGCGCAGTCCCGGCCCCTTTCGCAGATCGGCGCCGGATCGCGCTGCGGGCGCATGCGCGCCCGCCGGACCGTCGCTCCTTGGCCGTGCCCGGCTGGGCGGCACGTTTCTTTTTTCATGTCTGCGGCGCCGTCCGACCCGCCGGGCGGCGCTCAGGAGCTCGGTTCCGATTCGCCGGGGGCGGGATCGGGCCCCTCGGCCCGCGGGTGGAGCGAATACTCCAGGGATGGATTCATAAACTTGACTCCGGTCACATGCCGATTCAGGAAATTGCCTGGTCATAGACCATCGGCTAGGCTTTGCCGTGCAGCACCGGCCGTACAGGCCGCCGTCGTGGGGAGGCCGGGAGCGATCCCGGAGACCGGCGGACTGCCTGCGCGGTGGACCCGGGACGCGCCGTCGCATCCGTCGGGCCACGTTAGGAATTTCAGTTCACTAAGGAGAGGTCTCATGAAGAAGTTGGGTCTGGCGGTCGCGCTGATGCTCGCGACGACGTCCGCCGCGGCGAATGAATTCATTCCCTACTACGGCAACAACCCGTTCGTGTTCTGCAAGGTCGGCGTGCCGCAGGACTGCTGGGTGCCGAAGAACATCGCCACCGGCGAGTACCGCGTGCTCAGCCGCAAGTGCTTCAAGCCGTGGTCGGCCAAGCTGTTCTCGCGCGTGTGCAAGCAGGCCTTCCCGAACGGCATGCCGGCCGGCGGCGACGCCGCCCTAGGCGCCGCGGCGGTCGGCCAGGCGGCGACCACCGGCAACTACGACGACATCAAGGACAAGGCCGACGCTTACAGTAAGCAGAACTCCTCGTATGCCGACGCCTACGAGAAGCAGATGAACTTCTCGCAGATCGAGAAGAAGGCCAACGCCAGCGGCCAGAACTTCAACGACATCAAGGCCCGCGCCGACGAGTACAGCCGCAGCACCGGCTTCGATCCGAACGCGTATGTCAGCGAGCAGCGCGATCCGGCCCGCGTCGATCCCTGATCGAAGCCGCTTCGTTTGCGCTTTGCGACGGCCCCGAGCGATCGGGGCCGTCGCCGTTTCTGCATCCGTGCGCACGGACGTGGCGATCGCGACGGTCGCGGGACGGAGGCCGGCGACGCCGTCGGCATAACCCCGGCATAACTTATCGGACGAGACGAGCACCGCACCCGCGCCGAGACGCGCGCCGCGCCGCGGGCATCGCGCCGGCGCCGGCTTGCGCGGCCGTGACGCCTCGCACGGATGCGCGCGGCAGCGCTGGCATAGTCCTGTCCGGGGAAAGAGGGGCCGCCGATGGAAGAGCGACTGATCCTGGTCGATGGCGATGACCGAGCCATCGGCGTCGGGGAGAAAATGCGCGTGCACCGCGAGGGGGCGCTGCACCGTGCGTTCTCGATTTTCGTGTTCGACGAAACCGGACGCCTGATGCTGCAGCAGCGCGCATCCGGCAAATACCACTCTGGCGGACTGTGGAGCAACACCTGTTGCGGCCATCCGCGCGAAGGCGAGGCCACCGATGCCGCCGCGCATCGGCGTCTGGGCGAGGAAATGGGCTTCGACTGCCGGTTGCGCAGCGTCGCCCGCATCGTCTATCGGATCGAAGTCTCGCAGGGGCTGATCGAACACGAGTACGACCATATTTTCGTCGGCCGCTACGACGGTCGGCCGCGGCCGAATCCGCTGGAGGTGCGCGACTGGGCCTGGCGCAGCGCGGCCGACCTGGATGCGGCGTTGCGCGAGCGGCCGCAAGACTTCAGCGGCTGGCTGCGCTACATCCTCGATCGCGGCGGGCCGGAGGAGTTGGAGCGCTGGCGCGAGGCGGCGAGCGAGGGCGTGGCCTCGCGTTAGCCCCTTGCGGGACGGGCCAAGCGTGGCGCGGTGGCGTGGCGGATCGGCCGCGTGCGTGGCGGCGGCCAGGCGGCGGCCGCGCGGTTCATAACGACCTCGTCATGAACACGCTGTTGGGGTCCTCGACGTAATCGCCGAACGGTGCGCACTCGACGAAACCGAACTGCGCATACAGGGTCCGCGCCGGCGCGAAGCCGGCCATCGAACCGGTTTCCAGGCTCAGCCGGCGATAACCGCGGCGGCTGGCTTCGTCGAGGATATGGCCCAGCATGCGCGTGGCCACGCCCTTGCGCCGATGCGCCTCGGCGGTGCGCATCGATTTGATCTCGCCGTGGGTCGAATCGAGTTCGCGCAGGGCGCCGCAGCCGAGCAGCTGGCCTTTCTCCCAGACCGTCCAGAAGCGGATGTCCGGCCGGCGCAGACCGTCCAGATCGAGGGCGTGAACGCTTTCCGGCGGCGAAAGCTCGGCCATGTCGCGCAGGTGCTCTTGCAGCAAGGCGTGGATTTCCGAGCCGGTGAGATCGTCGATGCGTATGTCCATGAGCGCAAACCGCGACGGCGCAGGGGAAGGACCGAGCATGCAGCAGTCGCCGCGGCGAGGGAATCCGTGTCGCGCTCCCGGCCATCGCGGGCGCTTGCGGCCGTGGCCCGGGTTTTCTCGTCCAAGTGCCGCGCAAATGCCTTCGGGCGCTTCGTCGCCCGGGGCCGTCACGCGGCCTGCCGGCGGTATCCGTTAAAGTCCGGCCGATCCGGGAAGCGGCGATGCTCCGCCGCGTTGCCGCCGCGAGGAGACGATCCATGCCCACCCAAGCGCGCCCCTTCCTGATGTTCACCGGCCGGGCCGAGGAGGCGATGACCCGCTATGTCTCGCTGTTCACCGATGGCCGCGTGCTCGAAGTGAACCGCTACGGCGCCGAGGGCCCTGGGCCCGAAGGCTCGGTGATGGTCGCGCGCTTCCGTATCGCCGGTCTCGAAGTCATGTGCAGCGACAGTTACGTGCAGCATGCTTTCGGCTTCACGCCGTCGATGTCGCTGTTCGTGGATTGCCGCAGCGAGGAGGAAGTCGACGCCCTGGCCGCCCTACTGAGCGAGGGCGGCTCGGTGTTGATGCCGCTGGACGACTACGGTTTCAGCCGTCGCTTCGCTTGGGTCGCCGACTGTTTCGGCGTGTCCTGGCAACTCAATCTGCCTTGAATCGGTACGAAGCGACGACCCGCCGCCACGGCGCCGGCAATGTGATTTGTGCGGGGTACTGGACGCGGCCGTTTGGACCCCGCGGCACCCGCAGGTAGGATGGATGCCAATGCAGGTCCGGATTTTCGCCCGCGTAGGCGAAGGCGGGCGAATACCGAGGGCGTCATGGTCGATCGCGAACGTCGCAACAGCGACAAGAAACTCAACGCCGCCGAGCTGCGCGCCGGATTGACGCCGGCGCAACTGGACGCTCTGACGACATTGGAGTTCTTTCGCTGGGAACTGCGCTTCGTGCGCCGGCCGCTGTTTCAAGACCCGATTCCGGTGGTGTTCAACCGCGACGGCAAGCGCTATGCCGTGCTCGAGCCCGACGGCAGCCTCAACGAGAACCCGGGCTTCAAGATCCGCGACTGAGCCGCTTGCCGGCGCCGCAGGCGCGTTGCAAGATCGGAGCGTGACCGCATCGCGACCGCGCTCGCTGCTTGCGACGGCATTCGTTTCCCTCCCGGATGCAATCCCATGGACGCCGCCCAGGCCCGCGCCCTGATCGAACGCTATATCGCCGCCTACAACGCCTTCGACATCGACGGGATGCTCGCGACCCTGGCGCCGCAGCTGCGGTTCGAGAACTGGAGCGGCGGCCAGCTGACCGCCGAGGCCGACGGCATCGAAGCGTTTCGTGTGTTGGCCGAGCAGGGCGCCCAGTTGTTCGCGCAGCGCGAGCAGCGCGTGCTCGACCTGCGCCTGGACAGCGCCCGCGCCGAAGCCGACATCGGCTATCGCGGCCGGCTGGCGCTGGACCTGCCCGGCGGCCCGCCGGCCGGCACGGTGCTGGAACTGCAGGGCACCAGCGAGTTCGGCTTCGCCGACGGCCGCATCGCCCGCATCGTCGACCGCAGTTGAGCTGAGGGGCCCCGTCCGGCGTGTCCGCCATCGGGATGGCGGGGCGTGGCTTCGTCTAGTTCGCGTGCGCGTCCCCGCTCATTGCCGCCAACAGCCGGAGCAAGCCGGGCTTCAGGATTACCGACGGCATTCGTCCTTGGGGGGGCGTGCCGGTTGGCGTAGGCGCGGGCGCTTGCCGGAGCCCGTCGAACATCGTGCAGTAATGGCGTACCTCGCCGCGTCTGTCGGTGTAGGGCGGATGCATCGCCAAGCATTTGTCCAGGGCCGATTCGCGTTGCGCGGCGGCCAGGACGGCGGGATCCCTTTCGGCCATGACGCCCAGAAGGCCGATGTAGCCCATCGACAGCATTCCTTCGTCTCGGGTCTCGATGCGCGTGAGCAAGCGGGCCGCCATCGCGGGAGTTCGCTCGGTCACGTAGCGTTGCGGAAATCCGATGTTGGGCGGATGCGAAGTGCCCATATTGCAGGCCACCAGATCCAGCAGTTCCTCATCGTCCAGTTCGCCCAACCGGGTGGCCAGCTCCTGTTCGTCCAGGTCCCAGGTGTTGGGCAGTCCGTAGCAGTTGGGTTCGGCCCAGCGCGGCGGAGCGCAGGCCGCCGCCAGGGCGGTCAGAAGCAGTATCGGCAGGAGTCTGGGCATGCGGCCGAATGTCTGGATCAAGCCGACCCGAGAAGCGGCATCGGCGGGGCGGGGTGTTTCTCTTTCGAGCCCCCGGGCCGATCCGGCGCGCAGACCAGATGAACGACGTCCGACGAGCGTTCGTACCGTCCCCAGGGCAGGACCAGATAGCGCTTTATATGCCAAGACCCGTGCAGGTCGAGCGGTACCATGTAGTCAGTCTCCACCAGGAACGGCCCTGCGACTGTTGCGGACACCATGTCGCGCGTCATCGCGACGGGGGCGCCTCTCATGTCCCTTCCGCGGATGCCTTTGCGTTGCAGGTCCTGAAACGTGTCGTCGACGCAGGCGTCCAGGCTTTGCCACGCCGTGAGATAGCCGGCGCCGAGGACGAGCAGGCAAACCGTCGCCACGCCGAGCAGGGTCTTTTTCCAAATGGTCACGCGGCGCTCCTTAGTTCCTCGAACGGGCACGTCGCTGCACGGCTCCGGCTGGCACGGTCATCACGGCGCATCACGGCGCGGTCGGCTCGACCTCTTCCGCCTCCACCCCGAATTCCATCTCCATGGCGATCCGTACCAAGGCCGGAAAAGCGAACCAGTACTGTCGCCTCACCGCGTCCTTGACGAAATCTTCGCCGAACATCTCGCAGTAATGACGTTGCTCCCATGGGGCCAGCCTGTCCCGATCTGCACGGAGCAGCGCGATCCTGTGCTTGAGCATCAGACGGCGGAAATCGCCGACATTGCCTATGCCGACAGCGGAAAGCTCCGTCACCAACTCATCGTACGGCGCATTTCCGTAATCGTTCCGCCGCGGGAATATCTTGGATAGGACGGCATGTATCGACGCTGCCGTCAGTGGGCGCTGATGGATCCTTTTGCGGGCCGATATTCGTCTCATGGCGTTCTATCGCGTCAAGGCGGCTTTACTGGAACGAATTGTCGGGCGCCGGCCGCTTGGGCGGCAAACAGTCGTGACCGCGGCTGACGATACTGCCCGCCAGCTGATAGCACTCGAACAGCTGGCGATCATTGCGGTAGCCGGAATACACCAGGAAGGATATGGCGCCGCCTCGCTGAGCCTGGCGGACCCGGCTGGGGGCGCCGGGCAGCCGGCCCAGGCGTATTGCCGCAACCGGGCCGTCGCCGGTACGGGCAAGGCGATAGACGTAGCCCTCATTGGCCGAAAGGTGGGCCAGTCCGGTAAAGACGAAGACGCCTTCCGGGTTTTCGACGATTCCATGGACGTTCTCGTTCAGCACCGTCTCCAGGTCGCCGTCGGCGTCCTGAAATACGAGCTTGCCGATCCATTCCCCGGCATTGGTTCCCGAGAGGCGGCCGCCGAAGGCCTCGAGCGTGTGGTCCGCGACCACGGCCCGATGTCGCCGCTCTGGCGCGGGCGCGGACTGCTCGGCGGAACAGCCGCAAACCAGGATCGACGCGGCGAGCAACAGCGCCAGACTGTGTTTGAACATCAGTCGCCGCAAGTCTGTGATCACGCCTATGCCCAGCGCGAAAAATTCCGTCGCCACGAACGACGCATCTCCCTGGCCGTATCGCCGAGGAAGGCCGCTGGACGCATTGCGGTAGATTCTGCCACGCGCGGACATTCGCCTCATGGCGTTCCATCGCTTTGCAATCGGGCCTGGCCGGCTGCATCGCTATGCCCGTCGGTCTGGATGGATCGCCTGGCCTTGCCGGCGATCCAGGCGCCCGCCGCGGCCAGTATCGCGGCGGCGATGGCCAGCCAGCAGCCGAAGGTGAATTGCAGCCATACGGTAACGGCCGCTGGGACATAGATTGCGGCGAATACGGCGCAACAAACGGCTGCCAGGACAGGGCGGCGCAAGAGTAGGACCGCCGAAAGGACCCCGATCAAGCCGGAGCCCACCCAAAGCGCGTGGCCGATCGGGGGAGCGGCACGGAAGCTGCGAATGGCTGGAAACTGGTCGGGCAGCATGTCGAGGGCCAAACCCAGGCCGGTGGCGAGCGGGCCGAAGGAAAGCAGGGCGACCAGGGCGGCGGCAAGTTTTGAAACGACGGGAGAGCGGAAATTCATAGCGGCTCAGTCCTTGGCTGGGCGTTCCGCGAAGCGGCTTCGGTTCGAATGAATGTTCCGCTAGCCACGCGCGACGGAACGGACCAAGACGATATTTGCGCAGTCTTCTCTTTCCAGCACTCATCCAGCGCTCGGGATGTCGAGCATGATGCCCTCGCCGAATTCGGACTTGCACCCGAACGGGCGGTACAGCGGATGACGACCAGCAGGCGGGTCGATCGATGGGGGCTTGATCGTCGATCTTGAACCAAAGCCATGCCCTGTCCGCGCCCGTCCAACGCGAACGGCGCCTGCGGGCTTCCGCCGGGCGTAGCGGCCTGAATCGTCCAGGCGAAAAAAAACCGACGAAGCATCGTCGGTTTTTTAGGACTTGGTGGAGCGGAGGAGGATCGAACTCCCGACCTTCGCATTGCGAACGCGACGCTCTCCCAGCTGAGCTACCGCCCCAAGTCAGGATGGGAAGTCTAACGGGGACGGACGCGTCGCGCTAGTCCCTGTTCGCGAGCAGGGGCGCCAGGGCCGGTTCCAGGGCGCTGCGGCGCCAGCCGGACAAGGCCTCCGGCCAGATGCCGTGGTCGAGCAGGGCTTCCAGCCAACGGCGCGAGGCGAGCACGCCGTCGGGCAGGCCGAGCGCGGCGCTGCGTTGGGCGACGGCGTCCTGCAATTGGCGCAGGCGCTGCTTGTCGCGGGTCTCGGCGACGGCGGCGTCGGGGGCCTGGTCTTCGTCGGCCAGCGGCGTCGACAGTGCGGTCCAGATCGCGTCGGCGAGCTTGCGCGGGGCCTTGGGGTGCGCGTCGAGCAGGCGCTGCAGGGCGTCGCGGTCGCTCGGGGCCTGCTTGGCCAGGGTCGCGGCGAGTTCGTTGTCGAGGATCCAACTGCGCGGCTTGTCGCTGTCGCGCGCGTAGCCGTCGCGCCAGCGCAGCAGGCGCAGCAGGCGGCGCTGCGCGGCGGCGTCGAGGAACTGGGCGCTGCGCATCGACAGGTGCGGCCAGCGCTCGGGCGCTTCGTTCTCGGCGTTGGCAACGGTGCGGGCGGCGTCCTCGGCCAGCCAGTCGCGGCGGCCGAGTTGGCCGAGCAGGCCGTCGAGGGCGTCGTGCATGGCGAACAGATGGCGCACGTCGTCGGCGGCGTACTCCAACTGCGAAGGCGAGAGCGGGCGACGCAGCCAGTCGGAGCGGGTCTCGCCCTTGGCCAGGGTCACGCCGGTGAGTTGTTCGACCAGTTTCTGGTAGCCCAGGCCGCCGCCGATGCCGGCCAGGGCCGCGGCTTGCTGGGTGTCGAACAGCGGCTTGGGCACCACGCCGCAAGCGCGCTTGAACGCGACCAGGTCTTCGCTGGGGCTGTGGGCGATCTTGAGGATGGCGGTGTCGGCCAGGATCGGCGCCAGCGCCTCGGCGATGCCCGGGCGCAGCGGGTCGATCAACAGGATGACCGGCTCGGCCTCGGCTTCGCGCTCGATCGCGATCTGCACCAGGGCCAGCTGCGGCCAATACGTGCGTTCGCGGATGAATTCGGTGTCCAGCCCGATCCGAGCGGGCTTGGGGTCGAAGTGCGCGAGCAGCGCGGCGGGCGTGGTGATCCAGTGGGGCATGAGTCGTCGTTCGGGGCGCGGCGGCCGGTGCGGTGCCGGGGCGGGCGACAATAGCCTACTTTCCGCGCCGGGGCGCGAAGCGCGACCGCCGGCACGCTCGGCGGGGCTGGCACGGGCGCCGCGGCGGCGGGAACGCGGGCTGCGTGGCGGGGTCGAAGCGCTATGCTGGGGCGGTCCTGGTCGGCGAGGTCGTGGGTTTGCGCGCATTGGTGGGTTCGGGCATCGCGGTGTTGGCGCTGCTGGTCGGGTGCTCCGACCGGGACGGCAAGACGTCCGCGCCGCCGGCCGCGACGCGCGCACCGATCATTACCGTCAGCGCCGATCAGGCCGTGTCGCCGGTGCCGGCCTGGCGCGCGCCGGCGGTCGCGGTCGACGCTGGCAATGCCGCGGCGCTGCGCAAGCGCGCTGCCGCCGCCCTGAGCGAGGGGGATTTGTACGCCAGCGCCGACTCGGCGATCCCGATCTATCTGGCCCTGCGCGAGTTCGCGCCGACCGACCGCCCGGTCGCGGTCGGCCTGGACCGGGCGGTGGCGCTGTTGCTGATGGAAGGCGAGGCCGCGCTCAAGCGCATCGACGATGAGCCGCTGGCCTTGCGCGAGGCGCACCAGGCCGCGGCGGTGGCGCGCGCGGTCGCGCCGGAGCATCGCAAGGTCGAGGCCTATCTGGAGCGGCTGGATCGCGCCGACGAAGCGCAGGAGGCCAATCGGCTCGGCGAGGTCGAGCTCAATGCCGGGCGCATCGGCGAAAGCGGGCAGGGCGGCGCGCTGGCGCGGTTCCGCGAGGCCTTGGAGCTGCGGCCCGGCGACGTGCGCGCGGCGCAGGGCATCGCCGCGGCCGAAAGCGCGCTGATCCGGCGCGCCGAGGTAGCGGCCGACCGCGACGATTACGCCGGCGCCGAGCGTTGGCTGGCCGCCGCGGCGCAGGTGCGGCCGAAGCTGGACACCGCCGCCGACGCCCAGGGCCGGATCGCGGCGCAGCGCCGCGCCCGCATCGGCCATCTGCGCGACGCCGGCATCGCCGCCCTGCCCAAGCTCGGCGGCATCGACGAGGCCCGCGGCAATCTGGCGACCTTGCTGCGCATCGCTCCGGCCGGCGATCCGGCGGCGATCGAGTTGCGCGAGCGGATCGAATTGGCGACCCACTACGGTTTGTTCCGCCCCGGCCAAGTGTTCACCGATGCGATGAATCTGGGCGGGCGCGGCCCGGCGATGGTGGTGATCCCGCATGGCGCGTTCCGGATGGGCGCCGACGCGGTCGAATCCGGTTCGAGCGATGCCGAGCGGCCGCTGCGCACGATCCGTTTCGACCGCGGCCTGGCGGTGTCGCGCTACGAGATCACCGTCGGCGAGTTCCGCCGCTTCATGAACGCCAGCAAGCACCGCCCGCGCGCCAACCGGCGCGGGTATTCCATCGCCTACGACGAACGCAGCGGCAACCTGGTCCGGCGCGGCGGGGTCGACTGGCGCTCCGACTATGCCGGCCGGCCCGCGGCCGACAACATGCCGGTGGTGCACGTCAGCGCCAAGGATGCGGTGGCCTATACCGAGTGGTTGTCGGCGATCACCGGCCAGCGTTACCGGCTGCCGAGCGAGGCCGAGTTCGAGTACGCCTTGCGCGCCGGCACCCAGGGCCGTTTCCCCTGGGGGGACGGGCCGCCGCCGGCGCGGGCCGGCAACCTGACCGGCAGCCTCGACGCCTCGCCCAGCGGCCGGCAGTGGCGCAACGCCTTCGACCGCTACGGCGACGGCGCCTGGGGGCCGGCTCCGGTCGGCCGCTACGCGCCGAATGCATTCGGTCTTCACGACATGGCCGGCAATGTCAGCGAGTGGGTGGCCGATTGCTGGCACGACAACTACCGGCGCGCGCCCCGCGACGGCGCGGCCTGGTTCAATCCGGGCTGCCGCACGCGGGTGTTCCGCGGGCCGTCGTGGTCGAGTTCGCCGGCGCAGTCGCGCGCGGCCTGGCGCCAGGGCACCAGCGCCGACACCACCAACGGCCGCCTCGGGTTCCGGGTGGTGCGGGAGATTTGACCGGCGCCGGTCGCGCGGCATGATGGCGCGATCGTCGTCGGCGATGGGGGCGGGCGGCGCGCGAGCGCCGCACGGCCGGTCAGCAACGAAGCGGGCGCGGGCCCGCAGGCAGTTTCGGGAGTAGGCAGATGCGGATCGATCCTATGGGCGGCGCGAGCCGCGGGCAGCGGCGCGGGTTCGGCGGGTTCCGCTGGTGGATCCTGGCCCTGTTCGCGGTCTATGCGGCATGGCAGTGGTTCGGCAGCGCCAAGACCGATCCCTACACCGGCGAGAAGGCGCACTACGGCACCACCGCCGACGAGGAAGTGCAGCTCGGCGCGCAGGCCTTCCAGCAGGTGCTGGGCGACGCCAATGCCCAGCGTGCGCTGTTGCCGGCGAACGCGCCGGAAAGCCAGGCGGTGCGCGAGATCGCCCAGCGCCTGATCGGCAAGGTGCCGCAGGTCGCCGAATCGCTGGCGGCGGCCAACCAGCAGACCGCGCCGACCGATTACCGCAGCTTCCAGTGGGACGTGGCGGTGATCGATTCGCAGGAAGCCAACGCCTTCTGTCTGCCCGGCGGCAAGATGGCGGTCTACACCGGCCTGCTGCCGGTGACCCAGAACGCCGACGCGTTGGCGGTGGTGATGGGGCACGAGATCGCCCACGCCCTGCTGCGCCACGGCTCGCAGCGCATGGCCCAGCAGAAGCTGGTGCAGATGGGCCAGATCGCCACCGGCATGGCAGTGGGCGGCATGGACCCGCAACAGCAGCAGATGATCATGGGCGCGCTCGGCGCCGGTGCCCAGTACGGGCTGATCCTGCCCTACGGGCGCAACCACGAGACCCAGGCCGACCAGGTCGGACTGATGCTGGCGGCGGCGGCCTGCTACGACCCGCGCCAGGCGGTACCGCTGTGGGAGCGCATGTCCCAGCTCGGCGGCGGCCAACGCCCGCCGGAGTTCGCCTCGACCCACCCGGACCCGGCCAACCGCATCCAGAGCCTGCAAGCGCTGATGCCGCGCGCGCTGCAGTTCTACCAGGCGAACTGTGCGAACCGGCCGTTGCGGTGAGCCTGAGGTAGCAGCAACGGCGACAGCAACTCCTCCTGGCCCCCTTTTTCGCAAGGGAAGAACAGCGAAGGCTAACCACAGAAAGAAAAAGCCCGCCGGTCGGCGGGCTTTTTCGTTGCGCGTGCGGCCTCGTCGTGCGTTGGAAGGAGGTCGGCATCGAACGGCCCGGCTTCGGCCTTTACCAATCCCCCATCCCTAATCCCCGCGTTCAGAAACTTATGAACAAGCCGCCGTTGACCGGAATATTGGCGCCGGTGATGAAACCGGCGTCGTCGGCGGTCAGGAATTCGACGGTGCGGGCGATTTCGCTGGGCTTGCCGAGGCGGCCGACCGGGACGGCGTCGATGATGCGGCTGCGGATGTCCGCGGGCACCGCCATCACCATCGCGGTTTCGCAGTAGCCGGGCGAGACCGAGTTGACCGTGACGCCCTTGCGCGCCACTTCGCGCGCCAAGGCCATGGTGAAGCCGTGCATGCCGGCCTTGGCCGCGGAGTAGTTGGTCTGGCCGAACTGGCCGGTCTGGCCGTTGACCGAGCTGATGTTGACGATGCGGCCGAAGCCGCGCTCGGCCATGCCGTCCACCGCGTGCCGGCACAGGTTGAACACGCCGTCGAGGTTGACGTCCATGACCTCGTCCCAGGCCCGCTTGTCCATCTTGCGCAGGCTGCCGTCGCGGGTGATGCCGGCGGCGTTGACCAGGATGTCGACCGAGCCTTCGCGTTCGAGGATGCGGCCGATCGCCGCGCCGCAGTCGTCGTAATCGGCGACGTTGGCGGCTTCGAAGCCCACGTCCAGGCCTTCGGTCAGGCGGCCGAACTCGGCGATGCGCTCTTCGCGCGAGCCCAGGTCGAGGGCGATCACGCGCCGGCCGGCGCGGGCGAGGGACTTGCAGATCTCGCTGCCGAGACCGCCGATACCGCCGCTGACGACGGCGATGCGCTTGTGCATGGGAACTCCGGAACGGGATGCCGGGCGCGGCGGGGTCACGCGCCCGCGAACCGCCCGCGGGCGGTCGCGATCGTGCTGGGCGCGCCGGCGGCGCGCAAGAAAAAAGCGCGGCTCAACGCTCGCGCTTGTCGGTCTTGTTCCGCGGCGTGGTCGGTTGGCCTACGCTGCCGGACAGGTTCTGCTGGAACTCTTTCCACAGGCTGAGGTTGCGCTCGGTGAGCTGATTCATCATCGCCCACGGGGTCTGGCCGAGCATGCCGCCCATCTGGTTGCGGAACTGCTGCTGCTGGTCCAGGAACAACTGCATCGAGCGTTCTAGGTAGTTGCCCATGAAGCCCTGCAGCGAGTCGCCGTAGAAGCGGATGATTTGGCTGAGCAACTGGGTCGACAGCACCGGTTCGCCGTCCTGCTCGTGCTCGGCGATGATCTGCAGCAGCACCTGGCGGGTCAGGTCTTCGCCCGAGCGCGCATCGCGCACTTCGAACTCCTCGCCGTCGACGATGAGCTGGCGCACGTCTTCGATGGTGATGTAGCTGGAGATCTCGGTGTCGTAGAGACGACGGTTGGGGTACTTCTTGATGACGCGGGTCGAGGCCATGGAGCTTTGGCTCTAAAACGTGGTGCCTTGCAGCATGGCTCAGGCCGCGAGGGCTTGCAACAGGGTCGGCACAATGAGCGCGACGGGCGGTCGGAACCGCCGCCGGACGCGGCGCCGTCCGGCCTGCGCACCGGAGACCTGAACAGGTCTCCGGCGGCGAACCGGTTTACCAGCCCATGTACTGACCGCCGTTGGCGGACAGGTTGGCGCCGGTGATCCAGCCGGCTTCGTCGGGAATGAAGAAGCCGACCGCGTAGGCGATCTCTTCCGGCGTGCCCAGGCGCCCGGTCGGGATCTGGGCGATGATCTTGTTGCGCACGTCCTCCGGCACGGCCATGACCATGTCGGTGCCGATGTAGCCCGGCGACACGGTGTTGACGGTGATCCCGAACTTGGCGTTTTCCTGCGCCAGCGAGATGGTGAAGCCGTGCATGCCGGCCTTGGCCGCGGCGTAGTTGGCCTGGCCGTACTGGCCCTTCTGGCCGTTGATCGAGCTGATCTGCACGATCCGGCCCCACTTGCGATCGCGCATGCCCTCGATCACCGGGCGGGTGACGTTGAAGCAGGAATTGAGGTTGGTGCCGATCACGTCGGTCCACTGCTGCGCCGTCATGCGGTGGAAGGTGGCGTCGCGGGTGATGCCGGCGTTGTTGACCAGGATGTCGATCGGGCCGAGTTGGCGCTCGACCTCGCGCACCAGCGCTTCGGCCTGCTCCGGCGAGGACACGTCGCCCTGGGCGATGGCCACGTCGAAGCCCTGTTCCTTCAACTGCGCCTGCCAGGCGCGGCCCTTGGCTTCGTCTCGATAGTTGGTCGCGACCTTGTGCCCCATCTTGGCGAGGCGTTGGACGATCGAGGTGCCGATGCCACCGGTGCCGCCGGTGACCAGTGCAACGCGTGACTGCATGCTGTGCTCTCCATGACCGCGCAGCGCGGTATCGGCCCGATTCTAGACAGCATTCGGGGCCGGCGTGTTGTGCACAGCAGCGAGGGTCTCAGCACATTTTGGAATCTGTGCCGGACTGAACGAAACCCTGGCCTGGTCGAGCAATTGCGTGACAGTCGCTACCGCGGCCAGGGGCTCGGGGTCCTGGCCGAGCGCGTGCCAGGCGGCACGCAATGCGGGCAGCGGGTCGGACGGGTCCAGCGGCTGCGCAGCGTCGGACTTGGACAGCTTGCGTCCCTGCGCGTCGAGCAGCAGCGGCAGGTGGGCGTAGCGCGGCGTCGGCAGGCGCAGGGCGCGCTGTAGCAGGATCTGGCGCGCGGTCGAGTCGAGCAGGTCGGCGCCGCGGACCACGTCGGTGATGCCCTGGTCGGCGTCGTCCACCACCACCGCGAGCTGGTAGGCCCAGTAGCCGTCGGCGCGGCGCAGGACGAAATCGCCGACCTCGGCGGCTACGTCCTGGCGCTGCGGGCCGAGCACGGCGTCGTCGAAGCCCACCGTGGCGCCGTCGGCCACGCGCAGTCGCACCGCCGCTTGCGGCGCGGCGCGCCCGGGTTCGCGCGCGGCGGCGAGGCAGCGGCGGTGGATGCCGCCGGCGGCGGCCAGGTCGCTGCGGCTGCAGCGGCATGCGAAGGCCAGCCCGCGTGCGAGCAACTGGTCCAGGGCGGCGCGGTAGAGCTCGCCGCGCTCGCTCTGGCGCCGCACCGGCTCGTCGCTCTCCAGGCCGAACGCGGCCAAGGCGCGCAGCTGGCGTTCGGCGGCGCCGGGAACTTCGCGCGGCGGATCGAGGTCTTCGATACGCACCAGCCAGGCGCCGCGGTGGTGGCGCGCGAGCAGCCAGCTGCCGAACGCCGCCAGCAGCGAACCCGGATGCAGGTCGCCGGTGGGCGAGGGCGCGAAGCGGCCGCGGTAAGGCGCGGGCGCGGCCGCGCCGGGGCTGGCCGGGCCCCCGGCATGCTCGGGTGGGAACGAAGGATGTCCGGACAATGAACGAGCGCTCGGGCGACGGCGGGGACGATACGGATTCTCGTTGAATTAACGGCGGGTTCGCCACATTTGAGGACGAGCGGCGGCGACGCCGCACCGACAGGGAGGTCGCCCGAAGCCGCGCATGGTGCGCGGCAACCAAAGCAAAGTACGACCATGTTCAAACGCATAGCGCTGTTCCTCGCCACCAACCTGGCCGTGCTGATCCTGCTCGGCGTCGTCATGTCGGTGCTGCAGAACGTATTCGGCATCCGCCTGGGCAACAACGGCGCGATCCTGGTGATGGCCGCGGTGTTCGGTTTCGGCGGCTCGCTGATTTCGCTGCTGATGTCGAAGTGGATCGCCAAGCGGACCACCGGCGCCTACGTGATCGAGCAGCCGCGCAACGCCGAGGAGCGCTGGCTGGTCGAGACCGTGCGCCGCCAGGCCGAGGCGGCCGGCATCGGCATGCCTGAGGTGGCGATCTACCAAGCGCCGGAAATCAATGCCTTCGCCACCGGCGCCAACCGCAACGACGCGCTGGTCGCGGTGTCGACCGGGTTGCTGGGCGCGATGACCAAGGACGAGGCCGAGGCGGTGCTTGCCCACGAGGTCAGCCACGTCGCCAACGGCGACATGGTGACCATGGCCCTGATCCAGGGCGTGCTCAACACCTTCGTGCTGTTCGCCGCGCGCATCGTCGGCGGCTGGATCGACGCCATGCTCAACGGCGGCCGCGAATCGCGCGGGCCGGGCGTGTTCTATTTCGTCGTGGTGATGGTGCTGGACGTGGTGTTCGGCATCCTGGCCAGCATGATCGCCATGGCGTTCTCGCGTTACCGCGAATTCCGCGCCGACGCCGGCGGTGCCCGCCTGGCCGGACGCGAGAAGATGATCGCCGCGCTCAAGCGCCTGTCGCTGACCTACGGCGAGAGCACCCTGCCGAACCAGGTCCAGGCCTTCGGCATCAGCGGCGCGGTCGGCCACGGCCTGTCCAAGCTGCTGCGCAGCCACCCGCCGCTGGAGGAGCGCATCCAGGCGCTGATCGACGCGCCGCAGGAGCGGTCGAGCGGTCGGACCGTGGTGCGTTGAGCGAAGGGCGGGGAAAGGCAAGAGCACATCCCGCTGGCCCCTTTGCAACGCTGGGGCAGCGAAGGCGGCTCCGCCAACGGCCGGGTTTCTAGAGCCATCGGCCGCCGCCGCCCGACTACGATGAAACAACAAAAAACCCGCCAGACGGCGGGTTTTTTGTTGCTCGCAGGCCCCGGCTTTCTTAGCCCTTCCCGAATCCCGAATCCCGAATCCCGAATCCCAGCCTCACTGGAAGTCGTAATCCATCTCCGGCCCCGCCGCGGCCAGGAAGTGCCCCTGGGCGTAGTCGATGCCGGCGCCGAACAGCAGGCTCATGCTGGCCGCGTCCTGGACGAACTCGGCGATGGTCTGCTTGCCCAGCTCGCGCGCCTTGTCGGCGATGTCGCGGACGCGCTGCTGGTGGTCGGGGTTGCCGGTCAGGTCTTCGATGTAGCCGCGGTCGATCTTGAGGAACGCGGCGTCGAAGTGGTTGAGCAGCTGGAACGAGTTGAGGCCGGCGCCGAACTGCTCCAGGCCGATGCGCACGCCGTAAGGGGCGATGCGCGCCTGCAGTTCCTGCGCCGCGCGCAGGTTGGTGAACACCTTGGACTCGGGCAGCTGCAGCACCAGCAGCTTGCCGTCGGCGCCGTACTTGGCCAACTGTTCGACGATGTGCTGCTGCAGGCTTTCGTCCTGCAGCGAGGCCTGGGTGATCTTGACCAGCAAGGTGGTGCGGCGGCCCTGGCGCATGCGCTCGCCGATGATCTGGATCGCCTTGCCGACCACCCAGCGGTCGATCTCCCACAGCAGGCCGTGTTCCTCGGCGATCTGCAGGAACGACAGCGGCTGCACCAGCTCGCCGCCGGCTTCGCCCGGGGCCGCGCTCTGCATGCGCAGATAGGCCTCGTACATCTCGATCGGCTCGCCGTGCAGATTGATCAGCGGCTGGTAGTTCATGACGAAGCGATCGGCGTCGAGCGCGTCGCGGATGCGCGTGACCCAGGCGGCGATGCGCTCTTCCTCGGCGCGGTCGACCGCGCCGGGGTCGAACAGCTCGCTGCGGTTGCCGCCGACGTCGCTGGCCGACTGCAGGCATTGGCTGGCCTTGCCGAGCACGGCGGTGATGCTGGCGATCTTCTCGCCGATCTGCACGCCGCCGAGGCTGGCGGTGGCGCTCAACGCCAGCGGGCCGGCCTCCAGCACCTGGTCGGCGAACGCGGCGCGGATGCGCTCGGCCAGCGCCGCGGTGTGGCTGTGGTCGCTGTGCCGGGTCAGCACCGCGAACTGGTGCTCGGCGAAGCGCGCGACCACGTCCTCGGCGCCGATCGCGGTGCGCAGGCGTTCGCCGCAGGCGGCGATGAGCTGGTCGGCCTGGTCCAGGCCGATTTCCTGCAGCAACTGGTTGTAGTGGTCGGGCTCGATCAGCAGCAGGCCGTGGTGGGCCGAGTTCTGCGCCGCATCGGACACCGCGTCTTCCAGCGCGCGCAGGAAAGTGGCGCGGTTGAGCAGGCCGGTGACCTGGTCGCGCTGGCGCAGCGCTTCGACTTCGCGCGCCAGTTCCGGGTCGACTTCCTGCCGGCGCAGCACCACTTGCAGGCAGTGCTCGCCCTCGTAGGTGGCGGGGGTGAACTCCATCACCGCCGGGAAGGCGTTGCCGTCCAGGGTGCGGGCCTGGGTCTCGTAGCTCGGCGGCGGCGGTTCGCCCTTGCTGAGCTGCTTGAGCAATTGCTTGAAGCCGTCGACCTGGCCGGGCGCGACCAGATCCAGCAGCGACATGCCTTCGATCTCTTCGAAGGACTCGAAGCCGAACATCTCCAGGTACGCCGTATTGGCGCGGATGTGCATGCCTTCGTGGATGTAGGCGATCGGGTCGCGCGAGGAATCGATCAGCGCGTCGCAGCGGCGCTCGGTCTCGCGCACCTGGGCTTCGAGCCGGCGCAGCGAGCGGCGCGCTTCCAGGTCGGCCCATTCGGCGCGCACCGCGTTCTGCAGATGCGCCAGATTGGAGCGCAGCACCACGCCGCGCGCGCCGATTTCCAGCGCGCCGAGCAGGATGGCGTCGTCGACGGTGTCGGTCAGCACCAGCACCGGCAGGTCCTTGCCGCTGGCGTCGACGCTCTGCATCAGCTTGGACAGGGCGACGTTGCGCGAATCGCGCGAAGCCAGGACCAGGTCCGGCGGATGCTGCAGGATCAGGGCCGCGACTTCCTGTTCGTTTTCCGGCCGCGTCGGCCGTACTGCGATGCCGCTGTTGCGCAGGCCGCTGACGATGGCCTCGGCCGCCTCGACGCTGTCGTCGACGATCAGCAGGCGCAATACCATGTCTTTGCCGAATTGCATTGACCACCTCCGTGGGCCGGGTTTATGACATGAAGGACCGGCCTCGTCCATGCAAGGTCGAAAATCTGTGACCTGTTGTTGGGTTCGATCCGCCGCGACCTGACAGGGCCGGCGCATGGCGGCGCCGGTCTGCGGTTTCGCGTCGTTCCCCGATCAAACCCCGACCAGATTACAACCTTACAACGGTCGCTTGCCGGGATCGCCTGCCACTTCTCGCACCAGCTTGGGCACCAGGTAGCCGGAGATGCGCGCGGCCAGGGCGCGGTGCAGGGCCAGGGCGCGTTCGTCGGCGACCTCGAAATGGGCCGAGCCCTGGACCCGGTCGAGCTGGTGCAGGTAATAGGGCAGCACGCCGGCGGCATAGCTGCGTTCGCTGAGCGCGGCCAGGGCGTCGACGTCGTCGTTGACGCCGCGCAGCAATACCGCCTGATTGAGCAAGGTGGCGCCGGCGGCGCGCAGCCGGCCCATGGCGGCGTCGACCGAGGCGTCGAATTCGGCGGCGTGGTTGGCGTGCAGCACCACCGCGACCGGCCAGGGCAGTCCGCGCAGCCAGGCGACCAGCTCGGCGTCGACGCGCTCGGGCAGGACCATCGGCAGGCGGGTGTGCACGCGCAGGCGGCGGAGGTGCGGAATCGCGGCCAGGGCCTGGGTCAGCTCGGCCAGCTTGGGGGTGGCCAGCGACCAGGGGTCGCCGCCGGACAGGATCACCTCGTCGATGCCGGCGTCGGCGGCGATCGCCGCCACCGCCTCGCGCCAGCCGGCCGCGGCCGCGGTTTCCTCGGCATAAGGGAAGTGGCGGCGGAAGCAGTAGCGGCAGTGGATCGCGCAACTGCCGGTGGCGATCAGCAGGGCGCGGCCGCGGTACTTGCGGATCACGCCGTGGCCGGCCTTGGCCGCGCCGTCGCCGACCGCGTCCAGGCTGAAGCCGGGCATGGGCCGCATTTCCTCGTCCAGCGGCAGCACTTGGCGCAGCAGCGGGTCGGCCGGGTCGCCGTGGCGCATGCGGGCGACGAAGCCGCGCGGGACCCGCAGCGGAAACTGCGCCGCCGCCTCGTCCGACAGGCCCAGCGCCGCCTCGTCCAGGCCGAGCAGGGACAACAGCTCGCGCGGATCGCGCAGGGCCTCGCGCCAGGCCGCCTGCCAGCGGGCGCCGGGGCGGTCGGGGGCGGGCGGCTGCATCGGGGCCGGGGCTGCGGTTATCATGTCGGGCTGGTTCGGGTGGCCGGATCTGCCGGCGCCGGCCCGGGCCGTAGGCCGGGGCGGGCGCGCAGCCCGACATTCTAGCCTTACCCGCCCGATCGCGTTCCCGAGCGGCGCACCGTGGCGACGTGGCCGAGCGCCGGCCTGCCGCAGCGCGGGGCGCCGCCTCATTACTTTCCAAATTCGCAGGAGCTTCAGCATGGCCAGCTTAGGCATGAACGACGTCAAGACCGGACAGAAGATCCTGGTCAACAACGACCCGTGCATCATCACCGAGACCGAATACGTCAAGCCGGGCAAGGGCCAGGCCTTCACCCGCGTCAAGTACCGCAGCATCAAGTCGGGCCGCGTGGTCGAAATGACCATGAAGGCCACCGACAGCGTCGAACAGGCCGACGTGGTCGACACCGACATGCAGTACCTGTATTCGGACGGCGAGTACTGGCACTTCATGAACCAGGAGTCGTTCGAGCAGGTCCAGGCCGACAAGGCCGGCATGGGCGGCGCGGAGAAGTGGCTCAAGGGCGAGGAAGAATGCGTGGTGACGCTGTGGAACGGCGTGCCGATCGCGGTCCAGCCGCCGAACTTCGTCGAGCTGAAGATCACCGAGACCGATCCGGGCGTGCGTGGCGATACCTCGGGCGGCGGCGGCAAGCCGGCGACCCTGGAAACCGGTGCGGTGGTGCGCGTGCCGCTGTTCGTCGGCCAGGAAGAAGTGATCAAGGTCGACACCCGCTCGGGCGAGTACGTCAGCCGAGTGAAGTAAGCCGGTCCGTTCCGCGGCCGCCGCCGGCGGTCGCGGGCGGCCGCGCAAGTCCCGCCGCCGGCCGCGCCTGCGGCGCGGTTTGCCGGCATTGCCGCTTTCGCCGCCGCCTGCGCGGCGCGGGCGAGGGCGGCGCACAATGCCTTGCGGCGACGCCGCGGCGCTGCGATGCGCAGCGTGCCCGACGCCACGACCCGTACGCGGACGGCGACCCCGGCCGCGTTTTCGCAATACCCGGCCGACCCGGCCCCGGGCGGTCCGACCCTCCGAGCGAGCGCAGATGACGACCGAAGCCCAAGCCATTCCCTGCGACCTGTTGATCGAAGCGGGCTGGGTGGTGCCGGTCGAGCCGCATGCGGTGGTGCTGGAAGCCCACGCCGTCGCGGTGCGCGGCAGCCGGATTCTCGAGGTCCTGCCGGTCGCCGAAGCGCGGGCGCGCTACGCACCGGCGGAAACCGTTTCGCGGCCCGACGCGGCGCTGATCCCGGGGCTGGTCAACGCCCACACCCACAACCCGATGACCCTGCTGCGCGGCATCGCCGACGATATGCCGCTGATGGAGTGGCTGCAGGGCCATATCTGGCCGGTCGAGGCGGCGGTGATCGGGCCGCAGTTCGTCGAGGACGGCATCGCCCTGGCGATCGCCGAGATGCTGCGCGGCGGCACCACCTGCGCCAACGAGAACTACTTCTTCCCCGACGTGCAAGCCGCGGTGTACAAGCGCCACGGCTTCCGCGCCCGGGTCGGCCTGCCGGTGATCGATTTCCCGACCGCCTGGGCCAAGAGTTCGGACGAATATTTCGACCGCGCCGGCGAAGTGCACGATCTGTGGCGCGACGATCCGCTGGTCGCGACCGCGTTTGCGCCGCATGCGCCGTACACGGTCAGCGATGCGAACTTCGAGCGCATCCGCATGCTCGCCGACCAGCTCGACCTGCCGATCCACCTGCACACCCACGAGACGGCGCAGGAAGTCGTCGACTCGATCAAGCTGCACGGCCAGCGCCCGATCGCGCGCCTGGACCGCCTCGGCCTGATCAGCGACCGCCTGATCGCGGTGCACATGACCCAGCTCACCGACGCCGAGATCGAGCTGTGCGCGCAGCGCGGAGTCAGCGTGGTGCATTGCCCGGAATCCAACCTCAAGCTGGCTTCGGGCTTCTGCCCGGCGTGCAAGCTCGAGCGCGCCGGGGTCAACCTGGCGATCGGCACCGACGGCTGCGCCAGCAACAACGACCTGGACATGTTCGGCGAGACCCGCACCGCGGCGCTGCTGGCCAAGGCCGTGGCCGACGACGCCAAGGCGCTGGACGCGTTCCGCGCCCTGCGCGCGGCGACCCTCGGCGGCGCGCGCGCGCTCGGCTACGAGAGCCGGATCGGCACCATCGAAGCGGGCAAGCAGGCCGACCTGGTCTGCGTCGATCTGTCGCAGCTGGAGACCCAGCCGCTGCACCATGTGGTCTCGCAGCTGATCTACGCGACCGGGCGGCATCAGGTCAGCGACGTCTGGATCGCAGGCCGCGCCAAGCTGCGCGAGCGCGTGCTGGTCGACATCGACGTCGCCGGCCTGCTCGCCAACGCGCGCCAGTGGCGCGAACGCATCGCCGCGATTTGAACCTGCGGCGCTCGCGCGGCGTTAACACCGCGGCGCGGGCGCTTGGCCACACTAAGCGACGGCGGCGCCGCTTCGGCGCCGCCCGACCGGCGAGGACGCGAACCGCGCCCGCGCCGCCATCGACCGGCGACGGTCCGAACGGTAGACACCATGAGCGCTCACAGCACCGCCCCCCAATCCGGCGACACCGGCGACACGGCCTCCGCAGGCGGCGAAAACTTCAGCCAGGCCGAGTTGGACAAGTTCGGCGCCCTTGCCAATCGTTGGTGGGACCCGCAGGGACCGCAGAAGCCGCTGCACGCGATGAACCCGGCGCGGCTGGGCTATGTCGCCCAGCGCGTGGAATTGCGCGAGGCGCAGGTGCTCGACGTCGGTTGCGGCGGCGGCCTGCTCAGCGAGGCCCTGGCCGCGTCCGGCGCGCAGGTGATCGCGATCGACCTGGCGCCGGAGCTGATCAAGGTCGCCAAGCTGCACCGGCTGGAAACCGGCGTTGCGGTCGACTACCGGCTGCAGTCGGTGGAAACCCTGGCCGAGCAAATGCCGGCGCAGTTCGACGCGGTCACCTGCATGGAAATGCTCGAGCACGTGCCCGATCCGGCGGCGATCGTTCGCGCCTGCGCCAAGCTGCTCAAGCCCGGCGGGCGCCTGTTCCTGTCCACTCTCAACCGCACCCCGGCGGCGTTCGCGCTGGCCATCGTCGGCGCCGAATACGTGGCCCGGGTGCTGCCCAAGGGCACTCATCAGTACCGCGATTTCATCAAGCCCTCCGAGCTGGCGGGTTGGCTGCGCGAGGCCGACCTGCAGCTGGAAGACGTCAGCGGCCTGATGTACGAACCCTGGCGCAACGCGGCGCGGGTGATCTCGCGCACCGACATCAACTACCTGGCCTGCGCGCGCAAGCCCGAGGACGCGGCATGAGTGCGGCCGCGGCGGCCGTCGCAGCGTTTCCGAAGGCGGCCTTGTTCGATCTCGACGGCACCTTGCTCGACAGCGCGCCGGACATGCTCGCGGTGGCCAACCGCATGCGCGCCGCGCGCGGCGTCGGCCCGATGCCGCTCGATGCGCTGCGTCCGCACGTGTCCAAGGGCGCGCGCGCCATGCTCGGCGCGGCGTTTCCGGAACTGGACGCCGAGGGGCGCGACGCGCGGGTGCGCGAGTTCCTCGACCTGTACGAAGTCGAGCTCGGCCTGCACGGCGCGCCGTTCGCCGGCGTCGAGGCGATGCTCGGCCAGCTCGAGGCGGCCGGCTGCGTATGGGGCATCGTCACCAACAAGCCCGAGTACCTGGCGCGCAAGCTGATGCCCCTGCTGGGCTGGGAAACCCGCTGCGCGGTGCTGATCGGCGGCGACACCCTGGCCGCGCGCAAGCCCGATCCGCTGCCGCTGACCGTGGCGGCCGAACGCATCGGCATGACCGCGGCGGATTGCGTCTACGTCGGCGACGACGAACGCGACATCCTCGCCGCTCGCGCCGCCGGCATGCCCTCGGTGGCCGCGCTGTGGGGCTACCGGCTTGACCACGACGACCCGCTGTCCTGGCAGGCCGACGCGATGATCGAGGCGCCGGCGCAATTGCTCGCCGCCGACGCATGGCCGGCGACGCGATGAGCGCCGCCGGCGAGGCCGACGAGCAGGCCCTGCACGAATTCGCCGGCAAATGGCGCGCGCGCTGGCCGGAGTGGTCGGTGGCCGAGGTGTTCGTGCCGCGCGCCGAGCGTGCCACCGCGCTGGCCTGGGCCGCGCTGCAGCAAGAGCTGACCGATGCCGCCTGGGGCGGCAGCGACGCCGCGCCGGGCGAGGCCAAGCTCGGCTGGTGGATGGAAGAACTGCAGGGCTGGACCCAGGGGCGGCGACGCCATCCGCTGGGCCTGGCCCTGCAAAGGCGCCCGGCGCCGTGGGCGGCGCTGGCGGCGGCCCTGCCGGGCCTGCGCGACAGTCGCGAGCGGCCCGGCGACCGCGGCGAGGCCTACGACGCCTTGCGCCCGCTGGCCGAGGCCGCGGCCGCGATCGATGCGGTCCTGTTCGAGCCGGTGCCCGGCCAGTTGCCGGTCGCCGCGGTACCGGCGATCCAGGCCGCCCTGCTGGAGGCGCGCCTGCTGCTGCAGGGCGACGCCGCCGTGCCGCTGAGCGTGGTCGCGCGGGCCCTGGCGCGCCCGGGCGAGGGCGCCGCGGCGGAATGGGGCCGGGAACTGCTGGCGCAATGGCCCCACGGCGGCGGCGCCACGGTGCCGCGACGGCTGTGGACGGCCCTGGCCCGGACCCGCCTGCAGCGCGGCGATGCGGCCCGCCCGCTGTCGCCGTGGACGGCGTTGCTGGCGGCCTGGCGCGGGGCCCGCAACTGAGCGTTGCAGGGCCGGGGCCGGGCCGGCCGTCCCCAGCCGCTAGAATGGCGGCGTTGCGTTCCCCCCACGCGCCCCCATTTCAGCCGTCGTGAACCCTCCCAACGCTCCTGCGCTCAAGCCCGTTTTGCCCGATGTCGCCTTCGACGCCGCCGCCGCGGCGCGGCCGCTCGACTGGGTGGGCATGTCCAATATCGCCTTGCCGCTGCGGATCGCCGCCGGCGACGGCAGCGTCATCCAGGTGCCGGCCTCGGTCGACGTCTCGGTCGATCTGCGCGATCCCGACGCGCGCGGCATCCACATGTCGCGCATGTACCTGCATCTGCAGCACGCCTTCGCCAGCGAGACGGTGACCCCGGCCGGCCTGCGCCGCGCCCTGCAAAGCCTGATCGACGGCCAGGGCGGGCTGTCCGGCGCCGCGCGCCTGAGCCTGCGTTACGAACAACTGCTGCTGCGTCCGGCGCTGGCCAGCCAGAACGCCGGCTGGAAGCGCTATCCGGTCGAGATCGACGCGCGTCTGATCGACGGTCACCTGCACCTGGGACTGCGTTTCGCGGTCGAGTACTCCAGCACGTGTCCGGCTTCGGCGGCGTTGTCGCGCCAGCTCAATGCAGCGCGTTTCGCCGCCGATTTCGCTGCCGCGCATCCCTTGTCGACCGCGGTGGTGAGCGACTGGCTGGCCTCCGAACGCGGTCTGGCCGCGACGCCGCACGCGCAGCGCAGCCGCGCCGACATCCGGGTCGAGTTGCGTCCGGCATTCGACGAACTGCCGCTGGTGGCGTTGATCGACGCGATCGAGCAGGCGCTCGGCACGCCGGTGCAGACCGCGGTCAAGCGCGAAGACGAACAAGCCTTCGCCAAGCTCAACGCCGAAAACCTGATGTTCTGCGAAGACGCCGCGCGCCGGGTCGCCGCGGCGCTGTCGCGCGATGCGCGCATCGAACGCTTCGACGCCGAAGTGGCGCATTTCGAAAGCCTGCACGCGCACGATGCGGTGGCGCGGGTGACAGGGCAGGGCGCGCGCGACTGAACGCGCGCCTGATTCGCGCCGGCATCCGTCGGCGGTAACGAACTGCATATTTGAGGCGCGTACCGCGCTTCCTCGCATGCCAATGTGCCGAGGCGTGTTACAGCGCACAGATTGACAGGCCAAATCGTGACGCTACCCACCCCCGGCGCGCGCGCCGCATCGGCTATGCTCGGGTCATTGGATCAGTGACCGGATGGGGCATGGGGAAACCCTGGCGTCGGGGCTGGCAGACCCTGTGGGCTCTGCTGGCGATGTGGGTGGCGGCGATCGCGTCGGCGCAATCCCCGGGGCTGTCCTCGTCCGACCGTCCGGCCTTCCGTGCGCCTGCGTTCAGCCTCGCCCGGCTGGCCCAGGACCCCGTGCCGGCGCGCGTGCTAGCCGGCGAGTTCGACGGCGCCTTCGAGGCCGTGTCCGGCAGCGAGATCGCCGCGCCGCGGCGACAGCCGATCTGGTGGCGGATCAGGGTGCTCGGCGAATTGAGCGCCGATGCCGCGCCGCAACTGGTGGTCAGCCGGCCGTACCGGCGCGAGGTCGAGCTGTGGCGCCCGGGCGACGCCGTGCCGCTGCGCCGCTCGATCTACGGGCCCGACACCGACTTCGATCATTCCACCCGCTTCGTGGTGTTTCCGCTGCCGCAGGGACTGCGCCAGGGCGATGTGCTGTACCTGCGTCTGATGACAGTCGACGTGCTGCCGTCCAAGGTGACGATCCAGCCGCTGGCCGAGGTCCATCGCGAGGACATGCTGCACGTCGGTCTGCGCAGCGTGGTGCTGACCGCGATGGGCGTGGCTGCGGTGCTGGCGTTCGGGTTCTGGGCCGGCCTGCGCGAGCGCGGCTACGCCTACCTCGGCCTGACCCTGGTGCTGCAGATCCTGACCCTGACCGCCGACGGCGGCGAGATGCGCGCGGTGCCGTGGTTGAGCGAGATCGCTCCGGACGGGCGCACCAACGTCGTGCTCAACACCGCCGCGGTGCTGGCCAGCATCCGTTTCCTGATCTTCTTCCTCGGCCTGCGCACCACCCAGCCGCGGGTCGCGCGCATCCTCGACTACTGCAGTATTTCCCTGGGCGCGCTGCTGGTGGTGTCGGTGTTCCGCACCTGGAAGCACAGTGCGCTGTACGGCAATCTCAACTTGTTGGTGGTGATCGCGCTGGTGCTGTACTGCACCGCGGTCGCGACCTGGCGCCGGCAACGCGAGGCCTATTTCCTGTTGCTGGCCTGGACCCCGCTGATGGCGCTGCTGGTGGTGCTGGTCGGCGCCAATCACCAGTGGTGGCCGGAATACGCCTGGCTCGAGTACGCCTTCCCGGTCGGCCTGGCCCTGGGCGGGCTCGGCCTGCTGCTGGGCCTGACCTCGAAACTGCAGCAGTTGCGCCGCGACCGCGACACCGCCAACCGGCTCGCCACCTACGACAGCCTGACCGGGGCCATGACCCGTGCGGCGATCTCGCAAAGCCTGCGCGGCGCGGTCGACAGTGCGCATCGCTCGCACCGGCCGCTGTCGGTGGTGTTCTTCGACATCGACCACTTCAAGCGGATCAACGACGAGCACGGCCACCGGGTCGGCGACGAAACCCTGCGCATCGTCTCGCTGCGTACCCGCAACCGCCTGCGCGCCTACGACCTGTTCGGCCGCTACGGCGGCGACGAGGTGTTGGTTGTGCTGGCCGACACGCAACTGCGCGATGCGGTGCGGGTCGCCGAGCATCTGCGCGAGTCGGTCAGCGGCAGCCCGCTGTCGATCGACGGCCGCCTGTTGCCGGTCAGCCTGAGCCTGGGCGTGGCCGAGCTGTTGCCCGGCGAGACGCCGGAGCAGTTGCTCGAGCGCGCGGACGCCGCGCTGTACGCCAGCAAGTCGGCCGGGCGCGACCGGGTCACCGGGCATGCCACCGAGCCGGTCGAGACCGAGGCGGTGTCGTGAACCCGGAGCGCCGCCGGCCGGCCTCGTGCGCGCCGGCGCAGTTGCGCACCGGCGACGTATTGTTGCTGCGCCATCGCAACGAACTGGCGCGGTTGTACGCCTGGCTCGGCGACAGCGACTACGACCACGCGGTACTGGTCGGCCGCGCCGGCTGCCTGATCGAACTGTGCGCCGACGGCGTGGTCGAGCCGGCACTGGCCGAGCGCCTGGCCGATCCGGACCTGAGCGCTGCCGAAGCGCGGCGGCCGCAGCAGGCCGGGGGCGAAGCGGCGCAGGATACCGACCGCATCGCGGTACTCGCGCATGCGCTGTCGCTGCGCAAGCCGGCGCATGCCGGCGACCCGTTGCGCGCGCTCGGCGTGCTGGCCGCGCTGCGCGAGCGCGACTGGCCGGCGCAGCCGGGCCTGCGTCGGGTGCTGTACGAAGCCTTGCGCCGGGTCGCCGAGACCGGCGCGGAAGCGATGACGGCGAGCGAATTCGTCTATCGCTGCCTGGCCGAGAATCCGGTCCATGCACGCGACCGTTCGGTATGGCGATTGCCGCCGGTGCCGTCGCGGATGCGCCCCTGCCCGGACCTGGACGAGGCGGCGCTGTGGGCCCGGATCGAACCCTGGCTGTCGGCGGCGCGCCGCCGCGGCTGGGCCGAGGCCAAGGCGGAGGCGGACATCGGCGAGGCCGCGTTCGCAGTGGCGCTGGCCCAGGCCCGCGCCCGCCTGGGCCTGATCGCGACCGGGGCCGGCTTGCTGGCGGCCGGACCGCGGGTCGCCAATCCGAAATGGCTACGTCTGCGCGAACTGGAGCTGTCGCCTTCGTTGCCGGCACTGGGCGCGTTGCTGGCGGGCTGAGCGCTCGCGCTGCTCAGCCCACGACGGCCGCTCAGGGCGCCGCCGGCGCCTTCGTCGCGCGCACCGCATCGCCGCGTTCGAGCACCAACTGCGGATCGATGCGCACGTCGAACCAATTCATGCCCCAGTGCAGGTGCGGCCCGGTCGCACGACCGGTCGCACCGACCGCGCCGATGGTCTGGCCCTGGGCGATGCGATCGCCGACGTTGACGTCGATGCGCGACAGATGCAGGAAGTTCGAGCTGATGCCGTGGCCGTGGTCGAGCACCACGGTACCGCCGGTCAGGTACAGGCCGGGCTTGGCGAAGCTGATCACGCCCGCGGCCGGGGCCAGGATCGGGGTGCCGTTCGGCGCGGCGATGTCCATACCGGAATGGCCGGAGCCTTTCTGGCCGTTGTAGACGCGCTGATTGCCGAAACGGCCGCTGATCCGACCGCGCACCGGCCAGGCGAAGGCCTGGGCGAAGTCGGCGCGGTCGTCGTCGCGTACCCGCGCGGCCACCACTTCGGCCTGTTCGCGCTGGATCCGCGCGGCGATCTCGGGCGGCGGGTTGACCGTTTTCGGCGGCACGCCCTGGATGTACTCGGTCGGGAAGTCGCGCGGCGTCACCGCGATGCGCACGGTCTCGACCCGGCCGGGCGCGGTTTCGACCTGGACCTCGAGCGGGCCGGCCGCGTCGCGGCCGACGCCGAACACCACCGAGCCGTAGCCGGTGCTGCGCAGGCTGCGCCCGGCGTAGCGCACCGTGCTGCCGGGCGGCACCTTGCCGATCACCATCGCGCCCTGCTGCACGGCCTCGGGGAACACGATGCGCGTATCGGCGCGCGCCGGCGCCGGTGCGGTGTCCTGGGCCGGCGCGGCGGCGCTCGGAGCGGCCGCCGCCAGGCACGCCGCCAGGACGGCGGCGGGGCCGCGGCTCATCGGGCGAACGCCAGACGTTGCCCGTTCGGTGCGCCGACCAGGGCCTTGCCGTCCCAGGCCAGCGCGCCGTTGACCCAGGTCGAGGCGATGCGGCTGTGGAAGGTGCGGCCTTCGAACGGCGACCAGCCGCACTTGGACAGCACGTCCTCGCGCCGCACCGTGTACGGCGCGTCGTCGATCAGCACCAGGTCGGCGAAGTAGCCTTCGCGCAGGAAGCCGCGGTGTTCGACATCGAACAGCTTGGCCGGAGCGTGGGCGAACTTGTCGACCACCTGGGCGGTGCTCAGGCGGCCTTCGTGAACCAGTTCCAGCGCGGCGTTGAGCGCGAACTGGACCAGCGGCAGGCCGCTGGGCGCGCCGGTGTAGGGTCGCGCCTTCTCTTCCAGCGTATGCGGCGCGTGATCGGTGGCGAGCACGTCGATCACGTCCTCGGCCACGGCGCGGATCAGCGCCTCGCGGTCGGCCGGGTCCTTGATCGCCGGATTGCACTTGATCAGGTGGCCGAGCTTCTCGTAGTCGTCGCGGTCGAAGCGCAGGAAGTGGATGCAGGTCTCGGCGGTGATGCGCTTGCCCTCGATCGGGCCGGCCTGGAACAGGGCCAGTTCGTCGGCGGTGCTGATGTGCAGCACGTGCAGGCGGGTGCCGTGCTTGCGCGCCAGCGAAATCGCCAGCTCGGTCGATTTCTTGCAGGCTTCGCGCGAGCGGATGTCGGGGTGGAAGCGCGCCGGGATGTCGTCGCCGTACTGCGCCTTGTAGCGCGCCAGCTCGGCATCGATCATCGGCGTGTCTTCGCAATGGGTGATGATCGGCGTCGGCACGTCGCGGAAAATCGCGTCGAGGGTGACCGGATCGTCGACCAGCATGTTGCCGGTCGAAGCGCCCATGAACACTTTCACGCCCGGCGCGGTGCGCGGATCCAGCGACTGGATCGCGGCCAGGTTGTCGTTGCTGGCGCCGAGATAGAAGCCGTAATTGCCCCAGGCGCGCCCGGCGGCGCGGCGGTACTTGTCCTCCAGCGCCGCCGAGTCCAGGGTCGGCGGCTGGGTGTTGGGCATGTCCATGAACGTGGTCAGCCCGCCGGCCACGGCCGCGGCCGACTCGGTGGCCATGTCGGCCTTGTATTCCAGGCCGGGTTCGCGGAAATGGACCTGGTCGTCGATCATGCCCGGCAGCAGGCGGCGGCCGGCCGCGTCGACCACGGTTTCGTTGCCGCGCGCATCCAGGCCGGCGCCGATCTGGGCGATGCGGCCGTTCTCGATGCGCAGGTCGCCGTCGTATTCGCGGCCTTCGTTGACCAGCCGGGCGTTGACGATCAGTGTCGATGACATGTGTGTTTTCCGGAGTCCAAGGGCGGCACGGGATCGTGGCCGCCGGGGTGCAGGGGATGGCAGCGCGCCAGGCGTCGCAGCGTCAGCCAGCTGCCCCTGAACGCGCCGAAGCGGTCGATCGCCTCCATCGAATAGGCCGAGCAACTGGGGTAGAAACGGCAACGCTGGCCCAGCATCGGACTGATCCAACGCTTGTAGCCGCGAAGCAGGGCGATGAGAAGGCGGTCGATCACGTTTTCTTAATGCCGGCAACGGTAGGGACTGACGCAGGAAACGCGCGCCGCGAATGCCCTCGGGTACTGCGTCTGGCCGGTGATTTGGCGCGGTTGCCGCAGGTGCCGCAGCAGGGTATAACAGCGCGCTTTCCCCAAACAAGGCAAGTGCGAGACGAAGGTCCGCCGCGGCGCGGAAGCGATGCTACCGTGTCTGCCCGGGCCGGGCGAAAACCGGCCGAACGCCGGATTTCACTTGCGGTCAGCGAACGCATGTGCATTTGATGACCGGGTGGGTCATGCTTGGCCCGCGAAGCCCTTCGGACGGCGTCCGGGGGCGCCCTCAGGGAATAGAAGGACAAGCCGCTCGTGGCAGTGAAAAAACCTGCGAAGAAGGCCGCCCAGGCCGCCAAGAAGACCGTCAAGCCGGCTGCGAAGAAGGCGGCCAAGCCTGCGCCCAAAAAGGCGGCGAGCAAGGCTGCCAAACCGGCAGCGAAGAAGGCGACGGTCAAGAAGGCCGTAGCGAAATCCACGGCGAGCAAACCGGCGGCCAAGAAGGCCGCAGTCGCGAAGAAGGCGGCGCCCGCCAAGGCGCCCGCGGCGAAGAAACCGGCCCCCAAGCCGGCGCCCGCCGCGAAGAAAGCGCCGTCCGCGGCGGCAAAAAAACCCGCACCCGGCAAGGCCGGCGGAACGAACAAGCCCGAGCTTAAAAAAGTTGAAGCGAAAAAGCCCGAAGCTGTGAAGCCCGCAGCCAAGCCGGCTGCCCCACCGCCCGCGCCGCAGGCCGCCGCCAAGGCTCCCCCTGCAGCGCAGGTCGACAGCACCTCCGACCGAAGCAAGAACACAGTGACCCAGACAGCATCCAGCAAAACATCCGCGAGCAAGCCCGCGAGTACGGCCGCCTCGGCGCCGCGCCCGGCCGGCAAGGTCGCCGTCGCCGTGACCGCCAAGCAGGCGGCGCCGGCGCCGAAGACCAAGGTCAAGGTCGTGGCGTACAAGAACGACCCGGCGACCGGCCGGCCGATCGTTCCGGACGGCTACAAGCCGACCTCCGACGAGGAGTACATGAGTCCGCTGCAGCTGGAGTATTTCCGCCAGCGTCTGCTGCAGTGGCGCGCCGATCTGGTCGAGGAGTCCAAGCAGACCATCGAGAACCTCAAGGATGAAGTGCGCGACGTCGGCGACGAGGCCGAGCGCGCCACCCGCGAGACCGAGAACTCGCTCGAGCTGCGTACCCGCGACCGCTATCGCAAGTTGATCAGCAAGATCGACAGCACGCTCAAGCGGGTCGATTCCGGCGACTACGGCTTCTGCGTCGATACCGGCGAAGAAATCGGCCTGGAGCGCCTGGAAGCGCGCCTGACCGCCGAGCGCACCATCGACGCCCAGGAGCGTTGGGAGCATCTGCAGAAGCAGATGGGCGACTGACCGGCCCGACGGCCGAGCGGTGCGGTCCAAGGAAAAGCCCGGCTTCGGCCGGGCTTTCGCGTTTCGGCCGGGCGCGGGCGAACAGCCGTTACGCCGGTGCGGGCCGAAGCGGCCTGCCCGCGCACGGGCTCCAGCGCTCACCGCCATCCTTCAACCGACAGAACCGGTCCACCCGCTCGGCGCCGGCCTGCGGCAAGCTGGGGCCAATCCCCCGACGAGCGCCGCCATGTCCACCGATGCCGCCGACCTGGACTTCCTCCGCGAGGCCGTGGCCTTGGCCCGCGCCAACATCGCGGCCGGCGGGCGCCCGTTCGGGGCGCTGGTGGTGCGCGACGGCGCGGTGCTGGCGCGCGCCGCCAACGCCATCCACGCCAGCGGCGACCCCACCGCACATGCCGAACTGCTGGCGATCCGCGCCGCCGCGCAAGCCCTGGGCGTGCCGCGCCTGGACGGCTGCACGGTCTACGCCAGCGGCCAGCCCTGTCCAATGTGCCTGGCGGCGATGCATCTGTGCGGCGTGGCCGCGGTGCATTTCGCCTATTCCAACGACGACGCGGCGGCGTTCGGCCTGTCCACCGCCGCGGTCTATGCGCAGATGGCGCTGCCGCCCGCGCAGCAGTCCTTGCCGGTGCGGCCGTTGCGCCCGCCGGGCGAGGAGGGGCTGTACCGGGAATGGGCGCAGCAGCGCGGCTGAGCGTCTATTGCAGGTCGCGCAAGTCGAGCCGGCGCAGCTTGGGCGCCAGCTTCGCGGTCGCGGCGACCACCGCCAGGGTCATGCAGCCGCCGAAGATCAGCGACGGCACCAGGCCCAGCAGGCGGGCGGCGACGCCGGACTCGAACGCGCCGAGCTCGTTCGATGAGCCGATGAAGATGCCGTTGATCGACGACACCCGGCCGCGCATCTCGTCCGGCGTCGACAACTGCAGGATGGTCGAGCGCAGCACCACCGACACGCCGTCGCACATGCCCGAGAGCATCAGCATCAGCGCCGACAGCCAGAACTGGCGCGACAGGGCGAAGCCGATGATGCACAGGCCGAAGCCGGCCACCGCGTACAGCAGCAGGCGCCCGGCGTGCTTCTGCGGCGGATGCCGGGCCAGCCACAGACCGACCAGCACCGCGCCGGCGGCCGGCGCCGCGCGCAGCACGCCCAGCGCTTCGGGACCATAGTGCAGCACATCGTGGATGAAGGCCGGCAACAGCGCGACCGCGCCGCCGAACAGCACCGAGAACATGTCCAGCGCCTGCGCGCCGAGCACGACTTGGTGATTGAACACGAAACGCAGGCCCTCGCCGATGCTCTTGAACACCGGCGCGCGTTCGCTCGGCGCCGGCGGTTCGGTCACGCGCAGGGTGATGATCGCGATCGCCGCGGCGACGGCGAAGCCGGCCGCGACCAGGTAGGCCGAGGTCTTGCCGCCCCAGGCCACCAGCGCGCCGCCCAGCGCCGGGCCCAGCACCAGTCCGGTCTGCATGACCACGCTGCTGACTCCCGCGCCGCGCGCGTAATGCTCGCGCGGGAGCACGCGCGCGAACAGCGACGTGTACACCGGCCCCAGGAAGGCGCGGACCACGCCGTTGAGCGCGATCGCCGCGTAGATGGTCGCGGTGGCGAAGCCGAATCCGCCGGCCGGCAGCGCGCCGGAGGCGACCCCGGCCAGCAACGCGGTGGTCGCGACCAGGCCGAGGCAGGCGAACAGGCCGAGCTTGCGCCGCGGCAGATGATCGACCGCGTAGCCGGCGAACAGGGCGAAGCAGAAATAGGGCACGACTTCGGCCAGGCCGATCAGGCCCAGGGCGAAGGGATCGCGGGTCAGTTCGTAGACGTGCCAGCCGACCGTGACCGCGACGATCTGGTACGACAGCATGCCCAGCAGCCGGTACACCAGCAGGCCGGCGAAACCGGGGTTGCGCAGCAGCGGGCCGACTCCGGTCGGTGCCGGCGGCGGTGCGTCGGCGGTGTCGGCGCTCGTGCCGGACGGTCCGGCGCTCACAGGCGCCGTTGCGCCTGCTCGCGGATGAAGGCCAGCAGCGCGGCCAGGCCGTTGCTACGGGTCGGCGACAGGTGCTTGGCCAGGCCGATGTCGGCGATGTAATCGGCCGACGTGGCGACGATCTCGTTCGCGCTGCGCCCGGAATAGACCCGCAGGGCCAGGTAGATCAGGCCGGAGACGATCGCCGAATCGCTGATTGCATGGAAATCCAGGCGTTGCGCGTCGCCCTCGACCGCGATCCAGACCATCGACTGGCAGCCGAGCAGGCGGTGCTCTTCGGTCTTGTAGGCCTGCGGCAGGTCCGGCAACTTGCGGCCGAGGTCGATCAGGTACTGGTAGCGTTCGGACCAGTCGCCGAAGAAGGCGAATTCGTCGCGGATCGCGGCCTGGGCCTGAGCGGCGCTGGGTTCGAGCGGAAACGGGGAAGCGGGGAGGGCGGCAGCGTTCATCGAATCTGGGGGCCTGCGCGCGTCAGGACCCGGTTTCCTCGGTGTTGAGTTCCGGGCGCTTGCGCACCCAGCGCACGCCCTGCGGCGTGTCTTCCAGCAGGATGTTCTCGTCGGCCAATTGCTGGCGGATCGCGTCGGCGCGGGCGAAATCGCGCGCCTTCTTGGCCGCGCTGCGCTCCTCGACCAGGGCCTGGATGCGCTCGTCGTCCTGGTCGCCGTCGGCGCCGGCGAACCAGGCCGCCGGGTCCTGCTGCAGCAGGCCCAGGGCCAGGCCGGCGCCGAGCAGGTCGCGCTTGAGCCGCGCCTGCTCGGCCGGATCGGTGGCCTTGCGCGCCTCGGCGGCGATGCGCGCGATCTCGGCCAGCGCCTGCGGCGTGCCCAGGTCGTCGTCGAGGATGCGCTCGATCTCGGCCGGGATGCGTACCGGCTCGGCTTCGACGCCGGCCAGATCGCGCAGAGTGCCGTACAGCCGGTCGAGGGTACGCGCGCACTGCTCGATCAGCTTGTTCGACCAATCCAGCGGCTGGCGGTAGTGGGCGGTCAGCAGCGCGTAGCGCAGCGCTTCGGCCGGGTGCTTTTCCAGCAGTTCGTGCACGGTCTCGATGTTGCCGCGCGACTTGGCCATCTTCTCGCCGTCGAAGTTCAGCATCCCGTTGTGCAGCCAGAACCGCGCGAACACCTTGCCGCCGTGCGCGCATTCGCTCTGCGCGATCTCGTTCTCGTGGTGCGGGAACATCAGATCGTTGCCGCCGGCATGGATGTCGATGGTCTCGCCCAAATGGGCGGCGGCCATCGCCGAGCATTCGATGTGCCAGCCCGGACGGCCGCGGCCCCAGGGCGAGTCCCAGCCGGGCAGGTCGGCGCCGGAGGGCTTCCACAACACGAAATCGCCCGGATCGCGCTTGTACGGCGCGACTTCGATCCGTGCGCCGGCGCGCATGTCGTCGATGTCGCGGCGCGAAAGCTTGCCGTACTCGGGGAAGCTCTGGATCGCGAACAGCACGTGGCCTTCGGCCTCATAGGCGTGACCGGTGGCGATCAGGCGCTCGATCATGCTCACGATCTGGCCGATGTGCGCGGTCGCGGCCGGCTCCAGGTCCGGCAGGCGCACGCCGAGCGCGCCCATGTCCTGGCGGTAGATCGCGGCGTAGTGCTCGGTGATGACCGAGATCGGCACCCCTTGCTCGGCCGCGGCCGCGTTGATCTTGTCGTCGACGTCGGTGATGTTGCGGGCGAAGGCCAGCGCGCCGTAGCGCCGGCGCAGCGCCTCGGCCAGCACGCCGAACACCACCGGGCCGCGGGCGTTGCCGATGTGGGCGTAGTTGTAGACCGTGGGGCCGCACAGATACATGGTCGGGCGGGCCGGATCCAGCGGAACGAAGGCTTCGACCTGTCGCGACAGGCTGTTGTAGAGATGCAGGCTCATGGCGGCACGAATGGGAGTCGGTTCATTCTAACGAAGGCACGCTCGCTGCGCCCGGACGCGATGGCGCTGCGGCGGCCGGGGCGCGCGGCGAAGCGGTGCCGCCGCGCGACCGACCGGCGGGGCGCCGACGTCGCCGGTCGCTCCGCGCCGGTGGCCGGGCGGCGCGATGGCCTCCGGCACGACGCCGCGGACGTGCCTCCGGCCCGGTTCGCGGGCTGCGCCGGGTCGGGCCTAAAGGTGGGATTCAGGCCATGGCGGCACACTGCTCTTACAATTTATTCACGAATCCGTCTCCGCGAGCCCGATGAACCGAACCGCCTTGCAGGCTTCGATCCTGGTGCTGGCCAGCGCCCTGGCCGCGGCGTCGTCGCTGCCGGCCGCGGCCCAGCACACCGTGATCCAGGCCGAAAACGTGCGTTTCGACTACGCCCAGGTGCTGCGGGTGACCCCGGTCTACCAGACCCTGCGCGCGACCACGGTCGAGCAGCAATGCGACCCCGAGCCCGCTGCGAGCGAGAACTCGCGCCTGTCGCGGGTGGTCGGGGCGGTGCGCGAGGCGCTGGGGCGCGAGCGCAATCCCAAGCCCAGCACCGGCGAGAACTGCCGCCCGGTGCCGGTCGACCGCGAGTTCCGCCGGCCGATCGCCTACGACGTGGACTACGTCTACAAGGGCGCCCGATTCCGCTCGCGCCTGCCCGAGGACCCGGGCAACAAGCTGCGGATCCGGGTCGCGGTGACCCCGGTCATCACCCCGATCAGCACCTCCCGCTAGCCCCGGCGCCGCCCGGACGCGGCCGTACGGCTTGCGCCCGCGTCCCGCCCATGCGAGCATTCGCGACCTCATGAACCCGAACTACGCCGACGCCGACGTTTTGACCTCCGCCTACATGGCGGCGGGCATGACCTCGCGCGCGCGTCGACCGTTGCCCTGCCAATCCGCTGGGTGACGGCGCTCGCCGTCGTTCGTGTAACAAGCACCACACACGAAAAGCCCAGCCTAGCGCTGGGCTTTTTTGCTTTTCGGGATCGGGATTCGGAATTCGGGATGGGTTACAGCGGCTGCCGCCACCCCCGATCGCCTTTCGCGCCTCCCACCACCGCGTTCCACGCTTTGCGAATCCCCAATCCACAATCTCGAATCCCAGACATGTCCAGACACTTCCTCAACACCCAGGACTGGTCGCGCACCGACCTCGACGCGCTGCTGGCCCAGGCCGCGGCGTTCAAGCGCAGCAAGCTCGGCGACCAGTTGCGCGGCAAGTCGATCGCGCTGGTGTTCTTCAATCCGTCCATGCGTACCCGCACCAGCTTCGAGCTGGGCGCGTTCCAGCTCGGCGGCCATGCCGTGGTGTTGCAGCCGGGCAAGGACGCATGGCCGATCGAGTTCGACCTGGGCACGGTCATGGACGGCGATACCGAGGAGCACATCGCCGAAGTGGCGCGGGTGCTGGGCCGCTACGTCGACCTGATCGGCGTGCGTGCGTTCCCGAAGTTCGTCGATTGGGCCTACGACCGCGAAGACATCGTGCTCAAGTCCTTCGCCAAGTATTCGCCGGTGCCGGTCATCAACATGGAGACCATCACCCATCCCTGCCAGGAGCTGGCGCACGCGCTGGCGCTGCAGGAGCGCTTCGGCACCACCGACCTGCGCGGCAAGAAGTACGTGCTGACCTGGACCTACCACCCCAAGCCGCTCAACACCGCGGTCGCCAACTCGGCCCTGACCATCGCCACCCGCTTGGGGATGGACGTGACCCTGCTGTGCCCGACCCCGGAGTACGTGCTCGACCAGCGCTACATGGGCTGGGCCGAGCAGAACGTCGCCGAGAGCGGCGGCTCGCTGACCGTCAGCCACGACATCGACAGCGCCTACGCCGGCGCCGACGTGGTCTACGCCAAGAGCTGGGGCGCGCTGCCGTACTTCGGCAACTGGGGTCCGGAAAAGCCCATCCGCGACCAGTACAAGCACTTCATCGTCGACGAGGCGAAGATGGCGCTGACCAACAACGGCGTGTTCAGCCACTGCCTGCCGCTGCGCCGCAACGTCAAGGCCACCGACGCGGTGATGGATTCGCCGAACTGCATCGCGATCGAGGAGGCCGAGAACCGCCTGCACGTGCAGAAGGCGATCATGGCCGCCCTGGCGGGCGGCCGGAACTAGGGATTCGGGATGGGGGATGGGCGAAAGCGCATCCCCAGCGCTGGATCATCAACAAGACATCATCATTAGAGACGCCTCCCCATGTCGCAGCAGACCGCTTCCACCCATCCCGAATCCCAAATCCCGGATTCCGGCACCAAAGACATCGTCCTCGCCTTCTCCGGCGGCCTCGACACCAGTTTCTGCGTGCCCTACCTGCAGGAGCGCGGCTGGGCCGTGCATACCGTGTTCGCCGATACCGGCGGCGTCGACGACGAGGAGCGCGCCTTCATCGAGCAGCGTGCCGCCGAACTCGGCGTGGCCAGCCACGTCACCGTCGACGGCGGTCCGGCGATCTGGTCGGGCTTCGTCAAGCCGTTCGTGTGGGCCGGAGAGGGCTATCAGGGCCAGTATCCGCTGCTGGTGTCGGACCGCTACCTGATCGTCGAAGCCGCGCTCAAGCGCGCCGCCGAACTCGGCACCAAGGCGATCGCCCACGGCTGCACCGGCATGGGCAACGACCAGGTGCGTTTCGACCTGGCGGTCAAGGCGCTGGGCGATTACGAGATCGTCGCGCCGATCCGCGAAATCCAGAAGGAGCACACCGAGGTCCGCGCCTACGAGCAGAAGTACCTGGAACAGCGCGGCTTCGGCGTACGCGCCAAGCAGAAGGCCTACACCATCAACGAGAACCTGCTCGGCCTGACCATGTCCGGCGGCGAGATCGACCGCTGGCAGGCGCCGGGCGAGGGCGCGGTGGGCTGGTGCAAGCCGCGCGCGCAGTGGCCGAGCGAGACCCTGTCGGTGAAGCTGAGCTTCGAGAACGGCGAGGCGGTGGCGCTGAACGGCGAGAAGATCGAAGGCCATAAGCTGTTGGCCAAGCTCAACGGCCTGTTCGCGCAGTACGGCGTTGGCCGCGGCCTGTACACCGGCGACACCACCATCGGCCTCAAGGGCCGGATCATCTTCGAAGCGCCGGGCCTGATCGCGCTGCTGACCGCGCACCGCGCGCTGGAAGAAGCGGTGCTCAGCAAGCAGCAGAACCGCTTCAAGCCGGACGTGGCGCGCAAGTGGGTGGAGCTGGTCTACGAAGGCTTCTTCCACGACCCGCTCAAGGCCGACCTGGAAGCCTTCCTGGCCAGCTCGCAATCGACCGTCAACGGCGAGGTGACCCTGGAGAGCAACGGCGGCACCGTCAACGCGGTGGCGATCGAATCCAGGCACATCCTCAACGCCAAGGGCGCGACGTACGCCCAGGCCGCCGACTGGGGCGTGGCCGAGGCCGAAGGCTTCATCAAGCTGTTCGGCATGAGCAGCACGCTGTGGGCGGAGATCAACCGCAAGAGCTGACGCTCAACAGCCCCTCTCCCGCAGGCGGGAGAGGGGACTGCAGCGACGATATTGCGGCGACGCACCCCACCGACTCCCCAACGACCCGCCGACCATGCTCCCCGAAGTCCTAACCCATCTGCAGGCCCTGGTCTCCTACGACACCCGCAATCCGCCGCGGGACATCGGTACCGACGGCATCTTCGATTATCTGCGCAGCCAACTGCCGGGATTCCGCATCGAAGTGACCGATCACGGCGCCGGCGCGGTGTCGATGTTGGCCGTGCGCGGCAACCCGCGCCGGCTGTTCAACGTCCATCTCGACACGGTGCCGTCGTCGGAAGCCTGGAGCGCGGATCCGCACGTGTTGCGGGTGACCGAAGACCGCGCGATCGGCCTGGGCGCCTGCGACATCAAGGGCGCGGCGGCCGGATTGCTGGCCGCCGCGGCCGTTGTCGACGGCGACGCCGCGTTCCTGTTCTCGACCGACGAGGAGGCCAACGACGCGCGTTGCATCGCTGGCTTCCTCAGCACTGCGCACGGTTTCTCGGACGTGCTGGTGGCCGAGCCGACCATGAATGAGGCGGTGCTGGCGCATCGCGGCATCAGCTCGGTGCTGCTGAAGTTCCGCGGCGTCGCCGGGCATGCCTCCGGCGCCAACGCGATGCAGGCCAGCGCGTTGCATCAGGCGATCCGCTGGGGCGGCAAGGCCCTGGACTACGTCGAGGCGCAGGCGCACCAGCGCTTCGGCGGTCTGACCGGGCTGCGCTTCAACATCGGCCGGGTCGAAGGCGGGATCAAGGCCAACATGATCGCGCCCAGCGCGGAACTGCGTTTCGGCTTTCGTCCGCTGCCCTCGCAGCCGATCGACGACCTGCACGAAACCTTCGGCACCCTGGTCGACGCCGGCGCGATCGAGCGCTACGAGGAAACCTTCCGCGGTCCGCCGTTGCCGGCCGGCGGCGTCGCCGATGCCGAACATCGCCGGCTGGAAGCGCGCGACCTGGCCGACGCGCTCGATCTGCCGATCGGCAACGCGGTCGATTTCTGGACCGAAGCCTCGCTGTTCTCGGCCGCCGGCCTGACCGCGATCGTCTACGGCCCGGGCCATATCGCCCAGGCCCATACCGCCGACGAATGGGTCGCGCTGGAACAACTGCAAGGCTACGCGCAGAGCGTGGCGCGCGTCATCGGGAGCAAGGCGTAATGAGCGTTTCCATGGACAACCACCTGCAGACCCGCCAGACCATCGTGCGGCTGCTGTCGAGCATGGCCAGCGCCAAGGAGATCTCGCAGTACCTCAAGCGTTTTTCCCAGCTCGATTCCAAGCGCTTCGCGGTGGTCAAGGTCGGCGGCGCGGTGCTGCGCGACGACCTGGCCGCACTGACCTCGTCGCTGGCCTTCCTGCAGGACGTCGGCCTGACCCCGATCGTGATCCACGGCGCCGGCCCGCAGCTCGACGAAGAACTGTCCGCGGCCGGCATCGTCAAGCAGACCGTCAACGGTCTGCGAGTGACCTCGCCGGAGGCGCTGGCGATCGTGCGCCGCGTGTTCCAGGCGCAGAACCTCAAGCTGGTCGAAGCGCTGCAGGCCGGCGACGGCCGCGCGACCTCGATCATCTCCGGCGTGTTCGAGGCCGAATACCTGGACCGCGATACCTACGGCCTGGTCGGCGAGGTCAAGAAGGTCAACCTGGCGCCGATCGAGGCCAGCCTGCAGGCCGGCTCGATTCCGGTCATCGCCAGCCTCGGCGAAACCGCCGGCGGGCAGATCCTCAACGTCAACGCCGACTTCGCCGCCAACGAGCTGGTGCAGGTGTTGCAACCGTACAAGATCGTGTTCCTGACCGGCACCGGCGGCCTGCTCGACGACAACGGCAAGGTGATCGACTCGATCAATCTGTCGACCGAGTACGAGCACCTGATCGAGCAGCCGTGGATCAACGGCGGCATGAAGGTCAAGATCGAGCAGATCAAGGACTTGCTGGACAAGCTGCCGCTGACCTCGTCGGTGTCGATCACCAAGCCGGCCGAACTGGCCAAGGAACTGTTCACTCACAAGGGCTCGGGCACGCTGGTCCGGCGCGGCGAACGCGTGCTGCAGGCCGCGCGCTGGGACGAGCTCGACCTGGAACGCCTGCGCGGCCTGATCGATTCGGCCTTCGGGCGCAAGCTGGTCGCAGGTTATTTCGAAAACACCCGGCTCAAGCAGGCCTACGTCAGCGAGAACTATCGCGCCGCGATCGTGCTGATCGAGGCCGACGGCCGCACCTACCTGGACAAGTTCGCGGTGCTCGACGACGCCCAGGGCGAAGGCCTGGGGCGGGCGGTATGGCAGGTCATGCGCGAGCAGAATCCGAGCGTGTTCTGGCGCTCGCGCCACGGCAATCCGGTCAACCCGTTCTATTACTCCGAATCCGACGGTTGCCTAAAGCAGGAGAAGTGGAAGGTGTTCTGGTACGGCATGCACGGCTTCGACGAAATCGCCGCCTGTGTCGAGTGCGCCGGGCGGCGCACGCCGACCCTGGAGGACTGATGGACGCGCAAGGCAGTGCGTGGACCCAGCAACCGCGGCTGAGCGGGGAGCACGTCGTCCTGGAACCGCTGTGCCGCGCGCACGGCGACGGTCTGCGCGCGGCCCTGGCCGGCGGCGAACTGGCCCAGGCCTGGTACACCAACGTGCCGGCGCCGGAGGGCGTGGACGGTTACATCGACGCCGCCCTGGCGATGCGCGACCGCGGCGTCGCCTGGCCGTTCGCCGTGCTCGATGCGCGCGGCGAAGTAGTCGGCAGCACCCGCTATTACGACATGGACGCGGCGGTGCCGCGGGTCCAGATCGGCTATACCTTCTATGCGCCGCGGGTGCAGCGCACCGGCCTGAACACCCAGGCCAAGCTGCTGTTGCTCGGCCACGCCTTCGAAACCCTGGGCTGTATCGCGATAGGCTTCGAGACGAGCTGGTTCAATCAGGCTTCGCGCGCCGCGATCGCGCGCCTGGGCGCCAAGCAGGACGGCGTGCTGCGCAATCACCGCCGGCACGCCGACGGCAGTCCCCGCGACACGGTCGCATTCTCGATCATCGATACGGAGTGGCTGGCGGTGAAGCGCAATCTGCATTACAAGCTGGACCGACACGCAAGCGGAGCCGCAACCCATGGCTAAGACCTTAGGCATCGTCGGCGCGCGCGGCCACGTCGGCGCCGACCTGATCCGGCTGATCGCCGGCCATCCCGAGTTCGAGTTGGCCTTCGTGTCCTCGCGCGAACTCGACGGCCAGCGCCTGGCCGACCACATCCCCGAATACGCGGCCAAGAACCCGGATCTGCGCTACAGCTCGCCGGCGCACGAACAGTTGCCGGCGCTGGGCGCCGACGCGGTGGTGCTGGCCCTGCCCAACGGCAAGGCCGCCGCCTGCGTGGCCGCGTTCGACGCCGTCGGCGCCGAACCGGTGATCGTCGACCTGTCGGCGGACTATCGCTTCGACGATCACTGGTACTACGGCCTGCCCGAGCTGACCCGCGGCGATTATCACGGCCAGCGCCGGATCAGCAACCCGGGCTGCTACGCCAGCGCGATGCAGCTGGCGATCGCGCCGCTGCTGAACGTGCTGGAAGGCGCGGTGCAGTGCTTCGGCGTGTCCGGATACTCCGGCGCCGGCACCACGCCCTCGGACAAGAACGACCCCGACAAGCTGCGCGACAACCTGATGCCGTACGCGCTGACCGGGCATCTGCACGAGCGCGAGGTCACTCGCCACCTCGGCCATCCGGTCGAGTTCATGCCGCACGTGGCGCCGCATTTCCGCGGTCTCACCGTAACCTCGAACCTGCACCTGTCGCGCCGGTTCGAGCGCGAAGAGCTGGTCGAGCACTATCACCGCCATTACGACGGCGAGCCGATGGTGCGGGTGCTGGACGAGGCGCCCTGGGTCAGCCGCATCGCCGGCCGGCACCATGTGGAAATCGGCGGCTTCTCGGTATCCGAAGACGGTCGCCGGGTGGTGGTGGTGTCGACCCTGGACAACCTGCTCAAGGGCGCGGCGACGCAGGCGCTGCAGAACCTCAACCTGGCCTTCGGCCTGGACGAACTGACCGGCATCGACGCGCACCCGCGACCGTGACGCTTCCGTTGTTTCCCCCTCGAGAAAAGGGGGCAGGGGATTTGCTGTCGCCGTTGCTCTGAACGCAGGGCAAAAGCGGGCACAAAGGCCAAGGCAAGTCCCCCTTGACCTCCCTTTCCAAAAAGGGGCGTCCGGTAGGAGGGATTCGTTGGTTGGATGGGTTGCAGCGTTCGGAGTGAAGCCGCCATGCGTCTGTCGCGTTATTTCTTGCCCGCGTTGAAGGAAAACCCCGCCGAGGCGCAGATCGCCTCGCACCGGCTGATGCTGCGCGCCGGACTGATCCGGCAGGAAGCCGCCGGCATCTACACCTGGCTGCCGGCCGGCCTGCGCGTGCTGCGCAAGATCGAGGCCGTCGTCCGCGACGAGCTGGACCGCGCCGGCGCGCTGGAATTGCTGATGCCGACCTTGCAGTTGGCCGACCTGTGGCGCGAAAGCGGCCGCTACGAAGCCTACGGGCCGGAAATGCTGCGCATCCGCGACCGCCACGAGCGCGAACTGCTGTACGGGCCGACCAACGAGGACATGATCACCGCGATCTTCCGCGCGCATGTGAAGTCCTACCGCGCGTTGCCGATGAACCTGTACCAGTTGCAGTGGAAGTTCCGCGACGAGCAGCGCCCGCGCTTCGGCGTGCTGCGCGGGCGCGAGTTCCTGATGAAGGATGCGTACTCGTTCGATCTCGACGAGGCCGGGGCGCGCCGCAGCTACCGGCGCATGTTCGTCGCCTACCTGCGCATCTTCGCCCGGCTCGGCATCCGCGCGATTCCGATGCGCGCCGAGACCGGGCCGATCGGCGGCGACCTGTCGCACGAGTTCCTGGTCCTGGCGCCGTCGGGCGAGTCGGCGGTGTATTGCGACCGCGGCATGCTCGAATTGCCGATCCCAGGCGACGACATCGATTACGACGGCGACCTGGAGCCGATCGTGCGCCAGTGGAGCTCGCTCTACGCCGCGACCGAAGACGTGCACGACATCGAGCGCTTCGAGCGAGACGTGCCGGCCGAACGGCGGGTGCAGGCGCGCGGGATCGAAGTCGGCCAGGTGTTCTATTTCGGCACCAAATACTCGCAGCCGATGAAGGCCGCGGTGACCGGCGCCGACGGCGCCGAGCGCGCCATCCACGGCGGCTCCTACGGCATCGGCGTGTCGCGCCTGGTCGGCGCCATCGTCGAGGCCGGTTGCGACGAAGCCGGCATTGTCTGGCCCGAGCCGGTGGCGCCGTTCCGGGTCGGCCTGATCGATCTCGATCCGGCCGATGCGACGGTCTCTGCGGCTTGCGAATACCTGTACGCGCAACTCCAGGCGCGCGGCGTGGACGTGCTGCTCGACGACACCGGCGAGCGCGCCGGGGTCAAATTCGCACACATGGACCTGCTCGGTCCGCCCTGGCAGATTGTGGTCGGCCGGCGCGGACTGGAGCGCGGCGTCGTCGAACTCAAGCGTCGCGCGACCGGCGAGCGGACGGAGCTGACGCAGGAGGACGCTCTGGCCCGTTTGTCCATGCGCAGGAACGAGTGAGGCGGAACGAGCGGCGGTCGCCGCCGCCTTCTGTTGCCGAATTCTCTTTCGCCTCTGTTTCCCCGTTTTCCCGATTCTCTTTCCCGATTCCAGCGAGCCGTCCCCCATGTCCGATCTGCTTTGGCAAAAACCCGGCGTCAAGGTCGACGCGCGGATCCAGAACTTCCTCGCCGGCGAGGACGTGATTCTCGACCGCGAGTTCTTCCTGTTCGACATCCAGGCCAGCCGCGCCCATGCGCAGGGCCTGCAGCAGATCGGCATCCTCAACGCAGACGAGCTCGAGGGGTTGTCGCGCGAGCTGGACGTGCTGGCCGAAGATTTCCGCGCCGGCCGCTTCGTGCTCGACGAGCGCTACGAGGACGGCCATTCGGCGATCGAAGGCCGGTTGATCGAACGGCTCGGCGATGCCGGCCGCAAGATCCACACCGGCCGCAGTCGCAACGACCAGATCCTGGTCGCCACCCGGTTGTGGCTGAAGGACCGGCTGAGCCGCGTCTACGCGCTGTGTCGGGAGACGGCCGAAGTCGCCCTGGCGCGCGCCGAGGCCGAGGCCGGCTTGCCGCTGCCGGGCTACACCCATCTGCAACGCGCGATGGTCTCCAGCGCCGGCATGTGGTGGGGCGCCTGGGCCGAGGGCTTCATCGACAACGCCGTGCGGGCGCGCCAGACCCTGGACTGGGTCGACGCCAATCCGCTCGGCAGTGCCGCGGGCTACGGCATCAACCTGCCGCTGGCGCGCGAACACACCACCCAGGCGCTGGGCTTCGGCCGACTGCAGCTGATCGCCACCTACGCCCAGCTTTCGCGCGGCAAGTTCGAACTCGGCGCGATCGATGCGCTGTCGACCGCATTGCTCGACTTGCGCCGCCTGGCCTGGGACCTGAGCCTGTTCACCAGCGCCGAATTCGGCTTCGTCGCCTTGCCGGCCGAATACACCACCGGCAGTTCGATCATGCCCAACAAGCGCAACCCCGACGTGATCGAGCTGATGCGCGCCAGCTACGCCGCCGTCGCCGCCGCGCGCACCGAGATCGAACATCTGCTGTCGCTGCCTTCGGGCTACCACCGCGACCTGCAGTTCTCCAAGGGCGCCATCTTTCACGCCTTCGGCCGCGGCCTGGGCGCGCTGGAGCTGCTGCCCGACCTGCTGCGCAACCTGGAATGGAAGGCCGAACGCCTGCGCGCGGCGCTGGAGCCATCGATGTACGCCACCGACCTCGCCGTCGATCTGGCCCGCCAGGGCCTGCCGTTCCGCGACGCCTACAAGCAGGCCGCCGACCCGGCGCGCTGGGCCGAGGGCGATCCGGAGGCCAGCCTGCGCGCGCGGGTGTCGCCGGGCGCGGCGGGCGATCTGCGCCTGGATGCCCTGCGCGCGCGCCTGAAGGAGCTGACATGAGCGCCGCGGCAAAGGATTTCGCCGCGCAGCCTTTGCCGCCCTGGCGCCGCGCCGTGCTCAAGGTCGGCAGCAGCCTGCTGGCCGGCTTCGAGGGCGGCGGCCTCGACCCGCGCTACGCCGCCGGCCTGGCGCGTTTCATCGAAAGCGCGCGCGAACAGCAGCGCGAAGTGGTGCTGGTGTCCTCCGGCGCGGTCGCGGCCGGGCGCAGCCGCATCCACACCGGCGGCGACGGCCTGGTGCTGCGCCAGGCGCTGGCCTCGCTGGGCCAAGCCTCGCTGATCGCGTTCTGGCAGCAGCTGTCCGGCGTGCCGGTGGCGCAGGTGCTGCTGACCCACGACGACCTGCGCAACCGTCGCCGCTACCTCAATGCGCGCGCTTCGCTGCGCGAATTGCTGCGCCTGGGCGCGTTGCCGGTCATCAACGAGAACGACACCGTCGCGGTCGACGAACTCAAGCTCGGCGACAACGACAACCTGGCTGCGGCGGTGGCGTCGCTGGTCGACGCCGACCTGCTGCTGATCGCCACCGACATCGGCGGTTTGTACAGCGGTCACCCGCAGCGCGATCCGACCGCGCGGCCGATCGGCCACGTGGCGACGGTGACGCCGGAACTGCTGGTCACCGCCAGCGGCGGCGCCGGCGCGCTCGGCACCGGCGGCATGCGCACCAAGCTCGAAGCGGCGGCCAAGGCCGCCACCGCCGGAATCGCCACCGCGCTGTTCTGCGGCCGCGACGCCGAGGTGGTCGCGGCATTGGCCCAGGACCGCCTGCACGGCACCCTGGTCGCTGCGCACAGCGACCGCCTGCGCGCTCGCAAGCAATGGCTGCGCCACGCGCCCGCCAGCGGCAGCCTGCACATCGACGCCGGCGCGGCCAACGCGCTGCGCGTGCGCGGCGCCTCGTTGCTGCCGGGCGGGGTGGTCGCGGTCGAGGGCGAGTTCCGCCGCGGCGACGTGGTCGAGCTGCGCGTGGCGGCGGACGGTGAGGCGATCGGGCGCGGGTTGGTGCAGTACAACTCGGTCGAGCTGGGGCGGATCAAGGGCCGCCACAGTCGCGACATCGAGGCGGTGCTCGGCTTCCGCTACGGCGAGTCGGTGGTGCACCGCGACGATCTGGTGATGCTGGGCGGGCGCACGCCGGCGGAGGTCGGCGCGATCGCGGCCGACCCCACCGGTGCGGTCGCCGCCAACGAGAGGAACAGGGCATGAGCGGTTACGTACGCACCTTGGCCGAGCGCGCCCGCGCGGCATCGCTGATTCTGGCCGCACTCGACGGTGCCGAGCGCGCCGCCCTGATCGCGGCGATGGCGGGGCAGCTGGACGCACGAAGCGCGAGCATCCTGGCCGCCAACGCCGAAGACGTGAGCCGCGGCGAAGCCGCCGGCCTCGGCGCGGCCATGCTCGACCGCCTGCGCCTGGACCCGCAGCGCCTGGCGGCCATCGCCGACGCGCTGCGCGAAGTGGCCGCGCAAGCCGACCCGCTCGACGGCGTCACCCGCAGCGAAACCCGCCCGAACGGATTGGTGATCGAACGCAAGCGGGTGCCGCTGGGCCTGATCGCGATGATCTACGAATCGCGGCCCAACGTGACCGCCGACGCCGCCGCGCTATGCCTGAAAGCCGGCAACGCCGTGCTGCTGCGCGGCGGCTCGGAAGCGCGCGCCAGCAACGCCGCGATTGCCGCCGCCCTGCACGCGGCGCTGCGCGAACGCGGCTTGCCGGAAGCGGCGGTGTCGTTGATCGACGACACCGCGCGCGAGCACGTGCTGGAGCTGCTGCAGCTGTCGGATCTGATCGATCTGGCGATCCCGCGCGGCGGCGAAAGCCTGATCCGCTTCGTCGCCGAACATGCGCGCGTGCCGGTCGTCAAGCACTACAAAGGCGTCTGCCACCTTTACGTGGACCGCGCCGCCGATCCCGCGCTGGCGCTGGACCTGCTGGTCGACGGCAAGGCCTCGCGCCCGGGCGTGTGCAATGCGCTGGAAACCCTGCTGGTGCATCGCGACATCGCCGACGCCTTCCTGCCGCAAGCGCTGGCCGCCCTGGCCGCGCGCGGCGTGGAAGTGCGCGGCTGCGAGCGCGTGCGCGCCTATGCGCCGGACCTGGCCGTCGCGGACGACGCCGACTACGCCGCCGAGTACCTCGACCTGATCATCGCCGCGCGCGTGGTCGACGATCTCGATCAGGCCCTGGTGCATATCGCGCAGTACGGCTCCGACCACACCGAAGTGATCGCCACCGCCGACCCGGCCGCCGCCGAGGCCTTCGTCCGCCGCACCCGCAGCTCGGCGGTGATGGTCAACGCCTCCTCGCGCTTCAACGACGGCGGGCAACTCGGCCTCGGCGCCGAGATCGGCATTTCGACCACGCGCTTGCATGCCTACGGCCCGATGGGCGTCGAATCGCTGACCATCGAACGCTTCGTCGTGCGCGGGGCAGGGCAGGTCCGCCATCCCGAGTCGCAGCATCGCTGACGCCGGGGCCTCGTGTAAGCCCTTATAGGAGCGGCGCAAGCCGCGACCGCAGGGCGTCCAGATCGCGCCGCAGGCCGGGTTTCGTGGTCGCGGCTTACGCCGCTCCTACAGGCGAGGATTCAAAAAACGCAGCGCCGCCTGGCCCCTTGTAGGAGCGGCGCAAGCCGCGATCGCAGCGCGTCCAGATCGCGCCGCAGGCCGGGTTTCGTGGTCGCGGCTTACGCCGCTCCTACAGGCGAGGATTCAAAAAACGCAGCGACGCCTGGCCCCTTGTAGGAGCGGCGCAAGCCGCGATCGCAGCGCGTCCAGATCGCGTCGCAGGCCGGGTTTCGTGGTCGCGGCTTACGCCGCTCCTACAGGCGAGAATCCAGAAAACGCAGCGACCTGGCCCCCTTGTAGGAGCGGCGTAAGCCGCGACCGCAGGGCGTCCAGATCGTGCCGCAGGCCAGGTTTCGCAGTCGCGGCTCGCGCCGCTCCTACAGGCGAGGATTCAAAAAACGCAGCGCCACCTGGCCTCGTGTAGGAGCGGCGCAAGCCGCGACCGCAGGGCGTCCAGATCGTGCCGCACACCAGGTTTCGCAGTCGCGGCTCGCGCCGCTCCTACAGGCGAGGATCAAAAAAGCGCAGCGCCACCTGGCCTCGTGTAGGAGCGGCGTAAGCCGCGACCGCAGGGCGTCCAGATCGCGCCGCACGCCAGGTTTCGTGGTCGCGGCTTGCGCCGCTCCTGCAAACGGCGATCCATCTGACTCCCACCACCGCCTCAACGCCCAGCGGATTTGCCGGAATCCCCGCCCGTCGCCATCGTCTCTTCCATCCAGCGCGCGTAGTTCCCCAGCCGCACGCCGTAACTGATCTCGCCGTACCGGCCCGGGCGCAGTTCCGTGCCCTCGACCTGGCCGCGCTTCCAGGCCGCGACCCCGGCGACCTGCCATTGCTTGCCTACCGCGACCAGGATCGGCCCGCCGCTGTCCCCGCTACCGGTCGACGCCTCCAAGGGCAGCGCCTTCGGCGGTGCGTCGAAGGCGTATCCGATCCACCGAGTTTCCGACACGCTGATCCGGTTGTAGCCCTGGCGCAGTTCGGTCCGATTCGGTCCACGCAACGAATGGCCCGTCGAACCCGTCCCCGTGGCGCCGCGTCCCATGATCCGGACGAGCTTCCCCAAGGCCGAACCCCGGTAGATGCGCACAGGGGCGATATCGCGAACCGGCGCGGACAGCTCGATCAAGGCGATGTCGTCGGACGTAGCGGCGAACGCGAAGAACGCGTCCCAATCGCCCGATTTCAGTGCGGCGTCGATCATCGCCTGAGGCGGCTGTTTGTAGCCCGGATGGACGACGATGCGGCGCACCGCACGAGGCGTGCCGCCCACGTCCACCGTATCCACGGCATGCTGCCAGCTCACGGCATGGGCGGCGGTCACGACCCACTGCGGCGCGATAAGCACCCCATGGCCCTCGCCGGGCATGTCCGCCAGCGCCGGGAACTCGGAGGCCGCCATGCGATAGCGCAGATCCGGGACATCGTCGCGAACGACGACCGCGCCGGCGCCGGACGAGACCAGCAGGAGCAGCAGGGCGGCAGCACGCATGCGCAACATCCGTCGTCGGAAACCGCCATTGTCGGGCCCCAGGCGCGGCGTTGGCTATAGGCCGGTCGCGCGACACCGGGCCGCACCCCTGGTAGGAGCGGCGTAAGCCGCGACCGTGGGGCTTCAAGCTCGCGCCGCAGGCCGGACCTCCCCTATGGGCGCCCGTGCTCAGCCGACCGCGCAATCAGCAGCAGAACGGCGGCGGCCGCGGCAAGACACCGATGGGCTGTGCGCAGGCGGCGCTCGCCGCAGAGCCATCGCGGGCGAACCCGCGGCGCATGTCCGATCTCGCCCCTTGCGGGCGCCAGGTCGCGGATATCAGGCGCCGAATCCCGGCGGCGCGCGAAAACCACCAAGCGCTTGCGCGATCAATCGGGCGACTTCGATGGTGGTCCGGTCGCCATACTCCGGGCCGATGATCTGCAGGCCGATGGGAAGGCCGTCGCGCGATAGTCCGCTGGGAAACGCCGTGCTCGGCAGATAGGCGACGCTCGCCAGGCCGACCCAGAAGTAGTGCTCGTAATGCGAAGTGCGCACCGCGTCGACGTCGAGAATTCTCTCGGGCTTGGGCCGGTGATCGTGTGGGTACGCCGTCGTCGCGGAAATCGGGCATATCACGACATCCCAGTCGCCGAAGAAGGCGCGCCAGCTCAGCCGGCAGCGCGTGCGCGCCTCGTCGCGATCGGACCAGTCGCGATGGTCCAGCGCTCGCGCACGCATCAATATCGCCAGCGGCGATTCGTCGCTCGCATCGAACTGCGCGGCCGTTCTCCGGTTGTCGCGATGGTAGTCGTCCGGAAGACCGACGAGCCCAGCCGATCCCAACAGACTCAGGTAGGTAACGTACGAGTCCTTCGCGGAGAAGTCGGGGCGCGCCAGATCGGACACTGCCGCGCCAGCCCGGGCCAAGGCGTCTCCGACCTCCTGCACGCGATCCGATATCTCGACCGAGGTCGGCGCGAAATCCTGCCTGGGCCAGATCGCCACGCGCAGGCCGCGTAGCGTGTGCGTCTTCGGCGGCGGAAGCTCCAGTCTCCAGCCCGGCGATCGAAACCGGTCGGCGCCGGCTACGGCGTCCAGCGTCAACGCCAGATCCTCCGCGCTTCGCCCCATCGGCCCGACGACATTCAGATCCTGGGCGGATACGACGCCCAAAGGATGGTGGCCCTGCGTTGGAACGATGCCGTAGGTCGGCTTGTGCCCATACACGCCACAGAAGTGGGCCGGGTTCCGGATCGAACCGCCGATATCGGAACCGAATTCCAGGCCGCTCAGGCCGGCCGCCAGCGCAGCGGCCGATCCGCCGGACGATCCGCCCGGCGACCTCGCCGTGTCCCAGGGGTTGTGGGTGGTGCCGTAAACCTCGTTGTAACTCTGCCAATCGCCGAGCCGCAGCGCGACGTTGGTTTTGCCGATGACATGGGCGCCGGCCGCCTTCAACCGCTCGACTACCGCGGCGTCGTTCAAGGCGAGACGATCCCGTTGCTCCGGCACGCCCCACGTCGTCGCCAAGCCGGACACGTCGAAGGATTCCTTGACCGTCATCGGCACGCCGTGCAGCGGACCCAACCGCTGTCCGCGGGCGACAGACGCATCGGCCCGCTTCGCCGCTTCCAGGGCGCGCTCGAAATCCCTCACCACGACGGCATTCAACGCTTTATCGAATGTCTCGATGCGTTCGATGTAGTGTCGAGTGAGTTCGAACGAACTGATTTCCTTGCGCCGAATCCGTCGCGCCAGATCGGCCGCCGACGAAAAGGCCGACTCGTCCGACGCGAGGCCGGTGTCGATCGGGGGCAGGGTAGGGTCGCAGGGCGAAACCGCAGCCCCGTCCGGCGCCGTGAGCAAGTCAGGCCTGGAAATCGGATTCATAATGGCCCCGGCCGTAGGTCGGCAGCGCTCGATCACGGGCCTGTCGGCCCTGATTCACGCCTGCTAATCCCGCTGGGCCGGAATTCTAGCGGAAACCCAAGTGCCCGTAACGAGTCGCGCCGTGCCCCTGTGGGGAAAATCCCGGCCGATATCTGTGCCAGGAGTGGGGCGGGGGGCCGCACGCAGCCGGCCGCAGCTCCAGCGCGGAGCGCATTGCCGCGGCCCATCGGGGATATTGCTTGACAGACCGATAGCCGGGGCCGGACCCTCTGCGGCATGAAAATCGATATCGAAACGCTCAGCCTGGCGCAACTGGAGTCCCTGTTGATCGCCGCGGAACGGCGCAAGCGCTTGCTCTCCAGCCGCCGCTCCATCGCCTCGGTACGTCGCAAAGTGATCGCGCTCGCCGCTCAGCACGGTTACACGATCGAGGAACTCTACGGGGACAAGCCGGTGGCCGCGGCGGCGGTCAAGAAGCGGACGACACGGCGAAAGACGGGCAAGGTGGCTCCCAAGTACCGCGACCCGGACAACAAGCGCAACACCTGGTCGGGCCGCGGGCGGATGCCGCGATGGCTGGCCCAGAAGACCAAGCACGGCCGCAGCGCCACCGACTTCCTGATCCCCGGCCTGGCCAAGCCCACCGCAAGCAAGAGCAGTTCGATAGGCCGACGGACGCTGATCAAGCAGCGCTGACGCCGCAGCCCGGGTGCGCGGGAAGGCTGAGGAGCGCCTGGCGCGCTGCGATCGGTGTGCGCAACGGCGAGTACGCCCGCGCCAGGCACCGCCATCCGGCGGTCTATACTCTGTTCGCATCGGGGCCCCGGGCATCGGCTATGCGAACAGCTTCAGCGTCGCCTTCATTTCAAAGCGCTGTACCGGCGGAATCGGCGCCGATGCCCCGCCATCCGACGCTCCGCTTCCGATACCTCGCGCGCGGGCACCGGGAAAGCGTTTCGACGACGCGCCACGGTTGCGCGAGCTGTCGCCCATGAGCGCGATCGACCGCTTCCCCGCACTGGGCGCCTGGCGGGATGCCGGCGAATTCGTCACCGTCCGCGGCCGTCGCATCTACTGCCGTCGCGACGGAGCGGGGCCGCGACTGCTGCTGATTCACGGCTTCCCGACCAGCAGCCTGGATTGGGCGCCGATATGGCCGATGCTGACCTCGCGCTTCGAGGTGCTGACCTTCGATCTGCTGGGCCTGGGGTTTTCCGCCAAGCCTCGCGGCCATCGTTACCGCGTGAGCGAGCAGGCGGATCTGGCCGAAGCGGTCGCGCATCATTACGGCTGGAACGCCGCCTTCGTACTCGCCCACGATTATGGCGATACGGTGGCGCAGGAATTGCTCGCCCGAAGCGATCAGAACCCCGCGCACGCCGCGTTGCGCGTCCTGCGCTTGTGCCTGCTCAACGGCGGATTGTTTCCGGAAACCCATCGCGCTCGACTGATCCAGCGTTTGCTCGCTTCGCCGCTCGGGCCTGGGTTGGTCGGGTTGATGAGCCGCCGCAGCTTCGCGCGCAGCCTCAACGCGTTGTTCTCGCCTGCTCGCCCGCTCGGCGAGACGGCTATCGACGAATACTGGGCGTTGCTGCAGCACGAACAAGGCCTGCACGCGGTGCCGTCGCTGCTCGGGTACATGGCCGAACGCCGGCGCGAACGAAGCCGCTGGGTCGGTGCGCTGCAAACGACCGAGACCCCTTTGCGCCTGATTTGCGGCGCGCTCGATCCGGTCAGCGGATTGCACATGTCCCAACGCTATCGGCAACTCGTTCCGCGCGCGGATGTCGTGCTGCTGGACGATGTCGGCCATTTCCCGCAGCTGGAAGACCCGGACAGCGTCTTCGCCGCGGCCGCAGCCTTCTTCATCGGCGACGACGAACGGACCGGCGGGTAAGGCGGTTCCGCATTTTTCGAACACGCGGCGCCGATTCGCTGCGTTCGATCGATCCGAAATCGTGCCCGCGCAGCAGGGCAGGGGGCGGCGATCGCATAGGCATCGATCGCGTCGTGCCGACGGCCTGCGCCGTGTATTTTCCGATAGGCCGGACGGCGACTGGACGCCGAGTAAAACCGAACTCCGGCGGTCGATAACGAAGAAACGCGCGATGCGTCGGACGCGGGCGTCGAGCGCAGATCGCTGCCACCGGCATGCCGCGAGTCGATTCATCGCTGGCCGGTCGCGGGCGGTTTGCCCGTATGCAGCAGGGGGTCGGCACCGATTGCCGAAAGTGCAAGCGAAGCAGCGTAACCGCGGTTTTTCCCCTGCACTGTGAAGCGCTTCCGAATTTTTCCGGAAGTCGGTTGACGCCCCTGGGGGCCGGATGTAGTGTCCGGCCGAAGGACGAATTGGCTGTAGGGCAAGGAGAATTGTGCTCGTGAGCGCGCCCTCGTACGACGGGACCATCGCAGTGCCGGACGCCAGTCCCGGTCACGCCGACTTCCCTCTGACGGACATGCAACGCCTGCTGGTCGTCAGTGCCTCCGACGGCATGGAATATGCGCTGCATCCGCACCTCTACTTCGAGGTGGAGCGTCCCGGCCTGGACATCGATCGATTCGTTTCCGCGATCGCGCGCGTGATCGAGCGACACCGGCGCAACATCGTCGCCGTGACGCCGGAGCTGCGGCTGCGGCAGGTCGAAGAGGCGAGCGCGCCTCGCGTATCGGTCTGGGACCTGCGCGGGCTTTCCGAATTGGGAACACGCCAGGGGCTGATGCAGATCCGGCATCGGATGTCGCACCAGCCGCTGCCCATGGATCGCTGGCCGTGGCTCGACTTCCAGCTCACACGCTACGGCGACAGCGATGTCCGGCTGCACGTCAATTTCAGCAATCTGTTTCTCGATCAGTTTTCCGGGCTGCGCCTGCTGTCCGAGATCGAGCAGTACTACGCAAACCCGGATGTCGAACTTCCCGCCGACCAAGTGGGGATCGCGGAGGTGTCGCTCGCGCTGGCGCAGCGCCACGAGGCGGCCGATCGGGCGCGCGCCTATTGGACCGATCGCGTAGCGACGCTGCCGGCTCCGCCCGAACTGCCGCTCGTGCGCCTGCATGGAAACCCGGGCTTGAACCGGCGCCGGCTGGTGATCGACGCGGCGACCTGGGCCGCCTTCACCGCCGGCGTCGCCTTGCACGGCATGAGCCCGGTGACGGCCTTGCTCGCGGTGTACGGCGAGATCGTCGCCCGTTTCAGCGGGTCGCGCCATTTCATTCTCAATCAGATGATCACGCGCCGCCTGCTCAGGCGGATTCCGGGCGCCGAGTCGGTGCTCGGCAATCTCGGCGCGATCTATCCGCTCGAATTCGATTGGCGCGGTGCGGCCTCGCTGCTGGAACGGGCCCGCCGCCTGCAGGCGACCATCATCGGCGATCTCGGACGCACCGACTGGTCGGGGGTCGATGTGCTCGAGGCCTTGAACGCGCGCCACCATTCGCAAGGCCGGGCCGCGTGCCCGTTCGTGGTCTCGTCGGGCTTGGCCGGCGGGCCGCAGGAAGCGTTCGGCTACAGCAAGCTGGCGACGCCGCAAGTGTTGCTCGATCACCAGTTCTTCGCGCTTCGCGGCGACCGGGTCGAAATCGTCTGGGATGTCGTGGAAGCCGCGTTCCCGCCGGGTTTCATCGATGCGCTGTGCCATGCGCACGAAGCGCTGATCCGCAGCCTGGCCGCCGACCCGCAGGCGTGGACCGCGACGACCGCGCTGGTGGCGGCCCGCAGCCCGGCATCGCCGGTGGAAACCGGCCCGGCACGGCCGTTGCCGACGGGCCGCCTGTCGGACGGATTAAAGGCCGGAGCACGCGTCGCGCCGGAGCATCCGGCTGTCGTCTGCGGCGAGGAGGCGCTGAGCTATGGCGAACTGGCCGCGGCCGCCGAATCGTTGGCGAAGGTGTTGTGCGCCCACGGCGTCCGCCCCGGCGATCGGGTCGCGATCGTGCTGGCCAAGGGGGTTCCGCAGACGATCGCGGTCTATGCGGCCCTGCTCGCCGGTGCCGCGTACGTGCCGATCGATCCCGCGTGGCCGCAGCGGCGGATCGAGCAACTGGTGAACGACATCGGCGCGGCGGCCATCCTCGGCACCGAGGCGGGCCAATGCCCGGGCGTGCCCGTCATCGCGGTCCGCGGCCAGGCAGCGGCTGTCGCAGCGGCGGCCTGCGCCGGCACGCAGTTGCCTGCCGACCTCGATCCTTCCGCGCTGGCCTACGTCATCTACACCTCCGGCTCGACCGGGCAACCCAAGGGCGTCGCACTCGATCACCGCGGGCCGGTCAACACCATTCTCGACGTCAACGGCGAGTTCGGCATCGTTGCCGAAGACGTGCTGTTCGGCGTGTCCTCGCTGTCGTTCGACCTGTCGGTGTACGACATCTTCGGTGCGGCGATGGCGGGCGCGACGCTGGTGCTGCCCGATCCCGCCGACCACAGCCCGCACGCCTGGCTGGCGGCGATGGTCGAACGAGGCGTCACGGTGTGGAATTCGGCGCCTCCCTTGATGCAGCTGCTGGTCGACGTCGCGCGCGCCGAGGGCGTGCAGTTGCCCGCGCTGCGCCTGGTGATGCTGTCCGGCGACTGGATTTCGCTGTCCCTGCCCGACGACATCCGGGCGATCGCGCCGAATGCGAAGGTGGTGAGCCTGGGCGGCGCGACCGAGGCCTCGATCTGGTCGATCTGGTATCCCATCGATGCGGTAGACCCCAAGTGGCGCAGCATCCCCTACGGGCGGCCGATGGCGAACCAACCCTGGTACGTCCTCGACGAGCAGGGCCATGAGACGCCGACTTGGACCACCGGTCAGCTGCATATCGGCGGCGTCGGTCTCGCCCAGGGCTATTGGGGCGACCCGGGTAAAACCGCGGCGGCGTTCGTAACGCACCCGGCCACGGGCGAGCGCATCTACCGCACCGGCGACCTCGGCCGCTTGCTGCCCGACGGCAACATCGAGCTGATCGGGCGCATCGATGCGCAATGCAAGATCCAGGGGCATCGGGTCGAACCCGGCGAAGTCGAGCACGTGTTGGCGGCCGATCCGCGGGTCAAGGACGCCGTCGTGCTGGTGGCCGGCGAGGCCAAGCAGAAGCAGCTGCGCGCGTTCGTGGTGCTGCACGAAGCGGCAGGCCCCAGCGAAGGCGAGTCCATCCGCGCCAGCCTGGTGGACCGGCTGCCCAGCTATCTGGTCCCGGCGCAGATCACGGTCGTGGCGAGCCTGCCGGTCACCTCGAACGGCAAGCTCGACCGCGGCGCGCTGCTCGCGCTCGCCGAACCCGCCGCCGAAGCCGGTGTGGACTATGTCGCGCCGCGCACCGAGCTGGAGCGCACGATCGTCGCGGTGTGGAAAGAAGTGCTGGGCGTCGAGACCATCGGCGTCGAAGACGATTTCTTCAACCTCGGCGGGCAGTCGTTCACCGCATTGCGTGCGGTCGCCGCGCTTCGCTCGAAAACCAAGCTCAACCTGTCTCTCGGCGGGCTGATCGAGTCGCGCACCGTCGCGCGCCTGGCCAGCCTGATGACCGGGCAGCGGCTGTCCAACGCCCTGGTGCCGCTGCACCCCGGCGCCGGGCCGGCGCTGTTCATGGTGCATCCGGCCGGCGGATCGGTCGCGGCTTACCGCGACCTGGCGCGCGATCTGGACCGCGCCAGTTTCGGGCTCGCGGCGAGCGAGCCGCTGCCCGGCACCGTGGAAGCGCTGGCGCAGGGGTATGTGGCCGCGGTCCGCGCCGCGGCGCCGGGCCCGTACACGATCTCCGGCTGGTCGTCGGGGGCGGTGATCGCGCTGGAGATGACCGCGCAGCTCGAGGCGGCGGGGGAAAAGGTGGCGCAGTTGATCGTGCTCGATGCGCCCGCGCCGACCGATCCGCCGCCCGGCCCGGTCGACGACGGCACCTTGCAGGACTGGTTCCGCGAGGACACCGCCGGCGCCGACCTGCTGGCCACCGAGCTGCATCATGTCTATCCGGTGTTCGCGCAGATCGTGAATGCCTGCCGCAGCTATCAGCCGCCGGTGGTGGCGGCGGACGTCGCGCTGATCCGGGCCCGCGACGGGCGGGTCAGCGAGTATGCGGAGCATCCGCACGAGGCCGTGGGCGATTGGGGCTGGTCGTCGCGCACCCGCGGCAGGGTGGCCACGCGGGTGGTCGCCGGCACCCACCATAGCCTGTTCAGTCCGCAGCACCGCGCCGACGTGGTGGCCGCCGTTCGGGAGCTCGCCCGATGATGCGCCTGCGCGATGACGGCTTGCCGTTGAACCTTCGCCTGTCCCTGCCGACGCCATCGGCGCCGGTGCCCGTTCGTGCGGGTGTCGTGGAGTGATCATGTCCAGTTCGAGCGCATCTTCCGACAGCAGCGAACTCCCCGCCGACATCGACGTCGTCGTGATCGGCGCAGGACAGGCCGGCCTCGCCGTCGGCCAGACGCTCAAGCAAGCGGGCGTGAACTTCGTCATTCTCGACGCCGCGAACGAACTCGGCGTGTCCTGGATCAATCGCTGGGATTCCTTGCAGCTGTTCACGTCCGCGCGGTTTTGCGGTCTGCCCGGGCTGCCGTTCCCCGGCGATCCGGACCGATACCCGGCCAAGGACGAAGTGCCGCACTACTTCCGGACCTACGCCGCGACGTTCGAGCTGCCGGTGCATCTCGGCCAGCGGGTGGTTTCGGTGCAGCGCTCCGACGGCGGCTTCGCGGTGACCACGTCGACCGGCCGCATCAGCGCGCGCCAGGTCGTCGCCGCGGTCGGCGCGTTCCAGACGCCGGTCGTCCCCGAGTTTTCCCGGCGGCTTGCGCCGTCGGTCACCCAGCTGCATTCGCACGCGTACCGCAATCCCGAGCAGCTCCCCGCCGGCAAGGTCGCGGTCGTCGGCTCGGCCAACTCGGGCCTGCAGATCGCCACCGAGCTGTCGCACAGTCGCGAGGTGGTGGTTTGCCGAGGCCGCAAGCAGCCGCGGCTGCCGCAGCGGATACTCGGGCGCGATGCGTTCTGGTGGTTGTCCAAGTCCGGCCTCCTGCGCCTGCCGACCAACACGCCCCTGGCGCGGCGCTTGGCGATGCCCGATCCGGTCGTCGGCACGAAGATCGACGAGCTCGCGCGCAGTGTCGGTTTCGCCGAGCGGGCGGTGGACGCCGATGGCGCGCAGTTGGTCACCGCCGACGGCCAGCGGATCGAGGCATCGACCGTGCTGTGGGCCACCGGCTACCGCAACGACTGGTCCTGGCTGAGCCCCGAACTGCGCGGCGCGGACGGCCAGCCCGAGCACAATGCGGGCATCGGCGCGTCCGGCCTGCACTTCGTCGGCCTGTACCGGATGCGCAACCGCGGCTCGGCGCTGCTGGGCTTCGTCGGCCGCGACGCGCAACGCGTCGGCGCGGCCGTCGCGCGCCGCGCCCGGCGCTGAGCCGCAACTCAGCCGGCCTGCAGTTCGGCCGCCTGCGATTCAGCGGCCTGCGGCTCGGCGGCCGGTAGCCCGAACGCCTGCTCCGGCTGCCACTCGTCGACCAGTCGGTCGTAGTTGGCGTAATCCGGCTCCAGGCCGGCGGCGACGATCTCCCACAGCATCTCGTCGGTGCCGCCGCCGATGCGCGCCATCTTCACGTCGCGCCACCAGCGGCCCAGCGGCGACTCCGATTCCAGCACGCCGGCGCTGCCGAAGATGTGCATGCACTCGGACATCACCTCGCCGCCCAGGCGCACCACCGTGACCTTGGCCGCCGAGGCCGAGCGCACGTTGAAGCCGGCGCCGTCGGCGATCAGCCCGTTCAGCGCCAGCTGCATCATGTCGACCCGCGCCTGCAGGTCGGCGACCCGCAGGCGCAAGGCCTGATGGTCGAACAGGGGGGCGCCGAAGGACGTGCGCCGCTTCATCCGCGCCACGGTCACGCCCAGGGCCAGCTGGCAGGCGCCGACGATCTGCGCCGCCATGGCGAAGCGTTCTTGGGCCAGGGCCATGCTGAGCACGGCCAGGCCGGTGCCGGGCCGCGCGATCATCAGCTCCTCCGGCACCCAGGTGTCGAACTGCACCGGCGCGGTGCTGATGCTGCGCGCGCCGACGGTGTCGAACTGCTTGCCGACCCGCAGCTGCGAGGTCGGCACCAGGAACAGCGCCAGGTCGTCGCGGCCGGCGTGGCCCTCGTCGCTGCCGCGCAGCGCCAGCACGATGTAGTCGGCCACCGGCGAAGGCGAGGCCATCTTCTTGTGCCCGCGCAGGCGATAGCCGCCGTTTTCGCGCGCCGCGGTCGAAGCCAGGCCGAGCATGTCCGAGCCCGCGCCGGCTTCGGTCGCGGAAATGCACAGCACGGCCTGGCCGGCGATCGCCTGGTCGGCGACCTCGCGCAGCCGTTCGGAACGGCCGAACCGGCGCAGCATCGCGATCGCCGAGTCGTGCAGGGTCACGCCGGAGGCGATGCCGCCGGCGCCGAGCCGGCCGAAGCGCTCGGACAAGGCCAGGGTGTGCTGCAACGCCGGCACCGGGCGCTCCTGCCACTTGGCGGCGAAGATGCCTTCCCGGCCCAGCAATTCGACGATGCCGCGCGGGAAGCGCCCGGCGACTTCGGCCTCGTCGATCATACGCCGCGTCGATTCCTGGGCCAGCAGCGTGTCCAGGCGGTCCTTGAAGGAGGCGATAGCGGAAATCGCGGTTTCGGTATCGAGGCTCATGTTCAGCCGACCTGTTCCTGATGTCGTGGGGCGCTCATGCCGTGCAGCATGGCCAGCTCGGTTTCGACGATGCTGATGGTGGCGGACCGCCGCGGCTTGCCCGACGGCGTTTTCGGCAGTGTGCGCGGCGGCACCACCGAAACCAGCCGCGGGCTGACGCCGAAGGCCGAGTAGACCGCGTCCGATACTTCGTTCTTGATCCGCGCGCTGGACTCCAGGTCGGCGCTGTCGGCGGCTTCGACCACCACCGCGAATTCCTCGCGGATGCCCGCGGCGGCCAGGGCGACGGCGATGGCGTTGCCCGGGCGCACCCCGTCGACGCGGCAGGCGGCCCGTTCGATGTCGGTGGGGAAGATGTTGCGCCCGGCGACGATGATCATGTCCTTCAAGCGGCCGCAGACGACGACCTCGCCGGTTTCGGTGACGTAACCGATGTCGCCGGTGCTGAACCAGCCGCCGGCGCCGAGCAGCGACTGCCTGCCGTTCTGGGTGAGGTAGTAACGCGAGACCGCATCGCCGCGGATCTTGAGTTCGCCGACCGTGCGCGGCTGCGCGCCGGTGCCCGGCGCATCGCCGACCATGACCTCGATGCCGGGCAGGGGCTTGCCCAGCCGGGCCAGGTGGCGCGCGCCGTCGCCGGTGCGCGGCGCCGCATGCGACTTGAGCTCGATCGCCGCCTGATCGACCGCATCGAACTGCATGCCGGCGCCGGTCTCGGAGAACGAAATGGCCAGCGTGGCCTCGGCCATCCCGTACGCGGCGACGAAGGCCTTGCCGTCCAGCCCGAAGCGGGCGCCGGCGTCGATCACCGCGGCCACGGTGGCATGGTCGATGGGTTCGGCGCCGCTGAGCACGAAGCGCAGCGAGGACAGGTCGAACGCCCCGTCGGGCGCCGCGCGCAGGTAACGGGCGAGCAGGGCATAGGCGAAGTTCGGCCCGGCGGTCATCGTGCCGCGGTACTTGGAGATCAGCGTCGGCCACAGCCGCGGCGAGCGCAGGAAATCCCCGGGCGCCGCGCACACGGCCTCGGCGCCGACCTGCATCGGCAGCACCATGAAGCCGATCATGCCCATGTCGTGGTACAGCGGCAGCCAGCTCACCAGCACATCGGCCTGCGGGTCCAGCCGCGAGGCGCTCACCATCGCCGCCGCGTTTTCGTACAGGTTGCGGTGCGAGATCGCCACCGCCTTCGGCAGCCCGGTCGAACCCGAGGTGAGCTGCAGGAAGGCGATGTCGTCCTCGCCGCACTCCACCGGCGCCAGCGCCGCGCCTTCGGCCAGCGTTTCCGCGGCCAGCACCGCGGTGCCCTGTGCCTCGAACAGCGGCGTGGTGCGGGCGAACACGTCGCCGACGACCGCGACCTTGGCGCCGATCATCGCCAGCACCGCGAACGTGTCTTCCGCCCAGGCTTCGAGGTCGGCGCGCGGGCCGGGCTGATGCAGCATCGTCACCGACGCCCCGCGCATCCAGATGGCCTGGATCACCGGTGCGATGCTGGCCGGCTCGCCGACCAGCACGCCGACCGTGTCGCCGGGATTCACCCCGGCCGAGGCCAGCGAGCCCGCCATGCCGCGGGCGATCTCATGAATCTGCTGCCAATTGCGCCGCAGCGGCTGCTGCGGTTCGCCCGTCACCAAACCTCGGCCGGACGCGGGCGCAGAAACGAATACCTGTTGGGTGAACCTGCTCATGATGCGATCGGTCCTTGATCTTCCGGTATCGCGCGCCGGCGACGGAACGTACCGTCGCGGCGACCGGGGGCTTTAGGCGGGGATTGCGGATTCGTCGGGAATCCCGGCGTTGCAAGCGACAGTGCGATGGCGCGTCTGTTCGATCAGCCGGGTCACATCGCCGACGGTCTTGCACCGGATCAGCTCCTCCTGCTCCAGCGTCACCCCCAGCCGCTCCTCGATCGACACCAGGCCGATCGCGAACGCGATGGAGTCGAACCCCAGGTCGCCGATCAACAGCGCGTTCGGATGCACCCGCCCCGGCTCGATCGCCAGCTCGTCCCGAAAAACTGCAACGAGCGTCTCATAGACAGTCGGTTTTTCAGACATAAATCACTCCTTTGATTTCTAACGAGCGTAGCACTCAGGCTATCGCGTCCTGGCCACCCATAGCGTATGAACCGGGCGTTCTGCAGCAGGAATACGCGGTTTGGGGATGGGGTAGGACAAGGGTGGTTGACGCACGTTAGGCGTCAGATGTGATCAGGTTCCCGGAGTGAGGATCAGGCGTGCTCTACAGAATCTATCTTCGCCAGCGACTGGCCTACGCAATCTAGAGAGTAGAGCCGTCACCATTGTCCTGCACTAGTTCTATGCAGCGTGAACCCAGTTCTTAAGGTTTGGGTGCTCGGCCATTGTGTTCATTAAGACGGCGATCCAATGGTTCGCACCATAGGTTTCGCGTCGGTCATTGGAGCGTCCTTTCAGGAACTCCTGTAAGTTCGCCCCCCCTGCATTGAGAAACACTCTGCAATCCGACAGGATCTCGGCAACTTCGTCGTTGCTTCGCTCGTCGTACCGGTCAATTAGCTTGAGTCGGCGGAAGTGGCTGTCGATAAGATCCCATACGTTTTCCTCCATCTCTGCGGGTCTTTCGAGAGAGAAGGTCGCCCCTACGCCCGTGAAATGCGGGTCTTCATGGAGAGTCACTTTGACGAACTGCAAGTCCGGTACTATATCGGTATACGAGTGCAAAAACTGACGTTTTCCATGGATGGACAACCAATCGTCGTCCTTTGTTGAGTTGCATGTCGAACAGCAGGGAACCAGATTCAGTGGATGTACCGAAAACTCGGGGAATGCAACTGCAGGCATGTAGTGGTCAAACGTGCGAGGAAGTGTAGTTCCACACATGGGGCAGTACTTTAGAGTCCGTCTGGGCTGCGCGTCTCGGATTGCTTCCTTAAGTTGTCTTAAGGGCTGGGTGGCTCCGTCATAGCAAGCACGTAAGGGGGCTCTAAGCAGAAGAGATTCAGCGTCCTTATCGAGGCTCGCTAGCAAGCCTTTGCCGATGGCATCGGCGTGAGCCTCGTATCGCTTCTTGATCAACGCATGGGCCTTAACAAGGGGTTCGCGTGTGGCCTTGTGCTTTTTGTCTCGAATAGCTACGTACCAGTCCAGATAGCCAGGATTGTCGGGAAGGGGGGCTAAGTTCCTCATTTCTTCTTTCCCGCCTTCTTGCCGTACTGCGCCAACAGATACGCCTGAGCATTCAGGCTTAGGCCGCGATCGAAGTGAGCCATGACCTCCTCGGCTGACTCTTCTTGCGCAAGTTTCTTGAGGGTCCGGCGGTAGAGGGTTTCGACCTCGATCGTCTCGAACACGTGTTTGGTCAGCTCGGTCACACTTTCCCCGAAGCTTTCGAGCAGCAGCGGATTAGCTACCGTCACGTTCTGCTCTCGTTCGAACACGAGTACGCGCTTCGCAGGGATCTCCTGGATCACGACAGGTGAGTGGGTTGCAACTACTGCATAGGAATCAAATTCTTCCAAGATCTCTGCCAATACCAGAAACAAGCTAGCCACGGCGTTCGGGTGAAGATGTGTTTCGGGCTCGTCGAACAGAACTATCGAGTTCGGCTGGATCCATGCGAGAAGTGCAGTCACGAAGTGTGCCAAGATCGACTGGCCAGAACTAAGTAGGGACAACGCTGCGTCGTCTATCGAGGCACTGCTTATTTCTGCCTTCAAACTCACCGTTAGTTGTTCGCTGAGATCCCCTAGAATGGCTTGCATATGCCGGGTCCAGTCAGCTTGCCCTCCACGGTCACGTATTCTGTTCTGGTTCCGACGGTAGGTTTCTACAAGCGAGGCGCGCGATAGCCCTCCTTTGTCATTCCTGATGCCGCAGTACACATAACTACTGGAGCTATCAGGCGGTGGGCGTTTGAAGCGGTCAAAGGCACTGTACGAGATGGCTATGATGCGCGTGAAGAGAGGGCGGCCGAGGGGGAATCGTTTCTCTCGCTCGACCAGCTTTTCGGCCGAGGTCCGCGAGATTTGTGCGAGATCGGCCCCCAAGCTCGCGAGAAACCTAGTTTTGCCAACGGCATTGCGGCCAATGATTCCCACGATGCGGCCTGGGACACGGTCCTTGCGGTCGAAGGCGAAATGCGCATCAATATCGGCGTCTGCTCCGTCGATCATCCCAATGTATGAAAAGGCAAGCTGGGCGCGAACGGTGTCTCCCAAGGCCCACGCAGAACCGAAGCGACGGGCTCGGTGGGCGCCGTTTTCGCGCATCATCGCGTTTCGAAATGCTGTAGTTGGTTCAAAATCAGACGCGAACGCTGGTCGCCAGGCGATATCACGAAGCGCGTCAAGAACATCGCCAGACTTTGCGCCAAAGAGTTTGTGAAGATTCTTGTAGTAGTTGTCCTGCTGGCCAATGGATACAAAGTCATCGCTCAGTTGAGAGAACGCATCCTGCAGATGGGTGGTCTCCGCTACTTGGATGGGCTCTCCGTCCGCGTTCGTTCGCTGGAGGATTTTTACCGCGCCTATGCGAGTTTCGTCGCCGTTTCTGTCGAGATAACTGAGGTGGAATTGTACCTTGTGCCCGTAGTCATCCCAGTTGTCCGTCGTAAGTACGAATGTTGGTCGGGGCGACGAGGGAACGGGTTGCTGCCGTGCGCGGACTAGAAATTTCAGATTCTTCGACAATGGGCTAGTTCCTTGCATCAGGGGTTAAATGAAAAATTAGCATCGTGGCGCGGTTGTGAGGTGATACGACAATTGTGTTCTTTTTAGACTGGCTCAATGCTAGCCGGGCGCTGTGTGGGCTTGTTATGGAGCCCTCAGTAGCACTGTTTGCTAGCCCATGAGTGCACTCGTGACAACTCTCTGCTGGAGGCGTGCGACGTGATTGTGGAAACTTATTGCCGCAAGTTTATTTGCTAGGCAAAACGCAACAGTAGGATGTCATGTCTGGAAGTTTGGCTTTTTGGGTCGGAAGCCGGCGCCAGCGAATGCGTGAGCAATTCATGTGGACGCTCGATGCAGGCTTGGATTAAAAATTGGACTCATTTTTCAACAGGTTGTGAGGGTTCGGCGGAGCGTCAAAATGGTGCGTTCTGGACGTAAGCGACTTTCAACGTTGATGGTCTATAAAATGTTCTCGCTAGGTATACGGGATTAGCCATTGAACTCGGCCAGGCCTCATTGACAACCACCAGATGATTCCGCAAAGTTGAAATTACGGAGCGTCGAAACTCCTCGTATAGCGGTGCCCACCTTCGTCAATGGTGGGTTTTTCATGCCCGATGTTTGGGTGTGTCGACGCGTTGCCTGCGTCGGGAGGGCGGCTAATACAACACCCGCAAGGGGAATACGCCCGCCGTCTATGCGCGGTTTCGAACCTCCCGACATCCCGCCGGTCGCGCAATGTGCCGCGCGGGCTTTCCGCCTATGGACAGGAGTGCCGCGTATGCCCCGCAAACCCGAGTTCGCGCCCCCGCAGGAGGGGGTGGTGATGTCCGTCGATGCGTTCGAAGCGCTGTCCGCTTTCCAGCGGGAGTTGCACGGGATCGTGCGGACTCTGCAGCCGGAGGTATTGATCGAGATCGGGTTTCCGGCGGGGCAGGATCATCGGGTGTTGCGGGAGGTGTTTCAGGCCTTGGCGCGGCGGTTGGACCCGGTGCTGGCGGCCTGTGTTTGGACGCTGGTCGGGGATGGCGGTGTCGGGGCGGGGCGGGCGCACTGAAGGCGGGCCGGTCTTGCTGCGGGCCGGTGTGGCTGGTCGCTGAGCCTCGATGGCGAGCCGTCGGGGCTGGGTGCCCGTCGATCGCGGGCCACCGGCGCGATCGGCCGTGTGGCATGGCATGCGCCGGGCCGGGACGGCGTCTCGTGCTAGCGCGCGCCACTCGTCGCCGGCATATCCCGCACGAGCTTGTACAACTTCTGTAGGTCCGAAGGATGCCCCTGCTTCCGGAACTGGCTGAAGATCAGGTAGCCCAGAATCGAGTTCCCGGTATCCCGCCGCGCCACCAGCGTCAGTTTCCGCGCCGGGTCCACCAGCAGGTATTGGCCGCCCCAGCCGTCGGCGTGCACGGTGTCGAGCTCGGAGTTCAACCACCAGGAGTAGCCGAAGCCGTCGTAGAACGGGTTCTGCGTGGCGGAATACGAGGCGGTGCTTTTGGCTATCCACTCGGCGGAGACGACCCGCTTGCCGTTCCAAAGGCCCTGCTGCGCTACCAGCGCCCCCAGCCGCGCCAGGTCGCGTGCGCTCATGTGGATGCGATAGGTCCGGTAATCGGAATCGGAGCCGCGTTGGTCATAGATCACGTGCTCGCGGTGGAAGTCCTGCATGCCCAGCGGGGTGGCCAGCCAGGTATCGATGGCCTCGCCGATGGATAGCCCGGTCTTGCGTTCGAAGATGGCGCCCAGGACGTTGAAGTCCCAGTTGTTGTAGAAGTAGTTCGTGCCCGGCGCGAACTGGCCGCGCTGCGGGCGGCCTTCTTTGTTTTCCACCGTCTCCGCGCCGGAGGGCAGGTAGATGCCCGACCGGGCTTGAAGCAGGTGTTCGATGGTGGCTTGCTTTTCCGCCTGGGTGAGGGGCGTGCGGCTCTCGTCGACGCCTAGCGCTGCCAGATTCTCGTTCACATCGATCAACCCGCGGTCGACCGCCACGCCGAACAGCAGGCTGAGGATGCTCTTGCGCGCGGACGCCAGGTTCATGGGCGTGCCGACCTCGCCGTACTCCATCAGCACCGTTTCGCCGCGCAGCACGACGAACGCATCGATGGCGTCCGCCTGGGTCGTTATGTAGTCCGTGAGCTTGTTCGCCTGCTCCGGAGGCAGCGGAGCTTGCGCGAGGGGCAGGGGGCGGGTGGCGGGTGCGTCCCGGTCGATGAAGGGCCGAAGGCCCAGTACCAGCGATACCGCCAGAGCCGCAAGCAAGGTGATGCCCAGGTACTTCAGGATGCGCCGCATGGATGGGCCCCCGTTGAGTACGTTGTCGGTGCCGTCCACCGGATCGGCGACGGAGCACGTTGGGTCTGACGCGTTCTTTCGATCCTTGGGCCAAAGCGCGACCCGCATCGTCGTGGCGGTGGCTGGACCGGGCCATGCCAGCAGGCGGGTTGGGCTAACGGCCTTTTGCGAGGCTGCAACAACAGCGGTGCGGGTTCAACCGGTCGACGCAACAGCTGCGCCCAGCTTACTGGCCACAAACGGCGTCGGGGACTGTTTTGAGTCGTCCCCGATACCGTTTCCCGGGTGGCGAGCTCGCCAGGGGGCGGCGAACCCAGGCCTTGATCCCGCTGTCGCCTACTTCGCCGGGCTCAAGGTCGGGAACAACGTGCCCAGCACGGTCTTGGTTGCCTTGTCGCCGCCCATGTCCTCGGTGGCGTTGGCCACCACCAGGGCGCCGGTGTTCGTGTTCGGGAACAGCACCGCCCAGGCGAGCCAGTTGCCGTCGGAGCCGCCGTGCACCAGCACGGGGCCCTGGCGTCCTGCGATCGAATCCTGGACGCCCCAGTCCAGGCCCGAGCCGCTGCCGGGTTGCGCCGTTTGCATCAGCCGGTACGAGGCGCGGCTCAGCAATTTGCCACGGCCTTGGCTGCCGGCCAGTTGGTCGAGGCAGAAGCGCGCCCAGTCGGCCAGGCTCATGTGCATGTTTCCGGCCGCGGTGTACATCATCGGCACGCCGTCGTCGGACACTTTCGGCGCCGTCGTCACCGGCTTGCCGCCACGGTGGCCGAGCGGCTGGCCGGCCTGGGTGGGGCCGAAACCGGCGCTCGCCATGCCCAAGGGCTGGAAGACTTCGCGGCGCATCAGTTCCTCGAAGTCCGATCCGGTGGCGCGCTCGGCGATGACGGCCGCGATGAGGAAGCCGGTGTTGCAGTAGTTGAATTCCGTACCGGGTGCGGCAGCCGGCGCATCCTTCAACGCCTGGGCGATGAAGGCCAGGCGTTGTTGCGGCAACGGCCGGGTGTCGACGAAGAAGGTATCGAGGACCTTCAGGTCGCGGATGTTCTCCGGCAGGCCCGACCGGTGCGAGAGCAGCTGGACCAGGGTGACCGAGCGGTATTCCGGTCGCATCGTCTCGGCCAGGTCGGGCAGCAGCGTCGCCAAGGGGGCGTCCCAGGACAGCACGCCGCGATCGACCAGCTTGGCGATCAGCGCGACCGTCATCGGTTTGCCGGTGGATCCGATCAGCCAGACATCGTCGGCGCCGACCGCGTCGGCCGCATCGCTGCGGCGCAGGCCGCGCACGGCTTGTTGGGCGATCGCGCCGTCGCGCATGACCAGCGCGCCGAGTGCAGGCGTCTGGGTGCCTTCCATCGCGCCTTTCAGCAGGGCGTCGAGATCGACGGCGTTCGGCGGCGGTACGTCGTTGGGGTGGGCCTGCACCGCGAGCGGCGCTTGCAGGAGCAGCATGGAGGCAAGAACGAGCTGAAGGAAGCTTCGACGCGCTGGATGTTTCAAGTGGATCCCCTGGTGTGCGGCTGCTCGATGGGTGGCGACGCGCCCCTTCGTCGCTACCGGGCCGCGGCGAGGCGCTTGCATGGATCGCGCGCCCGCCGCATGGATCGATGCTGCGGTTTACAGCGGATGCGTGCATGAGCTGCAAGTCATGGCTGCGGCGGGATGAGGCATGGAGGCGATAGCAACAGCGACAGCGCAGCGACAGCAACGGCAACGGCAACGGCAACGGCAAATCCCCCCCTTGGCCCCCCTTTTTCAAAGGGGGAAGCGTTGGGGTGGGGGGCGTTGGGGCTGGAGGGGTGAGGGTTGCGGTTGCGCTTGGAGGCGGATGCGGGCGTGGAATGGGCGCGGCCTGGGTCGCGGCTTACGCCGCTCCTACAGGAAGGGGAGGCGCGCTTAGCCACGCCGGGGAGGGTGGGCTCAGCGCTGCGGCTTGAACTCGATCGGGACGATCACGACGGCGGCGATGGGGCGGCCGTTGCGTTTGGCGGGGGCGAAGCGCCAGTTGCGTACGGTGGCGACGGCGGCGCGGTCGAGGTCGCGGTTGCCGCTGCGTTTGCCGATCTCGACGCGTTGCGGGCGGCCGTCGGCGCCGACGCGCACGCGCAGGGAGACCAGTCCGCCTTCGCCGCGGCGCAGGGCGTCGAGCGGGTAGGGCGGTTTCGGGCTGTGGCCGGGCAATGGGCGGGGTTTGGCGCTGGCGCCGCGCGGGGCGGTGTCGCGTTGCGCGCGCGGTGCGGCGACCGCGGGCGTGGCGTCTGTCGCGTCCGCGCTCGGGGCCGGCGGTTGGGCGGTGTCGTCGTCGCTGGTGCTCGGCGGGTTCGGCGGCTGCGGCGGCGCCAGCGGCGGGCGGTCCAGGCCGGGCGCGCCTTCGATCTGCTGCGACGAGCTTTCGCTTTCGATCTGGCGGTAGCCGTGCGATACGACCAGCAGCACGGCGACCACGAACACCACCGCCAGGCCCAGCATCGGGATCCAGGCGGTTTCGGGCAAGGTGTGGCGGGTGAAGGCCGGCATCGGCGCGGCCAGCGCCAGCGGCTTGGGCGGCGGCGGTTTGACCGTGGTGACGCCGAGCGGCACGGCCTGGTTGGGGTCCATGTGCAAGGTGCTGATGCGGCCTTGGTTCAGCGCTTGCGCGACCTCGGCGCTGGCGCCGAGCGCGGCGGCCACCTCTTCCAGCGCGACCGGCGGCGGTGCGCTGCGCCGCTCCACGCCGCTGAAGCGGTGGCGGTTGTATTCGGCCCACAGGATCAGCACCGTCGCGGCGCCGACCGCGGTGGCGGGCAGCGCCAGCAGCAGGAAGGGGTCGATCTCGTGCTGGCGCAGGTACAGTTCGGCTTCGGTGCGGCGGATGCCGAACAGCCACATGAACAACGTGATCAACGGCACCCACAGGTAGAGGTAGATCGCCCAGAAGGCGCCGGTGGTCAGGCCCCAGAAGGTGCGCGGCAGCAGCGGCTGCGAGTACGGCCGTTGGATCAGCCGCGAGTCGTGCTTGTGCCGCCGAGAGCGGCGGGGCTGCGGCCGCTGCGGCACCTGGCCGGGCTTGGGCGTGCTCATCGCAGCCCCCGATCCGGGCTCACCCACACCGCGCGGGTGCCGCGGCGCTTGGCCAGCGCCTTGGGCACTGCGGCCACGGTGGTGGTGAAGCTCAGCAGCCAGAACACCATCGGGTACCAGATCATCCAGTAGTAGTTGCGGCCCACGCCGGTTTCGTAGCGGCGGTCGATGACGATGCTGGCGGCGAACTGCAACAGGCAGATCATCGCCAGGATCACGCCGTGCCACGACGGCAGCAGGGTCGGCACGCGCAGCTGCTCGGGCAGTTCGAACACCAGGCCCAGCGCCCACAGCAGGATGATGAAGGCCATCATGTAGGCCCAGGCCAGGCTCAGCAGGTATTCGCCCAGCACCGCCCACATGCGGCGGCGGCGCCACGAGACCAGGTCGCGGGTGTGGCGCAGCAGCACTTCGACGCCGCCCTGGGCCCAGCGCAGGCGCTGCTTCCACAGGCCGCGCACGGTTTCCGGCATCAGGATGAAGCACATCGCATTGGGCTCGTAGCGGATGTCCCAGTGGTTCATCTGCAGGCGCCAGCTGATGTCGATGTCCTCGGTGACCATGCTGTCGGACCAGTAGCCGATCTGGTGCAGCGCGGTGCGGCGGAACGCGCAGATCACCCCGGACACCGTGAAGATGCGGCCGTAGACGCGCTGGGCGCGCTTGATCATGCCGATGATCGAGGCGAACTCGCCGACCTGCAGGCGGCCGAGCAGGGTCGATCGGTTGCGGATGCGCGGGTTGCCGGTGACCGCGCCCACGCGCGCGCCCGAGCACAGGTGCCAGACCATCCAGTGGGTGGCGTACTCGTCGAGCAGGGCGTCGCCGTCGATGCAGACCAGGTACTCCGAGCGCGCCGCCAGCGCGCCCATGCGCATGGCGTTGGCCTTGCCGAGGTTGCGGTCGAGGTGGACGACCCGCAGCGAGGGGTACTGCGCGGCGAGCAGGTTGAGCTTCTCGCCGGTGTCGTCGCCGCTGCCGTCGTTGATGGCGATGACTTCGAACGCGGGATAGCGCTGCGCCATCGCCGAGGCGATGGTCTCGCGGACGTTGTCGCCCTCGTTGTGGCAGGGGATCAGGATCGACACGAACGGCGTCGACTCCAGCGGCGGCGGATCGGTGCGGCCGCGGGCGTGGCGCTCGCGGCGCAGGTAGTAGTACAGCCCGCCCGCGATCCAGAAGAACGACATCACGATCGGGTAGTAGAAAGCGAATTTGAACGACACCGCGAGTAAGGCGCTGAGAACCTCGTACATGGCAGTCTCCGATGAGGCGCGCGTGCGCGGTGGAAGGGCCCGGCGCTTCGGCGCCGGGGGCGGGGTCAGCGTTCGATGTAGGGGAAACCGCGCGCGGACATGATTTCGCGCGCGTCGCGGGTCGAGGGGACGTCGTCGATGAAGTTGTCCGGGTACCAGGCCAGGTGGCGCACGCCGGCGGCCTGCAGGCGCCGCGCCATGGTCTTCAGCCGTTGCGCCGGGATCGGCTTGTTGTCGCGCCAGTCCACGGTCTGCAACTCGAACAGGGTCCGCGCCAGGCCGCGGGGCGAGCGCGCCACTTGCGCCACCAGCCGGTCCATCCAGGCCTGCGGCTCGCGGCTGTTCTCCATCCACGGCATCGCCATCACCGCGGTGTAGTCGTAGGCCTGGTTGAACGCGGCCAGGTTCTGCGCGAACCAGCGCTCGCTGTCCGGGCGCAGCACCGGCTCGGCGAACAGGTTGCGCACGGTGATCAGCTTCGGCCGCCACTTGCCGGCGGCGCGGGTCAGTTCCTGAGTGAATGCGATCAGGGCCTGGGTGCGCTGGGCCGCCTGTTCCGGCGCCTGGCCGAGCAGTTCGTCGTCGCGCAGCAGGGCGTCGTCGTGGAACAACAGGCCTTCGCTGTAGCCGCTGACGGCGAGGTCTTCGTAGATGTCGGCGACGATCTTGCGCGCCTGCGGCTCGAACGGATTGAGGCGGAAGGTTTCCTTGGGGTTGCTGGCGGCGATGGCCAAACGCCGGCGCAGCGCGGGGTCGGGCAGCTCGAAGCCCAGCACCGGCAGCCAGGCGAACACCTTGACCCCGGCGCGGGTCTTGAGCTGCCAGGCGACCCGGTTGTACAGGTCGGCGCGCATCGGCAGGTGGCGGTTGGGGAAGTACAGCGCGTCGGCCGAACCGTTGCCGTCGGGGTCGGCGAAGGCCTGCAGGAACACATGACTGGGACCGACCTGCTTGACCCGCTCGATCAGCTTGTCGAGGTTGCGCGCCTGTTGCGCCGGATCGGCGTCGTAGACGTAGTCCAGGTCGATCTGCAGCGCGCGCAGGCCGTCCAGGCCTTCGTCGTGGCGCAGTTCGTAGGCCAGGTCGTTGACGGTCGGGTTGTCGAACACCAGCAGCCGGGCGAGGCCGTGCAGGTCGCGGCGCAGGGTCTGGTGGCGGCCTTCCAGGTCGAAGGTGACCTGCATGCCGAGCTGGTCGGCGATGGCGTTGGTCTGGCTGTTGTAGGCCGCGTACGGCCACACCACCGATTGCGGGGCGACGCCGAGTTCGCGCTTGATCGCGGCGACGCTGTCGCCCAGGTCCTTGCGAATCCGCGCCAGGTACTCGGCCTCGGTCTCGTAGCGCTCGGCCTTGGGGTCCCAGACCCGGGTGATCGCCGCCGGCATGCTGTTGCCCTGCGGGTTGGAGGTCACGCCGCGGTGCAGGGCGTGGCTGTGCGAGGCGACTTCGATCAGGCCCGAGGCCTGCATCTCGCGCAGTTGGTCCCAGGTGACGAAGTCGTCGTGGGTGAACATGCGCGGGCCGTAGTCGACCTGCTGGTCGCGCGGCAGGTCGACCCAGGAGGTCACCACCGCCATCAGCGCCGGGTAACCGTAGGCGCGCAGCAGCGGGAAAGCGTGGGTGTAGATGCTGCGCAGGCCGTCGTCGAAGGTCAGCAGCACCGCTTTGGGCGGCAGCGGCTTTTCGCCGCGCGAGGCGGCGATGACCTGGCTCAGCGACACCGGGTGGTAGCCGTGGCCGGCCAGCCAGTCCAGGTGGGCGGCGAAGTTCTGGGTGCTGACCGCATAAGCGTCGGGATCGCCTTTGCGGGCGACGTCGTCGCGCACATCGTGGTAGCTCAGCACCAGCAATTCGTCGGCCTGGGCCGGCGCCAGCGCGGCCAGGGCCAGGGCCGCGGCGGCGAACAGGCTGCGCAGCGTGTGCGCGGCCCAGGCGTGGCGAGCGGCGGCGGGGAGTCGCAGATCCATGTTCATTGCTCTCCCCAACGGAAGTTCAGATCGAAGCCGAGTCGTTCCTCGCGCTGGCCGTCGTAGACCGGGCGCGACCAGCTCAGGCCGTAGGTCAGCTTGCGGCCGGTGCCCAGCCCCCATTCGTGTTCGTAGCGCAGCTGCGGAATCCAGGCGCTGCCGTAGCCCTGCTGCCAGTAGGGGCCGGCGTAGGCGGTGAAGCGTTGCAGCAGGTGGCGGCTGTAGCGGCGCCAGGCGACGTGGTTCAGGCGCAGGCCGAGATTGAGCGAGGCGTCGCGGCTGGGGTTGAAGTAGGGCACGTCGGCATCGCGGCGGCTGGCGCGGCTGGCCGAGAGGTCGGCCAGGCCGTCGAGCTGCAGGTGCGGGCGGGTATAGGCGCGCTGGTCGAGCGACAGCGCGAACGCGCTGCGGCGGTTGTCGTCGCTGTAGCGCAGCTGTTGCACGCTGGCGGCGACCGCGGTGCGGTCGCTGGGCGTCCAGCGCAGGCCCAGGCTCAGCGCGTCGGCGTCGATGCCGGCGCGGCGCGCCTGCAGCGAAGCGTCCGGCGACTGCCGGTACCAGGACGCGCTGCCGCGCCAGGCGTCGTTGAAGCGCCAGCCGGCGTCGAGGTAATAGCCGGTGCGGTCGTCGCGGTCGAGCCAGCGGTCGCTGGCGCGGTCGACGCCGAACCCCAGGCTGAGCCGGTCGTAGGCGTACAGCGCGCCGACGCCCTGGCGGCGGTCGTGCACGCGTTCGCCCGGGTAGTCGGCCCAGGCGTCTTGCGCGTGCGCGGTGAGGCGCCAGCGATCGTGGATCAGCGGGCTGCGGATTTCGGCGCGGTGGGCGCCGTCGCGGCTGCCGAGCGGCGAGGTGCTGTCGCCGCCGCCGTCGGCGCGGCTGCGATGGCTCGAGGTCGACACCTGCCACTGCCAGCCCAGCCGGCTGTCCCAGGACTCGCGCATCTGCCGCACCTGCACGTCGCGTTCGCGGCGCGCCAACAGCTCGTCGTGGATCGGCCGCGCCAGATCGACCCGGTCGTGTTCGAGGTAGGCGCCGATCTGGCCGATCCGCGCGCCGACGCTGGTCGGTTCCAGGGTGCTGGCCATGCGGAAGCGTTCCAGCGCGCGCTCGGTCCAGCCGCGGCGCTGGTAGGCGACGCCGAGGTTGGTCTGCAGGCCGGCGTTGTTCGGGCCGATCGCCGCCAGCGCTTCCAGATCGCGCTGTGCGCCGACGGTGTCCTCGCCGTACAGGCCGACCATGATCAGGTTGGTGTCGGCGTCGTAGTGGCGCCAGTTGGCGTGGCTGACCTTGGCCCCGGGCACGCGTACGAAGGCGGGCTCGGCGGCCTTGATCTTCTGCAGTTGTCTCTTCGCGTCGTCGAAGCGCTCGGCCTCGGAATAGGCATAGGCCAGCTGCAGCTGCGAGTCGTGGTCTTCCGGCATTTCGCGCACGACCCGCTCCAGCACCGTCGCCGCTTCCTCGGGGTGGCGCGCGGCCAGCAACGAGGCGCCGACCCGGGCCAGGGCGTACAGCGGCACCTGGACGCCTTCGGCCTGCAACTGGCGGTAGTTCTGCACCGTGTCGGCGTGGCGTTCGAGGATGTTGAGCATCACCAGCTCGTCGAAGCGCGTGCGCAGGTCGGCCTGGCGCTGGCTGTCGCTCTGGCTCTGGCGGTACTCGGCCATCGCGCTGCGCGCGGCGCGGATTTCCTCCAGCCGCTGCGCTTCGTTCTCCGGATACAGCCCGCCCCACACCACCATCCGCGCCAGGCGATTGGATTCCAGGCGCTGGCGTTCTTCGGCGCTGAACAAACCGGGACGTTCGCGGTACAGGCTCCAAGCGCGGTAGGCGTTGCCAAGATCGGCCAGGGTCAACACCTGCAGGCGATACAGCGCCTCGTCGCCGGGACGGACGGCGAGGCCGGCTTCGATCTGTGCCAGGGCCGCCAGCCACTGCCGGTCGGCGCGCAGGCGCTCGATCTCGGGCAGGGGGTTCAGGGGCTTGGGTTGACTCTCAGTGGCTGAAACTGACGAAAAAGGGCAGATTGAGCTCGCAGAAACCAAGGTGAAGGCAAGGGCGTAAGCAAGGCGATGCGTAATCGGCATGAACCACCAAGATCCGTGGGGAAGACGCGACCGGTCCGTGACGCGAATGAAAAAATGTGAGCTAAGTCACATTGAGGCTTGCCCTCATTGACGCAAAAGCTATGCCAAAGACTCGTGAATCGCGGGCTTGATTTTTGCAGCGAAGTGCTTGTCCCGATTGGCTTTTGCGCATTGCCTGGATACGTTCGCAATGCTGCGGCGCGGTTTGACAGTCTCGATTTAGATCGATTTAAATCGGGTGAAACGGCGTATCGAATATTCGCCAACGGGCGAAGCGTGACGCCGCGCAAGCATGGGAGCGGGGCATGTCGTTGGGTCATAACGCTCGCCGCGGTCGCGGCCGGCCGCAGGATGTCGCAAGCCGTCGGATCGCACGCCGTTGTTCGATCGCGGTCGCGATCGCATTGGCCTGGCCGGCGTTCGCGGCGGCGCCGCGCAGCTTCTCGACCTCGTTCGAAACCGGCGAAGCGGTACCCGCAGCCGCTCCCGACGTGCCGGGCTCGCTGCATGTGGACGGTGGCCCGGACGCGGGCGCGGCCTTGACCGCCAAGCCCGGCGTCGGCTTCACCGGATTGCGCTCGCTGCGCTATCAAGGCGAGGGCGGGCACGAACAACGCCTGCACGCGTTCGACGTCGATCTGGCGCTGAGCAAGGACAGCGTGCTGTCCTATCGCGTATTTCCCTTGTCGGACGAGCGCGTGTCGGGACGGCGCGCGACGGTGCCGGCCGACGGCCTGCGCAACACTTCCGGCTTCGTTGCGGTCGATCTGGAATTCGACGACGGCAGCCGGCTGTCGCAGCGCGCGCCGCTGGACCGGTACGGCCAGCCGCTGACCGCGCGCGGCCAGGGGTTGGCGCGGCTGCTGTATCCGGACCAATGGAATGCCGTCTCCAGCCGCATCGGCGACGTCGCGGCCGGACGCCGCGTGCGGCGCATCCTGGTCGTGCACGATGCCGACCACGCTGCGCCGTTTCGCGGCTGGCTGGACGATCTGCGCATCGAGCGCATGCCGGCGGCGAAGGGCCCGGCGCCGCGGCCCAGCGACTACGTCGACACCCGTCGCGGCAGCAATTCCAATGCGCGTTTCTCGCGCGGCAATACCTTCCCGGCGGTCGCGTTGCCGCACGGTTTCAATTTCTGGACCCCGACGACGAACGCCGGTTCGCACTGGATCTACCAGTACCAGGAGCGCAACGGCGACGACAACCGGCCGCGCCTGGAGGCGCTGGCACTGTCGCACGAGCCCAGCCCGTGGATGGGCGACCGCCAGACCTTCCACGTCCTGCCGGCGATCGGTACCGCCCGGCCCGAGTTCGACCGCGGCAAGCGCGCGCTGAGCTTCGGCCACGACCAGGAGACCGCGCGCGCCGATTACTACCGGGTGCGCTTCGACAACGGCCTGGTCGCCGAGCTGACCCCGACCGATCATGCCGCGATGCTGCGCTTCACTTTCCCGGACGCGAACGCGCAATTGCTGTTCGATCATCGCGACGAGCACGGCGATATCCGGCTGAATCCCGACGACGGCAGCCTGAGCGGCTGGAGCGACAGCCGCAGTTCGCTGTCGACCGGCGCGACCCGGTTGTACTTCTACGCGCGTTTCGACCGGCCGGTGCGCGGCGGCGAGCGCCTGCCGCGCGAGAAGGGCCGCGACCGCGTGTCGGCCTGGTACGGCTTCGACCTCGGCGCCGAGCCGTCGCGGCAATTGACGATGCGCATCGCCACCTCGCTCATCGGCGTCGAACAGGCCAAGCGCAACCTGGCGCTGGAAATCGGCGCCGACGAGGGCTTCGACGCGGTGCGCGAGCGCGCCCGCGCGGCCTGGGACGCCAAGCTCGGCGCGGTGCGCATCGAAGGCGCGCCCGAGCACGAACGCGCCACCTTGTACTCGAACCTGTACCGCCTGTTCCTGTATCCGAACAGCGGCTACGAGAACACCGGCACCGCAGAACAGCCGGTGTACCGCTACGCCAGCCCGTTCGCGCCCCCTGCCGGCGCCGATGGCGATACCGCCACCGGCGCGACCGTGGTCGACGGCAAGGTGTTCGTCAACAACGGCTTCTGGGACACCTACCGCACCAGTTGGCCGGCCTATGTCTTGCTGGCGCCGACCCAGGCCGGCGAGATGATCGACGGCTTCGTCCAGCAGTACCGCGACGGCGGCTGGATCGCGCGCTGGTCTTCGCCGGGTTATGCCGACCTGATGGTCGGCACCAGTTCCGACGTCGCCTTCGCCGACGCCTGGCTCAAGGGCGTGCGCAATTTCGACGTGCGTTCGTTCTATCAGTCGGCGATCCGCAATGCTTCCAGCGTCAGCCCGATTCCGGGCGCGGGGCGCAAGGGCATCGAGCGGGCGATCTTTACCGGCTACACCGACACCACCGTCGGCGAGGGCCTGTCCTGGTCGATGGACGGTTACATCAACGACTTCGCCATCGGGCGTTTGGCCGCGGCGCTGGCGCAGGAGGCTGCGGCCGACGATCCCTATCGCGCCGGCTACGCCGACGATGCGGTCTATTACCGCAATCGCGCGCTGGGCTACGTCAACCTGTTCCATCCGCAATTGGGTTTCTTCGTCGGTCGTCATCGCGACGGCCGCTGGCGCTACACCGCCAGCGAGTTCGACCCGCTGCGCTGGGGCGGCGACTACACCGAGACCAACGCCTGGAACATGGCCTTCCACGCGCCGCAGGACGGCGCCGGCCTGGCGGCGCTGTACGGCGGCCGGGTCGCGCTGGGCAACAAGCTCGACCTGTTCTTCGCCACGCCCGGCCTGTTCGAGGTCGGCAGCTACGGCCAGGTGATCCACGAGATGCTGGAAGCGCGCGACGTACGCATGGGCCAGTACGGCCACAGCAACCAGCCCTCGCACCACATTCCCTACATGTATGCCGCCGCCGGCCAGCCGTGGCGGACTCAGGAGAAAGTGCGCGACATTCTCGACCGGTTGTACGTCGGCGGCGAGATCGGCCAGGGCTATCCGGGCGACGAGGACAACGGCGAGATGTCGGCGTGGTGGCTGTTCAGCGCCGCCGGTTTCTATCCGCTGCGGATGGGCTCGCCGGAGTACGTGATCGGCGCGCCGCGCTTCGAGCGGATGAGCATCCGCCTGGAGAACGGGCGCGAGTTGCGCATCAACGCGCCCAAAGTCGGGGCGCGCAACCGTTACGTGCAGTCGCTGCGGGTCAACGGCGAGCCCTGGGACCGGTTGACGCTGCCGCACGAACTGCTGGCGCAAGGGGCGGTGCTGGATTTCCGCATGGGCCCGTCGCCGTCGAACTGGGCCAGCGCGCCGCAGGCGCTGCCGGAATCGTTGAGCGCCGACGGCGAGAAGCCGACGCCCTGGCGCGACCTGGGCCGGCGCGACAACGCGACCGTGGCCGGCATCGCGGCCAAGCAGGCGGCGGCCTTGTTCGACGACGACTCCGGCACCGGCGTGCGTCTGAACGTGCCGATGCCGTCGATCGCCTGGACCTTCAAGCGTCCGGCGACGGTGCATCTGTACACGCTGACTTCCTCGGCCAAGCGCGGCGATGCCCAGGCCTGGGCCTTGCAAGGTTCCAACGACGGCGAGCAGTGGACCACCCTCGACGAGCGCAGCGGCCAGGCCTTCGCCTGGCGCCGGCAGACGCGTGCGTTCGCGCTGGCGCAGCCGGCGAGCTACAGCCGCTACCGCCTGCGCCTGGTCGGCGAGGGCGGCGCGATCGAACTGGCCGAGGTGGAGTTGATCGGCGAAGCGCCGTGAAGGCGGAAGCGGTCGGAGAGGAGCGCACGACGAACGGGATGCGCGGTCGCCGGCGACGGACGCTCGTCGGTCCGCGCGCCCGGCTCAGCGGTCGTTGACTGCGGCTGTGACGCGTTACAGGCTTTAACGCCAGCCGAAGGCATCGGTGCCGGCGAGCCCGCAACGCGCCACGGTGCGCGTACGCATGGCCCGTTGCGCTTCGCTGAGGCGCTGGCGCCAGCGTGGTTCTCGTCGCGACCGTGACGGCTTGCAGGCTTTAACGTCGCGCTCCGATCCGTCGCAGTGCGACGTCGGTCCGTTCGTGCGAATCGTTCCCGGTTTGTCCCGGTATCGCCCCGGATTGTTCCTCGGCAGGCGGCGCTTGCGGGGCTAGGGTCGGGGAGCTGTCCCCATCCACCGGACGATCCGCAGCGAGGCGCATATGGAACGCATGCGACGTAACCGCAGCGCAGGGCGGCTTGCCGCCGTGTTGGCCGCGGGCCTGATGCTGGCCGCGCCCTGGGCGCAGGCGCAGAACTTCGAAACCTATTACGGCAACCAACCTTGGCGCGACCGCGGCGAGGACGTCAAGACAGTCAACTTCTGTCCCGGCGGCGGCTCGGTCACCGTCGGCACGCGCCGCTCCAGCGACGGCCAGGAACAGGTCCTGGTCACCCGAGCCAACGACAGCGGCGTCACCGACAATCCCGGCCTGAATACCTGGCAGCAGGCGTATCCGATCGCCGGCAGCAAACTGTCGAACGCGTTCGGCGTGATCGAACTGACCGGCGGACGCGGTTTCGCCGTGACCGGTGCGGTCACCGTCGGCGACGGCAGTTTCGTCTATGTGTTGCAGATCGACTGCAAGGGGTATCCGCGCTGGACCACGCTGCTGGACAATCTCGATCCCTCGCACCGCGCCACCGGCTACGACTTGATCGAAGGCGGCACCACCGTGTCGAGCACCGCCGGCAACGGCCAGATCGTGGTGGTCGGCGAGGAGATCGACCGCAACGGCCGCAGCTTCGGTCGTATCGCGCGCCTGGACCCGGCCGGCAACGTCATCTGGGATCAGGACTACGACGGCGGCAGCGATTGGCCGAATCTGCGCTTCCGTGCGGTGACCGAGAACTTGGCCGGCACCGGCGGCTACACCGATCTGGTGGTGGCCGGTTCGGCTTGGTCGGGCACGGCGCGCGGCGGCCTGATGTTCCGTACCGACGGCGGCGGCGCGCCGGTGTGCAGCAGCGTGCTCGCCACCGGTCAGGACCACCGCGACTTCCACGGACTCGCCGCGCTGTTGAGCCCGAACTATCAGGGCGAGACCGTGCTGGTCGGCGCCGCCAGCACGCTCGGCGGCGGCAACGCCCAGGTCTATATGGCGCGCTACTCGCGTCTGACCTGCGCGCCGAAAGTGCAATCGGTCTGGCAGGACCGCGCCCAGGCCAGTTTCACCGCCTTCGACGTGGTCGAGGCGCGCACCCTCGACGGCCGCGACGGCGCGCTGGCGGTGGTCGGCACCATCGCCGGCACCCAGGGCTTCCTGCTCGCCGCCAACCACCGCGACCTGCTGCGTTACGGCGGCCTGGGCCCGCGCCGCTTCGGCGACAAGTTCCGCGAAAGCCTGTACGCGATCGACCGCAAGCGCGACCGCTTCATCCTCGCCGGCGACACCTACGGCGACTGGCAGGGCGTCGGCGATGCGCAGGACGTGTACTTCGTCCAGGTCGACCCGGGTTTGAACACCGGCTGCGCCGATCCCTGGGAGCCGGCCGCGGTGCCGGTCGACCTGCCGTACAAGCAACCTCTGCCGCATCCGATCCGGATTCCCGAGTTCCGCCGCGTCGACACCCCGCTGCTGCAGGCCAGCGATTGGGGCTATGCCTGCGCGCTGGACCCGCCGGAAGGCTGCCCGGGACTGATCAACAACGGCATCGTCCAGCTCGGCGTGTCCAGCACCGGCTACCTCAACATCGAGTGCCCGAACATCGACCTGTCCAGCGGCCGCTACGGCACCCGCCTGGTCGGCCTGCGCTACATGCCGACCAACGGCGAAGCTTCGGCGCCGGGCGCACCGTGCGAAGGCTGGGGCGTGGCCAACGCCGATCCGGCGGCGCCGGTGAGCGGGCGCACTTCGCGTTGCGCCGGCACCAGCAACGTGTCGGTGGTGAGCTTCACCTACACCCCGAGCACGGCGACGTCGGTGGTCAACGTCGGCAACACCTTCCGCGTCACCCACCAGTACACGCCGATCGCCGCGACCAGCTATCTGTACCGGGTCGACGTCAAGATCGACAACATCGGCCGCACGCCGGTCAACGACCTGCGCTACACCCGCGGCATCGACTACGACATCCCGCCGAACACGTTCTCCGAGTACATCACCATGGCCGGCGCTTCGCCGTTCCTGTTGGCCTGGAACAACAACGGCTTCAATTCGCTGGACCCGTTGGCGGCCAACAGCGGCACGTCGGGACCGATGACCGACTTCGGCCCCGGCGACCTGGGATCGCACATGGACTTCCGCTTCGGCGTGCTGCCGGTCGGCGCTTCGCGCAGCTTCGTCACCTTCTACGGTGCGGCGCCGACCCAGACCGCGGCCTTGAACGCGCTGTCCATCGTCGGTGCGGGGCTGTATTCGTTCGGCCAGACCAACTGGGACGGCGTCGGCGGCGCCGGCAACACCAATCCCAACCCCGGCACCTTCGGCGCCACCACCGGCGCGCCGGCGACCTTCATGTACGGCTTCAAGACGCAGTGATCGCCGCGGCGGCGGCCGGCGCTACGGCCGTCATCGCACGCGAGCCCCGGGGGCCTGCGCCCCCGGGGCGTTTTCGTACTCCGCGCGGCGCAGGCCGCGTTGCAGATGGACGACTCCGGCCAGCAGGCACAGCGCGATCGCCGCGGCCAGGGCCGCGGCCGCCGGCGCCAGGCGCAGGCGGTCGGCGAGCAGGCCGGCGAACAGCGTCGCCAGCGGCATCGCGCCCATGGTCGCGGCGGAGAACCAGGTCATCTCGCGGCCCATGCGCTGCGCATCGGCATTGCGCTGCAGCCACGACAGCGACTGGATGCCGTAGTAGTTCGATGCCGCCGCGAGCAGGCAGAACGCGGCCAGGGTCGGCGGCAGCGCGGCGCTGGCGGCGAGCAGGGCATAGGCGAGGGCGGCCGCAGCCCAGCACAGCAGGATTTTGCGCAGCACCGCCCGCATGGGATCGGTGGCGCGCGCCGCCAACGGCGCGGCGACGGCGATGCCGGCGAACTGGGCCAGATAGATCAGGAAATAGCGCGCATCGCCGCGTTCGACCAGCAGCAGCGGCAATAGCACCTGCACCGGACCGAAGGCGAGCACGGTGCTGATCAGCAAGTAGGCGTAGTAACTGCGCGGCACGGCGGCCGCGGCCGGGAGCGCCTGCGCCCCGCTGGATGCGTCCGGGCCGGCGCCTGCGCCGCGTACCGGCCCGCGCCGGCGCACCGCCGCCAGCAGCCACAACGAGGCCGCCACGCAAATGGCGTCGATCCAGAAGGCCCACGCCAGGCTGCGCGCGTCGTGGCTGCGCAGAATCAGACTGCCCGCGAGCATCGGCAACAGCGTCATCGCCAGGCTGGACGCGACCGCGAACACCGCGTTGCCGGCGGCGAGCAGGGGTTTGCGGATGTACAGGCCGAAGCTGGCGCGACCGGCCGGGTACGCCAGCGCCCAGACCAGGCCGCCGAGCAGGGCGATCGCGTATACGCTTTCGATCGTGATCCGGCCGCTGCCGGCCAGGATCGCCAATGCGGCATTGAGCGCCACGTAACAGGCGCGGCACCACCACAGCACGCGCAGCGGATCGAGCCGATCGAGCAGGCCGCGGCCGAATCCGAGCAGCAGCGCGCTGGGCAAGGCTTCGATCGCCGCGGTCAGGCCCAGGTCGAAGGCGCGGCCGGTCAGGCGCATGACCAGAAACGGCAGGGCGATCAGGGTGAAACTGGCGCCGAAGGTGGTGATGAGATTGTCGAGCAACAGCCAGCCCAGGCGCGGATCGCGCCGGCTCAGCCGCCATAGGCGCGCGGCGTCGGCGGCGCGGCGGCGCAGCGCGAACCGGGGCATCGGTGCGGCGTCGCTATGCGCCGGCTCAGGACGCGGCCGCGCCGGTGCGGCGCAGGAAGAACAATTCGCCGTCGCGCTCCACCGTCAGGCCATAGGCGCTGGCGATGGCGCGCAGCTTGCCGGCGTCCAGGCGCCATACCGGCTCGACATCGTCGACGCCGAGGTCGAGGGTCCATTGCATGCCCAGCCAATGGGTGAGCACGAAGCCGCGCTCGCTCAGCAGCCCGGCCAGGGTTTCGAAATAGCGCTCCAGATGGCGCTGGCAGCAGGCGAAGCTGGCCAGGTTGTTGTCGAGAACGCAGTCGAAGCGGCGGTCGCGGAACCGTTCGGCGAACTCCAGGCCGTGCTTGTTGAGCAGATGGACCTGGTAGTCGGCGATGCCGAGGCTGCGGCCGTGCTCCCATTCGCCCTCCGCCACGGTCACCGAGGTCACCCGCGCGCGGCCGGCGAGCAGGCGCGCGACCGAGGAATTGCCGGTGCCGATGTGCAGCACTTCGCCTCCGTCCAGTTCGGCCCGCTCCAGCCAGAGATTGATCGCTTGCTGGTCTTCGGTGGGTTCGCACTGCGAGTAGTCGAGCAGCGGCCAGGTGGCGCGCTCTTCGGCGGCGCGGTGGGTGGCCGCGTGCGGTTCGCGTCCGCAATCCAGGCGCTGCGCGCCGATGTCGAAGCGCGGCCGGAACGCGGCGGCGGAGGCGAGCGAGGGTTCGTTCATGGCAAGGGCCGAGTCGAGCGATGGAGGAGCCGGGTAATGCGGAGCGATGCGAATGCGGGCGCCCACAGCCGGCGGAGTGGATCGATTCTTCAACGCGCGCTGTCGCGGTGTCGAGAGAATGCGCGCGCCGTTCGCGGAACTGCTAAACGTCGTCACAGAAAAGCGAGCGCGCCTGCTTCCATTCTTGCTTGCGAAAAACGCGGCCATGCATCGCGTTTTCGACCGTAGCCAGGTTACGGTTTTGTTGCAGGTTCCGCCCGTTGCGCCGTTCCTCCCCCGTTGTAGCCGATGCAAGCACCGAACGTGCGGCCCTCGTCATGCGGGGCGTCGTATCGACGCGTCCGGTCTGCCCAACAGACCCTGCGGTCCGCCGCGCGCAATGCGTGCGCGGAGCGCGTTGCCGGATGCGTTGTTCTCATGCTGAGCCAGTTCTTCTTGACCGGCCTGGTCGGTTTCTCGACCTTGATCCTGTTGTGTTGCCTGATCTTTCTCGCCGGTTGGGCGGTGTGGCGCGTCTTGCGGCGGCCGCCGTCGCCGACGTTGGCCGACTATCCCTTCGTTTCGATCCTGGTGCCGTTCTACAACGAGCCGCCGGCGTCGTTCCTGCGTACGCTGGAGGCGATCGAGAACGCCGAATACCCCGGCCGGATCGAAGTGCTGCTGGTCGACGACGGGTCCACGAACGCTACGCCGCAGGCGCTGGCGCAGTGGCTGCAGCCGCCGCGCGAAAAGTGCTATCGCCTGGTGTCGTTGGCGCGCAACGGCGGCGCCAAGGGCCTGGCCCTGGATGCGGCCTTGCCGCAGCTGTCGCCGGAGTCGGACGTGGTCACGGTGATCGACAGCGATACGGTGATCCTGCCGTGCTCGTTGCGGCGCGCGGTCGAGGCCCTGTACGCCTCGCCGCGCCATGCCGCCGCCTGCGGGCTGATCGTGCCCGACGAGCGCCATCGCTCCTGGCTGCACCGGCTGCAGTTCTACGAGCATGTCGGGGCGCTCGCGGCGATCCGCTATGTGCAGAGCAAGATCGGTGTGGTCAACGTGGTCGCCGGGGCGTTCTCGTTGCACCGCACCGCGGTGATCCGCGAACTCGGCGGCTGGGGCGACTGGCTGGTCGAGGACATTTCCTGGACCTGGCGCGCCTTCGCCCACGGCTATTCGATCGCCTACGCGCCCGACGCGATCGCGTACACGATCTGCCCGACCACGCTGCAGGGCCTGTTCCGCCAACGCCGGCGCTGGGCGCGCGGACGGCTGGAGTCGTTCCGCGTCGCCTGGCGCATCTCCTGGGCGCGGACCATGACCATGCTGCCGTGGTGGCTGCTGTGGGCGCAATCGGCGCTGGTGCCGACCTTGCTGCTGTTGATCGCCGGCGCGTTGGTCTATCGCAGTCCCAGCCTGCTCGCGATCGCAGGACTGAACTGGTCGCTGATGGCGCTGCTGAATTTCGTCTCGATGATTCAGGCGCGCACCCGGCTGGGCCTGAGACCGTTGGACCTGGCCCTGGTCTCGGTGTGCAACACCGTCATCGACGTGCTGCTGTTGCCGGCCAACCTGATCGGCTTGCTCGACGAACTGCGCGGCGGTCGCAAGACCTGGCTGACGCGCTGAGCGGCGCATGGACTGGCACGGATTCCTGCAGGCCCGGCCACAGGCCTATCTCGGCCGCGGCGCCGCGGACCGGCGCGTACTGGCGCTGACCTTCGACGACGGACCCGGTCGCGCCACGCCGGCCCTGCTCGATGCCTTGCGCGAACTCGATGTGCGCGCCAGCTTCTTCTGCGTCGGCGCGGCGATGCGCGCGCAGCCAGCGTTCGTACAGCGATTGCTCGATGAAGGGCACGAACTGGGCAACCACTCCGAGCGCCATGCCGATGCGCGCGGGATCGAGGCCGGGCAGTGGATGCGCGAGGAAGTAGAGCCGACGGCCGAGGCGCTGGCGGCGGCCGCGCGCGACCGGCCGGTCGCGGCGGCGCCGTTGTTCCGCCCGGCCTACGGCGAACTCGATGCCGCGCAATTCGACGCGCTGGCCGCGGCCGGCTACGTCGTGGTCGGCTGGTCGGTCGACCCGCGCGACTGGTTGGAACCGGACGCGCCGGGCTATGTCTCCTGCGTGGTCGAGTCCGTATTGGCGCGTATCCACCCCGGCGCGATCGTGCTGCTGCACGACGGCGACGACGAAAGCGGCGGCGCGCGCCACGGCATCGTCGAGATCGTGCGTCGGCTGGTGCCGGCGCTGCGGAACCAGGGCTATGGCTTGGTAAGGGCCGGGGAACTGATGGCGGCGGCGGGCGCGGGCCGGACGACGGCGATAAGCTGACGCTTCGATGCCTTCGCGAGTCTGTCGGCTTTTGTCGCTTCAGGCTTCGGGCGGCTGCTGCTGCGGCGGCGGTACCGGCCGCGGTGCGCGGCGCGGTGGCGGCGCTTCGCGGTGCGGTTCGAGGTAGACCGCATTGAGCAGGGGCAGGGCGACGAACAGCGCTCCGAGCCACAGCATCGACGCAGTGAAGAAGCCGAAGCTGAGCAGCATGGCGCCCATCAACAGGGCGAACAGGCCCGAGCCCAGGCGCACGATCAGGGCGAACAGCGAGGATTCGATCCATGCCGCCGAGGCCAGCGCGACCACGAACGGCGCCAACCCGAACAGGGTGCCGATCGGCGAGGGACGGCCGCCGAAGGCGGTGAGAATGACCGCTGCGATGGCGATCCAGTTCCACAAGATCAGATAGCGTCCCATGTGTTGCGGGTCCTTTGGCTGGGGATCGTTGGTCCGCGACGTTGCGTCAGGTAACGGCAGCGCGCGGCATAGGCCAAAACACAGGCCGCGACTCAGCGCCGGCCGGGCGCTGGGGCCAGTCGGGTCAGGGCCCCCGGCTTCCAGGCGTAGTGCCAGGTATGCCGGCCGGGCGCGGGGCAGGCGGCGCTGTGGCCGTTTCCGGCGCCGGCATCGTCCTGACAGAACGGCGATGCCTCGCGAGCGAGGAATGCCACCGAAATGCGCTGGTCCGCCACCCGGATCGATTCGACCTCGCCGGGAATCTGCGCACTGGCGTTCTCGACGTAGCCGAGCGCGCGGACCCGGGCCAGATGGGCTTTCTCGGCGTCGTCGCTGAGGCGCGAGGGCTGCGCGCGCGGATCGTTCGGGCGCAGTGCGTCCAGCACCGTCAGCGAGTTCTCGCAATCGAAATTGGCCTGGGCGCAGGTGGCCGTCAGCAGGAACAGGATTTCGGCGCGGCCGTCGCCGTCGAGATCGGCGACCTGGACCCGGCGGGCGCGGAAATCGCTTTGGATGTCGTCGCCGTAGCGGTTGTCGGCGACCGCGTCCGCTGCGCGTTGGGCCGCGGTCGTATCCGCAGGCGCGGCGAACGACAGGCCCGCCCAACAGGCGAGCGACGACAAGACGACGGCAGTCCTTGGCATGGCGACGATTCCCGGCGCCTCGAGGGTGAGGCGGCTGCGGCCTAGATTACGCCACCGTGCGCGCTGCGCAACGAGACGCCGGCGGTCCGGAGGCGGTGGCGCGACGTGGCCGCGCCGTGCCGGGCGGTCGTGTGGTGGCCCGGTGCGCCCGGCGCCGGTTTTATGCGGCCCAAGCCTCGCCAGCGACGACGGCCTAGGCCGGAGCGGATTGCGTCCGCGGCTGCGCCCGCGGCGCCGTTGCGACCGCCTTGGCGCTGGCCGAGCCCGTCTTGCTCGACGCCTGCACACGCAGCGACGCCTGCGGCGAGGCCTGTCCGGAGCGGGTGCTCGCGCGCGACGCAGCGGGCCGGCGACTTGGCGCTATCGCGCGGATACCGACCCTTTATCGCGCCTGGGCGCGGCTTCGAGTTTTACGGCACTCCGAAAGGCGCGCGCTGATCTGGGCCCTGCCTCAAGCGGTGGCAGGGGCACGCGCGAGAAGACCTGCGTCGACTGCCCCAAGCGCATCGCCCCTTGGTTGCCTGACGTGAGCGGGGTGCCGCAAGGCTAGAACAGGGCGGCGCGAACTCGCCTGCGGGCGAGCAACCGACGGACGCGAACGGTTCCGTCCGCGCTGCCGCGTAGCGGGCGCTCAGCGCGCGTCCGGAAACCGGTTGACCCGGTCGATGCCGTGGATGGCGGCGTTGCTCGCATGCAGGTTGGGCTGGACGACCTTGGCGATGCCGACCATCACATGCCTGTCGACCGATTGGATCGCCAGGCTGTTTCCGTGCAAGGTCTTCAGCGAACTCCAGCGCTCGAACTCGGCCACGGTCTTGCGCCTGGCGATCAGGTGATGGCACAGCAAGTCGATCAGGCGCGGCTGGTTCGGCGCGAGCAACAGCGATTCGAGGTAGCCATCCGGAAGCATGCCGAACGCTGCATCGGTGGGGATGAAGGCGGTGAACGGACCGGGCCCGTCCAGCAGTTCGCGCAATCCGGCGCGTTCGGCCGCGTCGCAGAACACGGAGAACCCGTGCTCGGCGGCGACTTCGAGCAGCTTTCTTGCGGTGCTGTCCGGGCGGGCGATGGAGACGATCCGCGGCATGACGCGCGCGGACAGGGCGGAGGAGTTCATGTGGTTGTCCTTGGATGGCAGCGCACTGAAGCGCGCGCTGCGATGGTGCGATGGATGGAACGAATCACCAGCCCCAGACGCTGATGGCCAGGAGCAGAATGCAGCCCGATATCGCGGTCGCCCAGTACGAGGCGAGCATCTGCCCGCGATTGTCCTTGCAATACAGCGCGCCGCCGCGATCCTGGCTGAGTCGGAAGTTCCGGTCCCTGAGATAGATCATGAGATTGCGCGCACCGCGCGGCGTATTGGGCGGCCCGTTCCGTTCCGATGGGCGAGGGCTGCGGAGGTGATCGCGCTGCTTCGGATGCAAGGTGCCAAGCAGTTTCCAGAATCTGGCCCGAAGCAGGGATTCGATCGCGATCGCCGAAACGAACAGGATCAGCGCGGACAAGGTGATCGCGTTCATTCGGCGCCCGCCCGGGCAGCGGCCAGCCGTCGCCGTAGTCCGCGCGAGCCCTTGTCAGGGAGCGGTTCGCGTCGGTCGCGATCGGTAAAGTAGTGCCGCCACGGTGTGGCCGGCCTCAGCGGGGCGGGATCGGGAGCGAGAATGGGCCAGCCTTCGCTCTCTGCGTCCTGGATCGCTCGCAGGTCCTGCAGGACGAGATTGCGCGCTGCGTGGGCCCGGAGCAGTTCGAGGTGCGCTTGAGCGTACATGCCGTTCTCCGGCCTGCACGCTGAGGAGCGGCTGGCGGCAGACGCTTCGATGCTTGCAGGTACACACCCTATCAGACTTCCTGCGGTTCGGCGCGACGGCGAACTCGTCACGGCGAAGTAACGGAGCAAGGCGCATGTTGGCCGGGTTGCGGTGCAATGCCGCAACGGCTGCTCAAGCCGCGCCGCACGTCCATTCACTCTCCGCATTGAGTCATCGCTCCCGATACGCGGGGGCATCGGCTTCGGCCATCCTCGATTCGCCCGATGCGAATCCATCAGCAGGCCACTTCCATGACTACTCCCCAGAACACCCAGCAAACCGAGACGTCGAACCTCAGCGTGCTCGACACCGTCGCCGCCAACGGTTCGTTCGGCATTTTCGGCCGCGCCGTGGAACAAGCCGGCTTGAAGGAAACCTTGGCCGGACCGGGACCGTTCACCGTCTTCGCGCCGACCGATGCGGCTTTCGACAGCCTGCCGGCAGGCAAGTTGGACGATCTGTTCAAGCCGGAAAACCAGGAGCAACTGAGCTCGATCCTCAAGTACCACATCGTCAACGGCCGGCGCAGCGTGGCCGACGTGGGCAAGTGGGATGCGGCCAGGACCGTCAACGGCCAGCCGGCGCCGATCAAGCGCGAGGGCGAGACCGTCAGCATCGACGGTGCGCGCATCACCGTGGCCGACCTGAGCTCGGCCAACGGGTTCGTGCACGGAATCGACAAAGTCAACCTGCCGGCGGCGAAGCAGAACTAGCGCACGCCGCGAGGCAGGGATAGCCTTCATCGAGATCGTTGGAAAGGCCGGCGCAAGCCGGCCTTTTCCGTTGTGGCGCCGCCGGGCGGGTAAGCGACGGGGCCGTGGGCGCTGCGACAGGCGAATCGATCCAGGGTTCGCGGCAGCGCGCCGAGAGCGGCCCGGATGCCGGGTGCCGACCCTGCGCCGGTACTGCGTTGGGCAGGCCGCGGGCGCAGCGTGCGTCGGCGGAGCTGCGATCCGGTCCTCCCGTGCCGCGCCGATGCGGTAGCCTTCGCCCATGCGCATCCTCGTCGTCGAAGACCAAACGGACCTGCGGCAGGCGGTGGCCAAGCGCATCCGCGCGCTCGGCCACGCCGCCGACGAAGCGCCGGACGGCGCGATGGCCGAATCTTTCGTTCGCAGCTACGTCTACGACGCCTTGATCCTGGACCGGCTGCTGCCCGACGGCGACGCCCTGGTCCTGCTGCGGCGCTGGCGCGGCGAGGGCCTGGGCGCGCCGGCGTTGTTCCTAACCGCCTGCGATCAGGTCGACGACCGCATCGAAGGCCTGGCCAGCGGCGCCGACGACTATCTGATCAAGCCGTTTTCGATGGACGAGCTGATGGCGCGGATCGCGGCGATCGCCCGTCGCGGCGGTTCCATCCGACCCACCCGGCTGCGGGTCGGCGATCTGGAGATCGACCTGGGCCGGCGCGAAGTGCATCGGCGCGGGGTGCTGTTGCCGCTGCGGCCGAAGGAGTTCGCGGTGCTGCAGCGGCTGGCCGAACGCGCCGGCCGGGTGGTGTCGCGCAGCGAGCTGATCGCCGGCTGCTGGGGCGAGGACCGCGAGCCGGCTTCGAACGCCGAAGAAGCGGTGATGGCCGCGTTGCGGCGCAAGCTCGGCGATCCCTCGCCGCTGCGCATGGTGCGCGGCGCCGGCTATGCGCTCGAAGACGGCCCGCTTGAGGGCGGCGATGGCCCCCAGGCTCCGTGACCGCCGGCTGCGCGCCGTCGCGCGGCGCCCGCGCTTCGGTAACCGGCGACCCGATGCAGACCGCCCCCTGTACCGCAACGGCGGCATGGCGCATCGCGTGATCCAGCAGCAACCGGCGGCGCTCCGAATCGAGCGCGGCACCGCGCCGATGCGCCGGGGCGGCCTGGGAGGGGGAGTCGGCGCAGGTCGAGCGCGCGCGATGCCAAGGCGATGCCGACGGTTGCCGGACATGATTGGAGCGCAGGGCTGAATGGAGGATTCGGGGGCCGGGTCGGCCGGCCGACGGAAGGCGGGGAGCCGAGGCCGATTAGGAGGATGATGGTCGCAGGGCCGGACGCGTGTCCGGCCGATGGAGGCGCGCCGTGGCGACCCAAAACATGGCCTGGTTCATTACCGCCTGCGACGACCGTGGCCAATGCGGCGATCTGCTGTGCATCCGTTCCAGCGACGTAACCTCGCTTGGCGATGGGACCGAGAAAACCGAGCAGTTGTCGATCTCGATCCGCAATCGCGAAGGCAGGGCGCTGAGGCGGCGTAGCGAAGGCATCTACGTCGACGATGGGGTGAACAGAGTCTATTGGTCGCAAGATCCTTCCGCGCCCTAGCCGACTATCGGCCAGGGGCGGGGAAAAGGTTGACGCGATCGATGCCGTGGATCGCGGCGTTGCTCGCATACAGGTTGGGCAGGGTGACCTTGGCGGCGCCGACCATCACTTGCTTGTCGATCGCCTGGATCGCCAGGCTGTTCCCATGCAGGGTCTTGAGCGAATCCCAACGCTCGAACTCGGCGACGGTCTTGCGTTTCGGGACGATGTGGTGGCACAGCAGGTCGACCAGGCGCTGCTTGTTCTCGGCCAGGAACAGCGATTCGAGATAGCCCGGCGGAAGCTCGGCGAATGCGGCGTCGGTGGGCAGGAAAGCCGTGAACGGGCCCGGCCCATCGAGCAGATCGCGCAATCCGGCGCGCTCGGCCGCGTCGCAGAAGATCGCGAAGGATCCCTGTTCGGCCGCGACGTCGAGCAGTTTCTTCGCGGCCGGTTCGGGGCGTGCAATGGCGGTGATCCGCGGCATCGTGCCGGCGGACGGAGCGTGGGAATTCATGGGGTCGGCCTTGTGTGGCAGCGCGACTGCGCGCGCTGCGATGGGTGGGGCGAGTCACCAGCCCCAGATGCCGATGGCCAGCAGCAGAAGGCAACCCGATATCGCGGTCGCCCAGTACGAGTAGATCATCGGGCCGCGATTGTCCTTGCAATACAGGGCGCCGCCGCGATCCAGGCTCAGGCGGAAGTTCCTGTCTCTGAGATAGATCATCAGCTTTCGCGCACCGCCTCGCTGGGTCGGCGGCGCTTCCCGCTCGGATTCGCGGCCGCGGTGGGCGTGGTCGTGCTGCTCGGGGTGCAGGTGGCCGAGCAGTTTCCAGAATCTGGCCTGGAGCAGGGATTCGATCGCGATGGCCGCAACGAACAGGATCAACGCGGACAGAGTGATCGCGTTCATTGCCGATCTCGCACGGCGATGCGCGGGCAGCGCCGCCGTCCGCTCGGATCCTGGCCAGGAAAGGGGCGGGGCGAGGCGCGATCGAAAAAATAGTGCCGCCACGGCGTGGCCGGCCTCAACGCGGCCGGATAGCGGCAGGGAACCGGCCAGCCTTCGCTCTCCGCGTCCTGGATCGCGCGCGCGTCCTGTCGGTCGAGATCGCGAGCCGCGTTGGAGCGAAGCAGTTCGAGGTGCGCGTGGGCGTACATGCCGTCCTCCGGCCTGCGGGCTGAGGAGCGGCTGGGAAGACGCTTCGGTGCTTGCAGGTAGCCACCATATCAGACCGCGCATTGCCCGGCGTGACGAGAGCGCCGCCTCGTCACAGCAAAGTAACGAGGCCAAGCGCATGTTGGGCGGGTTGCGGTGCAATGCCGCAACGGCTGCTCAAGCCGCGCCGCACGTCCACTCACTCTCCGCATTGAGTTATCGCTCCTGATCTTTCAGGGGCATCGGCTTCGGCCATCCTCGATTCGCCGAAAGCGGATCCACCAGCAGGTGACCTCCATGAATACCAATCAGAACTCCACTCCGAGCGCCAATCAAACCGCTGCCTCGACCCTCAGCGTGCTCGATACCGCCGCCGCCAACGGCTCGTTCGGCATTTTCGGTCGCGCGGTGGAAAAAGCCGGGCTCAAGGAAACCCTGGCCGGCCCGGGCCCGTTCACCGTCTTCGCCCCGACCGACGCGGCCTTCGACAGTCTGCCGGCCGGCAAACTGGACGAGCTGTTCAAGCCGGAAAACAAGGAACAGCTGAGCGCCATCATCAACTACCACGTCGTCAACGGCCGCCGCAGCGCGGCGGACGTCGGCAAGTGGGATGCGGCCAGGACCGTCAACGGACAGCCGGCGCCGATCAAGCGCGACGGCGAGACCGTCAGCATCGATGGCGCGCGCATCACCGTGGCCGACCTGGCCTCGGCCAACGGGGTCGTGCATGGCATCGACAAGGTCAACCTGCCGGCGGCGAAGAAGAACTAGCGCGGCCGCGAGGCAGGGATCGCCTCCATCGCGAGTTGAAGCGAAAGGCCAGCGCAAGCTGGCCTTTTCCGTTCTGGCGACGGCCCGGTTCGGATTCGGTCGCGTACATGTGCGCACTCATTCGACCTGCGCGGCAAACGCGCATTTCGGCCTCGGAATCCAGACCAGGACGGCATGGTCGAGGCCGAAGACGGTAGGACCGGCGCCCGACCTGTTTTCCGGGCTGCACGACTGGGTGCTGGAGCTGTAGGCGCCTGCATCGCGCGGGCGGCGCCGTCGAAGGTCAACGCTCGCTGCCGCCGCCGTCCTGGGTTTTGCCCGGCGCCGGAGCGATGTCCAGGACATAGGCGACGCCGCCGGCGCGTCCGGAGGTCATCGTGCCGAACTCGGTCGCAGACACGGCGAAGCGGTAGCGTCCCGGCCGCGCCGGCTCGCCTTCGATCCGGGCGCAGTCCTCGCCGCGGGCGTGCTCCAGCCGCAGCCCGTCGGGCAACTCGCCCGAGTCGATCTCGAACGCGGCGATCGGATTGCCGGGGTTGGTAACGCAGAGGGATTGGGCATAAGGCGCACGAACCGAACCGGAGGGCAGGGCGTCGGGTTGCAGGCGCAACTCGCGGCTGCAGCCGGACGCGCCGGCCATCGCCGTGCACGTCGCGAGCGCAAGCCAGAGCGCATCGGTCTTGACCTTGAGCATGGGGCCTTTGCATGATCGATCGCATTCGATCTTAGCCGCTGCTCGGTTCCGATGGCGGCGGACGGACGCGCCGCTCGAAGGCGGCGCGGTTGGCCTATCGCAGGGAGGGGAAGGCTTTGAAACAGGTTTGGTCGGCCGGTTTGGCCTTGCTGGGCGTTTTGTCCGGCGCCGACGCAACGGCGCGCTGCATGGACGTGGAGGGCCGGGTGGCCGCCTGCAGGATCGCCGGGCAGGCGAAAAGCCTGGCGATCTGCCTGGCCGGCGACGAAGCGGTGTATCGCTACGGCCCGAACCAGGGGCCGGACGAACTGGTGCTGCGCGCGCCGCTGACCCAGCTCGGCTATTACCGTGCGGACGGCGCCCAGGGCACGATCGACGAGACGGTGGTGTTCGCCAACGGCGACCATGCCTATCGGGCCCGCTTCGGCTTTCGCGACGGCCAGGCGCCGGATCCGACCGAGCTGCGCAAGATCGGCGAGCTGCAGGTCCAGCGCAAGGGCGACACGGTCGCCGCCCTGACCTGCGCCGCGGACAGCATCGAGCGGGTTCCCGAGCTGCTGCTCGACCGGATGCGCAAGCTCGGGCGCACCCACGCCAGCGACGCGGTCGAGTTTCCCAATTACGACATCGAGTATCCCGGCCCGGTCGCGCAGTCGCCGGCCTGCGAACGCGACTCGAACGTGGACAGTTGCTGGAGCCAGGGCGTCTCCGCTGCGCGCGGCGGCGATCCGGCGCTGGCGCTGGGTTACTTCGACAAATCCTGCGACGCCGACCTGGGCCCGCAAGGTTGCTACGAAGCCGGCAAGCTGTACCTGCACAACCGCAAGCTGCGCGACTACCCGCGCGCTTACGAACGCCTCGGCCGGGTCTGCGCCAGCGACGACATCGGCCAGGGGCCCTACGCCTGCAAGTACCTGGGCTGGATGCATCACACCGGCATCGGCGCGCCGCGCGACACGGCCCAGGCCTGGACCTATCTGTCCAAGGCCTGCTTCCTGCACAACCCGGATTTGTTCCTGGACGCCGAAGGCTGCCACTTCCTCGCCGAAGCGGCCTTGGCCGGAGCGCCGCGCAGCGAACGGCCGCAGCGCGTATCCGGCGAGCGCGGTCAGCTGGCCTATCTCGCGCTGGCGATGGGCTGCGCCGACGGCGCCGAGGGCATCTGCGCCCAGGCCAGGACGCTACTGTCCGACGCCCGCGCCGCATCTGCCGCCTGGGTCGCCGGTTGCGACGCGGACGCCGCGGCGTCGCCGCTCGGCGACTGCGCCGGCCTGATCGCGCCGCAGGCCGATTACGAAGCCAATCGGGCCTTGCGCAAACGGATTCTTTCGCGATTCCGCGACGCGTCGAGCGCGCTGGACGCGCCCTGAAAGCGCGCTGCCGTCGCCGCGTTCGAACCCGGCGGGCACGGCCGGCAAGCGGCGCAGGTGAGGCATGGCGCCGATGCCGAGGAGCTGCGCCGATCGCGCGACCGGCCTGCAGGCGAGGGCGGTTGTCTGGTTGGCGCTTGCTACGGCGGCTTGCCGCCGCCGTAGCGCAGGCACAAAAAAACCGGCGCGAGGCCGGCTTTTTCGTCGTATCAGATTGGTCGGGGAGACAGGATTTGAACCTGCGACTTCTACGTCCCGAACGTAGCGCTCTACCAGGCTGAGCTACACCCCGACTGCTGAGCCGCAAATTCTAGCGACGTCCCCCCGGGTGATGCAAGAGGGGCGATGCAAAAAATTCATCGCGACGGGTCCGGCCCCGATCAAAGCCCGCCCGGAGGCGGTTCCGGCGCTTTCGCCCCGGATCGGTCGTCGTGCCCCGGCGCGGCAAGCCAGGAGCGGGGCGGGACGTTAAACTGTTTGCGTCGGTTGCGCCAGCCGTTCGTCCGTCCGCGGACGGGCCCGGGCGCCGCCGCCGGCCCGTCCGCCCGACCCCATTGGAGTACCGCTTGATCAAGCCCCGCACCCCGCCCGGGGTCATGGAGCTCTTGCCCCGTGACCAGATCGCCTTCCAGCGCATGCTGGACACGATCCGCCGCAACTTCGAGCGTTTCGGCTTCCTGCCGATCGAAACGCCGGTCATGGAGCTGTCGGAGGTACTGCTGACCAAATCCGGCGGCGAGACCGAGCGCCAGGTCTATTTCGTCCAGTCCACCGGCGCGCTGGAGAAGAGCGCGCAGTCGGGCGAGCGCGGCGTGCCGGAAATGGCCCTGCGCTTCGACCTGACCGTGCCGCTGGCGCGTTACGTGGCCGAACACGAGCACGAATTGGCGTTCCCGTTCCGCCGCTACCAGATGCAGCGCGTGTACCGCGGCGAGCGCCAGCAGCGCGGCCGCTTCCGCGAGTTCTATCAGTGCGACATCGACGTGATCGGCAAGGACGCGCTCAGCGTGCGCTACGACGCCGAGCTGCCGGCGGCGATCTACGCGGTGTTCTCCGAGCTCAACATCGGCGCCTTCACCATCCAGCTGAACAACCGCAAGCTACTGCGCGGCTTCTTCGAAGCCCAGGGCGTGGCCGATGCGCAGCAGCAGGCGCTGGTGCTGCGCGAGGTCGACAAGCTGGACAAGCGCGGCGCCGACTACGTGCGCGAGACCCTGACCGGGCCGGAGTTCGGCCTGGCCGCGGATGCGGTCGCCACCATCCTCGACTTCGTCGCGATCCGCTCGACCTCGCACGAGGACGCGCTGGCGCGCCTGGCCGCGCTGGGCGAGGGCAACGAATCGCTGCGCCAGGGCGTGGCCGAGCTGCGCGAGGTGCTGGGGCTGGTGCGCGCGCTGGGCGTGCCGGAAAAGAACTACGCGCTGAACTTCTCGATCGCGCGCGGCCTGGACTACTACACCGGCACGGTCTACGAGACCACCCTCGACGACTACCCGCAGGTCGGTTCGATCTGCTCGGGCGGCCGCTACGAGGACCTGGCCAGCCACTACAGCAAGTCCAAGCTGCCCGGCGTCGGCATCTCGATCGGCCTGACCCGGCTGTTCTGGCAGTTGCAGGAAGCCGGCCTGGTCAGCACCGCCGACAGCAGCGTGCAGGTGCTGGTCACCCAGATGGACGAGGCCCACCTGCCGCACTGCCTGGCGATCGCCAACGAGCTGCGCCACGGCGGCCTCAATACCGAAGTGGTGATGGAGGCGTCCAAGCTCGGCAAGCAGTTCAAGTACGCCGATCGCGCCGGCATCCGCTTCGTGGTCGTGCTCGGCGAGGACGAACTCGCCAAGGGCACGGTGACGGTCAAGGACCTGCGCCGCGAAGATCAGTTCGAAGTCGCGCGCAGCGAACTCGCCCGCACCCTGCGGGTCGAGCTCGAACAGTCGCGGGTCATGCAGTGATCGATCCGCGCGCCGGTCGCGTCGGCACCGCCGGCCGTCCGGACGCGCCGACGCGCCGTTGGCGCGCGCCCCCTTCCCATCCCGCGCGGCATCCGCCGCGGCGGGATCGGGCGCCGGCTGCGGCCGGTTTCCACCCCGCGACCGGCGGCCGCCGGCGCGGTTCCCATCGTTCCATTGACGCACCGACTCCCGAGTATGCGCGGCCGGTTCCGGCCGTCGCAGATGATCGCCAGGGTGCGATGCGGAGAACCCACGCTTGAACAAGATCCAACTCGATGGCCGCTCTTTGACGCGGTCGCAGCTCGTCGCCGTGGCTTACGGCGCCCAGGTCGAACTGTCCGCGGCGCAACTGCCGGCGGTAGCGCGCGCGGCCGACTTCCTGGCCGAACAGGTGCGCCGCGAAGAACCCATCTACGGCGTTTCGACCGGCTTCGGCAGCAACGCCGACCGCCTGCTCGGCGCGCATCACCTGCGCGACCAGCTGCCGGGCGCCAAGCGCAACGAAGAGACCCTGCACGAAGAGTTGCAGCGCAATCTGATCGTGACCCACGCGGTCTGCGTCGGCGAGCCGTTCGCGCCGGAAATCGTCCGCGCCATGCTGTGCATCCGCATCAACACCCTGATGCGCGGCCACTCCGGCATCCGTGTGCAGACCCTGCAGGCGCTGACCGATATGCTCAACGCCGGCATCGTGCCGGTGGTGCCGCAGCTGGGCTCGGTCGGCGCCAGCGGCGATCTGGCGCCGCTGTCGCATCTGGCCATCGTCCTGCTCGGCGGCGGCGAAGCCTTCTACCAGGGCCAGCGCCTGCCCGGCGCCGAGGCGCTGGCGCGCGCCGGTCTGGCGCCGGTCAAGCTGTCGTACAAGGAAGGCCTGGCGCTCAACAACGGCACGGCGCAGATGCTGGCCTGCGGCGTGCTCGCCCTGGCCAAACTCGAGGACCTGCTCGATACCGCCGATCTGGCCGCGGCGATGACCATCGACGCCTTCGCCGGCCGCCTGGGCGCGTTCGCCCAGGAAGTGCACGCGCTGCGTCCGCATCCGGGCCAGGTCGAAGTCGCCGCGAACCTGCGCAAGCTGCTCGACGGTTCCACGCTGTCCGACATTCCCTACCACCTGGTGCCGCGCTTCCGCGCCTGGCAGCCGCAGAGCTGGGACACCCCGGCCGCGCAGCAGCTCAGCTTCGACATCGGCTGGGACTGGGTGCCGTTCGGCCAGCGCCACGGCCGCGAGAAGTTCTACAATCGTTTCCGCCCGTTCCGCGGCGGCAAGAAGCACCAGCCCCAGGACAGCTACTCGTTGCGCTGCATCCCGCAGGTGCACGGCGCGGTGCGCGACGCCATCGCCCAGGCCGCGCGCGTGCTCGAAGTCGAGCTCAACTCGCTGACCGACAACCCGATCGTGTTCCCGGACGCGCAGGCCGAGCACGTCGAGCAGCAAGTGATCTCGGCCGGCCACTTCCACGGCATGCCGCTGGCGCTGGCGATGAGCTATGTCAAGGCGGCGATCCCGGTGCTGGCGAGCATTTCCGAGCGCCGCCTCAACAAGCTGGTCGATCCGGCCACCAACGACGGCCTGCCGGGCTTCCTGATCGGCAACGAAGACTCGACCGAATCCGGCCACATGATCGTGCAGTACACCGCCGCGGCGATCGTCAACGACCTCGCCAGCCGCGCGCATCCGGCCTCGGTGTATTCGATTCCGACCAGCGCCAACGCCGAAGACCATGTCTCGATGGGCGCCAACGAGGCGCGCCACGTGCTGGCGATGGCCGACGACCTGGGCAAGGTGCTGGCGCTGGAGCTGTACACCGCCGCCCAGGCGCTGGACCTGCGTCGCGACATGATCAACGCCGCGCGCGATCTGGCCGATCGCGCCGACGCCGCGACGCTGGCCGCCAAGGTCGCCGGCGGCCCGCTGGCGGCCAGCGATGATCACGCCGGCTTCCTGGCCGAAGTCGAAGGCCTGCGCGCCGAACTGGCCGCGGCCGAAGAGTTCCGCCCGGGCCGCGCGGTCGCCGCCGCGCACGCCGCGTTGCGCGAGGCCATCCCGTTCCTGGATCACGACCGCGCCCTCGACGGCGAAGTCGCGACCGCGGTGCGGCTGGTGCGCGACGGCACCGTGCTCGACGCGGCACGCGCTACGCTGCAGGGCTGAAGTCCCAGGCGCCTGTGCATTCCCTCTCCCGCTCGCGGGAGAGGGGTAGGGGCGCGATGAACGCCAGCGGCGAAGGCCAGCGGTGAAAGGCAGGGGGCCCGTCATGCAGATCGTCCGTCACAACGACCGCGTTTTCACCTTGCGTCCGCTGCTGGCGCCGGACGAATGCGCCGAACTGATCGCCTTGGCTGAGGCGCACGGCTTCGAGCCTGCCGGCGTGCGCACCGCCGACGGCGGCCAGAAACCGATGGCGCACGTGCGCAACAACGAGCGCGCCGTGTTCGAATCGCCGCACTGGGTCGGCGCCCTGTGGCAGCGCCTGCGTGCGGTCGGCCTGCCGGCGTTGGACGGCGAAGTCGCGGCCGGCTTGCCGCGCGCCTTGCGCTTCTACAAATACGGCCCGGGCCAGCGTTTCCGCATGCACAAGGACGGCCCCTGGAGCGAAGACGGCCGGCTCAGCCGGTTGACCCTGCTGGTCTATCTCAACGACGGTTTCGGCGGCGGCGACACCGACTTCCGCCAGTTCCGGGTCGTGCCGCGCGCCGGCGACGGCCTGCTGTTCGTCCACGACACCTGGCACGAGGGCGCGACGGTCGAGTACGGCACCAAGTACGCGCTGCGCTCGGACGTGATGTACGCGCCGCCGGCATAAGCGGCGCGCGGTTCAGGACGCCAACCGCTCCGCCCCCCAGACCCGCACGCAGTCGCGGCCGTCGGCCTTGGCCAGATACAGCGCCTGATCGGCGAATTGCAGGGCCGCCTCCACCCCCAGATCCGCATCCGGCGCGATCTCGTGCACGCCGATGCTGGCGGTGACCGGGATGTCGCGGCTGCGGCTGGGGCAGGGCTGGGCGGTGAGGCGTTCGCGCAGTTCCTCGGCGACCCGGGCGCCGGCATCGAGATCGTGGTCGGGCAGCACGGCGACGAATTCCTCGCCGCCGAAACGCGCCAGCAGGGCGTGGTGCGGAATCAGCACCTGGGCGATCAGGCCCGCGGCCCAGCGCAGGCATTCGTCGCCGATCAGATGACCGTAGCGGTCGTTGATCTGCTTGAAGTGGTCCAGGTCGATCATCATCAGCACCAGCGGCCGGCGTTGGCGGCGCGAGCGGTGCAGCAGCGATTCGAAGGCCTCGCGGAAATGGCTGCGGTTGTGCAGGCCGGTCAGCGCGTCGCGCTGGCTGGTTTCGCGCAGCCGTTCGTGCGCGTCCTCGAGCTGGACCAGGGCCTGGCGCAGCTCCAGCGTGCGCAGCTCGACCTTGTGCTCGAGCTGGTCGCGCGCCTCGCGCACGATCCGCTCGTTCTCGCTGCGCAGCGACGAGTAGCGGTAGCCCAGGGCGACCGAAAGCAACAGCATCTCCAGAGCCGAGCCGATCTGCACCCCGTATTCGGTGATGAACATCTTCGGCAGCAGGTCGAAGGCGATCGCGGCGAACATGCCGGTGCCGAGCAGGAACGCCGACCACGCCAGCAGGAACAGCCGCGCCGGCTTGTAGCCGCGGCGCATCGCGACCAGGCTCTCGACCGCGATCCAGGCGATGCTGACGAACACCGCCGCCGAGGCGATCGGGGTGGCCACGCGATAGGGCAGGCGGGTCGCGGCCAGGCCGAGCACCACGAAGAACGCGATCATCGCCAGGCCGACGTAGTCGCCGCCGCGCCAGCGTTGGCGCAGGCCGAGGAACTCGCGCGCGAACTGCTGCATGCCGATCTGGGCCAGGCAGATCGACAACGGCACCGAATGGTCGGCCAGCCAGGGCGACTGCGGCCACAGGTATTCGAAGCCCAGGCCGTTGAGGGTCAGCAACACCAGGCCGAAGGCGCAGATGTGGAACAGGTACCAGAAGTAGCTGGAGTCGCGCAGGCTCAGCCACAGCACCAGGTTGTAGAAGAACAACGCGGCGAGGATGCCGTAGTACAGGCCGATGCCGAGCTGAGCGTCGCGCGCCAGTTCGGTGAACGCGCTGGGGGTGTACAGGGTCAGCGGCACCTGCATCGAGCTTTGGCTGCGCACGCGTACGAACACGTCGACGGTCTCGCCGGCCGGCAGGTCGATCCAGAAATTCGGATGGCGGTAGCGGATCGCGCGCGCCGCGAACGGCAGGCTGTCGCCGCCGGCCTGGTAGGTCGCGACGCCGTCGGCGCCCGCGGTGTACACGTCGAGCCGGTCGCTGAGCGCGAACTCCTGGACCAGCAGCCAGCGCGGCACTTCGGCGTTGCGGTTGCGCACCGCGATGTGGAACCAGAATGCGCCGGGCTGGAACCCGAACGAGTTGCGCCCGCCGGGCAGGGGCTGGAAGCGGCCGTCGAGCATCGCCTGGCGCGCGCCGTCGAGTTCCAGCCGGCCGCCCGGGTCGTGGTAGTAGGCGGTGAACGGCGCCAGCTCGACCGCGCGCGTGCCGCGGCCCAGGTCGAGCACGCTATGCGCCTGCGCCGGCAGGGACGCGGTGAGCAAGGTCCACGACAGGGCGAGGCAGAACAAGCGGAGCGCCGCGGCAGCGCGGCGCAGGCGGACGGGCACGGCGGACTGGGTCGTGTTCATCTTCCATGGCGGTGACGGACGCAGGCCGTTGCGTCGCGCGGGCGGGAGGCGCCCGCGGAGGGGGCGCGGGCAGGGCGTGTTCTGGGTCTTAACGCGATTAGCGGCCGGTTCAGGCCGGGCTTGACGATCTTCGCTGCGCTCGCTAATGTATTAACGTGTTAGTACATTAATGCATTCGTGATCCGGTCGTCGGGTCTGGATGCGCCACTGCCTCGCAACGCCAGCCGAATCTCCTGCATGAAGCGCCGCGCCACCGATCTCGACCAAAGCCAGGATGCGCTCGCCGATCTGGCCGATGCTTTCGCCGGATTGCGCAGCGCCGAGCAGGTGCGGGCCTTCCTGGAAGACCTGTGCACGCCGGCCGAGCTGGAAGCGATGAGCGACCGCTGGCGGGTCGTGCCGCTGCTGGAGCAGGGCGTGCCTTATCGCGAGATCCACGACCGCACCCAGGTCAGCGTGACCACCATCGGCCGCGTCGCGCGCGTGCTCGAGCGCGGTGCCGGCGGCTACGCCGCGGCCCTGCACCGCCGCCCCGGCCGACACCGCTGATCGCGCTCTGCGCGTCGCGGCCCCTGCGCCGCGGCCCGCGTCAGTTCCCTCCTTGTCCGTTAGCCGCTCGCCCCGCATCCCCACCGAGACCCGTCCATGAGCCCTCCCGCCAGCGCCGTCGCGCGTGACCGCCTGCGCATCGCGATCCAGAAGTCCGGCCGCCTCGCCGACCCGGCGCGCGCCCTGCTGAGCGCCTGCGGCCTGAGCTGGCGCGAAAGCCGCGACCGCCTGTTCTGCTACGGCGAGACCTTGCCGGTCGACCTGCTGCTGGTGCGCGACGACGACATCCCGGGGTTGATCGCCGATGGGGTCTGCGATCTCGGCGTGGTCGGCCGCAACGTGCTGCTGGAACAGGACGGCGATCGCCGCGGCAACGGCCGCGCGGCGGCGTTCCGCGAGTGGCGTCCGCTCGGGTTCGGCGCTTGCCGGCTGGCGATCGCGGTGCCCGACGCCTGGCATTGGGAAGGGCCGCAGCAGCTCACCGGCAAGCGCATCGCCACCAGCTACCCGGCATTGCTGAGCCAATGGCTGGCCGAGCAGCGCATCGAGGCGCAGGTGGTGCTGCTGTCGGGATCGGTCGAGATCGCGCCGCGCCTGGGCCAGGCCGAGGCGATCTGCGACCTGGTCTCCAGCGGCGCGACCCTGGCGGCGAACCAGCTCAAGGCGGTGCAGACCCTGGTCGAAAGCGAGGCGGTGCTGGCCGGACCGGCCGAACGGTTCGACGACGTCCGCGGCGAACTGGCCGACCTGTTGCTGCGCCGGCTCGACGGCGCGATGCGGGTGCGCAACAGCAAGCTGCTGATGTTCCAGGCCCCGCGCGACCTGCTCGACGAACTGCTGCCGCTGCTGCCGGACGCCGAGGCGCCGACGGTGATGCGCCTGGACAACGACGACGGCGTCGCCCTGCAGGCCTTGTGCCACGGCGCGGTGACCTGGCAGCGGCTGGAGGAACTCAAGCGCGCCGGCGCGCGCGGCCTGATGGTGCTGCCGGTGGAGGGCATGCTGGCATGAGCGCGCGCATGCAACGTCTGCTTTGGAACGCATTGGACGAGGCCGCGCGCGAGCAGGCCCTGCGCCGCCCGGCGCAACAGACCCGCGCCGATACCGCCGCGGCGGTGGCGGAGATTCTCCAGGCGGTGCGCCGCGACGGCGATGCCGCCCTGCGCCGCTACGCCGAGCGCTTCGACGGCCGCGCGCCGGAGCGCTTCGCGGTGTCGGCCGGGGAGTTCGAACAGGCCGAACGCTCGTTGAGCCCGGCGCTGCGCACGGCGATCGACGAGGCCGGCGAGCGCATCGCCCGTTTCCACGAGGCCGGCATGACCCGGCCCTACGCCCTGGACACCGCCGAGGGCGTGCGCTGCGAGCGCGTGCTGCGGCCGATCCGCCGGGTCGGCCTGTACGTGCCGGCCGGCTCGGCGCCGCTGCCCTCGACCGCGCTGATGTTGGGCGTGCCGGCGCAACTGGCCGGCTGCCCCGAGGTCGCCCTGTGCACGCCGTCGCGCGCCGACGGCAGCGCCGATCCGGCGGTGCTGTACGCCGCGCGCCGCTGCGGCATCGAGCGCGTGTACAAGCTCGGCGGCGCGCAAGCCATCGCCGCGATGGCCTTCGGCACCGCCAGCGTCGGCAAGTGCGACAAGCTGTTCGGGCCCGGCAACGCTTACGTCACCGAGGCCAAGCGCCAGGTCGCCCTGCTCGAGGGCGGGGCGGCGATCGATCTGCCGGCCGGCCCCTCCGAAGTGCTGGTGATCGCCGATGCCGGCGCACGCGCCGACTTCGTCGCCGCCGACCTGCTGTCGCAGGCCGAACACGGCCCGGATTCGCAGGTGATCCTGCTCAGCGACGATGCGGCCCTGCTGGATGCGGTGGACGCCGAACTCGAACGCCAGCTCGCGGTCTTGTCGCGCGCCGACACCGCGCGCGCCGCGCTGGGCGCGTCGCGCTCGATCCTGGTCGATTCGATCGACAGCGCGCTTGCGGTCAGCAACCGCTACGCGCCGGAACACCTGATCCTGGCCCTGCGCGACGCGCGCGCCTGGCTGGGCGAAGTCGAGGCCGCCGGTTCGGTGTTCCTCGGCGACTGGGCGCCGGAAGCGCTCGGCGATTACTGCAGCGGCACCAACCACGTGCTGCCGACCAGCGGTGCGGCGCGCTATGCCGGCGGGGTCAACGTGGCCAGCTTCCAGGTCGCGATCACGGTGCAGGAGGTGCAGCCGCAGGGCTTGCGCGCGATCGGCCCCTGCGCGGTCGAGCTGGCCACGGCCGAAGGCCTGGACGCGCACCGCGAGGCGGTGGCGCTGCGCTTGCGCGCGGTGGCGGCATGAGCGATCAATCTTCGATGAGCGACCAGGCGATGAACGACGATCCGGTACTGCTGCTGCGCGAAGACTTGCGCGATTTCGCCGGCTACAGCTCGGCGCGCAGCGAAAAGCGCGACGGCCGGGTCTGGCTCAACGCCAACGAGGCGGCCTGGCCCAGCGTGGCCGACGGCGAAGGCGCGGTGCGCCGCTACCCCGATCCGCAGCCGGCGGCGCTGCGCGAGCGCCTGGCCCGGCTGTACGGCTGCGAGCCGCAGCAACTGCTGGCCGGGCGCGGCAGCGACGAGGCCATCGACCTGCTGGTACGGGCGCTGTGCCGCCCCGGCGGCGACGCGATCGCGATCACCCCGCCGACTTTCGGCATGTACGCGGTCTGCGCGCGCCTGCACGGCGTGCGCACCATCGAGGCGCCGCTGCGCGATACGCCCGACGGCTTCTCCTGCGATTTCGCCGCGCTCGCCGACACGGTCGAGCGCGAGGCGGTCAAGCTGGTGTTCCTGTGCTCGCCGGGCAATCCCTCCGGCAGCTTGTTGCCGTTGCCGCAGATCGCCGCTTTGGCGCGGCGCCTGCGCGGCCGCGCCCTGGTGGTGGTCGACGAGGCCTACATCGAGTTCGCCGAGGGCGCCTCGGCGGTGAGCCTGCTCGGCAGCGAACGCAACATCGCCGTGCTGCGCACCCTGTCCAAGGCGCACGCATTGGCCGCGGCGCGGATCGGCACGGTGATCGCCGATGCCGGGCTGATCGCCGCGCTGCAGCGCTGCCAGGCGCCGTACCCGTTGCCGACCCCCTGCGTCGGTTTGGCCCTGCGCGCGCTGGCCGAAGTGCCCCTGAACACCACCAAGGCGCGCACCGCCACCGCGATGAGCGAGCGCGAGCGCCTGGCCGAGGCCTTGCGCGGCCTGCCCGGCGTGCGCCGGGTCTATCCCTCGCAGGCCAACTTCCTGCTGGTGCGCTTCGACGACGCCCAGAGCGCGTTCGATGGCCTGCTCGACACCGGCGTGGTGGTGCGCGATGTGCGCGCCGCGCCGCAACTCGGCGATGCGCTGCGCATCAGCCTGGGCACGCCGGAGCAGAATGCCGCGGTGATCGAGGTGCTGAGCCGGATCGCGCGCCGGGCCGGAGTCGCGGCATGAGCGCGGGCACGCCGATCCTGTTCGTCGATCGCGACGGCACCCTGATCGAAGAGCCGGCCGATTTCCAGATCGACAGCTACGCCAAACTGCGCTTCGTGCGCGGGGTGATCCCGGCGATGCTGAAGCTGCGCGACGCCGGCTACCAGTTCGTGATGGTCACCAACCAGGACGGCCTGGGCACCGAGTCCTATCCGCGCTGGAGCTTCGACGGTCCGCACGAGCTGATGATGCAGGTGTTCGAAAGCCAGGGCATCGTGTTCCGCGAGGTGTTGATCGACACCAGCTTCCCGGCCGAGAACCGGCCCACGCGCAAGCCCGGCATCGGCCTGGCGCTGCACTTGCTGAAAGACCGCAGCATCGATTGGCAGCGGTCGGCGATGGTCGGCGATCGCGAAACCGACAACGGCTTCGCCGCCAACCTCGGCGTCCGCGCGTTCCAACTGCGCACCGAGCAGTTCGGCGGCGAGTGGGACTGGGCCGGCATCGCCCACGCCTTGGCCGACCGGCCGCGCACCGCGCGGGTGCAGCGCAATACCCGCGAGACCCGGATCGAGGTCGCGCTGGACCTGGACCGCGCCGCCGAGCCGCGGGTCGCGACCGGGCTGGGTTTCTTCGACCACATGCTCGAGCAGATCGGCAAGCACGGCGGCTTCGCCCTGGAGCTGCGCTGCGAGGGCGACCTGCACATCGACGAGCACCACACCATCGAGGACAGCGCCCTGGCGTTGGGCCAGGCCCTGCGCGAGGCGCTGGGCGACAAGCGCGGCATCGGCCGTTACGGCTTCGACGCCGCGGCGGGCGGCGAGGGCGAAGGCGAAGGTGTTCAGGAAAAAAGCACACTTATTCGGCAGGCCGATGTCGTCTTGCCGATGGACGAGACCCTGGCGCGGGCCGCGCTGGATTTCTCCGGCCGACCGTACTTCGTGTTCTCCGGCGCGTTCGCGCGCGAGCGCGTGGGGGATTTCCCTACCGAGCTGGTCGCGCACTTCTTCCGCTCGTTGTGCGAAACCGCGGGTCTGAACCTGAATCTGAACGTGGAAGGTGATAACGATCACCACAAGATCGAGGCCTGTTTCAAATCGGTGGCGCGTGCGCTGCGTCAGGCGATCCGTCGCGAAGGTCGCGAGCTGCCGAGTACGAAAGGGGTTCTGTAATGACCTGGGTGGTAGTAGTGGATTCGGGTGGGGGGAACGTCGGCTCGGTGCGTTATGCATTGGAGCGGTTGGGCGCGCGTTCGATCCTGAGCGCGGACCCTGCGACGATCGCCTCGGCCGATCGCGTGATCCTGCCCGGCGTGGGCGCCGCCGCCCCCGCCATGGCGCGGTTGCGGGAGCGAGGCCTGGTCGATGCGATCCGCCGCTTGCAGCAGCCGCTGCTCGGGATCTGCCTGGGGATGCAGCTGTTGTACGAGTCCTCGGAGGAGGGCGAGGTGGAATGCCTCGGACTCCTTGCGGGCCGTATCACCCGACTGCCATCAGGACCAGGAGTGCGTGTGCCACACATGGGCTGGAACCTCCTCCAGAAACGCGCGCCGCGAGATCGCGGCGATGCCCTGCTCGCCGGGCTCGGCGAGCGCGACCAGGCCTATTTCGTCCACAGCTACGCCGCCCCGGTGACCCAGGACACCCTGGCCAGCGCCCGCTACGGCGTCGACTTCACCGCCGTGGCCGGACGCGGCAACTGCTACGGCGCCCAGTTCCACCCCGAACGCTCGGCCGCGGTCGGTTCGCGTCTGCTCGCGAACTTCCTGGCCCTGGAGGCGTGAACATGGGCAACGCCACCTTGTATCCCGCGATCGACGTGCGCGACGGCCGGGTCGTACGCCTGCACCAGGGCGACTACGCCCAGGAGACCCGCTACGAGACCGAACCGCTGGCGCTGGCCACCCGTTATGCCGAGGCCGGCGCCAAATGGTTGCACCTGATCGACCTCGACGCCGCCCGCTACGGCGGCTACACCCTGGCGCCGCTGCTGCGCGCGATCACCACCTCCAGCTGGATGCGGGTGCAGACCGGCGGCGGCGTGCGCAGCGAGGCCGACGTCGAGGCCATCCTCGACGCCGGCGCCGACCGGGTCGTGATCGGCTCGCTGGCGGTCAAGGAACCCGAACAGGTGATCGGCTGGTTCCGCCGCTTCGGTACCGAACGCATCACCATCGCCCTGGACGTGCGCCAGACCGGCGACGGCGGCTGGGAGCTGCCGGTGGCCGGCTGGACCGAAGCCAGCGGTGCGCGCCTGGAGCCGGTGCTGGAGGTTTACGCCGGCGCCGGCCTGCGCCACCTGCTGTGCACCGACGTGTCCCGCGACGGCACCATGGCCGGTCCCAACCTGGACCTGTACCGGCACCTGCATGCGATCGCGCCGCAGGTCCAGGTGCAGGCGTCCGGCGGCATCCGCGACATCGCCGACATCGTCGCCGCCGACGGCGTCGGCTGCAGCGGCGCGGTGCTCGGCAAGGCCCTGATCGAAGGCCGCTTCCAGCTCGGCGACGCATTGCGCCAGGTGCGCCGATGCTGAACGCCTCCGCGCCCGCGCTGAACTCTACGCCGCTGAGCCGGCGCATCGTGCCGTGCCTGGACGTGCGCGACGGCCGGGTGGTGAAGGGCGTGCGCTTCCGCGATCACGTCGACATGGGCGACATCGTCGAGTTGGCGCTGCGCTATCGCGACGAGGGCGCCGACGAACTGGTGTTCTACGACATCACCGCCAGCCCGCAGGGCCGCAGCGTCGATCGCGACTGGGTCGAGCGGGTCTCGCGCGCGATCGACATTCCGTTCTGCGTCGCCGGCGGCATCCGTTCGGTCGAGGACGCGCGCGGCGTGCTCAATGCCGGCGCCGACAAGATCTCGATCAACACGCCCGCACTGGAACGGCCGGCGCTGATCGGCGAGATCGCCGCCGAGTTCGGCGTGCAGTGCGTGGTGGTCGGCATCGACAGCCTGCGCGACCCCGACGGCGAATGGCGGGTGCGCCAGTACACCGGCGACCCCGACCGCACCCAGGCGCTGGCCCGGCGCACCCTGGACTGGGTGGTCGAGGCGCAGCGCCTGGGCGCCGGCGAGATCGTGCTCAACTGCATGGGCAGCGACGGCGTGCGCAGCGGCTACGACATCGAACAACTGTCTGCGGTGCGGGCGGTATGCGAGGTGCCCCTGGTCGCCTCCGGCGGCGCCGGCGCGATCGAGCATTTCGGTGCGGTGTTCCGCGAAGCCGACGTCGACGCGGCCTTGGCGGCCAGCGTGTTCCACTCCGGCAGCATCCGCATTCCGGTCCTCAAGGCAGTGTTGCGAGAGCAGGGTGTCCCAGTCCGCGAACTCCAATGACGGCGCCGCGTCCGGCCTGGACGCAGCGCAGATCGACGCCCTGGCCTGGGACAAGCAGGACGGCCTGTTGCCGGCGGTGATCCAGGACGCGGCGGACCTGCGCGTGCTGATGCTCGGCTACATGGACCGCGCCGCGCTCGACGCGACCCTGGCCAGCGGCCATGTGACCTTCTACAGCCGCAGCAAGCAGCGCCTGTGGACCAAGGGCGAAAGCTCCGGCCACTTTCTCGACCTGGTCTCGATCGAAACCGACTGCGACCGCGACACCTTGCTGGTGCGCGCGGTGCCGCACGGGCCGACCTGCCATCTCGGCCGGGTCAGCTGTTTTCCCAAGGCCCCCGGCGACGAGTTGGCCTTCCTCGGCGAACTCGACGAATTGATCGCCCGGCGCGAGCGCGAGCGTCCCGAGGGCAGCTACACCACCCACCTGTTCGCCAAGGGCGCGGCCGCGATCGCCAAGAAGGTCGGCGAAGAGGCGGTGGAGACCGCGCTGGCGGCGGTCGGCGAAGACGACGCGGCCTTATGCGCCGAAGCCGCCGACCTGTTGTTCCACCTGCAGGTGCTGTTGCGCGCGCGCGGCCTGTCGCTGGCCGACGCGGTCGCGGTGTTGCGCCAACGCCACGGCCAGCCGCATCGCGGCGCGCGCCGGCGCGAGGACTGAGGGCCAGACGCCGCCCCAGCGCCGCCGACTCAACTGATGTCGTTCTCGAACGCCGCCCGCGCCAGTCCGCCGATGGTCACCGACTGATCGCTGAGGAAGGCCTTCTCGAACCAGTTCAAGGTATTCCACTGGTCCTCGACGCCCTTGTGCATGTATTCCTTCTGCAGCTCGGAATACGGCGACACCGGGCCGGGCCCGTTCTGCGGGATCTCGCCGTTCTTCTTCTTGTCCATGTAGGTGTCGACCATGATGCCGGCGACGATGTTGTTGGACTTCTGCGTCTCCCAGCGCGCGCGCAGGTAATCGGCGGCGACGGCGAGATTGGTGTCGTAGAAGTGGCCCGGGGTCCAGCGCAGGTCGCGCAACTGTTCGAATGCGCCCTGGATGTCGTCGGGATGACGCTCCATCGCGTCCTTGATGTAAGCCTCGACCTTGCCGCGATCTTCCGGCGCCCACTGGGTCGCTTCGGTCTTGTAGGCCCCGATCGCCGATTCGATGGTTTCGCGCGACGCGGCGGGCAGGTCGGGATGACGCTCGAGGATCTTCTGTCCGTACTGCTCGACCAGTTGCGCCACCGTCGGCTCGCGTTCGGTCTTGCCGCGGCCGGGCAGGGCGAGGATCTGCAATTGGATCTCGACCGCGACCGCCTTGTCGATCGCGGCGCGGTCGTCGGCGAGCTGCGAGGCGCCGGCGCCCTGGCTCAGGTGGGTCTGGTACTGGCGGATCGCCCGGTCGGTGGCCTCCGAAGCGGTCGGCGGCTCGGGCGGTTCGGGGCGATAGGGGTAGGCGGTCGGTGCCGCCGCAGTGATCGGCGTGACCATGACGGACTCCAACGGGTTGGGGGAGACTCACCCTAGGACGCCGCATTCGCCGTGCACATCCGGGCCGTCCCTAGGCCTTTGTTAAGCCGGAACCGGCTTCGCAGCGGGTATCGGCCGAATCCGATACGCCTGCCCCTATAGGGGCGCCGTGAGCCGCGACCGACCGCAGCGGTGTGGACGAGCCTCGCGGCCGAAACCCGGAGTCGCCGGGTCCCGGCGAGTCGAGTGCCGTTTGGCTTCGGATACCGCGCTTGCGTACGTCGCTTCGGTTGCCGCGGCCCACGCCGCCGCCGCAGGAGCGGTGGGGCACGAGGCGGCGGCGCCCGCGCATAATGGGCCGTTCCCAAGGAGTTTTCGCATGCGTCCGATCGCGTCCGCCGCCCTGTTGTCCGCCCTGTTCGCTACGGCCGCCTCGGCGACGCCGCAGTGCGAGGGCACGGTCTATGCCGACCGCAATGGCAACGGGCGCCGGGACGCCGGGGACGCGGGATTGGCCGGGCAGCGGGTGTCCGACGGCGAAATCATCGTCGTGACCGATGCCCTAGGGCGCTACCGGCTGACGCCGCGCGAGGGAAGCAGCCAGTTCCTGATCAAGCCGGCGGGCTATCGGCTGCCGGCGCGCGGCAACGGGCTGCCCGATTACTGGCTCAACGTGCGCGAAAACGAAGGGCCCGCGCTGAAGTACGGCGGCATGCCGCGCAGCGAAGCGACGTGCCGGGACTACGGTCTGATCCCGCAGCGCGCGCAGGGCGGCGAGGATCTCGACGTGCTGGTGTTCGCCGACCCGCAGACCAAGAGCGCGGTCGACGTGGGCTACTACGAGCGGGCCATCGTCGAGCCGCTGGCGCGCGAGGGCGCGGCTGCCCGGTTGGGCCTGAGCCTGGGCGACATCACCCACGACGATCTGTCGCTGTATCCCCGGCTCAATGCCGCCACTGCGCGCCTGGGCGTGCCCTGGCTGCATGCGCCGGGCAACCATGATCTCGATTTCGACGCGGCCCGCGACGAGGACTCGCTGCTCAGCTTCCGCCACGTCTACGGCCCGGACACCTACGCCTGGGAAGAACCGCAGGCCAACTTCGTGGTGTTCGACGACGTGGTCTACCGGCCGGGGCCGAAGCCGGACTACATCGGCGGCCTGCGCGAGGACCAGTTCGTCTTTCTCGAACGTTACCTCGCCGATGCGCCGAAGCAGCGCCTGCTGGTGCTGGCCATGCACATTCCCTTGTTCGACGCCGCGCCGGGACGCGAGAGCTTCCGCCGTGCCGACCGCGAACGCCTGTTCGCGCTGTTGCGGCCGTTCCCGCACGTGCTGGTGCTGAGCGGGCACAGCCATGCCCAACGCCATGTCTTTCACGCCGCGGCGAGCGGCTGGCAGGGCGCCGCGCCGCTGCACGAGTACAACGTCGGCGCCGCCTGCGGGGCGTTCTGGTCCGGCGTGCGCGATGCCCAGGGACTGCCCGACAGCACCATGAGCGACGGCACCCCGAACGGCTACGCACGCCTGCGCATCGGCGCGGATGCGCGTTATGCGCTGAGCTGGCATCCGGCGCCGTCGGCCGGACGCGCGCTGGACGCGGACTCGGTGGCCAACGCGCACCTGCGCCTGTACGCGCCGAAGACCTTGCGCCGCGGCTCGTATCCGATCCGCGGCGTGTACGCCAATGCGTTCATGGGGCGCGAGGACAGCCGGGTGGAATTGCGTATCGACGGCGGCGAATGGACGCCGATGCGTCGGGTCGAACAGCCCGACCCGGCATTGTTGGCCGAAAACGCCCGCGACGACGGCGCCGAGCGCTTGCGCGGCTACGACCGCGCTGCGATCGCGATGCCGTCGGCGCATCTGTGGAACGCGGCGCTGCCGACCGATCTGGCGGCGGGAGAGCATGCGATCGAAGTACGGGTATTCGATGCGTGGCAGGGCGAGCAGCGCTTGTCCACGCGCTATCGCCTGATCGAGGCCGCACCGTGAGCGCCGCGCCCAAAGGCCCGGCCGACGACCTGCCGGTGATCGCCTTCGCCGATGCCGCGACGTTCGAGCGTTGGCTGGAAAGCGGTGCGGAGCCGCGCGGAGTGTGGCTGAAAATCGCCAAGAAAGGGCAGGGCGCGGTGACGGTGAACTACCAGGAGGCCCTGGACGTGGCCTTGTGCCACGGCTGGATCGACGGCCTCAAGCGCGGCCTGGACGAAGTGTATTTCCTGCAGCGATTCACTCCGCGCCGGCCGCGCAGCCTGTGGTCGAAGATCAACATCGGCAAGGTCGAACGGCTGATCGCCGAAGGCCGCATGCGCCCGGGCGGGCAGCGCGAGGTCGACGCGGCCCAGGCCGACGGGCGCTGGGCGGCGGCCTACGAATCGGCCAGCAAGATGAGCGTGCCCGAGGATCTGGCCCTGGCGCTTAAGCGCGAGCCGAAAGCCCGCAAGTACTTCCAGGCGCTGGACGGCGCCAATCGCTACGCGGTGTTGTGGCGAGTGCACACCGCGAAAAAGCCGGAGACGCGCGCGGCGCGGATCGCCAAGTTGGTGGCGATGCTGGCGCGCGGCGAGAAGATCCATTCCTGATGAAGAATTGACGCGGGCTTTACGCGCCGGACGGCGCTCGGGAATGGCGGCTTTACGCCGGCGCTTCCTACATTGGGCCTCAAGGCGCGCCGCCCCGAGTGCGCCGCGAGTGCGAACGTGTCGATCCTCATCCTGCGCGGCCCGCAGCCCGGTGCCGCCGTCGAATGGCCGCTGCAGCCCTTGGCCGGCCCGGTCCGCGCCGGTTTGATCGAGCGCGCCGCCAGCGCCGGCAAATCGATCGCGCTGCGCTGCTGCCGCAGCGAGCGTGAACTGGTCGAGTGCCTGCGCGGCATGCGTGCGGCCAACACCGAACTGCTGCTGCTCGATCCCGGCGCCTGCGTGCCGGCCAGCGCCGAATTGCGCGACGCACTGGACGGTTTGCCGATGCCCTACATCGAAGTCCACGACGACCGGATGGGCGCGCTGGAACCCTCGATCGTCCCGCATTGCGGCCCGCGCCTGCGCCTGGTCCACGGCTATGCCGCGCACAGCTACACCCTGGCCCTGTCGATCGCGCTGGAGCACCTGGGGTGCGACGAATGCGGTAACGCTGTCCATGTCGGCACCTGAGCCGAACATGGACAGCGCCGATACGCACCATTTCTATTTCGCCGACTACGAGATCCTGGTCGGCGGCCGTTTCTGCATTCGCGGCCAGGCCACGTTGGACTATGCGCCGACGGATACGACGCCGTTCGACCCGGCCGAGTTGGTCGAGCGCCTCCGCCGCCGCATCGCCGACGAGCGCGGCGTCGAGCGCGATGAAGTGCGGATCCGTCATCTGAGCCGGTTGTAGCCGCCAACCGCCGCGATCGACGCATCGCTCCCTGTAGGGGCGGCGTCCCACGGGGACTTTCTGCGGTCATGAGCCGCGACCGCCGCAGCGGGGCGTATGCGAGCGCAGCGCCCAAACCCCGGATAGGCCGTCTAATGCGGAAGAACCCTGTGCCCGGGCTGCGGACACGGGCATGACTTGCCGCGACGGCGTCCGCTTTGGGGTAGGAGCGACGCAAGTCGCGACCGCCGTGTTGCGGCTTGCGCCGTAGCTGCGGCACCCCCGTCGCGGCTTGCGCCGCTCCTACACGAGCCCGTCGGCCGCAGCGTCGCTCAGACCGGGTCGATCTGCGCGAACGATTCCACCCGGGTGTGGCCGTGCGTGGCATCGCCCTCGCGCGGCTGCGGGTAGTCTTCGCGGCGGTCGACCAGCACCGTGCCGACGCCGGCGTCGCGGGCGGCGTCGAGTTCCTCGACCACGTCGGACAGGAACAGGATCTCGTCGGCGGGCAGGCCGATCGATTCGACGATGCGCGCATAGCTGTCGCGCTCGCGCTTGCCGCCGACTTCGGTGTCGAACCAGCCCGAGAACAGCTCGGTCAGATCGCCCGCATCGCTGTGGCCGAACAGCAGCCGCTGCGCCGGCACGCTGCCGGAGGAGTACACGTACAGGCGCAGGCCGGCGTCCTTCCAGCGGCGCAGCGCCGGCGCGGCATCGGGGTACATGTGCGAAGTGAAATCCGCGCTGCGGTAGCCGTCGGCCCAGATCATGCCCTGCAGGGCCTTGAGCGCGGTGTGCTTGCGGTCTTGGTCGATCCAGCCCTGCAGCACCTCGACCACGGTCGAGTCCTGGCACACGCCGCCGTTCTCCAGCGCCACCGCGTCCAGCCACTTGCGCACCGCCGGTTCGCGCCCGCGCGCGGCGACGAAGCCCGGCAGGGCCCGGCGCGCGTAGGGGAACAGCACGTCCTTGACGAACGAGATGCTGCTGGTGGTGCCTTCGATGTCGGTGAGAATGGCGCGGATGGGCATGGGGCGAGGAATTAGGTAAAAGGAACGGGTTGGGAGAAACGAAGCGGAGGCGAATTGCGAGTCGCGATCAGAGAGCGGCGCGGCGCCGATCCGTACGCGCTTGGCCGCTTCTCGGCATCGAGCGGGTGCGGGCTGAGGTCCGGGATAAAGTGTGCAGAGCGGAGCTTTGGCGGACGACCGCCGAAGACGGCGCAGGATGCTCGCTACTCGTTCCCCGCTCTCAGCCCGCCTGTCCCTTCTCGTAGCGCGGGAACTGCTGGGCCAGGTCGCTGCCGGTGAAATAGCCGACCCAACCGTCCGGCTCGGTGAAGAAACGGATCGCGACGAAGCTCGGCTCCGGGCCCATGTCGAACCAATGCAGGGTGCTGTCGGGCACCGAGATCAGGTCGCCTTGCTCGCACTTGATCTCGTACACGTTGGGTTCGACGTGCAAGGTGAACAGGCCCGAGCCGGCGACGAAGAAACGCACTTCGTCTTCCTTGTGGTAATGCTCGTCGAGGAACTTGCCTCGCATCGCCTCGCGCTGCGGATTGTCCGGGGCGATGCTGACCACATCGACGGTCTTGAAACCTCGTTCGGCGGTGATGCGCTTGATGTCGGCGCGGTAGGCGGCCATGATCGCTTCCGGCGTGTCGCCCGGCTTGACCGGCTGGGCGGCCTGCCACTGTTCGAAGCCGACCCCGATCTTGGCCAGTTCGCGTGCGATCTGCGCCTGATCGCTGGTGCTCAGCGTCGGCGTGCCGGGCTCGTCCTCGGCGAAAATGCGCAGGCGGCTCATCGCTGCAGTCTCCTCAGTTCCAGTTCGCATCCGAGCAGGAATTCGAACGCCTCCAGGTGGCGCCGGGCCTCGGCCATGTCGCGGCCCCAGGCGTACAGGCCGTGGCCGTCGATCAGATAGCCCCACATCGGTTGGTGGTCGAGGGTGGCGTCGACCTGGGCGGCCAGGGTCGGCATGTCCTGGGTGTTCGGGTACACCGGCAGGTCCAGCTCGGTGTCGTGGGTGGTGGTGCCGCGGAAGGCCTTGAGCAGCTCGTAGCCCTCCAGATGCACGTGGCCCTGGCCGGCGAACAGGCGCGAGGCCACGGTCTGGGTCTGCGAATGGGTGTGCAGGACACAGCCGACCTCGGGGTAGCGCTTGTACAGCTGGGTGTGCAGCAGGGTCTCGGCCGAGGGGCGGTGCTCGGTGGCGACCGGCTGCCCGTCCAGGTCCACGACCATGATGTCGGCCTCGGTCAGGCGGCCCTTGTCGCGGCCGGACACGGTGATGGCGACGTGGGACTGGTCGATCCGGCGCGAGAAATTGCTGCTCGTGGCCGGAGTCCAGCCGCGCTGGGCCAGCTCGCGCACATTGACGATGATCTCGCCGGCGCAGTGCGACAGGTGCTGGGGGTCGTAGGGCAGGGGGCTGTTCATGGTCTCAGTTTACAAACAAACGGCGACCGGGGCGGCCCGGTCGCCGTGGGTTTGCCCCGGCTGGCGGCAACACAGCGTTGCCGCGGGCCCGCGCAGTGCCGTTCAGGCCTTGCGCAGGCGGCTGTGGCGGAAGCCGTACAGGAAGTAGACCAAGATCCCGACCGCGGTCCAGACCGCCATCAGCATCCAGTTGTGCGCGCTCATGGTCGACAGCAGGATCAGGCAGCTGACGATGCCGGCCAGGCAGATCGGCCAGGCGAACGGAATCCGGAACGGGCGCGGCAGGTCGGGCTGGGTGCGGCGCAGGATCAGCACGCCGGCGCAGACCGCGGCGAAGGCGATCAGGGTGCCCATCGAGGTCATGTCGCCGAGGATGTCGAGCGGGAACAGCGCCGCCAGCAGGGCGATGCCGATGCCGGTGATGACGGTATTGATGTGCGGGGTGCGGTACTTGGGATGGATCTTGGTGAACACCGGCGGCAGCAGGCCGTCGCGGGCCATGATCATGAAGATGCGCGGCTGGCCGATGATCATCACCAGCACCACCGAGGACAGGCCGACCAGGGCGCCGACCTCGACCACCACGCGCAGCCAGTTCAGCGCCGGATGGGCGGCGATCGCGGTGACCACCGGCTCGTCGGTGCCCAGGGTGGTGTAGGGCGCCAGGCCGGTCATGACCGCGGCCATGCCGATGTAGAGCACGGTGCAGATCGCCAGCGAGGCCATCATGCCGATCGGCATGTCCTTCTGCGGCTTGTGCGATTCCTGCGCCGCCACCGACACCGCCTCGAAGCCGATATAGGCGAAGAACACCATCGAGGCGCCGCGCAGCACGCCTTCCCAGCCGTATTTGCCGTGCCCTTGCGATTCGGGGATGAACGGGGTCCACAGCTCGGGGTTCACGTACTTCCAGCCGACCGCGATCACCAGCACGATCAGGCCCGACTTCAGCAACACCATCGCCATGTTCATGGCCGAGGATTTGCGGATGCCGACGTAGCACAGCCAGGTCAGCAGCAGCACGATCGCCGCCGCCGGCAGGTTGGCGATCGCGCCGGTCGGGCGCAGCTTGGCGTCCAGCGGCGCCTGCACCAGCGCCGCCGGCAGGGTGATGTCGAAGTGTTGCAACAAACTGAGGAAGTAGCCGGTCCAACTGACCGCCACCGCCGAGGCGGAGACGCCGTACTCCAGTATCAGCATCCAGCCGATGAACCAGGCCGAGAGTTCGCCGAGGGTGGCGTAGGTGTAGGTGTAGGCGCTGCCGGAGACCGGCACCATCGCCGCGAACTCGGCGTAGGCCAGGGCGCAGAAGGTGCAGCAGATCGCGGCCAGGACGAAGGACAGCATGATCGCCGGGCCGGCGTGTTCGGCCGCGGCCTTGCCGGTGATGACGAAGATGCCGCCGCCGATCACCGCGCCGATGCCGAGCGCGGTCAGGCCCCAGGGGCCGAGGGTGCGGTGCAGGCTGAGGCCGTCGGCGTCGCTGTGGGCAGCGTGCGGGTGTTTGGTCGCCCGGAGTTGTTCCAGCATGGGGTTCGTCCTGGTGTTGCGTGTGTCCGCGATCCGGATCCCCTGCGTCCCGTCATTCCCGTCAAGGCGGGAATCCGAAGACTTCGAAGTCGTGCCCCGGCGAAGCCCTGGAGTCCCGCTTTCGCGGGAACGACGGCTTCGAGGAGCGGGCCCGAACGGCGAGCCGGTCGCTGCGGTGGAAACGTCTGTGCGTGGAAAGGAAAAAGGCCGGCGGAAGGTGTCCGCCGGCCTCGAATCATGAATGCGCCGGGTTCAGGCCTTGCCGCCCGCCGCCCTGCGCAGCTTGCTGTGGCTGTAGCCGTAGAAGGCGTAGATCAGCAGGCCGATCACGGTCCAGCCGGTCATCAGGTGCCAGTGCTCCGAGAACGGCTTCCAGAACAGGTACAGGCAGGCCGCGGCGCCGAGCGGGCAAACCACCACGGCCAGCGGCACGCGGAACGGACGCGGCAGGTCGGGGCGGGTGTTGCGCAGGATCAGTACGCCGATGCAGACGGTGGCGAAAGCGAGCAGGGTGCCCATCGAGACCAGTTCGCCGAGCAGTCCGATCGGCAGCAGGCCGGCCAGGATGCAGGCGAACACGCCGACGATGATCGTGCCCATGTACGGGGTCTGGAACTTCGGATGGACCTTGGCGAACAGTTGCGGCAGCAGGCCGTCCTTCGCCATCGAATAGAAGATGCGCGGCTGGCCCATCAGCATCACCAGGATCACCGAGCTGAGGCCGGCGATCGCGCCGATCTCGACCGCGAGCTTGAGCCAGCCCAGCGCCGGATAGGCCTCCAGCGCGGTCGCCACCGGCTTCGGAGTGCTCAGCATGTGGTACGGCAGCAGGCCGGTCAGCACGCCGGAGACGATGATGTAGATGATGGTGCAGATCACCAGCGAGCCGAGGATGCCGATCGGCATGTCGCGCTGCGGGTTCTTGGCCTCGCCGGCGGCGGTGGAGACCGCGTCGAAGCCGATGTAGGCGAAGAACACCACCGAGGCGCCGCGGACGATGCCGTCGATGCCGTACTTGCCCGGGCCCTGGTTCTCCGGAATGAACGGCACCCAGTTGTCCGGGTTGACGTACTTCGCGGCGAAGGCCACGAACAGGGTGATCACCACGACCTTGATCGCGACGATGATCGAGTTGATGAAGGCCGACTGGGTGATGCCGACGTAGCACAGGCCGCTGAGCGCGGCGACGATCGCCACCGCCGGCAGATTGACCAGGCCGCCCGTGTAGACGATCGCGCCATCGACCACGTTCAGCGGCGCCGCCGACAGCGAGGTCGGCAGGCCGACGCCGAAACTGGTCAGCAGGCTGTTGAGGTAGCCCGACCAGCCGACCGCGACGGTCGAGGCGGCGAACAGGTACTCCAGGACCAGGTTCCAGCCGATGAACCAGGCCACGAACTCGCCCAGGGTGGCGTAGGAATAGGAGTAAGCGCTGCCCGAGACCGGCAGCATGGCCGAGAACTCGGCGTAGCACAGGCCGGCCAGGGCGCAGGCGAAGCCGGCGATGATGAAGCTCAGCACGATCGCCGGGCCGGCGTGTTCGGCGGCGGCGTGGCCGGAAAGGACGAAGATGCCGGCGCCGATGACCGCGCCGATGCCCAGCATCACCAATTGGGTCGCGGTCAGCGACCGTTTCAGCGTGGCTTCGCCTTCGAGGCTGCCCTCCACGGGCTCGCCGGCGTCCACGTGGCCGGCCGGCGCCACGGGCTTGGTGATGAACAGGCCTCTCGACATCGAACTCCCCTCTCTCTCGTAAGAAGTGATCTGAAGTGATCTGTGCCCGTCGTTCTGCGACGACGATGGATGACCGACTCCCGGAGCGGGGCGGCGGGCCACCTTAACCCAGTGCGGAAACGGGCGGCAAGCGGAGCCGGTCATGGCCTTTGCGGCGATAATCACGGTCCCGGCTCTGCGCCCTGTGCTTTTTTCGGTATGCCTGTGAAACATTCGGACTCGATCGGTCAGCTGCGTTCCAATCTCGACCTGTACGCGCGCCAATGGCCCGACGAAGCCGAACATACGCTGCCGTTTCTGGCCTTGCTCACCGAAGCCGACGGCGGAGAGACGGCGCCGGACGGCGCCACCGAACCCGGCGACCCCTTCCTGCGCGAGCGTCTGGCCGGCCATTTCACCGGCGGCGCCTGGCTGATCGACCGCGCCGGCCGGCGCGTGCTGCTGACCCACCATCGCAAGCTCGGCCGCTGGCTGCAGCTCGGCGGCCACGCCGACGGCGACCGCGACCTGGCCCAGGTCGCCCTGCGCGAGGCCGAGGAAGAGTCCGGCCTGACCGGACTGAGCGTGGAGCCGGAACTGTTCGACCTGGACCGGCACTGGATCCCGGCCCGCCACGAAGTCCCCGGGCACTGGCACTACGACCTGCGCTACGTGGTTCGCGCCGGCGACAACGAAGACTACGTGGTCAGCGAGGAATCGCTGGACCTGGCCTGGCGCGACATCGCCGAGCTGTTGGCCGACCCGACCAGCGACGAATCGATGCGGCGCATGGCGCGCAAGTGGCTGGCGCGGGGGTGAGGATCGCGGCCGGCCGCTGCGCCAGCGCCGCAGCGGCTCGCCTGTAGCAAGCGGCGGCGTCTGCCTGTAGGAGCGGCGTGGTTGCCCTGTAGGAGCGAGGTGGTTGTCCTGTAGGAGCGGCGTAAGCCGCGACCATCGCAGCGGTGTGCGATACCGCGTTCCCGTCCGCAGCGGCGGATCGACAAAAACACACCCGTTGTTGCCGCGTTGCCGGTCTTCGCCGGCGCCGCGCTTGCGTCCACCGCTTCGGCGGTCGCGGCTCACGCCGCTCCTACAAGGAAGCGGCGTCATCGGGGGTAGGAGCGACGCGAGTCGCGACCGCCATATTTCCAGCTTGGCCGTCCTCACCCCAAAGCGGCGTGGTCGCCTGTAGGAGCGGCGTAAGCCGCGACCATCGCAGCGGTGCGATACCGCGTTACCGTCCGCAGCGGCGGATCGACAAAAACTCACCCGTCGTTGCCGCGTTGCCGGTCTTCGCCGGGGCCCGCGCTTGCGTCCACCGCTTCGGCGGTCGCGGCTCACGCCGCTCCTACAAGGAAGCGGCGTCGTCAGGGGAGGAGCGACGCGAGTCGCGACCGCCATATTTCCAGTTTGGCCGTCTTCACCCCAAAGCGGCGTGGTCGCCTGTAGGAGCGGCGTAAGCCGCGACCATCGCAGCGGTGCGATATCGCGTTACCGTCCGCAGCGGCGGATCGACAAAAACTCACCCGTCGTTGCCGCGTTGCCGGTCTTCGCCGGCGCCGCGCTTGCGTCCACCGCTGCGGCGGTCGCGGCTCACGCCGCTCCTACGAGGAAGCGGCGTCATCAGGGGTAGGAGCGACGCGAGTCGCGACCGCCATATTTCCAGCTTGGCCGTCCTCACCCCAAAGCGGCGTGGTCGCCTGTAGGAGCGGCGTAAGCCGCGACCATCGCAGCGGTGTGCGATACCGCGTTACCGTCCGCAGCGGCGGATCGACAAAAACTCACCCGTCGTTGCCGCGTTGCCGGTCTTCGCCGGCGTCGCGCTTGCGTCCACCGCTTCGGTGGTCGCGGCTCACGCCGCTCCTACGAGGAGCGGCGTCATCAGGGGTAGGAGCGACGCGAATCGCGACCGCCATATTTCCAGCTTGGCCGTCCTCACCCCAAAGCGGCGTGGTCGCCTGTAGGAGCGGCGTAAGCCGCGACCATCGCAGCGGTGCGATACCGCGTTACCGTCCGCAGCGGCGGATCGACAAAAACTCACCCGTCATTGCCGCGTTGCCGGTCTTCGCCGGCGCCGCGCTTGCGTCCACCGCTGCGGCGGTCGCGGCTCACGCCGCTCCTACGAGGAGCGGCTTCGTCAAGGTAGGAGCGACGCGAGTCGCGACCGTCGTGTCGAACGGTCGCGTCGCAAAACCGGGTGCCGACGCTCAGCCCCGCCCGATCGCCGGATCGCTGACGCCCGGGCTGCCGTTCTCGGCATGGCCGGCGATGCGGCGCAGATAACGGGCATCGGTATCGCAAGTGACGCTGAAGTCGTACCAGCGCCGGCTGGTCGCCAGCGGCCAGTGATCGCGCACCCGTGCGCCCGGGGCGAGGTCGTAATGGCGTGCCGGCGCATCGCTGTAGTGGTTCGGGCGCAGGGTCAGGCGGCAGGCCGCGCGGCCGGTGTTGACGAATTCCAGGCTCAGCAGTTCGCCGATCGCATCGTGGCGCACGATCACTTCCGGATTGGCGCCGGTCGCCGACAGCGCCTTGTTCAGATCGCCGCGGAACTGCCGCAGGAATCCGTTCGGACCATAGGTTGCCAAGTCGTAAATGCCCTGAGTGTACTGGCGCGCGCTCCAGTAGTCCGACAGCGCGGTGTTCGCGTCCAGGGTGTAGTACCACGGCCCGTCGCTGCGATTGCCGGCGTACACGTTCAGGCAGGCGCCGGCGACACCGTCGTTGCCGAAATCCAGCCAGTAGCGGCCGCTGGAAGCTTCGATCCGCCCGTCCACGCGCAGCTCGTACGGCAGCGCCCGCGCAGGCCGCGCGCCACGCTCCTGGCGCGGCATCGACGGCTTGCTCGGCGGCTTGGGCGCGCTGAGCTTGCAACTGGCGTCGGCGCCGCTCATCGCGCCGGAAGTGTCCGGCAGGGTCGGCCACTGCGCATTGGGGTTGGCGAAATCGAACGCAGTGCTGAGATCGCCGGCGACGCTGCGGCGCCAGGCGCTGATGTTCGGTTCGGCGATGCCGAAGCGCGCTTCCAGGAAGCGCAGCACCGAAGTGTGGTCGAACACCTGCGAATTGACCCAGCCGCCCTTGCTCCACGGCGAGATCACGAACATCGGCACGCGGATGCCGAGCCCGACCGGGATGCCCTTGTAGTTTTCGGTCGCGGTGTCGACCGTGCTCTTGCCGAGGCTGGACGTGATCGCCGGCAGCGGCGGCGGAACGTGGTCGAAGAAGCCGCCGTTCTCGTCGTAGTTGATGATGAAGACGGTCTTGGACCAGACCTCGGGATTGGCCACCAGCGCCGCCAGCAGGCGCGCGGTCAGCGACTCGCCGTAGGCCGGGGTCGCTTCCGGATGCTCGCTCATGATGTAGGACGGCACGATCCACGACACCGCCGGCAGGGTGCCTTCGCGCACGTCCTTGGCGAACTCGGCGATCAGGTGTTCGCCGCGCGAGGTCTTGGCGTTGGTTTCGTTGGAGCCCGGGACGATGGCGCGGGCGCGCTTGTACAGCTCCGAAGCGGTGTCCAGCTTGCGGAACTTGGCGAAGTAGGCGAGCGAGTTGTCGCCGTAGTTGTCGTGCTCCTGGTACACCCGCCACGGGATGCCGGCGTTCTGCAGCCGTTCGGCGTAGGTGGTCCAGCGATGGCCGGCGAAGTTCGGGTTGTCGCGCGCCATGTCGCCGGTCCAGTTGCCGTCGTCGGCGTTGTTGACCGCCTGCGGCCCGAAGTCGCCGACGGTCATGCCGCTGGTGCCGGCGAACAGGTGCATGCGATTGGGATTGGTCGGGCCGTGGTGCGAGCAGTAATAGGCGTCGCAGACCGTGAACGCGTCGGCCAGGGCGTAGTAGAACGGCAGGTCCTCGCGGCGGAAGTGGCCCATGCACATCGAGCCCTTGGTCGCGACCCAGGCGTTGTAGTCCTTCCAGCGGGCGTGCGAGCCCTTCCAACTGTGGTCGATGTCGGCCATGCAATGCGCGGCGGTGCGCATGGTGTCGAGGTGGAACGGCAGCACCGGTTGCGGATTGGTCGCCGACTTGGGCTGCTCCCACACCGTCTTGCCGCCGGGCAGCGGAATCGGCCGCGGATCGTCGAAGCCGCGCACGCCGCGCAGCGCGCCGAGGTAATGATCGAAGGAGCGGTTCTCCTGCATCAGGATCACCACGTGCTGCACGTCCTGGATAGTGCCGGTGACACGCGCGGCCGGAGTGGCGAGCGCGGCGCGGATGGTGGGCGGCAGCAGGCTCAGCGCGGCGGCGGAGCCGGCGAGCTTGAGGAAATCGCGACGAGTGGAGGTGACCAAGGCCGGGCTCCTGGCTGGGCGGGCGGCGGGCTGCCGCGGGAAAAAGACTAGCCTGAGAGGCGCAGATTGCAGGTTCGTGGCAGCCCTGCGCGCGCGAGCGGGATCACGTTTCCGCAAGCCGCGGCGGATAATTTGGCCGCGAAATTCTGTGAATGCGGTCGCGCGAAGCGTTGGGCGGCTCTTGTAGGAGCGGCGTCAGCCGCGACCACCGCTGCGGTGATCGCGAGCGCGGCCGGCCGAAGCCCGGGCGGATGCGGCCGCCGGTTTCGCTAAGACGGGCGGGTCTGATGCTTCGGAAGGAGCGCGGTATCGCACCGCTTCGGCGGTCGCGGCTCACGCCGCTCCTACAAAGGCCGCTTGCGCCGCTGCGCCCCGGATGCGGCGCGGGCAGGCGGCGCATGGCTCAGTCGCGCAGCCACTTGGTCATCAGCCGGCGCGGATGCGCGCGGTAGCCCGCGCGCTCGTAGATGCCGCGGGCGTGGGCGTTGTCGTCGTTCACTTCCAGCCGCAAGGCGCCCAATCCTTCGGCCCGGCACAGGGCCTCGATCTCGGCCAGGGCGCGCTTGGCCAGCCCGCCGCCGCGGTGCGCCGGCAGCACGAACAATTCGTCGAGCAGGCCGTAGCGTCCGCCGAACTCCAGGCTGAAGCAGAAGCCGAGGACGAAATAGCCGGCTATCGCGCCGTCGCGCAGGATCAGCCGCAACCGGCCCGCGTTCGGGTCCGACACCAGGGTCAGCAGCGCCTGCCGCAGCGCCGGTTCGTTCCACGGCAGGTGCTCGACCGTGTAGAACTCGCGCAGTACCGGCATCAGCCGCTCCAGGTCGGCGGCGCCGGCGGCGGCGAAACGGTAGTCGGGGGCGGGGGAGGCGTCGTTCATGGCCACTCCTGGCTGCGGCCGTAGCGCGTCATCCACGCGGCGACGGACGGATCGGATCGGTACTCGGCGCGAAGCGCGTCCCAGCGCGCGCGTTCGTCGCGGCGTCGCTGCTCGGCCTCGCGCGACAGGGCCTCCATGGCCTGCGCGTCGGAGGGCTCGCCGCCGGAGAAGTCGAGGTTGTGCTCGTGCGCGATGACGAATTCGCGCAGTTCGTGCGGCAAGCCGCACCAGCCGCCGGCATGGCCGGCTTCGATGCGCGGCGGCGTCTGGCAGCCCGCGCCGGCGTCCGCGCCGAGGCGCGAGCACCCGGCCGCCAGCGCGAGCGCGCCGGCGGCCCACAGCGCGATCTCAGTCCGCACGGCCGGCGAACTCGCCGGTGGTGGTGTTGACCAGCACGCGTTCGCCGTTGCCGATGTATTCCGGCACCATGATTTCGATGCCGGTCGACAGCTTGGCCGGCTTCGGGCGCTTGGTCGCGGTACCGCCCTTGAGCTCCGGCGGGGTCTCGATCACTTCGATCGCCACGCTCTGCGGCAGCTGCAGCGCCACCGGCTGGTCGTCGATGATCTGCACGTAGCAGCCCGACAGGTCCCCGACGATGTAGCCGGCAGCGTCGCCGACCACGTCGGCATCGAGCGTATAGGGGGTGTAGTCCTCGTCGTCGAGGAACACGAAGGCGTCGCCGTCCTTGTACGAGAAGGTCGCCTGGCGACGGCTCAGCTCGACTTCCTTGAGCTCGTCTTCGGCGCCGACGCTGAGGTCGAACTTGGTGCCGCCCGGCACCGAGTACATGGTGAAGCGGTACTTCACGTTGCCGCCGCGGCCCTGCGGCGAGCTGCGTTCGATATCGCGCACCTGGTACACGGTGTTGTTGTGTTCGACCACGTTACCTTTTTTGACGTCGTAGGCTTTCATCGTTGTTCGGAATTCGAGATTGGGGATTCGGGGTTGGCAAAAGCGGAGGGGGACGCCGGGCGGAGCGGGGATCGCTTTGCCGATCCCGAATTCCCAAACCCGAATCCCGGCCTCGCTTACTTCGGCGCCAGCCGGGTAGCGCCGTCCAGGCGGATGGTCTCGCCGTTGAGGTAGCGGTTGCCGAGGATGTAGCCGACCAGGTCGGCGAATTCTTCCGGGCGGCCCAGGCGCGAGGGGAAGGGGATCGAGGCCGACAGCGACTGCTGCACCGATTCGGGCATGCCGTCGACCATCGGGGTCCAGAAGATGCCCGGAGCGACGGTCATCACCCGGATGCCGAAGCGCGACAGTTCGCGCGCCATCGGCAGGGTCATGCCGACCACGCCGCCCTTCGAGGCCGAGTAGGCGGCCTGGCCGATCTGGCCTTCGTAGGCCGCGACCGAGGCGGTGTTGACGATCACGCCGCGCTCGCCGTCTTCGCCGGCTTCGTTGTGCTGCATCAGGTTGGCCGCGGCCTTGGCGACGTTGAAGCTGCCGACCAGGTTGACCATCACCGTGCTCTGGAACTGGCCCAGCGGCATCGGCGCTTCCTTGCCCAGCACGCGGCCGGCGCCGAGGATGCCGGCGCAGTTGATCGCCGCGTTCAGCCCGCCCAGGAACTCGCGCGCGGCCGCCAGGTTGGCCGCGACCCCGGCCTCGTCGGTGACGTCGGTGCGGAAATAGCGCGCCTTGTCCGCGCCCAGCGCCGCCACGGCTTGCGCGCCCTTGTCGTCGTTGACGTCGAACAGGGCGACCTTGCCGCCACGGGCGACCAGGTGCTGGGCCACGGCCAGGCCGAGGCCGGAGACGCCGCCGGTGACGACGGCGCGGGCGTTTTCGAGTTGCATGGGCGGTTCCTGAAGGCGGAAAGCCGCCATTCTAAAGGAGCCGGGGTATCGGCGCCGACCGCGGCCGGCGGCCGCGGACGCGGTCAGACCGTGCGCAAGTACCAGGTATGGCTGCCCGCCAGCTCCGCGTAACCCATCGGCGCGTCCAGCAACTGGAAGCTGTTGGCCTCCAGCAGCCGCTGCGCCTCGCTCATGCGGTCCAGCAATTCGACGTAGCACTGCGTATAGCCGTAGCCGCGCGCGGTCAGCAGGCACTTGTCGAGCAGGGCCTGGCCCAGGCCGATGCCGCGCACCGACGGCAGCAGGTAGAACTTGCGCAGCTCGCAGATGCGCTCGTCGCCGCCGAGCAGCGGCGCGATGCCGGCGCCGCCGCCGAGCTTGCCGTCGCGTTCGACCAGGAAGTAGGCGCTGCGCGGGCGGCTGTAACTGCGCTGCATCGCGTCCAGTTCCGGGTCGCTGATCGCGGCCGCGCCGAACTCCGCCTGCACCTGGCGGGCGATCGCGGCCAGCGCGGCATCGTCGCGGGGCAGGATCGAGCGCAACTGGACGCCGGGCGGCAGGGCCATGCGATAACTCTGTGTCGGGGACCGGTGCACATCCTCGCTCAGGACGGGGCCGATGCGAAGATGCCGGTAGCCGCATCGGGACTCGGCGCCGGGAGGGCGCAGGCGCTGCGGAGCCGGTTGTACAGTAACGGCCGGCGCCCGGACCGCCCGTCGGCAGGGTCAAGGGGCATGGATCGCAAGCCAAGGAGAGATCGTATGAGGAAGCTGGCCTGTCGGGCCGCGGGACTGCTGCTGTCGGCGTTGCTCGTCCAGCAGGCCCATGCCGACCAGGGGTGTCCGGAAGGGCTGAGTCCGATCGGCCGGGCGCCCGGACCGATCTGCGTCCCCACGCCGGGTTACGGAAACGGCCCGGTGCAGCGCGCGGCGCCGCCGCGCACCGCACCGGCGACCATGCCCGCGATCACCATGATGCCTACGCCGCAGCGCCTGCGGTTCTTCGGCGTGCACGTCAGCGATCCGGCGCGTTCGCAGTTGTACTCGTCCAACTACTCGCTGGACGTCGCCAAGGCCTCCAGCCTGGCGCTGGACTACTGCCGCCAGCAGACCGGGCAGGAATGCGTAGTGCTCGGCTCGTTCGTCGATCAATGCCAGTCGATCGTGATCGACAAGGCGCGCAAGACCTACCGCGGCCTGGACCTGATTCCGCGCGTGGCCGCGCGCACCGCCATGGCCGAGTGCCAGCGCGGTACCCGCTCCGGCGAGTGCCGCTTGTGGCGCCTGCCGCTGTGCAGCGGCTCGGACTACAGCGGCGGCAATTTCATCGGCGAGGACAACGGCCGCACGCCCGAGCAGATCGCCGAGGAGATCGCGACCATGACCCGCGAACTGTCGGCCGAGTTGGCCGCGGACGGCGGTTGAGTCTCGCCCTGCCGCCGAGCGCGGCGCAACGCCCAGGACGCCGATCAAGACCCATGGACCCCGCCAAGCATATCGACGCCGTCGTCGCTTCAGGACTGGCCCCGCTGCTGAAATCTCACGGCTTCGCCAAGGCCGGCCGCAGCTTCCACCGCCGACACGGCGATCGCTGGCAGGTGGTGAACGTCCAGGCCAGCAGCGGCAACAGCGCCGCGCAGGCGCGCTTCACCCTCAATCTGGGCCTGTACATCCCCGAGATCGAGGTGTTGGCTGGAAACGCTCCGCTGGCCGGCAAGCCCAAGGAGTACGAGTGCACCCTGCGCGAGCGCATCGGCGCGCTGATGCCGCAGGCCCGCGACCATTGGTGGACGCTCGCGCCCGACAGCGACCCGGCGCTGCTGGCGCCCGAACTGGCCGACGCCTTCGCGGCCCACGGCTTGCCTTGGCTGGAGGGCTATGCCGATCTGGCCAAGGTCGCCGCACGGCTGGCCGAGGCGCCGACGATCCTGGCCGCGGCGGCGGCGCTGGCGGCCGGCGACCGCGAGGCGGCGGCACGCCGGATCGAACACATGAAGGCCGACCGGCCGCGGGCGACGGCGGTGGCGGACGCGTGGGCGGCCAAGCACCTGACGGCTTGAGTCCGATGCCCGCACCCGGGGGCGGAACGGCAGCGATATTTACGGAGCACGGATGAGTCGGGCGGAATGGTCTACTGCGGTGTTGCGGGTGTTCGGCGACGACCTGGACCCCGATGAAGTCAGCACGCTGCTTGGCAGCAGCCCGAGCAGTTCGGCGCGCAAAGGCGACCGGCTGGTCAACGCGGCCACCGGGCGGGTGCGTATCCTCAAGACAGGCCGCTGGAGCCTGAGCGCCGTGGACAACAGGCCTGAAAACATCGAAGCGCAGATCTTCACGATCCTCGGCGGCGTGACCGACGACCTGGCGGTCTGGCGCTCGCTGGGGGAGCGCTACCGAGTGGACCTGTTCTGCGGAGTGTTCATGGAAAGCGGCAACGACAATCTGCGGCTTTCGCCCCAAGCGCTGCTCGCGCTGGGGCAGCGCGGAATCGAGCTGGAACTGGACATTTACGATCCGGCAGACGAAGCAGCGGCACAGCCGCATTGAGTCGGGCGACGGACGAGATCGCATCTTGACGCATATACCCACAGCCAAGGAAAAGGACCGTTTCGAGCGGCTCCAGCTCAGCGTCGGCCAGATGCCGCGATGCGCATTGAGCGAAGGGGCGTTCGCTACCGGCGAACACCATCGCCAGCGCGATCCCGACACTGTCTTCGCGCGGCTGCGATACCCCCGTCCTCAGGCGATACGCGCCTTGCGCGAACGCAGTCGTCCGGCCCTATGAACCTGCACTGGAAAGACCTGGAGACCGATGGCGGCCAGTGGTTCGGCCTGGCCCTGCAGTGCAGGATGGACGACGGCCGCCATCGCAAGCCGCCGTTGCACCTGGAGAGCGGCGACAACGGCCGGATCCGGCTGGTGCAGGAGTGCGCGGGCAGCGATGAATCGGTAGTGCGCTTCTGGGCGACGCTGCTGAGCGACTACGAGGGCGTTTATTGGCTGCGCGGCGCCGACGAGGCGCCGGCGCCAGTGCCGGCGTCGACGCTGGATTCGGCGATCGTCGAGCGGCATGCGGCGTTGCCGCAGGCGCAACGCCTGCCCGGATGGAGCCGGGTGTTCGCGCAGGCGCTGGCCGAGGGCCCGGCCTCGTTCCTGTACCCGGGGCTGTGGGTGTTGATGGCGATGCGCCCCAAGCCCGGAACCTGGACGTTCGAAACCGAGCCCCTGCGCCGGGCGCAAGCGAGCTGGTGGCTCGAGGATGCTCGCGACGCCTTGCGCGAAGACCCGCTGTTCTTCATCGACTGGTGGCACGGACGCTACCCGCTGCTGAACCTGCGCGCGCCGGCCGCGGTCGACGACGGCCGGCTCAAGTGGTGGCGCAAGAAGGCGCGCGAGGAGGCGTTGCCGCCGGTGCTGCTGTGGTATCTGAGCTGCCTCAACGGCTATGTCATCGTCGACGGCCATCTGCGTCTGCAGGCGGCCTTGCTCGAGGATCGGCCGCCGTCGTTTCTGGTCGCCTATTCGGCCTACGAACAGGCGGTGCGGCCCGATCCGGCCGCGCAACGCGCGATTCTCGATTCCTACGAGCGCCACGCCCGCGAGTTGGCGCTGAGGCTGCCGCAGCGTCGGCCGATCGGCACCGACTCGATCAACGCCACCCTGATCGCGGCGTTCGACGACCGGCCGCTGCTGTTGCCGCGCAGCTACGGCTGGGCCACGCGCCGGCCGGAAGCGCAATGGCTGGACGAGGTCCGGGCTCGGCTGGCGGCGATCGGGCGCAGCGAGGCGATGGACGAGTTCGCGGCGCGTTGACCGGCCGTCGCGGCGTGTGCCGGGTCGCGTAGGCCCGGGCTCAGTTCGTACGGCTCAGGTAGTAATCGCGCAGGTCCCCCGGCGACAAGCCGGGAGCGAACAAGAAGCCCTGGCCGATGCCGACGCCCAGCTCGCGCAGGAAGCCGCGCTGGCGTTCGGTCTCGATGCCCTCGGCGACCAGGCCCAGGCCCAGGCTGCGGGCGATGCCGGTGACGGCCTGGCAGACGGCGACGTCGGATTGGTTGTCGGGCACGCCCTGGACGAACAACTGGCTCAGCTTGAGGCCGTGGATCGGCAGGCGGCGCAGGTAGTTGAGCGCGCTGTAGCCTTCGCCGAAATCGTCGATCGACAGGTGCACGCCGAGTTCGCGCAGGCGGGCGAAAGTGCGCACCGTGTCGGGCGCGTCCTCGATCAGCACCCGTTCGGTGAATTCCAGCTCCAGCGCGCTGCCGGGCAGGCCGTGTTCGGACAACGCCGCGGCGACGTTGCTGGCGAGGTCGTCGCCGAGGAACTGGCGGTAAGAGACGTTGACCGCGACGCGTTCGACCCGCAGGCCTTCGTCGCGCCAGCGGCGCAGTTGGCGGCAGGCCTCGTGCAGCACCCAGCCGCCGATGCCGACGATGTCGCCGGTGGTTTCGGCATGGCCGATGAAGCGGTCCGGGCGCATTTCGCCCAGCGAGCGGTTGCGCCAGCGGATCAGCGCTTCGACCGCGATCACCCGGCCGTCGCCGAGGTCGACCTGCGGTTGGTAGACCAGATGGAACTCGTCGTTGTGCACCGCGCGGCGAAGGTGGGTTTCCAGTTGCAGGCGGTGCAGCTGCTGTTCGGCCAGTTCCGGAGTGAAGGCCTGCCAGCTGTTGCGGCCGCGGCGTTTGCTGTCGTACATGGCCACGTCGGCGCTTTGGATCAGCTGTTGCGCGGTGCGGCCGTCGAGGGGCGCCTGGGCGATGCCGATGCTGGCGGTGATGCTGAACTCTTCGCCGTCGACGCGGAAGCTGTCGCCGAAGCTTTCCAGGATCGCGTCGGCGATGCGTTCGGCGCGCAGCGGCTCGCCGTCGAGCGGGCACACCACCAGGAATTCGTCGCCGCCGAAGCGGGCGATCTGCGCCGGATCGTTGCCGATGGCCTGGCGGATGCGGCGCGCGGCCGAGGCCAGCAGGCGGTCGCCGGCGGCATGGCCCAGCACGTCGTTGACCACCTTGAAGCGATCCAGGTCGATGTACAGCACCGCCAGCGGCGATTGCGGGAAGGTGTCCAGGCGTTGTTCGAGCTCGGCTAGCACCGCGTCGCGGTTGAGCAGGCCGGTCAGCGGATCGCTGCGCGCCTGGATGCGCAGGTGTTCTTCTTCCTGCTTGCGCTCGGTGACGTCCTGCAGGGTGCCGGTCAGCACTTGGCCGACCGGATCGCCGGCGCCGGCGTCGCCGATCACCCGCACCCAGAACACGCTGCCGTCCGGGCGCACGCCCTGCAGCTCCAGATCGAGCCCGCGGCCGCCGCCGACGCTGCGGTCGAGGTGGCTGCGCAAGCGATGGCGGTCCATCGGGCGCAGGCAGTCGAGCAATTCCTCGATGGTGGTCGGCACGACTTCGCGGCCGAGAATGCGCGCGGCTTCGTCGGTCAGATACAGGCTGTCGCGGCCGGCGTCCCACTCCCAGCCGCCGATGTGGGCCAGGGCCTGGGCGCGGTCGAACAGCGCGCTGTCGCGCTTGAGCGCGGTGACGTTGGAGAACAGTGCGAACACCTGGTTCGGCCGGTCGCCGCCGGGCGGGAACTTCGGCACCGCGGTCACCGACAGCCAGATCAGTTCGTGGCGGTTGCGGTGGTACAGGCCGAGCACGGTGCTCTCGACCACGCGCCCGGTTTCCAGGGCGATGCGCGAGGGGTATTGCGTGGGCGGCAGCTCGCGGCCGCGCTCGTCGATCACCATCCAATGGCCGGAGCGCAACTCGTCGACGATGCTGTCGCCGCTGTGCAGCGACAGCAGCCGCATCGCCGCGCTGTTGGCGTAGACGATGCGCAGGCCGTCGTCCTGCACGATCACGCCGCGGTCGATCAGTTCGACCAGCTCGCGGAAGCGCAGCTCGGCGTCCTGGCGGGTGCTCAGGTCGCGGGCGACCGCGATGATCCGGCGCTGGCCCTCGTGGACGAACGCGGCCGAATGCACCTCCACGGGGAAGCGGGTGCCGTCGCCGCGCTTGTTGGTGACCTCGATGACGTAGGTCTCGCCGCGGTTGAGGGATTCCCACACCGGGACCAGGTGGTCCTGCGGCAGCTCCGGATTGAGCACGTGGATCGGCTGGCCGAGGATGTCTTCGCGCACCCGCCGGTGCGCATGCGTGCCCTGGCGGTTGATCTCGATCACCGTGCCTTCTTCGTCGAGCACCGTGACCAAGTCGGGGATCGAGTCGAACAGGGCGCGGTACAGGCAGCGGTGTTCGGCATCGCCGCCGCGCGCGCGCAGCGCGGCCGCGGCTTCGGCGAGCAGGGCGCGCAGCGCCGGGTCGAGTTTGGGGTCCTGCTGCGCCCGCTCCAGCGCCGCCAGGACCCGCGCCGGATCGTCCGTGCGGCTCGGCGGCGGCTCCGGCGCGGGCGCGTCGCGCTTCACGCCGCCGCCAGAGCCTTGCCGACCTTGCTGCCGGTTTCGCGGCCGAGCAGGCCGGCCAGCCAGCGCCCGGTCCGGGCCAGCGCATCCAGGTCGATGCCGGTGTCGATGCCCAGGCCGTGCAGCATATAGACCACGTCCTCGCTGGCGACATTGCCGCTGGCGCCCTTGGCGTAGGGGCAGCCGCCGGTGCCGGACACGGCCGAGTCGACCACCGCCACGCCTTCCTCCAGGCAGGCGAGGATGTTGGACAGGGCCTGGCCGTAGGTGTCGTGGAAATGCACCGCCAGCGCCGCGACCGGCACTTCGGCGGCGACCGCCCTGAACATCGCCCGCGCCTTGCCCGGCGTGCCTATGCCGATGGTGTCGCCGAGCGAGATCTCGTAGCAGCCCATGTCGGACAGCGCGCGCGCCACCCGCACCACGTCGGCGACCGGCACCGCGCCCTGGTAAGGGCAGCCGAGCACGGTGGAGACGTAGCCGCGCACCGCCACGCCGTCGGCCTTGGCCCGCGCCAGCACCGGCGCGAAGCGTTGCAGGGACTCGTCGATGCTGGCGTTGATGTTCTTCTGGTTGAAGGCTTCCGAGGCCGCGGTGAACACCGCGATTTCCTCCACCCCGACCGCGCGCGCGCGTTCGTAGCCTTGCTCGTTCGGCACCAGCACCGGGTAGCGCACGCCGGGGCGGCGGGCGATGCCGGCGAACACTTCGGCCGCGTCGGCCAACTGCGGCACCCACTTGGGGCTGACGAAGCTGGTCGCCTCGATGCTGCGCAGTCCGGTCGCGGACAGGCGGTCGATCAGGGCGATCTTGTCGGCGGTCGCGATCGGGGTCTTTTCGTTCTGCAGTCCGTCGCGGGGACCGACTTCGACGATGCGTACGGCGGAGGGCTGAGTCACGGATGTTCCTTGGATGGGACGCGTTGCAGCGACATGGCTTTGGCGCGCGTGTCGTATAGCAGATCGGTGTGCCGGGCGAGCGTGGCGCGCAGGCGCTCGGCGTCGCCCTGGACGAGGGCGAAGCGGTCCTCCAGTTTGCGCCCATCGAGCTCGCCGCGGGCGATCGCGGCCAGTGCGCGTTGCGAATCGGGCAGCCAGGCACTGATGCGGCCGTCCTCGATGCGATACAAGACCAGGAACACTGCGCCGGCCGGCGCCGCGCCGGTCAGGCTGCGGCCTTCGGCGCCGATCGCGCGTTCGGCTTCGGCCGGAGACAGCACGATGTAGCGGTCTTCGCCGATCGCGAAGCCGGTCAGGTCCAGCGCGACCGGACGCTCGCGCAGGCCGGGCCAGTCTTCGGTGTGGCAGCGCGCATCGATGCGGAGGGTTTTGTCGATGCCTTCCGCGCGCAGGCGCCAGTGCCCGGGCAGGTCGCGGTCGCAGCGGCGTTCGGCCACCGGGCTGCGCTCGAAGGCGACGCAGCCGGCGCACAGCGCCAGCGCGGCGAGCACAAGCGGGCGCAGGGCGCGCGCGGCGGCGGACATTGGCTCGACGGTCGGGGCGAGGGCGTCGGCGGCGCGGCGTTGCCGAGGATCGGACGGCCTTCGACCGGGCCCTGGTCGCCGATCTGGGGTGGGTCGCAGGGCAGGGCGGCCGAAGGCGGCCGTTCGGCGACCGCGCAGCCGTTCCAGGCCGGCGGTGAGCGCAAGACTCAGGATCGGATACCGAAGCATGCGAGATCCCTCTTGGCGATGCGAGGCCGGTGCGCCGAGCGGCGCCGGCGGGACGGCCCCGGCGCTCCAGCCGGGGCCTCCATCATTGCGGAAATTTCGATAGCGGTCGATGTTGCGCCGCCGTACGGTCCGCTCAGGCCGGGGCCAGGGTCGCCAGCACCGCGTCGGCCTCGACGAAATCGCCGGCCGCGGCGCGCACCTCGGCGATCACGCCGGCGCGCGGCGCCTTCAGGCTCAGCTCCATCTTCATCGCCTCGATCACCAGCACTTCCTGGCCGGCCTCCACGGCATCGCCCGGCGCGGCCTTGACCACCACTACCCGGCCCGGCATCGGCGCGTTGACGTTGTTGCCGGAGCCGGCGGCGGCGCCCTGTTCGTGGCGGTACATCGGCACCGATTCCAGGCGCAGTCGGCGTTCGCCGTCGTGCAGCACCAAGCGGGCGCCGTCGCCGAGCGTGCGCAACCGGCGCGCGCGGCCGTCGATGCGCAGGCTCAACTCGTCGCCGTGCAGGCGCGCGCCTTCGATGCGATGAGTGCCGTCGGCGCCGGCCAGTTCGATGCGGTAGTCGCCGGCGCTGCCGTGCGCCTGCAGCTCCAGGCGCTGTTCGCGGCTCAGGAAGGCCAGGCTGCGACGGCCGCCGTGACCGAGCCGCCAACCGTCGGCGACCGCCCAGGGCGAGCCCGGGTCGTTGGAGGCCGCAGCGTCCTGGCGAGTGCGGCGCTCCTGCGCCAGCAGCTCGCATACCGCCGCGCCGAGCAGCAGGTCGCGCTCGCCGGCGTCGTCGCGGTGCGCGGCGGGCATGAACTCGTCGAGATGGCGGTCCAGGTAGCCGGTGTCGATGGTGCCCTCGACCACCGCCGGATGCCGCGCCAGGCGCTCGAGGAATTCGATATTGGACTTCGGCCCGGCGATCTCGCACTGCGCCAGCGCCGCGCGCAACCGCGCCAATGCGCGCGGCCGGTCGGCGTCGGCGACGATCAGCTTGGCGATCATCGGGTCGTAGAAGATGGTCACCGTATCGCCTTCGACCACGCCCGAGTCCAGGCGCACGTGCGCATCGGCCGCCGGCAGGCGCAGGCGTTCGAGCTTGCCCGAGCCGGGCAGGAAGCCGGCTTCCGGGTCCTCGGCGTACAGCCGCACTTCGATCGCGTGGCCGCGCTGGACGATGGCGTCCTGGGCCAGTGGCAACGGTTCGCCGGCGGCCACGCGCAGCTGCCATTCGACCAGGTCCACGCCGGTCACCCATTCGGTCACCGGATGCTCGACCTGCAGGCGGGTGTTGATCTCCATGAAGTAGAAACCGCCGTCCTGGCCGACGATGAACTCGACCGTGCCGGCGTTGACGTAATCGATCGCGCGACCGGCCTGGACCGCGGCGGCGCCCATCTGCGCGCGCAGCTCGGCGCTGAGGAAGGAGGAGGGCGACTCCTCCAGCACCTTCTGGTAGCGGCGCTGGGCCGAGCACTCGCGTTCGTTGAGATGGATCACTTCGCCGCGGTTGTCGCCGAAGATCTGGATCTCGATATGGCGCGGACGCTCGACGTAGCGCTCCAGCAGCACCCGGTCGCGGCCGAAGGCGTTGCGCGCCTCGCGCTGGCAGCTCTCCAGATTGGCGGCGAATTCGCCCGCTTCGCGCACGATGCGCATGCCCTTGCCGCCGCCGCCGTGGGCGGCCTTGATCATCAGCGGATAGCCGATGCGGTCGGCCTCGCGCTGCAGCAGCGCCGGGTCCTGGTCGGCGCCGGTGTAGCCCGGCACCACCGGCACGCCGGCGGCCTGCATCAGTTCCTTGGCCCCGGACTTGCTGCCCATCTTGCGCATCGACGCCGCCTTGGGGCCGATGAAGGCGATGCCGGCGGCCTCGACCGCGTCGGCGAAGTCGGCGTTCTCGCTGAGAAATCCGTAGCCGGGGTGGATGGCTTGCGCGCCGCTGCGCCGCGCGACCTCGATGATCGCGTCGCCGCGCAGGTAGCTGTCGGCCGGGCGCGGGCCGCCGATCGGATAGGCCTCGTCGGCCTGGCGCACGTGCTGGGCGTCGGCGTCGGCCTCGGAATACACCGCGACGGTGCGGATGCCGAGCTGGCGGCAGGTGCGGATCACGCGACAGGCGATCTCGCCGCGGTTGGCGATCAGGATCTTTTCGAACATGGCAGGCCGCAGGTCGGGGCGCAGCGAGGCGCGTGGTCGGGAGCCGCGGCGCCGGGGGGCGGACGCGATCCGGCGATTTTCGCCGATGCGGCGGCCTCGTGTCGCCCCGGCGTGGGCGAATGCGTCGCCGTCGGCGTGCGTACGTAGCGGTATGCGCGTGCGCTCAGGCGTCCGCGCGGGACGCCCTGGCGCGTAGCGGGCTCAGCGCGCCCAGTTCGGCTTGCGCTTGTCGAGGAAGGCGCTCAGGCCTTCCTGGCCTTCGGCGGACACCCGCAGCGCGGCGATCAGCGCGGCGTTGTCGGCGTCCAGGCGCGCGCCGTCGCGTTCGCCGGCGACCCGGCGCACCAGCTGCTTGGCTTGCGCGGCGGCGCGCGGGCCGGCCTTGAGCAGCTGTTCGACCTGGCGCGCGACCGCGGCGTCGAGCTGATCCTCGTCGACCAGCTCGTGCAGCAGGCCGATGCGCAGCGCGGTGGCGGCGTCGAAGATTTCGGCGGTGGCGAACCAGCGTCGCGCCTGGCGCGCGCCGATGGCTTCGATGACGTAGGGCGAGATCACCGCCGGCAGCAGGCCGAGCTTGCTCTCGGTCAGGCCGAACTTGGCCGCCGGCGCGGCGATGGCGATGTCGCAGCAGGCGACCAGGCCGACCCCGCCGCCGAAGGCCGCGCCCTGGACCCGGGCCACGGTCGGCTTGGGCAGCTCGTTGAGGGTGCGCATCAGCCGCGCCAGGGCCAGCGCGTCCTCGCGATTCTCGGCCTCGCCGGCGGCGGCCATGCCGCGCATCCAGTGGAGGTCGGCGCCGGCCGAGAACGAGGCGCCTTCGCCTTCGATCACCACCACCCGCACCTCGTCGTCGCCCGCGGCGGCGTCCAGGGCGCCGGTCAGCGCGGCGATCAGCATGGCGTCGAAGGCGTTGTGCAGCTCGGGACGGTTCAGGCGCAGGCGGGCGACAGGGCCCTCGCGCAGGCTCAGCAGCGGATGGGTCATCGGGCGGGGGAGTTGATTGGAGTTGGCGAATGATACCGTTCAGCTTGCCGGCTCCGCCCCTGTCCGTTGTACCAGTGCTAGAATGAGAACAATTCCCATTTGGGTCGCCACCTCCTTCCTGGAAGCCGCCTCTTGAAGCTGTCCGAACTGCCGCGCCGTACTGCGGCCACGGTCGAGTCCGTCGATGATCAGGTTCCCAACGACACCATTGCCAGGCGCTTGCGCGAACTCGGATTCGTCGCCGGCGAGCGGGTGGAAGTGATGGCGGCCGGTCCGATCGCCGCCGAGCCGCTGCTGGTGCAGGTCGGCTACACCCGTTTCGCCCTGCGCCGCACCGAAGCGGCGCGAGTGCGGGTGCGGCTGGAGCCGCCGGCATGAGCGCGATCGCCGCCGAGGCCGGCGCCATGCCCGCGACCGCACCGATGCGGGTGGCCCTGGTCGGCAACCCCAACTGCGGCAAGACCGCGCTGTTCAACCTGCTGACCGGCAGCCGGCAGAAGGTCGCCAACTACGCCGGCGTCACCGTCGAGCGCAAGGAAGGCCGGCTGCACGCGCCGTCCGGGCGCAGCTATGCCGTGCTCGACCTGCCCGGCGCCTACAGCCTCAGCGCGGCCAGCCTCGACGAGGCGGTGACCCGCGACGTGCTGCGCGGTTTCTACCCGGGCGAGCCGGCGCCGGACGTGCTGCTGTGCGTGGTCGATGCGACCAACCTGCGCCTGCACCTGCGCTTCGCCCTGGAGCTGCGCGAGCTCGGCCGGCCGATGCTGGTGGCGATCAACATGATGGACGCGGCCAAGCGCCGCGGCATCGACATCGACCTGGCCGCGCTGGAACGCGAGCTCGGCGTGCCGGTGGTGCCGACGGTCGCGGTCAAGCGCGACGGCGCGCGCGAGCTGGTGGCCCTGCTGGACCGGATCGCGGTCGCGCCGCGCGAACCGCACGAGCCGCGCGTGCGCCTGGCCGAGGGCGCCGACCTGCACGCCGAAACCCGGCGTCTGCTCGAGCTGACCGTGCGCATGCCGACCCGCACCGCGCGCATCGACGACGCGCTCGACCGCTGGCTGCTGCATCCGGTGCTGGGCCTGGTGTCGTTGGCGGTGGTGATGTTCCTGATCTTCCAAGCGGTGTACGCCTGGGCCACGCCGTTGATGGACGGGATCGAGGCGCTGACCGCGTGGACCGGCGAGCGAGCCGGCGCGCTGTTGCCCGACGGGCCGCTGCGCAGCCTGCTGGTCGACGGCGTCATCGCCGGCCTCGGCGGCGTGGTGGTGTTCCTGCCGCAGATCCTGATCCTGTTCGCTTTCATCCTGGCGCTGGAAGAGTCCGGCTACCTGCCGCGCGCGGCCTTCCTGCTCGACCGCATGATGGCCGGCGCCGGCCTGTCGGGGCGTTCGTTCATCCCGCTGCTGTCGAGCTTCGCCTGCGCGATCCCCGGGATCATGGCCACGCGTTCGATCCAGGACCCGCGCGACCGCCTCGCCACCATCCTGGTGGCGCCGCTGATGACCTGCTCGGCGCGGCTGCCGGTGTACGCGCTGCTGATCGGCGCTTTCATTCCGCAGCGCCAGGTCTGGGGCCTGCTCAACCTGCAGGGCCTGGTCCTGTTCGGCCTGTACATGGCCGGCATCCTCAGCGCGCTGGCGGTGTCGTGGGTGATGAAGAAGTGGCGCCGCGACAAGAGCGAGCATGCGCTGCTGCTGGAGCTGCCGTCGTACCGCGTTCCCAATCCGCGCGATCTGCTGATCGGCCTGTGGGAGCGGGCCTGGATCTTCCTGCGCCGGGTCGGCGGCATCATCCTGGCCCTGACCATCCTGCTGTGGTTCCTGCTGTCGTTCCCGGGCGCGCCGGAAGGCGCCACCGCGCCGGCGATCGACTACAGCTTCGCCGGCCGCATCGGCCACGCGATGACCGCGGTGTTCGCGCCGATCGGCTTCAACTGGCAGATCTGCATCGCCCTCATTCCGGGCTTGGCCGCGCGCGAAGTGGCGGTGTCCTCGCTGGCCACCGTCTACGCGCTGTCGGCGCCGGACGACGAAGCCGCGGCGCAGGCGCTGACCCCGATCATCACCGACACCTGGTCGCTGGCGACCGCGCTGGCCCTGCTGGTGTGGTTCATCTACGCGCCGCAGTGCATTTCCACCCTGGCCACCATCCGCCGCGAGACCAATTCGTGGAAGCAGGTGGGGATCGCCGCCGGGTATCTGTTCGCGCTGGCGTATCTGGCCTCGCTGCTGACCTATCAGGTCGCGGTCTGGCTGGGAGCGGGTTGAGCGATGGACCCGGGGCTGTTCGCGCAATACGTGGTGATCGCGATCGCGGTCGCGGTCAGTGCGGCCGTGGTCGCGCGCAAGCAGTTCCCCGGCGGCGTGCGTCGCCTGCGCATCGCCTGCGCTCTGCCGCTGGTGCGCGAGGGGCGGCCGGGCTGGATGCGCAAGCTCGGCCGGCGCATCGCCCCGGCGCCGCGCGCGAGCGGCCCGAACTGCGCCGGCTGCGACAACTGCGGCCCTTCCGGCTGACGCCGCTCGGCCCGCCGGCGCCGAACGATTGCGCGCCGCCTCAGCCGGCGCGCTCGCGCAGGTAGGCCTCGGCGCGGTCCAGGTGCCTGCGCGCCTCGTCCATATGCGGCGCCGACGGCGCGCGTTCGAAGCGGCTGGCGCCGTCGCTCAGCCGCAGATAGGCCGGGGTTTCGCCGCGGCCGCGACGGAAGTCGAAGGCGAGAATGAAGTCGTCCGAGCCGGCGTCGTTGAAGCCGGCCGCACCGCGCAGCGGACTGAGCACGCGCAGCATCTCGATCGGGTGTCCGGACACCTGCAGCATGGCGATGCGCAGCTCGCGGCGCAGTTCGTCGTATTCCACCGGCGGAGTGCCGGTCCACGAATCCTGGCGCCAGGCCTTGATCGCCTCGGCGACGGTGGCGGGCTGCGGATCGGTCAAGGCCTCGGCGTGGCCGCGGCGACCGCCCAGCCCCGCCTGCAACGCCGATGCCGCCGGCCAGTCGCCGAACTCATCCGGCCGCGCCGGGGCGGAATCCATGTAGGCCTGATAGCGCTGCAGGTCGAGCGTGAACCTCGCATACAGCGAAAGCGGTTGCGGCACTGCCGGTTGCGACATCCAGAAGATCCTTTCCTGTGACCGTGGCGCCGCGGATCAGCGGCGCAGCCGTCCTTTGCTCGCGGCTTTCCAGCCGACGGCCTCGAAGGCCTCGACCGATAAGGTGAAAGTGCGTTCGTCACCCGGGTGCAGCGCGCCGACGCCGACCACCTGGCGGGTGATCTCGTCGCCGCGCTCGTTGCGGATCGACAGCACCATCGAGTATTCCCAGGCGACGTCGCCCTGGGGTGGGCGAATCGTGCCTTCGACGTGCAGCGGCGAGAACCTCGCCGCCGCACGCTGAGCGGCATCGGAGTCGAAACGCAGATGGTGCTTGCACGCGGGACAGACGCTCGCGCTGTCGAGAATCGTCGCCTTGCAGTGCGGACATACGCGCGTCGCGCCGGGCTGGCCCTGGCGGACGGCGCTCATGAGTCGGCGCCGTTCTCCGTCTTGGCGCCGTTGCCGTTCTTCTCGTGCTTGGACGACTTGGCGTTGCCGCTGTCCTTGTCTTCCCAGCCGAATTCGACCTGGCCGCGCATGCGCGATCCGGCCGCGACGGTGACCACCCCGGCCTTGACGTCGCCGATCATCGCGCCGCTTTCGAGCAGCTCCACGCGCTGCGCCGATTCGATGTTGCCTTCCAGTTCGCCGGCGATGACGACCTTGCGCGCGCGCACGCCGCCGTTGAGCTTGGCGCCGAGTTCGACGGTGAGGTCGCCGTCGACCTGCACGTCGCCCTTGAAGCGGCCGGCGATGCGGATATGGCCCGAGCCTTGGATCTTGCCTTCGATCGACAGGTCCGAGGCGATCAGCGATTCCTTCACCGTCTCGCGCTCGGGCGCGCGCGGTGCCGGCGCGGCCGCGGCAGGAGCGGGCGCGATCGGCGTCTGCGGCGGCATCGGCTGGCCGAAGCTGAACTCGTTGAGCGTGTCGGGTTCGCGCTTGAGCGCGGTTTCAGGCTGCGGCGGCGGAACCGGATTGTCGCGCTTGGGCGGAGCGGGCTGGTTGAAGATAGCCATGACGCGGTGTTTCCTCAGGTCGGGGGATCAAGTGATGACACGCGTGAACAACGGAGCCTAACACGCTGATCCGAAGCCCCCACTGTGATGCATCTCACCAATCCGAGTTGCAGGAAACGGCGACTCCGATTCAGATTTCGCGCGTGAATCGGCGATGCGGAAAAGCGCGCGGAGCGCAGCGCATTCAGTCGATTTCAGCCGCTGCGCTCATGACAAAAAGAATTCAGTTTGTTTTCATGACGATGAATAGCCGGCGCTGCTTCGACAGGCGCGTTCGGCATCGGCAGCCGACGAAGAGGATCGCGCAACGCGGATCGGTCGCGACGCGCAATGGCACCGGCCCGGAGTGTTAGGCGAACGGTTTCGTCGCGCCGTTGCGTTCGAATGCGATGCGGCACGGCCATGCGCCGTCGGATCGTCGTCTCGCATGCCCCGCAACCGGCTCGGACTCGATGCGAAGCCCGGCGAAGTCGCGGACGAAATCGCGCAATGGAGTGGCGCGCGCGGGCGATGCGCGCGCGGGGGCCGAAGCCGGCGCGGGCAAGGTGCCCGGCGCGCCGTCTATGGTCGCATCGATGCCGCTGCGCGATAGCGCGATGGCGCACGCGCTGTCGGGATGGCTCGCAAAAGCGCGCGCCGCCTTGCGGCGGCGCGATGGATCACATCCGGAACACGCCGAAGCGGGTGCGATCCTCGATCGGCGCGTTGAGGCTGGCCGACAGGCCCAGGCCGAGCACGCGGCGGGTGTCGGCCGGATCGATGATGCCGTCGTCCCACAGGCGCGCGGTGGCGTAGTAAGGGTTTCCCTGGTTCTCGTACTGCTCGCGGATCGGCGCCTTGAATGCGTCTTCTTCCTCGGCCGTCCACACTTTGCCCGCCGCCTCGATGCCGTCGCGGCGCACGGTCGCCAGCACCGACGCGGCCTGTTCGCCGCCCATGACGCTGATGCGCGCGTTCGGCCACATCCACAGGAAGCGCGCGCCGTACGCGCGGCCGCACATGGCGTAGTTGCCGGCGCCGAAGCTGCCGCCGATGACCACGGTGAACTTGGGCACGTGCGAACAGGCCACCGCGGTGACCATCTTGGCGCCGTCCTTGGCGATGCCGGCGTTCTCGTACTTCTTGCCGACCATGAAGCCGGTGATGTTCTGCAGGAACACCAGCGGAATGCCGCGCTGGTTGCACAGCTCGATGAAGTGCGCGCCCTTGAGCGCGCTTTCGGCGAACAGGATGCCGTTGTTGGCGACGATGCCGACCGGGTAGCCGTGCAGATGGGCGAAGCCGGTGACCAGGGTCTTGCCGTAGCGCGCCTTGAATTCCTGGAACTCGCTGCCGTCGGCGACGCGCGCGATCACTTCGCGGATGTCGAAGGGCTTGCGGGTGTCCTTGGGCACGATGCCGTACAACTCCTCGGCCGGATACAGCGGATCGCGCGGCGCCTGTGCGGCGACCGGCAGCGACTTCTTGCGGTTGAAGGTGGCGACGATGTCGCGCGCGATCTGCAGCGCGTGGCGGTCGTCTTCGGCGAAGTGATCGGCCACGCCGGACACGCTGGTGTGCACGTCGGCGCCGCCGAGCGCTTCGGCGTCGACCACTTCGCCGGTCGCGGCTTTCACCAGCGGCGGGCCGCCGAGGAAGATCGTGCCCTGTTCCTTGACGATCACCGACTCGTCGCACATCGCCGGCACGTAGGCGCCGCCGGCGGTGCAACTGCCCATCACCACTGCGACCTGGGGGATGTTCTCGGCGCTGAGACGGGCCTGGTTGTAGAAGATCCGGCCGAAGTGCTCCTTGTCCGGAAACACTTCGTCCTGCAGCGGCAGGAAGGCGCCGCCGGAGTCGACCAGGTAGACGCAGGGCAGGCGGTTCTCGCGTGCGATCTCCTGCGCGCGCAGGTGCTTCTTGACCGTCATCGGGAAGTAGGTGCCGCCCTTGACCGTGGCGTCGTTGGCGACGATCACCACTTCCAGCCCCTGCACGCGGCCGATGCCGGCGACCATGCCCGCGGCCGGCGCCGCGTCGTCGTACATGCCTTCTGCGGCGAGCGGGGCGATTTCCAGGAACGGCGAGCCGGGGTCGAGCAGGGCGGCGATGCGGTCGCGCGCCAGCAACTTGCCGCGTTCGGTGTGCTTGGCCCGTGCTTTGTCGCCGCCGCCGTGCGCCGCGCGCGCCAAGCGCGCGTCGAGTTCCTCGACCAAGGCCTGGTGATAGGCGACGTTGTCGCGGAAGTCCTGCGAGCGTGGGTCGAGCTGGGAGGTCAGGGCGGGCATCGCGCAACGGCCGTGGGTTTTGGACGCGGCATCAGAACACAAAGCGCGCCGCGCGGCCAAGCGCTGGCGGATGGCGCGCGACAACGCACGCCGGCGCACGGAGGCACGGAACATCGCAGGCGCCGCTGCGCTTGCGCCTTGGCCGGTTGCTCGCGGCGCAGTCGGGCTGGGGCGTTCGCGCCGAGCTCGTCGGACAAAAAGAAAGGCCCGCTCGCGCGGGCCTTCCGGTGCAGCGGGAGAGCGCCAGCGATTAGTGCTTGGCGGCTTCTTCCTTGGCCTTGTCGGCAGCGGCGTCGGCCTTGTCGGCGACGTTCTGCGCGGCGTCGGCGGTGGCGTCGGCGGCCTTGGCGGCGGCGTCGGCAGCGCCGGCGGCGGCCTGGTCGGCGGCGCCAGCGGCGGCGGCGGCGGCGTTGTCGACGGCGGTGCCGGCAGCGGCGGCGGCGTCGGCGGTGGCGGCGGCAGCGGCTTCGGCGCCTTCGGCGGCGGCGGTGCCGGCGGCGTTGGCGGCCTGGGCGGCGGCGTCGCCGGCCTGCTCGGCGGCGGTGGCGGCCTCAGCGGCTTCGTTCTTGGCTTCTTCGGTCTTGGTGCAAGCCGACATTGCCAGGACGGCGGCGGCGAGCAGGACGTAGAGATGGGTCTTCATGAGCTGTCTCCTGAGGAGTTGTCTGAGAAAAACGTCTGGGTGGATCTGTCAGGCAACGCCAGTGCTCGCAGCGGTCCGGCAAGCCGGCTTCGATCGTTCACTGACCTTACGGAAAAAGCCGCCGGAGAACCGGCGGCTTTCCCGTTCGACGCGACAGAATCGCGTCGGAACTTGAAGCGATATCGCGCGAGGCGATATTACTTCTTCGCTTCTTCCTTGGCAGCTTCCGCCGGAGCGGCAGCGTCCTTGGCAGCGTCGGCAGCGGCGCCAGCGGCGTCGGCAGCGTTCTTGGCCGCGTCAGCAGCGGCGTCGGCAGCGGCCGGGGTGGTGGCAGCGGCAGCGGCGTCGGCCGAGGTGGCGGCGGCGTCGGCGGCGGTGGCAGCGGCGTCGGCCGAAGCAGCGGCGGCGTCGGCGGTGGCGGCGTCGCCAGCGGCGGCGGCGGTGTCGGCAGCGGCCTGGGCTTCGGTCGAAGCGGCAGCGGCGTCGGCCGAAGCCTCTTCAGCGGCCTTCTGGTTCGAGCAAGCGGCCAGGGCCAGGCCCAGAGCCAGGGCGATCAGCGCCTTGTTGAAATTCATGATTCGGATTCCTCGTCGTTTAGTTAGGCAACGCGCAGTTGCGCGCCGATAACATGATGACAAGCCGGTGACGTGTGTCAAGCGGCCTGCCGGGTTTTTTTGTGCAACGCGTTTTTAACTTTTTACACCAACTCGATCGCAATAGCGGTGGCTTCGCCGCCGCCGATGCACAGCGAAGCCACGCCGCGCTTGCCGCCGCGGATGCGCAGGGCGTTGATCAGGGTGACCACCAGGCGAGCGCCGCTGGCCCCGATCGGATGCCCCAGCGCGACCGCGCCGCCGTGCACGTTGAGCTTGTCGTGGGGGATGCCGAGGTCCTTCATCGGCGCCATGGCGACGCAGGAAAAAGCCTCGTTGACTTCGAACAGGTCGACGTCGGAGACGTTCCAGCCGGCCTTTTCGAGCACGTTTGAAATCGCTTTCACCGGCGCGGTGGTGAACCATTCCGGCGCCTGGGCGTGGCCGGCGTGGGCGACGATCCGGGCCAGCGGGGCGAGGCCGCGCGCGGCGGCTTCGTCGGCCGACATCAGCACCGCGGCGGCGGCGCCGTCGGAGATCTTCGACGAGGAGGCGGCGGTCAGCACGCCGTCCTTGCCGAACGCCGGGCGCAGGCCCGGAATCTTGCTGACGTCGATCTTGCCCGGCTCTTCGTCGCTGTCGACCACGGTGTCGCCCTTGCGGCCCTTGACCGTCACCGGGACGATCTCGTCCTGGAAGTGGCCGGCGCTCTGCGCGGCCTGAGCGCGCTTGACGCTTTCCTCGGAAAAGGCGTCGATCGCGGCGCGGTCGAGGCCGTACTTCTCGCAGGCGGCGTCGCCGAACACGCCCATGGCCTTGCCGTCGTAGGGATTGGTCAGGCCGTCCCAGGCCATGTGGTCGAGGAACTCGGCGCTGCCGTAGCGGATGCCGGTGCGCGAGTTGTTGAGCAGGTGCGGGGCATTGGTCATCGACTCCATGCCGCCGGCGACGACGACCTTGGCCGAGCCGGCCTTGATCAAATCGTGGCCGAGCATGATGGCCTTCATGCCCGAGCCGCAGACCTTGTTGATGGTGGTGCAGCCGGCGGCGGTGGGGATGCCGGCGGCGAGCGTGGCCTGGCGCGCGGGCGCCTGGCCGAGGCCGGCCGGCAGCACGCAGCCCATGATCACCTCTTCGACCTGGTCGGCGGCGACGCCGGCCTGCGCCAGCGCACCGGCGATCGCGGCGCTGCCCAGGGTCGGAGTCGGGACGCCGGTGAACTGGCCGAGGAAGGAACCGATGGCGGTGCGCTTGGCACCGACGATGACGACGTCGCTCATGGGGCGAGACTCCGGGTTCTGTGCGGGCCGGCGGGGGCCGGCGGGTCGTAGGGTGCCGGCCGGGGCCGGAATCCGCGAATTATGCGGCGCCGTGCTGCAGCGCGGCAAATTCGGCACGGCGACTAACGAAAAATCAACAAACGACCTGGGCCAGCCGGCCGGCGGCTGAATGCCCGAGCCGGCGCAAACCGGCTTTTCCCGCTCAAGATCGCCGCTTCCCGACCGCTCCGCGGCCGGCCGCCGGGCCGCCCCCGCGGGTCGCCCCGGGGCGCCGGAACGCGCGCATGAACCGGTGATTGTCCGTGCCGTCGGCTTGGACTAAAACGTGACCGAGCGCAGCCCTTCCGCAAGGGTGCGGACGCTGCGCCGTCCGACGGGGGTGTGCGATGCAACGATTCGCAGCGGCGGCGCGCCACGGTTCGCGCCTGAGCCTGTCCGCATGGGTCCTGGCCCTGGCCGCCTGCGGCGGAGGCGGGGGAGGCGGCGGCAACGTCCGCAACGACCCGCCGCCGTCCTCGCCACCGCCGACCACCCCGCCGCCGCCGAGCCCGAACCAGCCCGCGGCCGACGCTCACCTGAGCCTGACCAATGCCCGCGCCGCGCACAGCCTGGGCCTGACCGGCCAGGGCATCCGCATCGGCGTGGTCGACAGCGGGGTGCGCCGGACTCACCCGGCCCTGGCCGGCCGGGTCGGGCCGATGCTGCTCTACACCGATCCGCGGACCAACAACCACAGCATCGACGACGTGCTCGGCCATGGCACCTACGTCTCGCAGATCGCCGCCGGCACCCCGGTCGGCGCCTGGCCCGGCGGCATCGCCCCGGGTGCGCAGATCGTCTCGGCGCGGATCCTGGCCGACGTGCGCCCCAGCGACGACGGCTCCGGCCAGGGCAATCAGGCGACCAACAACGGCGGCCTGGACATCGTCAGCCGCGACCTCATGAACGCCGGCGTGCGGATCATGAACAACTCCTGGGGCGGCCTGTACTGGACCGGCGACCCCGTCACCCAGAGCTTCATCGCCGCCTACCAGCCTTTCATCGACAACGGCGGCCTGGTGGTGTTCGCGACCGGCAACGAGTCGCGGCCGGACCCGACCGACAACGCTTCGCTGCCCAGCCAGGGCGCCGGCGCCTCGATCCTGGAGCGCGGCTGGCTGGCCGCGGCGGCGCTGGACAGCAACAACCCGACCCAACTGGCCAGCTACTCGAATGCCTGCGGCATCGCGATGCGGTACTGCCTGGTCGCGCCCGGCAACGTGATCGCCACCGGGGTCAACGATGCGGTCGGCAGCCCGACCTACTGGTCCATCCAGGGCACTTCGTTCGCCGCCCCCCAGGTGTCCGGCGCGGCCGCCCTGGTCTGGCAGGCGTTTCCTTATTTCAACAACGACCTGGTCCGGCAGACCCTGCTCGGCAACGCCAAGGATCTCGGCGCGCCCGGGGTCGACCCGGTGTTCGGCTACGGCCTGCTCGACATCGGCGCCGCCGTGCGCGGCCCGCGCCGCTTCGACTGGGGCGACGTCCGGGTGGCCTTCGACGGCAATTCGAGCTGGTCCAACCCGATCGCCGGCACCGGCGGTCTGATCAAGGAAGGCAGCGGCACCTTGCGCCTGGACAGCGCCGCCGCCCACAGCTACACCGGCGCGACCCAGGTCAACGCCGGCGTGCTGCGCTTGAACGACAACGGCGCGCTGGCCTCGCCGCTGGCGGTGCGCCCCGGGGCGCAGTTCGTCGGTGGCGCCGGCGCGCGGATCGGCAACCGGGTCGACAACCAGGGCGCGTTGCGCCTGGAGGGCGCCGGCCTGCGCGTCGACGGCGATTACCAACAAGGCGCCGGCGCGCAGTTGCAGTTCCTGATCGGCTCGCGCCTGGACGTCGGCGGCAGCGCCAGCCTGGCCGGCGGCGCGCACGTGCTCGGTCAACTGCCGGGCTATGTGCGCTCCAGCCGCGAGGTGTTCCTCAACGCCGGCAGCGTCAGCGGCACCTTCGATTCGTTGAGCAGCGCGCCGGGCGTGTTCCTGCTCGCGACCCTGGGCTACAGCGGCACCCGGGCCTGGCTCGACATCGTCGCGCTCAACATCACCGCAGCCGCGCAAAGCATGGGCGTGCCGATGGCGGCATCGGCCGCGGCGCAGCGCGTCGACGGCGCGTTGGCCGGCTTGAATGCGGGCGCGGTCGCAAGCGGCGGCGACGGCGCCCAGGGCGCGTTCGGCGCCGGTCTGGGCGCCTTGCAGCACAGCGCCGACACGGCGCAGGCGCGACGCTCGCTGACCAGTCTGTCGGGCGAGCTGCACACCGCCGACGCCGCGTTCGCGCAGATGGCGATCGAAGCCAGCCGGCGTGCGCTGGAATCGCGCCTGGATGCGCGGGTCCGGCAGCCGCAGGACGGCGCCTGGAGCGAGCGGCTCGACACGCAACGCGTCGCCGCCGGGCGCTACGACCTGGACATCGACGGCTGGATGCTCGGTCAGGACCGCCGCCTCGGCGCCTGGACCTACGGCGCGGCGCTGAGCCGCAGCGAGGGTCGGGCGCGCCACGCCGAACTGAGCGACCGCGAGCGCAACCGGCAGACCGAGGCGCAGCTGTACGCGGCCTGGAACGGCGAGCGCAACTACCTCTTCGGCCGTGCCGCATTCGGCTACTTGGACCGTGAGCTGCAGCGCGAAATCGTTCTGGGCGCCAGCCGCTTCGGCGTCGGCAGCGATTACGGCGAGCGCTATCTGCACCTGGGCCTGCAGGCCGGCCGTCGCTACGGCCGCGATGCGGCCGCGCTCGTGCCCTATGTCGGCGCCGAGCTCATGCGCCTGCAACGCGAGGGGTTCGACGAGCCCGGCGCGCTCGGCTTCGGCCTGCGCAGCCAGGCGGCGAGCCTGCAGGCGACCCAGGCGCTGGCCGGCCTGCGCCTGCAGCGCGAGGGGCAGTGGGGCGGCATGCGCTGGCGCTGGGACGCGCGCGCCGAATGGCAGCGCCGGCTGAGCCTGCGCGGCGGCGACATCGCCGCGCGCTTCACCGCGATGGAGGTGTGGGCGCCGATCCTCGGCGAGCCGCTGCCGGAGGAGGTGGCTCTGGTCGGCCTCGGCCTGGACCTGCGCCTGCCGCGCGCCGGCGCGCTGCGCCTGGATCTCGATCAGCGCTACGAAGACGGCGCGCCGCGCTTCGGCGCGATGGCGTGGTGGAGCTATCCGTTCTGACCAAGACGCTGGCGCCGACCGCAAGCGGCGCAGGCCTGCTGTAGGAGCGGCGTGAGCCGCGACGAAGAAGGCGCAGGAAGGCCAATGGCATCGCAATCGGCCGAAGCCCGGTACCGTCGCCTGCTTGCGGTCCGCCTCGTTGCCGACGTGCCGCGGTCGCGGCTCACGCCGCTCCTACCCCGAACCTGCGAAGCGAACGGCAATGCCGGGCGCAAACCAAAACGCCGTCGCGGTTGCGACGGCGTTCGGCTTGCGGCGACCGCGGGACGCGGTGCGGCTCAGCTCTTGCCGTCGAACAGCTCGCGGCCGATCAGCATGCGGCGGATTTCGTTGGTGCCGGCGCCGATCGCGTACAGCTTGGCGTCGCGCAGGATGCGCCCGGTCGGGTACTCGTTGATGTAGCCGTTGCCGCCCAGAGTCTGGATCGCTTCCAGCGCCACCTGCACCGCCGCATCGGAGGCGTGCAGCAGGCACGAGGCGGCGTCGACCCGGCTCTTGTGCCCGGCATCGTAGTCGCGCGCCACTTGGTAGGCGAAGGCGCGGCTGGACTGCAGCGCGGTGTACATGTCGGCGATCTTGCCCTGCATCAGGCCGAAGGTGCCGATCGCCACGTCGAACTGCTTGCGCTCGCGCACGTAGGGCAGGGCGATGTCCAGCGCCGACTGCATCAGGCCCAGCGGGCCGCCGCTCAGCACCAGGCGCTCGGTGTTGAGGCCGCTCATCAGCACCTTGACCCCGTGATGGACTTCGCCGAGCACGTTCTCGGCCGGGATCTCGCAGTTCTCGAACACCAGCTCGCAGGTGTTGGAGCCGCGCATGCCCAGCTTGTCCAGCTTCTGCGCGGTGCTGAAGCCCTTCATGCCCTTCTCGACGATGAAGGCGGTCATGCACTTGCTGCCCGCGTCCTTGCCGGCGGTGCGCATGTACACGATCAGCACGTCGGCCTCGGGGCCGTTGGTGATCCACATCTTGTTGCCGTTGGCGACCCACACGCCGTCGCGCAGCTCGGCTCGGCAGCTCATCGAGCCGACCACGTCCGAGCCGGCGCCGGGCTCGCTCATCGCCAGCGCGCCCTTCCATTCGCCGCTGCACAGCTTGGGCAGGTACTTCGCGCGCTGCGCCTGGTTGCCGTTGGCGTACAGGTTGGACACGCACAGGTTGGAGTGGGCGCCGTAGGACAGGCCGACCGAACCGGACGCGCGCGAGATCTCCTCCATCGCCACCAGGTGGGCCAGATAGCCCATGTCGCTGCCGCCGAACTCGCCCGGCACGGTCATGCCGAGCAGGCCCAGCTCGCCGAGCTTGGGCCACAGGTCCTGCGGAAACGCGTTGTCGTGGTCGATCTGCGCCGCGCGCGGTGCGATCTCGGCTTCGGCGAAACGGCGCACGGCATCGCGCAGCGCGTCGATCTCTTCACCCAGGGGAAAACTGCGCATATCAGCCCTCGTAACGAATCAGCGGCCGCCCATTGAGCGGTTGGAGGTTGCGGTTGTTGCGGCGGTAGTGCGACAGAAAACCGTCGATCTGCCGTTGCGACATGGTCACCGGCGCCGGCATCACGTACCACTCGACATTCTCCGTCAGCGGCGGGGTCGTGAGCGAGCCCAGGTAATGGTAGTAAGCGTGCGATTTCGGCAGCAGGCCCTCGATGTCGATTTCGTGCTGGGCCGGCTTGCGCCCCGGTTGCAGTCCGTCGAGCACGTCCTGCGCGACCGGATTGGCCTGGCCCTGTTCATACATCACCCCGATCACCGCCAGCCGGCCGTCCTGGGCCTTGAACACGAAATGCCCTTCCAGCGGGTAGTGCCTGCCGTCCAGGGTGTGTTCGCTCTGCGAGTGGAAGTGGAACTGGGCCAGCTTGAAATGGCGGCCGCGGATCGTGGCCTCGGTGGCGTGAGTGTCGACCTGCACCGCATGGCCGTTGTCTTCGACCTTGTCGACCGGGCCGTGGGTATGGCTGAACTCGATCGCGCCCGGCTCGGCCGCATCGGCGGCGACGGCGCTGGCGGTGACGATGTCGATCGGCGACTGTGATCTGGCCGACGCGGCCTGCCAGGACTCCTGGCGATCGTAGTCGTAGACCTCGTGGTGGCCGGCGGCGGCCGGTTCGTTGGCCTGCACGGCGCAGGCGCCGGCGAGAGCGAGGGACAGGGCGACGGACAGAATGAGGGGTGGGGCGATGGCGAGCTTGGGCATGGCGGGCTCCAGGGGCTGGCGACGCGAACGCGAAACGGACACACGGCGAAAGGCGCGTCATGCTAAACGCAGCGACGCGCCGTCCCCCTATGTCGGATGCGACGACGGGGCCGTTCGGCCCCGTCGAAGTGGATCAATGGCCGCCGCGGATGCGGCCGCGGAAGCTCGGCGTGCTGCGCCCGAGCGGCAGCTTGAGCTTGCCGATCGCGCTGATGCGCTCTTCGGCCAGGCGGTCGGCGGCGGTGTAGGTCGGGATGCTGTCGCGCTCGGCGATCTCGAAGATGCGGCCGAGGTTGTGGTAGATCGTGCGCATCATGCGCATGGCGCGCTCGCGGTTGTAGCCGTCGAGCTCCAGCGCCACGTTCATCACGCCGCCGGCGTTCACGGCGTAGTCCGGCGCGTACAGGATGCCGCGCTTGGCCACTTCGTCGCCGATGGCGTTGTTGGCCAGCTGGTTGTTGGCGGCGCCGCAGATGATCTTGGCCTTCAGGCGCGGCAGGGTCTGCTCGTTGACGGTGCCGCCCAGCGCGCACGGCGAGTACACGTCGGCGTTGACGTCGTAGATCTCGTCCAGGCCGACCGCTTCGGCGCCGTAGTCGGACACGGCCTTGTCGACCAGGCCCTTGTTGATGTCGGTGACGAAGATCTTCGCGCCGCGCTCCTTGAGCAGCTTCACGAATTCCATGCCGACGTGGCCCAGGCCCTGCACGGCGTAGCTGTACTTGCCGACTTCCTCGTCGCCGAAGCGCTTGTTGAGCGCCGCCATCAGGCCCTGCAGGGTGCCGTAGGCGGTGAACGGCGACGGGTCGCCCGAACCGCCGTGGACCTGGTGCACGCCGGTGACGTACTCGGTCTCGCGGTACACGTATTCCATGTCGTTGACGTCGATGCCGACGTCTTCGGCGGTGATGTAGCGGCCGCCCAGCGAATCGACGAACTTGCCGAAGGCGCGGAACAGGGCTTCGGACTTGTCGGCCGACGGGTCGCCGATGATGACCGCCTTGCCGCCGCCGATGTTGAGGCCGGCGACCGCGTTCTTGTAGGTCATGCCGCGGCTCAGGCGCAGCACGTCGTTCAGCGCGTCCTGCTCGGTCTTGTACGGCCACATGCGCAGGCCACCCAGGGCCGGGCCGAGCACGGTGTTGTGAATCGCGATGATGGCCTTCAGGCCGGCGTCCTTGTTATGGCAGAAGACGACCTGCTCATGGCCGAAGGTGTCGAGGGTTTCGAAAATCATCGGGTGCTCCGAACCGGCGCGGGCTGCGCGTAGCGCTGGCGACGCCAGGTGGTGTGTAAGTCGTTGAATGGGAATGGATTGGCCTGTACGCCGGGGCGTCAGGCCCGGCGTAGCGCGGCGTAGTCTAATGCAATCGGCCAGTACGGCTAGGTATTGCAAGGCTTGCGCGGTCGTGGCTGGCAGGGGCGCGAGCCGCATTCAGGAAAGTCCGCGGCAGGGTCGCGGGCGGTCGCTGTGTCGGTGTCGGACCGGCGGTGGCTGTGCGGGTTCGACGTCGCGTCGCGGGGTTTTCGTGCGTGCGTTCGTGCGTCGGCGCAAACCGCAGCCGTCGCGCGGCCGAGCCGGGCGCAGGCGGACTTTGCCGCGGCTGGCTGTTGGCGCACGGGCAGCGGCCTGTGCGGTCCGTCGCGCACGAGCGTTCGGACCGGAGCCGACGACGGCCGGTCTGTCGCATGGCTTGCCTCGATCCAAACGCGGGCAACCCATAGCGATCGCGTCGTGTTCCGCGCGATGCGCGGTGGGCGCGACGCGATCCCAAAACACTGCGCCCGCATCCGGTCGGCCGGCGTTGCACGACGCGAGCGGACGACGGCGATGGAGCGCTGCGGATCGAGCGGTCGCACGGACCTGCGACTGAGGCGGAGGGAGTTAAACCGCACGAGACTGTTCGAAGCGCCCGTCCGCAATAGGACGGCGTAATTCTTCTAGCTGGCGCCGATGTCCGCGTCGCCCGCGCGAGCGCGTTGGCTTCGATTGCCGGGATCGAGGCTCACGTCTCAGGACCTCGTTACGACTTCGCAAGGACCGCGACGCGTCGCCTGCGCGACGCGAGCGAGCCGCCAGGGCGGCATCAGGGAACGGTCGCGACGCGGTCCGGCGCCGACCGGCCAGCCGGGGGGCTCGGCCGGCCGGCGCTTATCTGCCGGGCAGGGACGCAGGGCGCTCGCCGCGTGAGGGCATCGGCATGACGTCGACGCCCTCGTTCGAATGCCCTGCGCTCCATGCCGCTCACGCGGAAGAGCAAGCGCGAGCCGGGCTCGGCGATCGATGCCCAGTGCCTGGTTTCCGGCGCCTCGCGTGCCGCGTCGTGGCATCCGGCGGTCTGCTCAGCGACGGACCCAGTAGCCGTCGCGCAAGCGCCAGCCGGGGCCGTGATGATTCCAGCGCGGACCGACATAGACGTAGCCCGGCCGCGCCCGCAGGTAATGCCCGCCGACCCAGACATAAGCGCGCCCGTTCCAGCGCCAATGCCCCGGCGCCCAGGCGTAGCCGGAGCGCGGCCTGATCCGCTCGTAGCGCGGCGGCGGAGGCGCTACCCGCACCACGTCCACATCGATATACGTCCGCGCTTGCGCCGCTGGCGCGTGCACGCCCGCCATCGTCGCCACGCCGAGCACCGCCGCCGTCATCCACGCACGCATCGCCATCGTCGTTCTCCTCGTACCCGGCGGCCACCCGCCGGTCATCGGACACAACGCCGGCCGCGTGCGGTCTGTTGACCCGGTCTCGCGCGCCGTTCAGACCGCCGTCGGTTAACTGAAGCCACGCTGCACCCGCGAGGCCAGCAGAACAGGGGTAGGAGCGACGCGAGCCGCGACTGTGTCGCGATTGGCGTCGCCGCCCCTGCCATCGACGTTCGATCCATCCGGGGCTGCGCCGCCGCTCACGGTTTCGCGGTCGCGGCTCGCGCCGCTCCTGCCCCGGACTGCACGGTTGCGGCCGCGACCTGCGTCGCAGCCGCGGTTTCTTCGCTGCAAACCCGCCTAGCACCATCCCCCACCGCACGGCAAGCCCGCGAACGCGGGCGCCCGTGCGGAGCTACAATGCGCGCAGCCCGCAACGCGTATCGAGATGCCCATGAGCACCACCGCTGCCAACGTTCCCGCCGCTCAGCCCGACGCCACCCCGCTGCGTTTCGTCACCGCCGCCAGCCTGTTCGACGGCCACGACGCGGCGATCAACATCATGCGTCGCCTGATCCAGGGGCAGGGCGCCGAAGTCGTCCATCTCGGCCATAACCGCTCGGTCGAGGACGTGGTCCGCGCCGCGCTGCAGGAAGACGCCGACGGCATCGCTCTGTCCAGTTACCAGGGCGGCCACGTCGAGTACTTCAAGTACATGGTCGACATGCTCAAGGAGCGCGGCGCCGGCCACATCCGCGTGTTCGGCGGCGGCGGCGGCACCATCACGCCGGAAGAGATCCGCGAACTGCAGGCCTACGGCGTCGAGCGCATCTACCACCCCAACGACGGCATGCACATGGGCCTGGTGGCGATGATCGAGGACGTGGTGCGCCGCGCCAGCGACGCGCGCTTGCCGACCGAAGACACGCCGCCGGTCGCGCACATCGACGACGAGATCAGCATCGGCCGCACCCTCAGCGCGATCGAAGAGAACGCGCTCGACGAGGCGCAACTGGCGCACCTGCGCAAGCAATGGCAGCTGGCCGGCGGCAAGACTCCGGTGGTCGGCATCACCGGCACCGGCGGCGCCGGCAAGTCCTCGGTCACCGACGAACTGCTCAACCGCTTCCTGGCCCATTTCCCCGAGATGCGCATCGCGGTGATCTCGGTCGACCCGACCCGTCGCCGCACCGGCGGCGCGCTGCTCGGCGACCGCATCCGGATGAATTCGCTGCGCAGCCATCGCGTCTACATGCGCTCGATGGCCACCCGCCGGCAGAACTCGGCCACCAACACCGTGCTCAAGGACTGCATCGGCTTCCTGCGCAGCCTGGGCTACGACCTGGTCATCGTCGAAACCGCCGGCATCGGCCAGAGCGATTCGGAGATCGTCGACCTGGTCGACTTCCCGATGTACGTCATGACCAGCGACTTCGGCGCGCCGAGCCAGCTGGAAAAGATCGACATGCTCGACTACGCCGAGCTGGTCGTGCTCAACAAGTTCGACAAGCGCGGCGCCGAGGACGCGCTGCGCGACGTGCGCAAGCAGTGGAAGCGCAACCGCGTCGCCTTCAGCACCCGCGACGAGGACGTCCCGGTCTATCCGACCATCGCCAGCCAGTTCAACGACCCGGGCATCAGCTGGATGTTCGTCAACCTGTGCCGGTTGCTGCGCGAGAAGCTGGGATTGGGGAGTGGGGATTCGGGATTGGGCAACAGCCGCTGCGATTATCAGCCGCAGGTCGATACCTCGCTGAAGGAGCCGCGCGCGACCGTGCTGATCCCGGGCAGCCGGGTGCGCTACCTGGCCGAGATCGCCGAGCAGGGCCGCTCGATCAACAAGCAGATCGAGACCCAGGCCGAAATCGCCGACCGGGCGCAGTCGTATTGGCAGTCGCTGCGCGATCTGGAAGACGGCGCCTTGCCCAAGGCGCTGGACCTGTATGCCGGCGAAGCGCTGCTGGCCGACGGCCAGGCCGCCGACCGCACCCTGCTGACCCTGCGCCAGCGCTACAACGACGCCGTCCAATCGCTCACCTCCGAAGCGCTGAAGCTGCTGCGCGACTGGCCGGCGCGGCTGAAGTCGATCACCGACGAGGTCAACGAGTACAAGGTCCGCGACAAGGTCATCCGGGTCGAGAACTACCGCGAATCGCTGAGCCACCAGCAGATCCCGAAGATCGCCGCGCCGACCTACAAGAGCTGGGGCGAGCTGCTGACCTTCCTGCAGAAGGAAAACCTGCCCGGCTATTACCCCTACACCGGCGGCGTCTACCCCTACCGCCGCACCGGCGAAGACCCGATCCGCATGTTCGCCGGCGAGGGCACCCCGGAGCGCACCAACCGTCGCTTCCATTATCTCAGCGTCGGCCAGCCGGCCGCGCGCCTGTCGACCGCGTTCGACAGCGTCACCCTGTACGGCGAAGACCCGGCAGTGCGCCCGGACATCTTCGGCAAGATCGGCAATTCCGGGGTCAACATCGCCTCGCTGGACGACATGAAGAAGCTGTACTCCGGCTTCGACCTGTGCGCGCCCAGCACTTCGGTGTCGATGACCATCAACGGCCCGGCGCCGATCATCCTGGCGATGTTCATGAACACCGCCGTCGACCAGCAGGTCGAGAAGTACCTGCGCGAGGACCAGTCGCGCTGGGACGAGGCGCGGGCCAAGATCGACGCCCTGTTCGAGGGCCGCCAGCGCCCGCAGTACAGCGGCCAGCTGCCCGAAACCAACGACGGCCTCGGCCTGGGCCTGCTCGGCGTCACCGGCGACCAGATCGTCGACGCCGAGACCTACCAGCGCATCCGCGACAAGACCCTGGCCACCGTGCGCGGCACCGTCCAGGCCGACATCCTGAAAGAGGACCAGGCCCAGAACACCTGCATCTTCAGCACCGAGTTCGCCCTGCGCATGATGGGCGACATCCAGCAGTTCTTCGTCGACAAGAACGTGCGCAACTTCTATTCGGTGTCGATCTCCGGCTACCACATCGCCGAAGCCGGCGCGAACCCGATCAGCCAGCTGGCCTTCACCCTGTCGAACGGCTTCACCATCGTCGAGTACTACCTCGCCCGCGGGATGAAGATCGACGACTTCGCGCCCAACCTGTCGTTCTTCTTCAGCAACGGCATGGACCCGGAGTACACCGTGATCGGCCGCGTCGCCCGCCGGATCTGGGCCCGCGCGATGCGCGAGCGCTACGGCGCCGACCCGCGCAGCCAGATGATGAAGTACCACATCCAGACCTCGGGCCGCTCGCTGCACGCCCAGGAAATCCAGTTCAACGACATCCGCACCACCTTGCAGGCCCTGTACGCGCTGTTCGACAACTGCAACAGCCTGCACACCAACGCCTACGACGAAGCCATCACCACCCCGACCGAGGAAAGCGTCCGTCGTGCGGTCGCGATCCAGATGATCATCAACAAGGAGCTGGGGCTGAACTTCAACGAGAACCCCTGGCAGGGCAGCTTCATCGTCGACAAGCTCACCGACATCGTCGAAGAGGCGGTGTACAAGGAGTTCGAGGCGATCAGCGAGCGCGGCGGCGTGCTCGGCGCGATGGACACCATGTACCAGCGCGGCAAGATCCAGGAAGAAAGCCTGTATTACGAGCACAAGAAGCACGACGGCAGCCTGCCGCTGGTCGGCGTCAACACCTTCCTGCCCAAGGATCACGGCGGCGACATCGTCACCGAGATCGAGCTGATCCGTTCGACCGAAAGCGAGAAGGGCCAGCAGATCGACAACGTCCAGGCCTACCAGGCCGGCCGCAACGGCTACGCCGGCGAAGGCCTGCGCGGCCTGCAAGCCGCCGCGCGCGAACGCCGCAACGTGTTCGCCAGCCTGATGGAAGCGGTCAAGACCCACAGCCTGGGCCAGATCAGCCACGCCCTGTACGACGTCGGCGGCGAGTACCGCCGCAACATGTAAGCGAACCCCGCTGCATGGGTTCCGACGAAAGGCCCGCGCAAGCGGGCCTCTTCGTTTCCGCGCCGCAGCCCGCGTAGGAGCGGCGCAAGCCGCGACAGCCGAAGCGGTGAAACACCGCGTACTCACCCGAATCGACCGATCGCCAAGCTTCGCGGCGGCACCGCCGCGGTCCGAGCCTCGGCGGGAGACGCTTGCGACCCTCGCTTCGGTGGTCGCGGCTCACGCCGCTCCTACAGGGGGGCGGCGCACAGACAGCGGCCACGAAACCGCCAGGGTAGGAGCGGCGCAAGCCGCGACCGCGCCGCCACGCGGTCCCGCGCACCCGCCGCCAGACCGCCCGGGCCGTTCGGATCGCGATGCTCGTGATGCCTTGACCGCCGCGCATCCGCGACGCCGATCACGCCGTCGCCGCGCGCACGCGAACCGCGCTCGCCCGCACGAAGTCGACGACCGCTCGCCGCACCTCGCCAGGACTGTGCCGCAAGCCCGTTCGTTCATCGCGAATCATGCCGGCCCTCTCAATCGCCCTATCGGGGTTCTGGGAAGATCGCCGCGCCTCACGGCACCGGCGACGCGGGGGCGTCGCCGGCATCCCTCTTTCAGGAGCGGTCTTATGGCTATTCCGCTGCGACGGCTGCGCGCCGTCGCTCAGTGCGTTTGCGTATTGGCTGGACTGGCGCTGGCGACGACGAACGTCGCGTCAGCGCAAACGAAAACGCCGCCCGCCGGAAAAACCGCGGGCGACTTCCGCATCGGCGTCGAGCCGCGCATCGTCTCCAGCAGCCGTGAAAGCTCGGTCGCGACCTTTGTCGTGCTCGACAGCATCGACCGGTTCGAGAAAGCCGCCGCGCTTACCGTGTCGAACCTGCCCGCCGGCGTCAGCGCGAAGTTCGCGCCGGCTGCGCTGGCCGCGACCGCCAACGGCAGCTCGCGTTCCAAGCTCACGTTGAACGTCGCCGCGGACGCGGCGGCCGGCACGTACCCGATCACCGTCATCGGCCGCTCCGGCGACCTGGTGCGCAGCACCACGGTCGATCTCGTCGTGACCGCCGACGCCGGCTACAAATTGGTGCTGTCGGGCACCCAGCACGTCACGCCCATCGGCGGCAGCAGCCAACTGCCGGTCAGCGTCGTCGGCACCGCGTTCAACGCGCCGGTCACTTTGGGCGTGAGCGGCCTGCCGGCCGGCGTCCGCGCCGCGTTCGGCCTCAACCCGGTTTATCCCGGCGCCAAAGCTGCAGTCAATTCGACCCTGACCCTGCAAGCCTCCGCGCAAGCGGTGCAGGGCGTGTATCCGCTGACGATCACCGGCACGTCGGGCGGCACCGTGCGCAGCGCCCGGATCGACCTGTACGTCAATCCGGCGCCGGATTTCACGCTGTGGACGGTCGGCCGCAGCCGCGCCTTGGTGGCGGTGACCCAGCAGGCCGGCATCAGCGGCTGGCTGGAGATCAACGCGCGCCCGCTGCATGCCTGGAACCAGCCGATCGCGTTCTCGATGGAAGGCTTGCCGGCGGGCGTGAATGCTCGCTTCAGTCCCGCGGTGGTCGACCCCTACGGCCCGACCAGCATCGCCTTTACCGCCAGCGCCGATGCCGCGCCGGGCATCTACCAGGCGAACGTCGTGGCCACGGCCGCGTCGACGACCCATCGCCTGCCGGTGCAAGTGACGGTGCTGCCGTACATCGACCCCAACCGCCTGCCCAACGAACTCACCCGCGTCGGCATGTCCCTGCGCGCCGGCGAATCCCTGTTGTTCAACATCATGAAACCGGAAGGCTACGCACCCGGCTTCTATCTCAACACCCAAGTCGGATTCGGCACCGGCCGCGGCACGCTGTACGTGCGCGAAGGCGCGCCGCCGACCGACAGCGAATTCCACTGCCGCACTTCGGGCTTGTGGAGCACGTTCTGCCGCGTCGAACGCAACCCGCAGGCCGAGTTCCCGCTCACGTACTTCCTGCGCCTGAAAGCCGATACGGACATCGAAGGCGCCAGCGTGATGGCGGCCTACGGCGCCGATTACGACGCCCGCCCGCGGGCGCTGTTCGCCAACCCGACCGACTACCTGATCAACGACAACACCGTGATCGAAAGCCCGCTGACGGTCGGCGGGGCCAACGGCAACGGCGGCATCGCACGGGTGAGCTACCGCGTCAGCCACCCGCACCGCAGCGATCTCAAGATCGAGCTGATCGCCCCCGACGGCCGCGCCTACCTGCTGCGCGACCACCACAACGGCCCGATCAATCCGAGCCCGGAACTGCGCCTGGACCTGACCGACCAAGTCGCCAACGGCGTGTGGAAGCTGCGCGTCACCGACGACGTACTCGGCGGTTCCGGCACCTTGCTGCACTGGACGCTGGATTTCTTCCGCACGCCGTAGCGCTGCCCGACGTCGCCCCGGCCTTTGCCGTTCCCCTCTGTCGCCTGCGGGAGAGGGGAACGAGTGAGGGGCACCCCGACGGAACGTCCTGAAAAAATACGCCGCACCAAAGCTGTCGCCGTGTCCCTCTCCCGCTTGCAGGAGAGGGGCCGGGGTGAGGGCCTCCCGATCGAGACGATCTCCACAACCGCACGCGCCCCCGGCCGCCGCCGCATCGGTCTCTCCCCGAAACCCGGACCGCCCGTGCGGCGCCAATACGGCCGACTACAATGCGCGCATGGAACGACTCCGCGCGTTGCTGGCGCAAATCGAACACGACCCCGCACTCGCACGGCCCGACGGCGTCCCGGCGCGTTTGGACGCCCTCGACCGCATCGACGCCTGCCTGCCTCATGCCGCTGCCGACCTGCGCCAAGCCGCCCAGGCCGCCGTCGACCGGCTCGAAGCGCTCAACGCGGCCTTCTACGGCGACTTGCGCGAAGACATCCGCAGCGGCCGCGGCGCCGCGCGCCTGCTGCACTACGCGACGGCCTGGGCGCGCGAGGCGCCCGCGCACGACCCGCAAGCCTACGACCTGCTCGACGAGCTGATCGCCGGCGTACTGCCGTTCGCCGAACCGCAAGCGCCGCAAATCGCGCTGACGCCGGACATGGTGTTCTACCAGCCGACCCCGGCGCGCCATGCCCTGACGATGATCCGCGACAGCGGCCTCGCCGCCGGCGACGTCCTGGTCGACCTCGGCTCCGGCCTGGGCCACGTGCCCTTGCTCGCGGCCATCTGCACCGAGGCCGAAACCGTCGGCATCGAACTGGAACCGGCCTACGTGGCCTGTGCGCGCCAGGCGGCCCTGGCGCTGAACCTGGCCAACGCGCGCTTCGTCGAAGCCGACGCGCGCCATGCCGACCTCGCATCCGGCACCGTGTTCTACCTCTACACGCCGTTCAAGGGCGCGATCCTGGCCGAAGTGCTCCAACGCCTGCGCGAACACGCTGCGCGCCGCGCGATCCGCGTCTGCGGCTTCGGTCCCTGCACAGCGACGCTGGCCGCACAGCCCTGGCTGGTCCGCCAGGACGTCGGCGACGCCTACGGCCCGGCGGTGTTCCGCAGCGTCGCCGCCTGAGCCGGGCACCCGCCGCGCGGGTGAGCGAGGCGTGCCGGCGCCTGCGCCCGCCGCGCGCCGGACCGCCGCACCCGTAGCCACGCGCCGCCGCTCCGCGATAATGCCCGCATGAGCATCTTCCTTACCGACTTCGCCCGCCCGCGCCTGTTCCCGCGCGAACCGCGCCGCAACACCATCCAGGACATCACCCCGGAGCAGTTCGAGCGCCACCTCAACGAGAATCCGCCGCTGAAGGTGCTCGACGGCTACGCCCCGTTCTGCAAACTGCACGTGCACCGCAACTGGACCCGCACCCGCTGCCTGGCGGTGCCGATCACCGACGCCAACCGCCACCTGCTGCGCAGCGGCTACGAGGCCCGCACCCAGGACGAACTGCCGGTGCTGGTGCGCTGGTTCGAGGGCCTGGACCCGCCGGTGGCCGAGTACCTGATCGTCATCCTCTACAGCCGCGAACAACTGGCCAAGGAAGGCACCGCCATCGACGCCGACTGGGGCGTGGTCGGCTGCATGTACACCGCCGAACCGGTCGAAACCCCGATGGCCCCGATCACCATGATGCGCAACGCCCTGGGCGTGGAAGAGGGCGGCTCCGGCGTGCCGCTCGACCGCGAGGCCTACCGGCGCAGCGTCGAGTTCTGGAGCGCGCACGCCAACTGGCGCGGCTGAACGCAGAAACCGCGCACCGTTCGCATTGCAACCCCGCCGGATTCGTCGTACACCGGTCAGCGCTCGCCTTCATAGGAAGCGTCCGCATGGACCGAACCACCGCCGGCTGCCTGTGCGGCCAAGTCCGCGTCGTCGCCACCGGCCGGCCCTACCGGGTCGGCCTGTGCCACTGCCTGGACTGCCGCAAACACCACGGCGCCCTGTTCCACGCCTCGGCGATCTTCCCCGCCGACGCGGTCAGCGTCGAAGGCGATACCCGCCACTACCGCAACCGCCACTTCTGCCCCAACTGCGGCTCGCCGGTGTTCGGCCGCAGCGGCGACGAAGTCGAACTGAACCTCGGCGCCCTCGACGCGCCGGATCAGTTCCAACCCACCTACGAACTGTGGACCGTCCGCCGCGAATCCTGGTTGCCGCGGTTTCCGCTGGCGCACAGTTACGAGCGCAATCGCGAAGGCATATGACGTGGTACGAGGAATAGGCCAAACGACTAAGCGCATTCGTTTATACGTCGCGAATGTCCGAACAAATACGGGTCCGGCGCCACCGCAATCCATGGTTGCGATTTTCTGATGTAGTCAGGATCGGTCCTTGCAGCGATCTCGATTACCGCAACTACTACGCCGCCACACCATGAGCCGCATCGCCGATGTCAACCGTGCGTCGGACAACCTAGTCACCAACCCCTTGAGTGGTCCAGGCTCGCCCTTGCACCTCAATCAGAAGGCTTTGGGTCGGAACCTGGAAAAGATCGAACGCGCTGGCGTCAGCTTCGCCAGCTACAAGATCGACCTGAATTTGACGACACCAGCAGCGGCAAGCCGCAGTCGCCGATGCACTTGACCACGTACTACGCCGGCAGGCACAAAGAGGCGCGGCCGAACTGGATACACATTTCGGCTGCTTGCTGGATGCCGCCAGCAAAACGACTGGTCGTTAGCCTGACGGAATTGGCAAGGGAAATGGTCGGTATCGCATCGACCAGGTCATGCTTGGCTGCACTAATCAGGGCGCAAAAACCGGATAGAACGTGCTCGTAGTCGGAGGATGATTGGACGATGCAGCGTACCGCCGCGCCCGCAACCGGATCGAGGGGCTGCGCAAGTGCCGGTCGAGCAATCAGCAGTGGTCGACCAAGTTCAATAGGGCGTAATCGGCAGATTTCGCAGAGCACGCAGGCGTCCTGGAGGGCTGCGCGAGCGCTCGTAACTCTGTAGGAACGAACTCTAGCCACAGCACCGGCCACATTCCAGAATCGTCTTAGAACTAAGTGCTTAAACGCTATGTGCGCCTACTGCTTTATGCAATGCTCCGCCTATTGCAGGTCTAGATCGGGCGTGAGCTCGTCGTGATCCAGGGAGGAGCGTTGAGTGGAATGTTCTAGAGGTGGTCACCCCAGTGGACAACGTCCAGCGTATAGCTCCGCCAAATGGCAGGAAGGCTCCCGCATTGAGCGCCTCTCCTGATAGATTTCGCTTCAATCTGATCCGACAAGGCAGGGAAGTTGGGCTAAGACTTGGGGCCCGTACGTAGTTGAAAAAATTTCAGGATGGAAAGTGTAGCTAAACAAGGTGAATGCTAGTGAGCCGATGTCGCTACTGTAGGAGGGGAAAGGTTTATTCAATGGTAGCTTGCATGCGATAGCTGCTTGATAAAAATCTACTGGAGTAAATAAATGGCTTATGTGGCTGGGTCTCCTCCGGGTAACTTTGTCTCAAGAATTACTGTTAGAGGGCTTTATGGTGAGTTCGATTACGATATCGGGCCGCCGAAAGATGGTGCAGATCCTCGAATAATTATCCTATACGGCGATAATGGGACCGGAAAAACGACAATATTGCAGTTGCTGCGAAGTTTGATGTCGCCAAATGACGAGTCAGGTCATCGGTCGAGGATAGCAAAAATTCCCTTCAAGCGATTCGAGGTTGATTTGAGGGATGGGACGAGAATATGTGCTGAGCGGGAAGGGGGTGAGTCTGTTGGTAGCTATATTCTGTCAATCTCTGGTGGAGGGGAGGGCGGTGGTGTCAAAGTCAATGTTCAAGCAGATGCAAATTGCGTTGTAAAGACTTCATCGTGGTCTCAGGCTGACCAAGTTAAATTCTCGCATTTCCTGCAGAGACTGGCAGCTATTAGTAAAGATGTCAGCTTTCTTGATGACAAAAGAACATTTGGTCCTGGGGATGACGGGCACCGTAGATCGTTCGGATTTAACGAGGGTAAGTGGCTAATAACAGAAACTGCAACAGAAGATCCCGTGGCGGAAAAAGTGTCGGCGCTTGCTGAGTCGGTGCGTCGAGAGGCACTTATGCGTCAGCGGAGGGGTTCTGGTGATTCACAAACGATCTATCGAAATCTAATTGCGACCATCGCAAAGGGAAATTCTCCAAGAGCTATAAGTCTAGAGGCTGTTATTAGTAAATTGATTGAGGCTGAGGTCCTTAGTCGTGAATTTTCCAAAATCGGTCTCATGGCGCCTCTGTGCCATGAGCCAATTATATCTCAACTGCGAAATGTGTCTGAGGCGCGCAAGGACGTGGTGACCGAGTTGGTGCTTGCTTATGTTGATAGCACAGAGGCTTGGTTTAGTGCTCTAAAGGAACTCAATGCACAACTGGAGAAGTTCATTGGGCGACTGAATTTTTTTATGGCTACAAAAACCGCCGAATTCACAGTTGGAGATGGATTAAAATTTTTGTCGAAGCAAGGGTTGCCTTTGGGTGTGTCGGCTCTATCTTCTGGCGAAAGGCACTTGGTGATGATGTTAGTTCAGGCGCTGCTTTTGAGAAATGATACTGGGCTGGTGATAATCGATGAGCCGGAGCTTTCTTTAAATATGAAATGGCAGCGCGAACTGGTGGCTGCGATTCTCGATTGTCTTGGCGGGGGGGGCGGCTCAGATATTTATAGCTACTCATTCTATAGAGATAGCAGCCAAGTACAGGGGGAATATTGCTCGGCTTTGGGTGCCAGGGGACGCGCCAAATGAAGCGAACAATTGAAGAGATCGTTACGATCTATGAATTAGAGCCAAGCACCAATCGTGATGTTTTTGTTGAAGGTGTGAGTGATAGGGAATTAATTGTTTGGTATATGAGTGAGTTGGGGCAAAGTGGAAGGGCGGTGTATCCGATTGATTTGGTAGATGTGCCCTCAGGTCTGCTCCAAGAGCTTGGGCTGCCACATGGCTCTAATCGAAGTAGAGTGATAGCCTTGGCGATTCGGGTGTGGCAAGAAATATCTCAAGAGCAATGTGGCCTTATCTTTATTGTTGATCGAGATTTGGCTGACTTTATTGATGGGCAGATTCCACCTAGGGGCATTGTAATGACCGATGGCGCCTCAATGGACGGGTACTTGCTGTCGGATTCCAGTGTTGATAAATATTTAAGTTTGGTATGCCGGGTGGCCCCCTTATATGTTTGTGGGGTTAGGGAGTCAATTTATCGAATTCTCGCTTATACTTTTGCCCTCAGGATTGCCTTGCAAAGGCTTAACATGGCTGTGCGTATCGTTAGCCTCAGCAAATTGATTAGTATTGATGGCGTGGCTGTCTCCATTAATGAAGTGGAATTGGTTCGGAGAACTCTGCTTGCAGGCAATCAGGTGGCTCGGTTGAATGAGGTTTTTGATGAAATCAAAGATATTCGCGCGATAGTTGATGCGAAGGCTGGTGGTGATTTTGCTAATGGGCATGATGCTTTTTTGGTGTTGGGAGAATGTGCCAACAGCATGGCTCGAGACAGTGCATACCGCGAGGAGCGGCGTGTCCGAATGGCTCTTATGATGGCATTGAAAAGGAGTGATTTGGATGAAAGGGAGCTATTCAAGCTTGTGATGTAAACTTGTAGTAAATGATTTAACTTTCACCGATAACTTATAAATAAGTGTAGGTGTTGGTTTGTTGGGCCTTTCTCGGGGAGGGGGGAGTAGTTTGTTGTGCATCTGCGACTCGCAAAATATTGCCTGGCAAGACTTGCACAGGTCTCGGTCAGTGGTTGTAGCAATGACGAGTTTCGGCAGATTCAGCTAGAGGAATTGGCGAAAGCTCAGCGGGACGACAGGCTCTTTGCGCTGCCTCCATCGGAAAACAACAGGGTGGCCATAAAACCGGAACACCCGTTCCGTTTCGATCCATCGGCGCCCAATCGCCGTGTCAGTTCTGACAGGTCCGCGCCGATACGCATTCGCAGCGACCGCTATAAGTCGGACGACAGGTGTCCGCCTGTCTCGACCAAAGGAGCGTTTGCCTCATGGATTTTGGATCTCGTCGTTCTTTGCGTTTCGTCCCGGCCGCGTTGGCGGCCGGTCTGTTGTGTTCGCTGGGGCTGCAGGCGCAGCCGGTCGGGGGCGACCCGATCGCGGTGTCGTACGCGCAGACCTATCGCGTGCCGGTGTCGGAGGCGCAGCGCCGGTTGGCGCGGGTGCCGGCGATCGCGCAGTTGGAGCAGCGCTTGCAGCGGGAGCTGCCGGAGTCGTTCGCCGGGCTGTATATCGAGCACCGGCCGGCGTATCGGGTGGTGGTGCGGTTCACCAAGACGCCGAAGGCCTTGTTGGCGCGCTATACGAAGGACCCGGTGTTCGTGGCGCAACTGGCGCCGCGGCCGTTGGAGCTGCTGCGCGGGGCGCAGGAGGAACTGGCGGCGCAGTTGAGTGCGTCGGGGGTGGCGTTCGAGTCGGGGGTGGACGTCAAGACGTCGCAGATCAACCTGTTCGTGCTCGACACCGCCGCTGCGGGCAAGCGCTTGTCGGGGCTGATGGCGGTGGCGGATTACATCAAGGTGCAGAAGGTGCCGGCGCTGATGACGCCGACCGCGATCGTCGGCGGCAATCAGGTCGACGGCAGCACCCAGCGCTGCACCACCGGCTTCAACGTGTTCAACGCGGCGCGCGAGTTGGGGGTGATCACGGCGGGGCATTGCGACAACGCGCTGACCTACATCGGCAGCCCGAATGCGACCTTGGCGTTCCAGAGCGAGCAGAACGGCGGTTCGCTGGACCTGCAGTGGAACAAGCAGTCGGGCGGCACGGCGCAGGAGCAGAGCAACCAGATCAAGCTGGTCGGCGGGCCGCAGGCGACGATGGACATCACCAGCGAGACCACATCGGCCAACCTGCCGCTGGGCACGACGGTGTGCAAGATGGGCATCACCACCCACTACACCTGCGGCGAGGTGGCGGACAAGAACGCGCAGGCGATGTACGCCGGCTCGGTCGGCACCTATATCCGCGTGCACAACGCCAACAACCAGGTGATGACCGCCGCCGGCGACAGCGGCGGGCCGGTGTTCGGCACCAACACCGCCTATGGCCTGGTCCACGGCCGCGGCGGCACGGGCACGCCGACCCACAACGACCTGTACTTCATGCCGGTGGATCACTTCTCCGCGATCGGGGTGACCCTGCTGAAGGAGAAGTTCGCCTTGACCAGCATCCCCAACGTGTCCGGGCCGCACAACGTCAGCTTCCAGGCGCAGGTGTTCTTCCAGGGCGTGCCGAAGTTCCCGGTGCAGCGCAAGACCAAGATCGTCAGCTGCGCCTCGGGCTGGACCTGCAGCGATTACAACGGCACCTACAACACCAGCAGCGCTTCGCCGCTGACTTTCAACTACAAATGCAACACCAGCGGTTCGACCCCGACCTCGACCTTCGTCTGGAGCACGACCCTGATCGGCGCCGACGGCGTGGCGACCAATGCGATCCAGCACACCAGCACCTGCACCGCGACGACGCTGGCCGGTGCGGCGAAGGCGGGCGGCGAGGGCGGGGCGCCGTCGATCACGATCGAGCCTTGATGCAAGCCAGGGGCGACGGCGGCTGTCGTCGCCCCTTTGTAGGAGCGGCGTAAGCCGCGACCGCGCCGTTGCGGGTTCCCGCAGACTCTTGGAAACCCAGCTCAACCGTTCCGCTCGACTGCATCTCCGCTTTTGTGCTGGGCGTCCAGTAACGTCGACGGCCTCCCCCGAAAACTGTGTTCCGGATCGAACTTGGATGCGCGGCAGCATTGCCAGGGCTGCGAGGTGGTTCGAAAATGCATCCGGCTGCCGGTTCGCACGCCCGGTCTCCGGCACCGGGCTAGCGGAGCGTCTGAGCGCATACCACCGCGGCTGCGAGCCGACATCGTCTAGGACAGGACGCCATGAACGCGCAAATTCACCAGGCACTGAGCGACAGCGCAAGGGACTTCCAGGATATCGTGTGGCCGCAGATCGCCGCTTTGCCGCTGATACAAGGCGGCGACTTACGCCCGGTAGAAGCAGTGGCCGAGAAGAACTTTCGGGACGAACTGGACCTGCTATCCGGGATTGATGCGTGGCATATTCTCGACGGGCGCGCAGGAATGCGCGGCATCGCCAGCCGGGTTCAATGGGGGCAGGCCCACTCCTCGTTCACGATCCGGACCCGGGTGGCGTCAGGCCAGGAAACCGAATTCCATAAGCGGCTACGCGCCATTCGGAACATCGATGAGGGACATCTTTATCCGCACTTGACCGTTCAGGCTTACCTCGACGAACGCAAAGGCCAGTTGCTGGCGGCGGCTGTGGTCCGGACAAGGGAGCTCATCGAAACGGCGGCTGTCCTGGTGGAGAAACGCGAACGGCTGCGCCCGTTGCCGCATCTTTATGGCTTCAGGCCAAATGCCGATGGCACAGAGTTCCTTTACTTGAATTGGGCTTACCTGATTCACAAAACGGTGCTGAGCGAGGAAAACATCGTGCAAACAGCGGTCTGATCAGGTCGCGTTGCGGGCGGTCGAGCGTGCTGCGCAAGGAAGCGTGCGCAACCGCCTTTCTGGGCTTGGCTAACCAAACGAACTCGCGCCGCCAGGAGCGTGGACTTGCGCTGTTGGGGATGCGGGAGCGTCGCGGCGACAGAACGGGGTTCCGGCGGCGGTGCCGGGCGTTGGTTCTCTGCGTGTTCCTTGTCGCGGCTTATGACCAGAGGAAATCCCCGTGGGACGCCGCTCCTACAGGAGCCGCGGCGGCGACGAGCGGTCGGTAAGGCGACCGTTGGTCGTCTGAATGGGGCGCGATGTTGGCGGAACTGCGATCGGTGTCCGAGGCTGCGCGGGGCGGACGTTGTCCCCCAGTGCCGGCCGCGTGCCAGCTTCCTGCCGCGGGTGCGCCGGCATTCCCCCGTTGACCAGGACCTGTGTCATGACTACCCATTCGACGTTTCGGCGCGGCCCGAGGGGTTGGGCTGCGGTTTCACTGATCGCGTTGGGTCTGGCTGCGTTCGCGTTCGCGAGCCGGATGTCGGCGCCTTCGTTCGAATCTGCGCAACACGACGCGGCGGGTGCGCCGCAGGACGCCTCGGGGACGGGCGGTCCGAATCCGCTGGCCTTGGCGGCCATGCAGGTCAACGGCGGCGCTTCGCCGGACGGCATGTGGCAAACCCTGCCGGCGGTGCAGTTGCCCGAGCGGTTCCCCGCGCCGACCGCCTACGTGCCGCTGACGCTGGACGCGATGATGCTGGAAGCGCGCTTGCGCGGCACGCCGCGCGAGACCTTCGGGCCGATTCCGGCGCAGACACTGATCTATCTGCCGCGCGCGAGCGGCGGTTTCGTGCAGATCGCGCTGGCGCAAAGCCAGCTGTTGGGTCCGGTGCTGGCAGGCCAGTATCCGCAGATCAAGACGTACGTGTTCGAGGATGAGCGCGAGGGCTTTACCGGCCATATCACCGTCGGCACCCGCGGGGTGTTCATTTCCGGCCAGACCGACGACGGCATCCTGCGCGTCGAGCCGGTCGAAACCGCCAACGGCCGGGTCTACCTGAGCTACCGCGATCAGGACCGCACCGACGGCGCCAACGATTTCCATCAGGACGACGATCACCACGGTACGCCGGTGCCGCGGTTCTCCGCTGCGCTGGTGTCGCAGATCCAGGCCAACGCCAAAGTCTCGGCGGGCACGCAGCTGCGGATCTACCGGCTGGCGGCGTCGACCACCGGCGAGTTCTACCAGGCCCGCGACGCGGGCGGCGGCGCGGCCGACGTGCTGTCGTCGATCGTCGCCGATCTGGCCGGCGCCAATGCGGTGCTGGAGCCGGAGGTCAGCGTGCGCCTGGTCGTGGCCGATGCCAGCGACGACGTGATCTACAGCGATCCGGACACCGACCCGTTCGACAACACCCAGAGCCCCTGCACGCTGCGCGACGCCAATCGCGACAACAACAAGGTGGTGCTGGACGACGCGGACTACGACATCGGCTTCCTGTTCGCCACCCGCGGCGGCAACGGCGCCAGCGGCTGCGCCTGGTTCGTGGTCTGCCTGACCACCGACGACACCCTGCACAAGGGCCGCGGCGCGGGCCAGATGGGCAACAACGGCGCCAACAGCGCCAGCGGCTTGCTCGCGCACGAAGTCGGCCACCAGCTCGGCGCGCGGCATACCTTTACCGGGTCGGACGGCAGTTGCACGCTGAACGAGTTCCTGGCCGGCGACAGCGAAAGCGGCTATGAGCCGGGCAGCGGCACCACGCGCATGTCGTACAACGGCAACTGCGGTACCGACGATGTCGACACTTCGGCGATCGGCGCCGGTTCGTATTTCCACTCGCGCAGTTTCGACGAGATCGTCACCAACGTGTTCAGCGGCGACGGCGCCACCTGCGGCACGCTGGTGAATACGGGCAATCTGCCGCCGAACGTCGATGCCGGCGGCGACTACACGATCCCGCGGCAGACGCCGTTCGAGCTGACCGGCTCGGCGACGGACGCCGATGCGCTGACCTACAACTGGGAGCAGTTCGACCGCGCGGTGACCCAGCGGCCGATCAATACCGACCCGGGCGACGGGCCGCTGGTGCGTTCGCTGCCGCCGGGCGCGTCCAGCTCGCGCATCATCCCGAACCTGCAGGACCTGCTGGACGGGGTGACCCGCGCCGGCGAAATCTTGCCGCAGGTCGACCGCGAGATGAACTTCCGCCTGATCGCGCGCGACAACCGCATGGGCGGCGGCGGTGTGGCCTACGACGGCATGCACATCCAGGTGTCGGGCAGTCCGTTCTTCATCACTGCGCCCAACAGCGGCGCGCTGGGCGCCGGTTGCACGGTGCCGTTGAGCTGGGAGGTCGGCGGCGGTTCGGTCGCGCCGCAGGTCAGCGCCCTGTTCTCCAGCGACGGCGGGCAGAACTTCGCCACGACGCTGATCGCGGCGACCGCCAACGACGGCGCGGCCTCGTTCGTGGTGCCCTGCGCCGGCGGTGCGGACAACCGGATCAAGCTGCAGTCGGTCGGCAATATCTTCTTCGACATCAACGACCAAGACCTGAGCGTGACCAATACCGCGCCCAGCGTTGCGGTCGATACCGCCGGCGGTGCGGTCGACGAGGCCTGCGAGTTCACCGTGCAATTCAGCGCCCAGGCCACCGATACTTGCGGGGTGCTGGCCGGCGATGTCTCGGTCGAGTTGATCAAAGCAGCGAACAACTTCACCCTGGGCACGCCGACGATCAATATCCAGCAGGTCTCGGCGACGGAAGTCGGGGTCAGCGGCAGCGTGGTGGTGTCCGAGCTGACCGGTTCGCCGGCGCAGCTCAGCGTCCGCGTCACCGCGCAGGACGCCTGCGGCCTGTCGACTCAGGACACCGCGGTGGCGCAGATTGTCGACGACACGCCGCCGACGATCGACGTCAGCCTGAGCCCGGATCAGCTGTGGCCGCCGAACCACAAGATGGCGCCGATCTGGGCCACGGTGGTGGCCAAGGACAACTGTCCGGGCGTGGCCTACACCCTGACCAGCGTGACCAGCGACGAGCCGGACAACGGCAACGGCGACGGCGACACCGTCAACGACATCCAGAACGCCGCGATCGGCACGGCCGACCTGCAGTTCGACCTGCGCGCCGAGCGCGCCGGCAACGGCGACGGCCGCGTGTACACCGCGACCTACACCGCGGCGGACGGCTCGGGCAACGACGTCAGCGATGCGGACACGGTGGTGGTGCCGAAGAACAAGTAAGTTCTTGGGGGTCCGGCAGATGCAGGAAGAACGCCGCCTTCGGGCGGCGTTTTTCTTCCTCGGCACCCCTCCCATTCGTGTCGCCACCCCCTGCAACCGATGCTCCAAAAGGTAGGAGCGGCGTAAGCCGCGACCGCGGGCCCCACCTTCGCGTCGCCATCCCCTGCAACCGACGCTTCAAAGAGCAGGAGCGGCGTCCCACGGGGATTTCCTCCGGTCACAAGTCGCGACCGCAACGGCAGAGGTCGGTTTCTAATGGCGGCGCCGGGAATCGGGGTTTCTGCGCGTTCCCTGTCGCGGCTCACGCCGCTCCTACAAGAGCGGAAAAGCGCCCCGGATGGCCGGGGCGCTCGGTTTGCCACTACAGTCGCGATGACTTACGGCGTGGTCTTCAAGGTCAGCGAGTACGCGCTCAGGATCGGGTTGATCGGGCTGTAATAGCTGTTGCCGCCGCCGGTGCGGCCCTGGCGGCCCTTGCAGCTGCCGCTGCCGCCGGAGAGCACGCCCTGCGCCTGGCCGGCGCCGGTGATGAACGAACCGCCGGAGTCGCCGCCTTCGGAGCAGGCGGTGGTTTGAGTCAGGCCGGTGACGGTGCCGTCCGGATTGCCGGCGTCGTCGACGTAGGACACGGTGACGTTCTTGCTGCGGATGGCGCCGCAGCGCCAGCTGCTGGTGCGGCCGGAACGGCACAGCGCGGCGCCGACCGCGGCCTCGGTGCTGCCGACCACGTTGACGTCGCCGTTGCCGTAGCCGTACACGCTGGCCGAAAGGGTGTGGGTGCTGTCGACCTGGACCCAGCCGCGGTCCGGGCCGGTTTCGTTGTTGTCGGGCATGGTCGAGGCGGCGAACGAACCCAGGCGCACGCCCGGGGTCCACTGCGAGACTTCGTGATAGACCACTTCGCCGGTGTCGCCGCAGTGGCCGGCGGTGGCGAAGCCGTTGGTGGTGCCCTTGGTGACCGAGAAGCCGACCGAGCAGGCATAGACGTAGCCGTCGCCCGGATCGCGCAGGTAGCCGCGGCCGCCCTGGATGGCGATGCGGCGCTGCGGCGCCTCGGCCAGGGTTTCGAAGCGCACGGTATCGCTGTCCAGGCCGCTGCGCGCGACGAAGTCGACCGCGGCGTCTTCCGCACCGGGCGCGACGCCGACGATCACGCTGTTGCTGGGCAGGTCGACCGCCCAGCTGTACACGCCCTTGGGCGCCTTGCCGTTGCGCGCCAGCTGACTGTCGAGCTGGGCCTTGGCGCGGTCGAGCGCGGCCAGGCTGTGGCGGGCCTGGCGGGTTTCCACGCCGGCCGCGGCCTTGGCGGCCTTGATCGACGTGCTGGCGGCGACGAAGGCGAACGAGCCGTCGGCCTTGCGCTCGAGCCAGGCGCCGGCGTAGTGGCGGCCCAGTTGCTTGGCCAGCGCCTTCTCCTGCTGCGCGGCCAGGCGTTCGGCCTTGAGGTACTGGGCCAGTTGGTTGCCGGACAGGCCCAGGTCGCGCTGCATGGCCGTCTTCAGGGCGGGGGCGATGTCGTCGGCGGCGAAGGCCGCGCCGGACACCATCATGACCGCCGTTGCAGCGAGAACCGACTTACTGATCTTGCGCATATCCAAAAGCTCCTAGGGCAGAGAAGGGATGCGGACAGCGATGCGGCCGGTTCGGAGCGGGCGGGGATGAGCCGGTTGGGAGCGCTCGGGTGGGCCGCAATGAATGGAACGGGGCGGTGCGATGGCGTCCCTACCTTGGAAGTGCGACCAAGTGCCTGTTTTGCGTGCGGGTTCAGCAGCGCTTGGATGAAGATCGTGAATGGGGAGCGGCCTACGAGGTAGGAGCGACGTCCCACGGGGACTTCCTTCGGTCACGAGTCGCGACCGCGAGGCGTGGGGCTCGCGTCGTATCCATCTGCGACCGATGCGGAAGACGAAACGCGACGAACAATCTGTCGGCGATGGAGCGAGCGGATCGGTCGGTGGGCTGGCATAGAGGTTCGGCGCGAGACGGAAGCTCCGCCGCCGCGGCTCGCGCCGCTCCTACCCGCGATACGGCGTGGTTTCTGATCGCGGCGGCGGGCGTGGGTCGCTCTGCGCGTTGCGTGGTCGCGGCTCACGCCGCTCCTACAAGGGGGCCAGCGCCCCGCGTGAGCGGGACGCTGGGAGTACCCACTCAGGGCATGGCTTTGACCCGCGAAATCGCCGCGCGCAGATCCGGCAGCGGGCCGATCTGGCCGCCGGCGCCGGTTTGCGGGGTGCCGGTGGCGATCAGCAGGTCGCGCATCTGCCGCGGCGTCAGGGTGATGCCGCGTTGCTTGGCGATGCCCGACAGCGCAACCACCGCCGACGCGACGATCGGCGAGGCGCTGGAGGTGCCGGAGAACGTCTTGGTGTAGTAGGCGTTGACGCCGCCGTTGTACAGGTTGCCGTAGCCGGCGGTGGTGACGCAGCGGCCCCAGGCCTGGACGTTGACGCGGCGGCCGTAGGTCGAGAACGGTTGCTTGGCGCGTTCGGCGACGCTGTCGCTGCACCAGGCGTTGGAACGCGGGCCGCCGGCGCCGACGATGATCGAGCCCGAATCCGGGCGGCTGCGCGGGAACGGCGAGCCGAAGCAAGCGGTGTTGTCGAGGTTCATGTTGCCGTTGCCGCCGGCCTGGACCACGTGCACGCCCTTGTTGGTGGCCACCACGATCGCGTCGTACACCGACGGCGTCCATTCCACCGGCACGTAGTTGCTGCAGCCGCTGGGGCCGGCGGCCTGCTGTTCGAGCAGAATCACGTCGCCGGCGCGCAGGAAGTTGGCCGCGGTGAGGATGGCGTTGGCCAGGTCGTAGCCGCGCTCGGTGTTCATCGCATTGGTGTAGTGCGCGCTGGCCCCGTTGACCAATCCGGTGACGCCGATCCCGTTGGCGTCGGCGACCAGTTCGCCCATCACCGCGGTGCCGTGGTTGTTGTCGTTGAACGGATCGCGCGGGGTGCCGTTGCGCACCTGCGCGCCGGCCAGGCGCAGCTTGGACAGGTCTTCGTGGTTGACGTTCCAGCTGTATTCGATGTCGAGCACGCGTATGCCGGCGCCGTTGCCGCCGGGCTGGGTGCGGGCGTAGTCGCTGTCGATGCCGCTCTGCGCGGCGGGCAGTTTGTAGTGCTGGTTGCCGTCGTAGGCGGGCGAGGCCGGCAGCGGCACCGGCAGCGGCGCGGGGTAGGCGATCTCGACGATGCCCATGGCGTTGAGTTCGTCGATCACGCGCCGGATGTCTTGCCCCGGGCGCAGGCGCAGGCGGAACCACTGGCTGAGGTCGGGTTGGGCGTTGCCGGCCTGCGGCTGCGCGCTCTTGGCCAGGCTGGACAGGGTGGCGGCATCGGCGCGGAACAACGGTTCCATCGCCGATACCGGGCCGGCGCCGCCGGTGAGGCTTTCCAACGCGGCCAGGCGGCCGTACTTGGCCGAGGTCGGGCGGCCGCCCTGCAGGCTGACCTGGCTGTCGCGGACGAACTTGACCTCGATGACCTCGCGCGAGTCGTAGCGGCCGAGCGTGGTCTTGAACGGCTTGGCGAACACCGACGGCGCGGCGGGATCGGCCGGCGGCGCGGCCGGCGGCGCGGCGGCCGGCAGGGCGGCGAGAAGCAGCAGCGGCAACAGGCGCAGCCGGCGGGCCGGCGCGGTACGAGCGAAAGAGCGCATGAGTGGGTCCTGGATGATGGGGAGGTGTCGTCATGCGAAGCAACACGCGTCCGGGCTTCGCGGCCGGTGTGGGATCGGCCTACGGCTGCAACTGCGATCCGGCGGCGAGAGTATTCACCCGGCTATGTGCCCTGACTTGAGTCGGATCACGCTTTCGCCGTTGCGTTCCGGGCGTGGTTTCGCGCTGCGCGAAACGGGATCGCGCACACGGCTTGAAGGCGCCGCGGCGGGCGGCGGCGGCGCTGCGGTAGATGCAGACGTGGCAGGGTGAGCGGTTGGATCGCGTGTGCGGTCGCGGCGCCGGACGAATCGTTGTGCAGTGCACCGATACCGCATCGGATGGCGGCGAGACCGCCCCTTGTAGGAGCGGCGTAAGCTGCGACAAACGCAGCGGTTCTCGACAGCGTTGCAGCCAAGGTCAGGCCATTCGGGCGATAACCGGCGTGCGCGTCGAGGTTCGGGGTCTCGGACACGACGCTTGCGTACACCGCTGCGGTGGGTCGCGGCTTACGCCGCTCCTACAGGGGCAGAATGCGGAACCGGGACTTCTGGGACGGGTGCGCGGCGGGGCGCTGGCTATAGTGGCCGGACCCCTCGACAGGAGTCGTGCCGTGGTCAAGTCCAGCGTTCCGCTCGTTGCGTTGTTGGCCGTTTCCACCGCCTCCGCCGGCGCCCTGCACGGGATCCAACCCGGCGACATCAATCGCGGCGGCCAGGCCTGCGATGATTTCTTCGACTACGCCAACGGCGCCTGGCGCCAGCAGAACCCGATCCCCGACTACATGGATCGCTGGAGCCGGCGCTGGCAGTCGGGCGAAGTCAACAAGGAGCGCGTGCGCGACATCCTGACCGAGCTGTCGGCGCGCAACGATTGGCCCAAGGGAAGCGCGGGGCAGTTGGCCGGCGATTTCTATGCCGCCTGCATGGACGAGTCGCGCATCGACGCTCTCGGCGTCGAACCGCTGCGGCCCTGGCTGGACGAAATCGGCGCGATCGGCGACCGCGACGGCTTGCAGCGCGAGATCGGCAAGCTGCACGCGGCCGGCATCGCGGTGCCGTTCGTGGTGTTCGCCGGCGAGGACCTGCGCGAGCCGTCCAAGACCATCGCCCATCTCTACGCCGGCGGCCTGGGGCTGCCGGACCGGGACTACTACTTCAAGACCGAGCCGCGCTTCGTCGAGGCGCGGGCCAAGTACCTGCTGCACGTGGCGAAGATGTTCGAGCTGGCCGGCGCCCCGGGCGAACAGGCGCAGCGCGATGCGCAGACGGTATTCGAGTTCGAGCAGCGCCTGGCCGAGGCTTCGCTGGACAACGTGCAGTTGCGCGATCCCAAGCTGCAGGACAACCCGACCGGCTTCGACGATTTGGCCAAGCTGGCGCCGAACTTCGATTGGAGCGGCTATTTCGACGCCGCGCAGATGCCGCGCGCCGCGGTCAATGTGACCCAGCCCAAGTTTCTGCAGCAATTCGACCGCGAGCTGGCCAAGACGCCGCTGCCGCAATGGCAGGCCTACCTGCGCTGGCAGTTGCTGCATGCCGCGGCCGACTCGTTGTCGACGCCGTTCGTGGAGGAAAACTTCGCCTTCAACGGCAAGTTCCTCACCGGCACCACCCAGATCAAGCCGCGCTGGAAGCGTTGCGCCGAACTCACCGACAACCAGCTCGGCGAGGCGCTGGGGCAGAAGTACGCGGAGAAGTATTTCCCGCCGCAGGCCAAGGCGCGCATGCAGGAGATGGTCAAGAACATCCTCGCGGCGATGGACGACACCATCCGCGAGCTGGACTGGATGGACGATGCGACCAAGCAAAAGGCGCTGGAAAAGCGCTCGACCTTCGTCGCCAAGCTCGGCTATCCGGACAAGTTCAAAACCTACGACGGCGTCGCGGTGAGCCGCGACTCGGCCTGGAACAACGTGGTCGCGGCCTCGCGCTGGAACGTGGCCGACAACCGCAGCCAGGTCGGCAAGCCCACCGATCGCAGCCGCTGGGGCATGACGCCGCCGACGTCGAACGCCTATTACAACCCGCTGCAGAACGAGATCGTGTTCCCGGCCGGCATCCTGCAGCCGCCGGCGTTCGACGTGGACGCGACCGACGCGGTCAACTACGGCGCGATCGGGGTGGTGATCGGCCACGAGATCAGCCACGGCTTCGACGACCAGGGTGCGCAGTTCGACGCGCAAGGCCGTTTGAAGAACTGGTGGACGCCGGCCGACGGCCGGCAGTTCGCGGCCAAGGGCCAGTGCGTGGTCGATCAGTTCGAAGGCTATTTCATCGAGCCCGGCGTGCACCACAACGGCAAGCTGGTGTTGGGCGAATCCATCGGCGATCTGGCCGGAGCCAAGATCGCTTACCGCGCCTATCTGAAATCGCGCGAGGGCAAGGGGCCGGAACCGACCTTGGACGGCTTCACGCCGCAGCAGCAGTTCTTCATCGCCTGGGGCCAGTTCCGCGGCGACGAAACCCGCATGGAGACCCAGCGCACCATGATCCAGGGCGACCCGCACCCGGTCGCCAAGTACCGCGTCAACGGCCCGCTGTCGAACCTGCCGGCGTTCCAGCAGGCGTTCCAGTGCAAGGCGGGGGATGCGATGGTGCGGGCGGAGGCGAAGCGCTGCGAGGTGTGGTGAGACACGCGCTCGTACAGCGGCGAAGGCCGGGGCGTTGTGCGTCCTGGCCGGGTTCCCGAGACACTGCGGTCATGCCGCCGATCGCCGGCTTCGCGGGGCTGACGATTTGGGCGCCGCGCCGCGAAACCCGCCTGCCGCTCGGCCGTCGGACCGCGAGGACTGCCTGACGTCATGCCGCGAAAGCGGGCATCCGGAGACTTCAGCGTCATGCGTCCTGGAAGCCACACCGTCACTCCTCCGGTGGCGGCGTCGGATCGTAGGCGATCAGCTCCCCGGGCTGGCATTCCAGCGCCGCGCAGATCGCCTCCAGGGTGGAGAAGCGGATCGCCTTGGCCTTGCCGGTCTTGAGGATCGACAGATTGGCCAAGGTGATGTCGACGCGTTCGGACAGCTCGGTCAGGGTCATGCGCCGTTCGTGCAGTTTTTCGTCGAGGCGGATCACGATCGCCATGGCTTACACCGTGCCTTCCAGGTCGGAGCGCATGCGCGCGCCCTGTTCGAACACCCGCGCCAGCACGAACAGCAGCAGCACCGCCAGCCAGGGCGCGAACGAGAAGCCGACGTCGATGTCCATCTTCAGCCCCGGCGAGGACTTGGCGGCGGCGTAGACGACGCTGGCGATCAGCAGGCGCACGCCTTCGCCGGCCAGCACCCACCAGGCGATCGCCTGCAGGCGGCGGCTGTTGCCGGCGGCGAAGGGATCGCCGTCGCGCACGGTATCGACGATCGCCAGCAGCTCGCGCAGCACGCGGTGGACGAGATAGGCGCCGAGGATGCCGAGCAGCACCACCGCGCGCAGGGCGTTGTGCAGGTGGGCGTAGGTCGCGCCGAGAGCGTCGAACATCAGCTTCGGGTTGACCAGGGTCGCGATCAGCAGCGCGGCGATGGCGAAGGCGTAGAGGGCGTTGAGGACGATCAGCCCGCGGATCACCAGGCGGGCCAGGGGCAGGGCGTTGGGCGGGCGGGACATGGCACGGCTCCTTGGGTATATCGTGAATCGATATATAATTTATCGAAAAACGATATTCAAGTGCCGCAGGGGGCTGAGCGCGACCGTCCGTCGGCTCCTGGCCGGGGGGCCGGCGGCGCGGCGCGACAGGGCGGCTTTCTCTACCGCCGCCGAGCGCGCCGACGGACGGTCGGCCGCCCGCCGCGCACCGTTGCGTGGCTTCGGATGCGGGCGTCCGCGCGGTGCGGGCCGCCACTCCAAGGAAAAACGAAGCCATGTCGAGCAAGAAAGACATCCATGTCGTGCCGCACAGCGACGGCTGGGCGGTCCGGCGCGAAGGCAGCGACCGCGCCAGCTCGATCCACGACACCAAGGCCGCGGCCCTGGCGGCCGCGCGCAACCTCGGCCGCAAGGATCACGTCGAGGTCGTCAGCCACGGGCGCGACGGGCGCATCCAGGACAGCGACAGCTACGGCAGCGATCCGCATCCGCCCAAGGACCGCAAGCACTGAATCCGGCGCCGGTTGCGACGGCGGCGGCTTCGCCGCTGCGGTTTTCGCCGTGCACGGACCGTGCCTGCATCCCGTCCCCCTTGGCTGAAGGGGGGCGGACTCGATCTTTGCCGATCGATGCCGTCCCCGGGCTTCAATCGTCGTCCTCATCCTGTCCTTTGCGCAGCACCTTGCGTTGCATGGCGTCGAGGTACGCGTCGGCTTCGGCGACGCTGCTGAAGATCTCCTCCATCGGCACGGCCTTGACCAGGTCGAACACTTTCTGGATCTGCGGCTGCGGATTGACCACGACGACTTTGCCGTTGCGCCCGGCCAGCGCCTTGCGTGCGCGGAAGATCGAGCGGATGCCGGCGGAGCTGATGTACTCCAGGCCGGCCAGGTCCAGCACCAGCGACGGCACATCGGCGGCCAGCAAAGGGGCCAGTTGCCGGTCCAGCTCGGCGTAGCTGGCGGTGTCCAGACGTCCGGCCAGGCTGACGCGCTGGCTCTGTGCGGTGGCCGGATCGATACGGATGGTCAAGTCCATGCGTGGCTCCTGGTTCGGGCGGCCGGCGTCACTCGCCGGCGTCGGGACGTAACAGCACGATGCGCAGCACGTTGTAGCGGCCTTCGCGGGCGTAAGCGGCCTCGTCGGCGAGGGAACGGATCAGGTACAGGCCCAGGCCGCCGAGCGGACGGTCTTGGACGTCGGCGTCCAGGTCGGGCGGGGCTTGTGCGAGCGGATCGAACGGCCGCCCATCGTCGCGGAACAGCAGGTCGACGCGGTCGCGGCCGATGCCCAGTTCGAGGCTGACCTCGTGTCCGCCCGACTGGCCGCCGTAATCGATGGCGTTGCACATGACCTCCTCGACGATCAGGCGCACGTCGCCGATGCGTTCGCGTTCGACGCCGGCTTCGGCCAACGCCGCCTCGACCGAGGCGAACACGTCCGGCAGCCGCGCGCGATCTTGCGGGGCGAGGAAATGCAGGGCCGCGCGCATGCCGGAGGCATCGTCGCCACCGCCGGACCAGTGCAAGGACAAGACGGTGATGTCGTCGGATTGCGCCGCGCCGGCGGCGAAGCGGTGCACGTCGGCGACCAGGTTGCCGCACAGGGTGCCCGGTTCGGCGGTGCCGCGCAGGCTCGCCAGCAACCGTTCGTTGCCGAACGGCCGCTGCTCGGCGTCGAAGGCCTCGGTGACGCCGTCGGTGTAGGCGACCAAGGCGTCGCCGCTGCGCAGGCGGCCGCGCCAGATCGGGTAGTGCTCGGCCACCGCTACGCCCAGCGGCGGCCCCGACGGCAGCTCGATGAATCGCGCGCTGCCATCCGCGCCGAGCAGCGCTGGCGGCTCGTGGCCGGCGCTGGCCAGGGCGAACTCGCCGCTGCGCGCATCGATCAGTCCGCATAGCACGGTGGCGAACATGCAGGTGTCGTTGCCCTCGAGCAGGCGCTGCGCGGCTTCCTTCAAGGCGATTTCCGGCGAACCGCCGAGCCCGGCCGCGATCTCCAGCACGGTCATGGTGCGGGCCATGAACAACGCCGCCGGAACGCCCTTGTCGGACACGTCGCCGATCGCGAACCACAGGGTGTGGCTGTCGCGTTCGAAGAAACTGTAGAAGTCGCCGCCGACCGCCTTGGCCGGCTCCAGCCGCGCGTTGGCCTGCAGGCGCCAACCGTCGGTACCGAGCACGCGCGCGCCGGGCAGCATCGCCAGCTGTATCTCGCGGGCGATATCCAGTTCGCTTTCGAGCTTTTGCCGGGCCGTGCTCATGTCCTGGATCTCGACCATCTGCCGCTTGATCGAGCCGCGCGCGTTGTCGAAGGCGCGCGCCATCACCCCCACTTCGTCGCGGCGATCGGTCTGGTGCAGCGGATAATCGAATTCGCCGTCGGCGAAATGGCTGGCGGAGCCGGTCAGGTCGCTCAGCGGCGTGGTGATCCGCGCCGCCATCCGCCGCACCAGCAGCGCGCACAGCAGCAGGGCCAGCACTGCGATCAACGCGAGGCGGACGATGGTGCGCTTGAGCTCGGCCAGCAGCGGCTTGTGCGACATCGATACCTGCAGGGCCCAGCCGGTGTCGGCGATCGGCTCCAGCACCGAGTAGCGGGTTTCCCCGGTGGTCGGCAGCACATGGGTGAACGCGAACCGCCGTCCCTGCGCCCGCGCGGCGGACATGTCCTGGAGATCGCTGCGCCCGGCAACGGCGATGTAGCCGTCGAGCGTGGTTTTCAGCGCCGCTTTCGGGTCGGCGTGCAGGGCGATGGTGCCGCCCGGCGCGAACAGCGCCGGGCGCTGGCCGCGGATACGGTGCAGCGGCTGGACCAGGTCGGACCAGCGTGCGATCGGCACGTCCAGGCTGACCATGCCCAGGCGGGCGCCGTGGCGTCCGCGCAGCGGCAGGTTCAAGGTGGTCATCCAATGACCGCCGGCGGTTTCGTTGAAGTAGGGCTCCGACCACCACGGCTTGTCGGCGGACAGGGTGCGCCGGTACCAGGGCTGCTGGGCGACGTTGTAGCCCAGTGCGATCAGATCGCGGTCGGCGACGCCGCGGCGTTCGACGCCGACGTAGTAGGCCATCGGCGCACCGTCGGGCAGCACCCCGGGTTCGAGCGCGATCAACCCGCCGACGGTGCTGGCGTCGGCGTCCAGCAGGGCCTGCAGGGTCTTGATGGTCGCCTCGCGGTCCAGGGCGAGATTGTCGAAGATGCCGATCATGCTGGCGCCGGTGATGCGTACCGATTCCATCGATGCATGCAGGCGCGCGGCGGTTTGCGCGGCTTCGTAGCGCGTCCGTTCCTGGGCCCCGGCGATGATGAGCTGGCGTGCGATCAGAAAGGCGGCGACGAAGCCCAGCAACAGCAGCACGCCGACCAGCAGGCCGAACCACAGCATCAGCTTGGTGCGCAGACTGTCGCGCCACGACACCGGAGGAAGCTCGCCGCTCGCGATCGCAGCGCGAGGCGAGGGCGGAACGGCGGCTGGCTCGGTCCGGTCCATCGGCGGCTCCCAGAGGACAGCGCGAGCATAGCCTCAAGCACGGCAAAAAAACCGAGCGCGGTCATGGTTTCTCCGGCGCCCGGATGCGCCGGCGACGGTCGTCGTCGGGGCGGGGGTTGTGCGTTGGGGCCGGCCAGTGGCGGCGGCTTGTGCCCCCGGACCGCCGCGGCTGCGCCGTGTGCTCCGCGGCGTCGTTTCTGGCGCTGCGCGGGCGATCGGCATCGATGCGTCGGCGCTCGGCGCGCCTTGTGGCCGATCTTCGGCGACACGGCGGCCGAGGCGATCGTTCGCGCCCGGAATGATGCGTTTTTGCAGCATGGCGCTTTCGCCTCGCGCGAAGCGGGGGGCGCAGGGACCGCCGGTCGGACAGAGCGGCCGGTGCGGCGTCACGCCCGGCGCGCCGGAGTAGGATGCGCTCGATGCCGATGCGAGGCGCCTTCCGCAGCCAGATTGCGTCGGTTACAGACGAGGGCGGTCGTGCCCTCCGGCCAGGGGCGGCGCCGCAACGGCGCCGGGCCGCCAGCACGACCACTGCGTCGCCGCATGCCCGTTCGAGGCCCGACCATGAAACCCGTTCTGCGCATTCTCGTGTTCTCCTGCGCCGTCGCGCTGGCGCTCCCGTCCTGCCGCAAACCCACGCCCGAGGAGGCAGGACCGGCGGCGCAAGCGGTATCGCCGCCGGAACTGGCGATGGTCGGTGCGCATCTGTTGGAAGGCTTGGGCGACTATCGTTTTCCGATCACCAGCAAGAACCCCGAGGTGCAGCGTTGGTTCGACCAGGGGCTGATGCTGACGTTCGGCTTCAACCACGACGCCGCCGAGCGGTCTTTCCTCAAGGCCATCGAACTCGATCCGGACTGTGCGATGTGCTGGTGGGGGGCGTCGCTGGTGGTAGGGCCGCACGTCAACGCGGCGATGAATCCGGAAGACAACGGCGACGCCTGGACCCGCCTGCAGCGCGCCAAGACGCTGGCGCCGAAAGCCAGCGAACGCGAACGCGCTTTCATCCAGGCCCTGTCGGCGCGCTACGCGCAGGACCCGCCGGCCGACCGGCGCGCGCTGGACCAGGCCTATGCCGACGCCACGCGCGAATTGGTGCGGCTGCGCCCGGACGACTTGGATGCGGCCGTGTTCCACGCCGAAGCGCTGATGGACCTGCAACCCTGGGATTACTACGACGAAAAGCGCCAGCCCAAGGGCAATACCGCCGAGGTGGTGTCGACCCTGGAATCGGTGATGGCGCGCAACCCCGATCATGCCGGTGCCTTGCATCTGTACGTGCACGCGGTCGAGGCGTCGGCCGCGCCCGAGCGCGGAGCGGCGGCCGCCGATCGCCTGCGCGAGCTGATTCCCGGCTCCGGTCACTTGGTGCACATGCCGGCCCACATCTACGCCCGCGTCGGGCGCTGGCACGATGCGGTGGTGGCCAACCAGCGCGCGATCGAGGCCGACGACGCGTATCTCGCGGTTTGCCGCGGCTACACCCAGGGCGTGTACCCGTTGGGTTACGTGCCGCACAACCACCATTTCCTCTGGTTCGCCTCCAGCATGGAAGGCAGCGGCGCGTTGGCCAAGCGCGCCGCGGCGACCACCGCCGAGCGCACCCACCTGCCGGAGTTGATGCGCAAGGAAGGCTTCGCCGGCCTGCAGCACTTCTGGATGACGCCGTGGTTCGAACGGGTGCGCTTCGGCCGCTGGGAGGAGATCGCCGGCGCGCCCAACCCGGCAGCGGATCTGCCCTACGTCACCACGGTGTGGCATTACGCCCAGGCGATGGCGGCGGTGCGGCAGAACCGCTTGGGCGATGCGCAGCGTCACCTCGACGCGTTGCGGCCGTTGGCGAGCGACCCGGCGATGGACCAGTTGACCATGTGGGACCGCTATCCCTTGTCGCACGCCTCGCGCATCGCCGAGCGCGTGGTCACCGCCGAGCTGGCCGCGGCGCGCGGCGAGCGCGATGCGGCGATTTCGGCCTTGAACGAAGCGATCGCGATCGAAGACCGCATCCCCTACGACGAACCGCCGGGCTGGCACGCGCCGGTGCGCCAAAGCCTGGGCGCGGTGCTGCTCGATGCCGGCCGCGGCGCCGACGCCGAGCGCGTGTATCGCGAAGAACTGTTGCGCAATCCCGGCAACGGCTGGTCCTTGTTCGGGCTGGCGCAGAGCCTGCGCGCGCAAGGCAAGCAGGCCGAGGCCGAAGCCGCGCAGCGCGATTTCGAAGCGGCCTGGCGCAATGCCGACGTCACGCTGACCGCTTCGCGGATGTAGCCGATGCGGACGCGCGCCTAGCCGGAGTGGTTCTGCGCGCGAAGCGTATGCCCGGCATTGCCGCAGGCAGGGCCGGCTTGGGGCGCGGCATGGAACTCGACCAGCAGGCCCAGATCGTCCACGGTCGGGGCCAGAAAGGCCTCGCCCCAGGCGCCGCGGTAGCCCGAGGCGAGTCTCGTAGCCGCGTTCCACCCGCCAACGGGCCTGCTGCAGGTCGGCGACGGCGATGCTGACGCCCAGCAACTGCGGCCCCCGTCGGCGCAGCGCATCCGCGGCGGCGCCTTCGCCGTCGGGCTGCAAGGCCAGCACGCGCTTGCCGCCGACCGGCACGCAATAGCCGCGTGCCGCGATTTGCGGCAGACGGACCGGGCTCATGCCGGTGAAGCCCATGCGTTCGAACTGCTTGCGGTCGGCTTCGACGTCCGCCGAAAGCAGCCACAGGCCGCTCAGCGCCAACGCCCCGTTGGGGTGCTGCGGGCCGACACGCAGGTCGATCGCGCGCTCCGGTGTCGCAGCGAGGGCGGCGTAGTCGATGAAGAACAGGTTGCTGGACAAGGGTTGCGCGTCGAACGAAAACAAACGCCAGCGCGGCGGATGTCCCGCACCGTCGCCGTCGGGATCGTCGGCCGCGGCGGTGAACAACGGCGTGACGGTGAACCGCTGTCGGCGCAGTTGGTCATGCGCGGCGTCGAGCGCAGCCGAGCGCAGGCCGAAGGTGTGGGCGCCGACACCGCCGCGCAACGCCTTCTGGTCGGCCTGCATGCCGGGATCGAACTGCGGGTTCGCGCCCTCGATCGCGAACAATTCCAGGTAGCTGCGGTCGCCGAAGCGCACATAGCGATTGGCGACGCCGCCGGTCGTGCGGCCCGGCCGCACCTGGAAGCCGAGCTTGACCGTCATCGCCGAGGTGATCTCGTCGATGCGGCGGCCCCAGACCAGCGCGTGGTCGATGTCGCTGCCGGCGGCGGGCGAGGCCGGCGTTGCCGCTGGCCCGGCCGCGGCCGGGCCGGCGCCCAGCAGCAGGGCGCCGCCCAGGGCGAGGGACAGGGCGATGGATGGTTTGGATTGCGTCTTCATGGCCGTCTCCGAGTGCGGTTGCGATGGCGCACAGCTTCGCGGAGGCGCAGCCGCGCCGGCGCGCACGGACGGACGGCGACGGGCACGAAAGGACGATCGGTGCGGATCGAGGACGCGAGGGCACGGGCGATGCAGGCGGTCAACCGGCGCGACGGCTCGATTCGCGACAGCGCTCAGCCCTAGCCGGCGGCCAGTGCCTGCAACTGCTGTTGCATCGACGCGCGCAGCTTCGTCAACGGCGTGCGCGCCAGTTCCGCCAGCGGCCGGTCGCGGCCGATGCGGCGGGCGATGCTCAGGCCGACCAGATAGCCGCCGCGGGCGGGTTCCGGGCCCTTGTGGCCGGCGCCGAAGAAACGGTTGGCGTCGTCGGCGGAGGTCGAGTCCAGCACGGCGAGCAGTTTGCCGGCCAGATCGCGCACGGTGGCGTCGTCGACCGCGGCCAGCTTGCGGTCGTCCAGCAGCACCTGCACCCGGCTGGCGTCGGGGTTGAGGCGTTCGCTGACGTAGGTGGCCAGGCCTTCGATCCACAGCGAGCCGTAGACCGGCGGTTGCTCGTCCATCAGCAATTCGGGCACGAGTTGGCCGTGGTAGAGGTGGAAGGACTCGTGGTCGAGGAACACCGACAGATTGGCGTCGGCGCCGTGGTAGCGGACGATGCCGTCGATGCCGACGAACAACGGCAGCCTGCCTTGCCACGGACGCAGGTGGCCGTCGAAGTTGAACAGCGACGGCATCAGGTAGATCGGCGCGCGCTCGCGTTGGAAATCGGGGAACTCGCGCTGGAAGTGTTCGACGTGGCGCCGGTAGTGCCCGGCGAAGCCCTGGCTGAGGCGGCGCGCAGGTTCGGCGATGGCGTCGAACTGCGGCAGCCAGGCGGCCAACCGTTCCGGCGTAGGCTTGAGCCCGGCACCGGCGTACAGCTCGGCGTTGGGAGCGAAGAACGCCTGGCCGATGGCCCGCGCGCGATCCTCGGCCGCGCGGCCGGCGTCGTAGGCGCGCCAGAACGCCGGCATCAGATCGGTCGGCGCGGGCGCCGCTGCCGCGGGCAGCCGGCCGGCGGCGGCGAGCAAGGGCGACAGGGCGGCCAGTCGGAGCAGATCGCGGCGGTGCATCGTGGAATCCTGTTGGGTCGACTCGATGAGCGATGCGGCGGGGGGGCCGTGTCGTTGAAGCGCGCCTGAAGGGCCAGCACGGCGCGCGCAGGCGCCGAGTCTAAGTCGGACGCTGACGCGCAACTGTTTCTTTTTGCGAAACCGCGGAGGCCGAGGCGACTTCAGTACGCACGCACCCCGTCCGCCAAGGCCAGGTCCAGGAACGCCCGCACCCGCGCCGGCAGCATGCGCGCGCTGGGGTAGACCGCATGGATCGGCGACGGCGGACGTTCGAATTCGGGCAGCAGGACCTCCAGTTCGCCGGTGGCCAGGTGCGCAGCGACCTGATAATGGAGGGCGCGGACCAGGCCGCCGCTCTCGCGGGCGTGGTCGATCGCGGCCTCGGCGCTGTTGGTGGACAGGCGCGCGGCGATGGCGATGCGCAGCTCGCGCGCCGGGTCGTGCGGGTCGGCGAACAGCCAGTCGCCGTTGGCATGGACCGGGCCGAAAGCGATGGTGTCGTGGCCGGCGATCGCTTCCGGCGCGGCCGGTCGCCCTCGCGCGGCCAGATACGCCGGGCTGGCCACCAGCACGCGGCGGGTGCTGCCGAGCGGGCGTGCGACCAGGCTGGAGTCGCCGAGCGCGCCCAGCCGGATCGCGATGTCGACCCCTTCCTCGATCAGGCTGACGTTGCGGTCGTTGAGTTGCAGCTCGGCGACCACGTCGGGGTAGGCGGCCAGATAGCGGCGCAGCAACGCGGCCACGTGCATGCGGCCGAACGTCAGCGGCGCCGAGATCACCAGCCGGCCGCGCGGCCGCTCCTGTTCGCCGCGGGCGATGTCCTCGGCGGCGTCGACCTCGGCCAGCACGCGCCGGACCTGGTCCAGGTAGCGCGTGCCGGCGTCGGTGAGGTGCAGCGAACGGGTGGTGCGTTGCAGCAGGCGCACGCCGATGTGGCTTTCCAGGCTGGACACGGTGCGGGTGACCACCGGCGGCGACAGGCCCAGCCGGCGTGCCGCTGCGGCGAAGCTGCCGGTGTCGCAGACGGCGGCGAACACGCTCATGGCTTGGAGGCGGTCCACGGTTATTCCTGATTCGGCAATGGTGAAGTGTCTTCCATGCCGATTATCACCGTCCGGAGAAAGATTCAAAGTGGCTCCCGCAGCGCAGACCTTCCCCTTCGGTCGCCGGGCCCGCTGCAGCCGGCGGCCCATCGGAGCCTCCCCCATGAGCAAGACCCTGTTGAACCTGGCCACTGCCGCCGTGTTGGCCGCCAGCGCCGTCCAGACCCTCCCGGCCGCTGCCGCAGAGTCGGTTGCGCAGACCGCAACCGCGCCCGCCGCCGAGCAGGTGCGCTATCGCACCGTCGACATCGACGGCGTCGAGGTGTTTTACCGCGAGGCCGGCCCCGCCGACGCCCCGGCGCTGTTGTTGCTGCACGGCTTCCCGACCTCCTCGCACATGTTCCGCGACCTGATCCCGCGCCTGGCCCAGCGCTACCGGGTGATCGCCCCCGACTATCCGGGCTTCGGCTACAGCGCCGCGCCGCCGCGCGAGCGCTTCGCCTACACCTTCGACAACTACGCCAAGACGGTGGACGCGCTGACCCGGCGCCTGGGCCTCGAGCGCTACGCCTTGTACGTGATGGACTACGGCGCGCCGGTCGGTTTCCGCCTGGCGGTCGCTCATCCGCAGCGGGTGAGCGCGATCGTGGTCCAGAACGGCAACGCCTACGACGAAGGCATCGCCGGCTTCTGGGACCCGATCAAGGCCTATTGGCGCAGCGGCGCGCCGGCCGAGCGCGAGGCGCTGCGCTGGCTGACCAGCGCCAAGGCGACCCAGTGGCAATACACCAACGGCGTGCGCGACGTGTCGCTGGTCAGTCGCGACGCCTGGACCCACGACCAGGCCGGCCTGGACCGCCTCGGCAACCAGGAGATCCAGCTCGACCTGTTCTACGACTACCGCACCAATCTGCCGTTGTATCCGCAGTGGCAGCGCTACTTCCGCGAACGCAAGCCGCCGATGCTGGTGCTGTGGGGACGCCACGACGAAATCTTCGTCGCCGCCGGCGCCGCGCCGTATCGCCGCGACAACCCGCATGCGACGGTGAAGTACTTCGATACCGGGCATTTCGCCCTGGAAACGCACGGCGTGGAGATCGCGCGCGAGATCGGCGGCTTCCTCGACCGGCATGTCGGCCGCGGCAAGTGAGCGACCGCCGCGCGCCGAATGTTTGCGGCGCGGACGGTGGGCGGCATCCGAAGCGGTCGCGCGTACGGCAACAGGCCGGCACGCGATCGCTTCGTCGCGTTTTCTGCCGGCATCAGCCCGATGCGGCCGGCGTTGTTCGTCCGTCGCGCATCGTCCGGCCGCAGGAAAGCGTCGGTTCGTCCCGGCGCCGGCTCGGTTCGTCACGGCCGTATTGCGCGGGCTCGGACGCCCCGGGCAGCCTAGCGTCGCATCGCAAGCTGCGAAGCCGGCGGTGGATGCCGGAGCCCGCGTGGCTTCGCCGTCCTGGTCGTCGCTGAGCCGTCGCATCCGCCGCCGCGCAGCGCGATGGCCCAGACCGTGAGCGCCCGTCGGGCCGGCGCGCGCACGGTGTTTTCAGGCCCTAATCGAGGAGTAGTGCAATGAGGATCCGGAGTTTCGTTTTCGTCGCGTTGGCCGCGGGCTGCGGCTTGGTTTCCGGCTGCAGCGCCATCGCCACGAAAACCAACAGCCTCAGCGACGCGGACATCCTGTCCAAGACGTCCGGCGTGCTAGGGCTGTCGCCGTCGGACCTCACCCTTGTGAACCGCCGCACCGAAGGCGTCAATACCTACGCGACCCTCAGGACCAAGAGCGGCAAGACGTACGCCTGCACGGTCAACGGCGGCAACCTGCTCTCGTTCGGCATGACCAATCCGCCGGTGTGCAATCCGATGTGAGCGCATCGCTGCGTCCTCGTCGGCGGCGGGCGCGGATCTGTAGGAAGGCGCATGCGCAAGGACGCGCAGGCCAACCGCCGGGCGCCGCTTCCGCCACCGGCATTTCTCAGGTATTCGAAGGTCATGGATAAGGTTATGCCAACAACATTGCGCGCCGTCGTTCTTCTGGTTGCCGCCTGCTCGGCCTCCTGCACCGCCGTGGTGGGCTCGGGATCGACCGGCGTCAGCGCCGCCGAATGCCGGGCCTACTACGTGCACACCTACCGGCTCGACGGCATGGACGCGGCCGCGGTGCTGGGCGAGGAACAGCTCAGCAAGGACTCGGGCACCTGCGCGCAATCCGGCATGGTGACGCGCCGGCATCTGGATTGCGCGATGGCGGCGCGGTCGGTCGATGCGCTGCACGCCTGCGGGGCGCCCAACACTTAGCATGGCGGCGCCGGGCTTAGAATGCCGCCCAGCGCCGCCGCGCCCGATCGCAGCCGCGACGGCAGGCGAGGGTTTCGAGACGGTCGGAGCACGCGGCCGAAGATTTTTGGTCATGGCGCAGACCGGACTGCGCAGGAAGAGGCAAGGGATGTTCGATTACGGTGACAGCGTCGATGCCGCGGCGGTTTGGCGAAAGGCGGTTTGGGCATGCCTGCTGTGGGCTGGTTTGTGCGGCGGCGCCGGCGCGACGCAGGCCGACGCCGGCGCGACCGCGGCCAGGCCGGATCAGACCGGGGAAGCAAAGCTGGTCACCCGCTCGTCCTTGGGGGCGTGGATGCTGCGCGAAGATGCCGCACGTCCGGGGTTGAACTGCGCAGTGAAATTCGTGCCGGCGCGGGCCGGCTCGGTCGGGTTGGCGATTCTCGGGCCGACTGCGAGTTCGCGCGCGTCGTCCATCCTGTTCGACGGTTACGGCATCCCTTTTTCCCGCTCGCCGCAGCCGGTGCAGGTGGAGTTGGTGCAGAAGGATCTGCCGGCCACCCGCCTCAACGCCATGCAGTTGCCCGGCGACGCGGCGACCTCGGCCGGCGTGCTCGCGATTCCGGCGGGCGATATCCGCCAGACCCTCAAGTCGATGCGCGACCGCGAGGACGAGATGCAGCTGAAGCTGGTCGCGGCCCCAGCGGTGTCGGTGGCCTACGACGGCCTGGACCAGGCCCGCGGCGCCTTGCTGGCTTGCCTGGACGGCAAGCGCTTCGCCGGCAAGAGCCTGCGCGAGGCGACCGCCGAGCTGCGGCCGCTGGGCACCTCGACGATCCGCGGGCAGACCTACTTCAAGGGCGCGGCGCTGGCGAAGAAGAAGTACCCGCCCAAGGGCAGCCGCGCGGTCGGTCTTATCTGGATGACCGACGAGTTCAAGGCCTGGTACGAACAGGTCAAGCGCAACAAGAAGCTGCCCGAGCAGATTCCGCTGCACATCCTCAAGCACTTCATGTCGACCCAGATCCTCGACGACCAGGGGCGCTGGGAGTTCACCAACATGCCGGCGGGCGAGTACCTGCTGGTGGCGAACTTCTCCTACGAAAAGACCGTCAACCGACCCGAAGTCGTCGGCCGGACCGATGTCTACCGAGGCAATCAATACATCGGTTCCAACGACCAGGTCGCGTATTGGTCGTATACGGTGCAGCAGGGCACGACGTTCGAAAAGAAAGTGACGGTGCCGCGCGACGGCGAGACCGTCGAGGTGGCTTTGGACAAGTCGCAGATCTACTGCTTCATCGTCTGCTTCTGAGCGCTGCGGCTTCGCGCCCGCGCTTATGCGGCGCGCTTGCGTGCCCGGCGCTTGCGCGGCGGCGCGGCGCCGTGCGCTGCGGCGTCGGCGTCCGCTTGCCGGCGTTCGAACGCGCCGCTGCCGGCGGCGCGCACGATGCGCTGGAAGGTCGGGCACTGCGGGTGACTGGGCGCGCGGCAATGAGCGGCGTGGCGCAGGCCGTCGCGCATTGCGCTCAGGCGCTGGATGCGGCGATCGAGTTCGTCGGCCTTGGCGAGCAGCAGTCGCCGGTCGATGGTCTGGCCGCCGTCGGCGAAGACCCGGCCGATCTCTTCCAGCGAGAAGCCGGCGGCGCGGCCGAGCGCGATCAGGGCCAGCCGCTCGAGTACGCATGCGTCGAACAGACGCCGCAGGCCGCGCCGCCCGAGCGAGGCGATCAGACCTTTTTCTTCGTAGAACCGCAGCGTGGACGCGGGCACGCCGGAGGCGCGGGCGACTTGGGCGATATCGAGGCACGGCACCGGCTTGACCTCAAGCGAACTTGAAGTGGCATGGTGCGGGCTCCCTCCCGTGCAGGCAAGCCGCCATGACCGTGCCCACCAGCTACGACTTCGAACCCGAGCCCACGGTCGCGCCGCCGCTCGACGCCAACGACCAGACCGCGTTGTGGAACGGCGCCGCCGGTCGCGCCTGGGTCGAGACGCAGGCGTTGCTGGATGCGATGTTCGCCGCGTTCGTGCCGGTGTTGCTGGAGCCGTTGGCGCAGCGGCCGGGCGCCGACGTGCTGGACGTGGGCTGCGGCACCGGCGCGCTGGCCCTGGCCGCGGCGCGCGCCGGCGCCGTGTGCGCCGGCGTGGACGTCTCCGCGCCGATGATCGAACTGGCGCGCGCTCGCGCGGCGAGCGAGGGCGCGAACGCGCGCTTCGTCTGCGCCGACGCGCAGCGCTACGATTTCGGCGCGGCGCGCTACGACCTGATCCTGTCGCGCCTGGGCGTGATGTTCTTCGACGATCCGGTCGCGGCGTTCGCGCATCTGCGCGGCGCGGTGCGCGAGGGTGGGGCGATGCGCTTCCTCGCCTGGCGCGGGGCGGCCGAGAACCCGTTCATGACCACGGCCGAACGCGCTGCGGCGCCGTTGCTGCCGGAGCTGCCGCCGCGGCGGCCGGGCGGCCCCGGCCAGTTCGCTTTCGCCGACGCGCGGCAGGTTCGCGAGATCCTGCAGCAGGCGGGTTGGCGCGCCGTCGACATCCGCCCGGTCGAGTTGGAATGCGGCTTCGCCGCGTGCGAGCTGCCGGCCTATCTCAGCCGGCTGGGGCCGGTCGGGCTGGCGCCGACCCGGCGGACCGGGCGCGGGTCGTCGAGGCGATCGCGCCGGCGTTCGCACCGTTCCGGCGCGGCGACGAGATCCGTTTCAGCGCTGCTTGCTGGCGCGTGGACGCTTCGGTTTGACCTGCGGCTGCGGCGCGGTGCGGGCCGGCGCCGCGAATGCGTACCTCCACCGCTAGTCCGAAAGGCCCCCTGTCTTTCGGACTAGTGTGTTGCTTAAATACAACACTATTATTGTGATCAATCGGCGGCCGGCCACGAAACGCGGGTCGCCTGGACCGATCACACAGGAGGCGGGGATATGGGCAAGCGCAAGCGCTTGGGGCAGGCGGCGATGCTGGCATTGGGACTGTGGTGCGCCGCGGCGGCGCAAGCCGCCGAAGCGCCGGCCGGCGAACGCACGGTGCAGCGCGCGGGCTACCGCCTGCAGGCGCAGCAGCAGGGCCAGGGGCCGGTCGCGGTGGTGTTCGAATCGGGTTTCGGCCAGGGCGCGGGCGCTTGGAAGCAGGTCGTCGCCGAACTCGGCGCCGATTGCGATTGCATCGCCTACGCGCGCGCCGGGCTCGGCGGCTCCGGCAGCGACGGTCGACCCAAGCGCATCGAAGAGCATCTGCAAGACCTGGAGGCGGTGATGGACCGCTTGGCGCCGCACCGCAAGGTGGTGCTGGTCGGACACTCCTACGGCGGTCTGCTCGCCAGCGAATTCGCCCGCCGCCATCCGCAGCGCCTGCTCGGCCTGGTGCTGGTCGACCCGACCACCCTGGATCAGCGGCATGCGTTCAAGCGAGCCGACCGTGCGCGCGTGCTGGCCGACGACCAGGCCTTGCTGGCGATGCTGCCGCCGCCGATGGCGGCCGACTACCGCCTGCTGGTCGAGCAACTCGACAGCGCCGATGCCGCCGTCCCGCGCGCGCCGGCCGACGTGCCGGTGGTGTTGATGACCTCGACCCAGGTCGCCGCCGAACCGTTCGTGTTGGAAGAGACCGCACCGGGCAAGGCGATCTGGAAGCGCCAGCACGCGCAACTGTTCGCCGGTTTCGCGCGCGGCGAACACCGTTACTTCGCGACCGGCCACAACATCCACCGCGAGGACCCCAAGGCGGTGGCCGCCGCCGTGCGCACGGTCGCGGCGCTGGCCGCGGCGCCCTGAGCCGCGGCGCTCAGCGCCGGGTCGCCGCCACGCCGTCGAGGGCGAGCTCGGCCTTGAAGCCGGCCTTGTCCAGGCGCTTGGCGACTTCACGCGGCACGTCGCGGCCGCTGGTGAGCTTGTTCGGGCTGCCGGTGTAGTGGAACAGGCGGCCGCCGCGGCGCAGCACCCGCGCCAGTTGATCGTAGAAGGCCTGCGAATACAGTTCGCCGGCGATACCGAAGCGCGGCGGATCGTGCAGCAGGGCGTCGACCGAGGCGCTGCCGATCTCGGCGATCGCCTGCGACACATCGGCGTGGCGCAGTTGCAAGCGACCGCCGTTGACCGGCGCTTCGGGATCGGGCGACCAGGGGTTGAGGGTGCGCAGCCAGAGCACGCTCTCGTTCTTCTCGAACGACTGGATTCGCGCCGCTCCGGCTTCCAGGCAGCAGGCGGCGAAGTAGCCCAGGCCGCCGCAGGTGTCCAGCACCTGTTTGCCGCGCGGTTCGATCAAGGCGACCTTGCGCCGTGCATCCTCCAGCGGCGAGGTCTTGGCGGTCGGCAGCATCTTGATGCCGTCGATCTCGAACGTCGGCGCGCCCCATTCGGTGGGCACCAGTTTGATCAGCGAACCGGCGTAGCGCGACACGGCGGCGAAGTCCTCGCCGTCCCAGTAGTAGACGGTGCGGTCCTTGAGCTTGGCCGGGTAGGGAAAGGCTTGCCCGTGCCACTGCCAGGACTCGGCCTGCAACCGCACGGTGCCGCTGCTGCGGCCCAGGTCCAGCGAGCCGGTCCAGTCCTCCTGGCCGGCCGCGCGCGCGGCGATCAGTTGTCCGGCCAGCGGCGCGGTCAGCAGGGGGCCTGAGTAATGCGGCACGACGGGTGTTCCTGGGCGGACGAATGCGGCGCCCAGGATAAAGCGCGCAGGCGGTTTTCTCGACCGGCGATCCCTCGCCGGCCCTGGGGCTGCCCCGGATACGGCGCACGCTGGCCTTCGCGGTATAAAGAGCGGCCACCGCGCTGGGAGCCGCGCCATGACCGCGAAGACGTCCCGCACCTCGGCGCCCGCCGTCGTCAAGAAGACGGCGTCCGCCGGCAAGCCTGCCGCGAAGCCGGCGCGGGCCGGGCAAATCGCAGCCCGGAAGAGCGCAACGAAAAAAACCTCGGCGAAGCAGGCTCGAACGGGGAAACCTACCGCCCGCATGGTGTCGGCGAAACCGGCCGGGCCCGCGCGGACCGCAGCGGCGCGTTCCGTCGCGGCCAAGGCGCCGGTGCTGCTGTCCGGCGGCAACCCGCAGATCGCCAAAGGCGAGGGCGATGCGCCGGTGCAGGCCTATATCGCGGCGATGCCGGATTGGAAACGTGCGATGGGGCAGCGCCCGGATGCCTTGATCGTCGAAGCCGTGCCGAACGTGCATAAGGCGGTCAAGTGGAATTCGCCGCTGTACGGCATCCGCGGCCAGGGCTGGTTCCTGAGCTTTCATTGCTTCGACCGCTACATCAAGCTGGCGTTCTTCCGCGGCGCTTCGCTGCGGCCGATGCCGCCTGAGCCGTCCAAGACCGCGCATACGCGCTATCTGCACGTGTACGAAAACGAATCGTTCGACGAGGCGCAATTCGTGGCCTGGGCGAAGCAGGCGAGCCGTTTGCCCGGGGAGCGGATGTAGGCGGCACCGGCCGCAGCGACGACAATCCATCTTTCGGAGGCGACTACGCATGAAGAGCAAGCACGGCGGTTCCGGCGGCGGCGCGGACGATCAGGCCGCGTCGGCGATGATCGACGAGCGCATTGCCGGGTTGAGCGACTGGCGCGGCCAGACCCTGGCCCAGGCGCGCAAGCTGATCCTGCAGGCCGGCCCCGGGATCGTCGAGGAGTGGAAGTGGGGCGTGCCGGTGTGGTCGCAGGGCGGCATCCTGTGCACCGGCGAGGTCTACAAGAACGCGGTCAAGCTGACCTTCGCCAAGGGCGCTGCGCTGGACGACCCGACCGGGATGTTCAACGCCAGCCTCGACGGCAACACCCGCCGCGCGATCGATTTCCGCGAAGGCCAGAAGATCGACGGCAAGGCCTTGCAGGGGCTGATCCGCGCTGCCGCAGCGCACAATGCTTCGGCCAAAGCCGGGACGGCGGCCAAGAGCGCCGCCAAGAAAGCCGCCCAGAAGGCGGCTCCGAAGCAGGCCGCTCCGAAGCAGGCCGCGGCGGTCCGGCAGACCGCGGCGAAGGCGGTCGCGAGCAGCGCCAAGAAGAGCGCCGCGAAAGCCGCCGGGAAGACCGCTGCCAAGACGTCCAAAAAGCCCGTCGCCAAGGCCGCCGGACCCGCCAAGCGCGCCTGAGGCCGAGGCCGGCGCGGCGCGCTCGACGACGCGCGGACGGCCCCGCAGGACGCGGCGCTTTGCCGAATCCGGCTGGTCCGCGTCCAAACCATCGGCCCGGGACAGGTCGCGGCGCGCTGCGCTAGGCTGCGCCCTTTCCACCGGGGACCGCATCATGAAGTTTTCACGTTTGAGCCTGGGCCTGGCGCTCGCCGCCGCGTTGGCCGTTCCCTCCGTCCAGGCCGCCGGGGCCGGCGCCCAGGGGCAGCCGCGGCTGGGCAGCTTCGGCGTCGACCTGAGCGCGCGCGACACTCAGGTCAAGCCGGGCGACGACTTCAACCGCTACGTCAACGGTCACTGGCTGGACAGCTACCAGCTCAAGGACTACGAGACCTCCTACGGTTCGTTCAACGCGTTGCGCGACCAGTCCGAGGCGCAGGTGCACGCGATCATCGAAGAACTGCGCCAGCGCCAGGACTTGGCCCCGGGCAGCGACGCGCGCAAGCTGCGCGACTACTACGCCAGCTACATGGACCGCGCCGCGCGCGACGCCGCCGGCGTCCGTCCGCTGCAGCCGGTGTTGGACAAGATCGCCAAGATCGATTCCAAGCCGGCGCTCATCGCCGCGTTCGGCGAGGCCGATCTCGACGGCAGCGCCGCACCGGTGCGCCTGGGCGTCGACCTCGACCGCAAGGACCCGGACCAGTACCTGGTCGGCCTGCGCGTCGGCGGCCTGGGCCTGCCGGACCGCGATTACTACCTCAATCAGGACGCGCGCTTCGCCGGCATCCGCACCGCCTACCTGGCCCACATCGAGCGCATGCTCGGCTTCGCCGGGGTGAGCGACGCCAAGGCGCGCGCGCAGGCGGTGCTGGCGCTGGAAACCGAACTGGCCAAGCCGCAGTGGGAACGCGCCAAGCTGCGCGACCGCGACAAGACCTACAACGTCTCCAGCTTCGCCGAGCTCGGCACGCAGTACCCCGGCTACGACTGGGCGGCGCAGCTGAAGGCGCAGGGCATGCCGGCGATCGACCGGGTCAACGTGGCCACCCCCAGCGCGGTGCAGCCGGTGCTGGACGTGATCGGCAAGACCCCGCTGCCGGTATGGCGCGACTACCTGACCTTCCACGCGATGCGCAACAACGCCGGCCTGTTGAGCCGCGAGATCGACGACGCCGCGTTCGCCTTCAACGGCACCGTGCTGAGCGGGCAGAAGGCGCAGCGCGACGACTGGAAGCGCGCGGTGGCCGCGGTCACCGGCATGGACGGCCTCGGCGACGCGATGGGCAAGCTCTACGTCGAGCGCAATTTCTCGCCGCAGGCCAAGGCGGCGATGCAGGCGCTGGTGGAGAACCTGCGCAAGGCCCTGCGCAGCAACATCGAGAAGATCGACTGGATGGGCGATGCGACCAAGGCCGAGGCCTATCGCAAGCTGTCGACCTTCCGGCCCAAGGTCGGCTACCCGGACAAGTGGCGCGACTACTCCAGCGTCGCGATCGTGCCGAACGATCTGATGGCCAACGTGATGCAACTGCGCCGCTACGGCCGCGCCGACCAGGTGCGCCGCATCGGCACCCGCCCGGACCGCGACGAGTGGTTCATGACGCCGCAGACGGTCAACGCCTACTACAACTCGACCTTCAACGAGATCGTGTTCCCGGCCGGCATCCTGCAGGCGCCGTTCTTCGACCTCAACGCCGACCCGGCGGTGAACTACGGCGGCATCGGCGCGGTGATCGGCCACGAGATGGGCCACGGCTTCGACGACCAGGGCAGCAAGTCCGACTTCGCCGGCATCCAGCGCAATTGGTGGACCGACGCCGACCGCGCCGGCTTCGAGCAGCGCACCAAGGCCCTGGGCGCGCAGTACGACGGCTACTGCCCGCTGCCGGGCCAGTGCGTCAACGGCGCCCTGACCATGGGCGAGAACATCGGCGACCTCGGCGGTATTTCGATGGCCTATACGGCTTATCAGCTGAGCCTGGGCGGCAAGCCGGCGCCGGTGATCGACGGCCTCAGCGGCGACCAGCGTTTCTTCCTGTCGTGGGGCCAGATCTGGAAGGGCAAGTACCGCGACGAGGCGCTGCTGAACCAGATCAAGACCAACCCGCATTCGCCGTCGCAGTACCGCGCCAACGGCCCGCTGCGCAATTTCGACCCTTGGTACCGCGCGTTCGAGGTCAAGCCGGGCGACGCCATGTACTTGGCGCCGGAGCAGCGCGTGCGGATCTGGTGATGCGCCAGGGACGCAGGGGTTGAGCGCTGCTTGCTCCTGCGTCCCCCGACGTTCTCGACATGATCTACCTGGGCCTGTTCGCGGCGGCCTTCGTCGCCGCCACGCTGTTGCCCGCGCAATCGGAAGGGGTCCTGGCCGGACTGATCGTCGCCGGCCATTCGCCGTTGGGCCTGGTGCTGGTCGCCAGCGTCGGCAACGTGCTCGGTTCCTGGCTCAACTGGTGGCTGGGCCGGGAAGCGTTGCGCTTCAGCGACCGCCGCTGGTTTCCGGTCAAACCGGCGGCGCTGGCCCGCGCCGGCGCCTGGTACGGCCGTTACGGCCGCTGGACGCTGTTGCTGAGCTGGATGCCGGTGATCGGCGACCCGCTGACCCTGGCTGCCGGCATGATGCGCGAACCCTTGCGGGTGTTCCTGCCGCTGGTGACGCTGGCCAAGGCCGCGCGCTACGCGGTGGTGGCGGCAGCGGCGGCGCGGTACTTGTAGTCTCGCACCAGGGGGGCAGGGGGGGGCGCGCGCAACCCCCTGCGTCCCGGCCGGTTACATCCCCGGAATCGGCAGGCACTCCATCACCTCGACTCCGTCGCCGGGGAAGATCGTGAAGTGCGGGTGGTTTTCGAACAGTTGGGCGGCGGCGTCGTGCGATTCGGCGCGGATCACGGTGTAGCCGGCCAGGGCGTTGCGGATGTCGGCGACGCCGTCCTTGGAGATGCGCTTGGTTTTGCCCAGCGGGCCGCCGTGGTCGACGATGATGTCGGCATGGGTCCGCACCCATTGCTCCCAGGCCTGCATGCCGGCCCGGTCGCGCTCGGCGCGGGTTTGCGGATCCAGCTTCTGCCACGCGTCCATCGAGGCGGGCGAGCCGGTGAAGACGGCGACGAACTTCTTCATGGGTGACTCCTTGGCGAGGTGGCGGGCCGGGCCCGCGGAGCGGCGGCGACGGCTCAGCGGTCGCCTTCTTTCTTCATGCCCTTGAGCAAGGCCACGATGGCCATGCCGTGGCCCTGGCCCAGGTCGAAATCCTGCTTCAGCCAGGCCAGCACCTCGCCGGCCTTGACCCCGGGGCGCAGGCCCTTGGCGTCGGCGTAGCCCTTTTTTGCGGCCAGGGCGCGGAAATCGGCGGGACTCTTGCCGGTCTTGCTCTGGATGTTGTCGAGATAGGCCTGGAAGGACATGGTGGACTCCTGATCGAAAGGGCCGGCGGGGCCGGAAGGGCGTTGTTATCCGAAGCGACGAACGGGCGGGGCGCGGATCGACACGGTCCGGCAAAAAAATTCGTCCCAGGCCAGGGTGGTAAAGTGAGCGCCTTTCGGACCGCCAGAGCGAGCGCCACGATGAACGCCCCAGCCTTCTATCCGATCGGCACCCCCGGACGCGCCTGGGGCGCGCAGGAGGTCGCGCAATGGCGTGCGCGCCAGGTGCGTCACCGCAGCTATGCCGACGATGTGCTGAGCGCGATCGAGGGCCTGCGCGAACGTTTCGACGTGGTCGAGTACGGCCGCCTGGACTACGCCCCCGACGCCTATCCGCTGTTCGCGATCAAGAGCCGAAACTGGGACCCGAACCTGCCGGTGGCGCTGGTGACCGGCGGCGTGCACGGCTACGAGACCAGCGGCGTGCACGGCGCCTTGCTGTTTCTGGACCGGCATGCGGGCGATTACGCCGGCCGGGTCAATCTGCTGGTCGCGCCCTGCATCAGTCCCTGGGCCTACGAGCGCATCCACCGTTGGAACGTCGATGCGATCGATCCCAACCGTTCGTTCCGGGAGAACAGCCCTGCGCAGGAGTCGGCGGCGCTGCTGCGCCTGGTCGCGCCGGTGCGGGCGCAGGTGCTGGCGCACATCGACCTGCACGAAACCACCGACAGCGACGAGTCCGAGTTCCGCCCGGCGCTGGCCGCGCGCGACGGCAAGCCGTTCGAGCCCGGCGAGATCCCCGACGGCTTCTATCTGGTCGGCGACACCGACAACCCGCAGCCCGAGTTCCAGCAGGCGGTGATCGCCGCGGTCGAGCAGGTCACCCACATCGCGCCGCCGGACGCGCAGGGCGAAATCATCGGCTCGCCGGTGGTCGCGCACGGCGTCATCAATTATCCGGTCAAGCAGCTCGGCTTGTGCGCCGGCATCACCGACGCGCGCTACACCACCACCACCGAGGTGTATCCCGACAGCCCGCGCGCCACGCCGGCGCAGTGCAATGCCGCCCAGGCCGCGGCGGTGTGCGCGGCGCTGGACTTCGCCCTCGCCGCGCGCGCGGGCTAGCCATACCGAACGAGCAGCGGGCCCGGGCCGGGGCCCGCTCGCTCCCGGCCGATCGGCGCGTGCGCGTCGTGTCAGCCGGCCGGCGCCGCGTTGGGGGGTCGCGTTTCCAGCATCAGCGCGTCCATGAAGAACTTGGTCGCCCAGTTCGGGTAGCGCCAGGGCATATAGGCCGCGCCGAGCGGATGCGAGCCTTTCAGCGCGCCGCGGACGTTGTCGTTGGCCGTGGCCAGGTGCTGCAGGCTCATGTTGTAGCGGTTGGCGGCGACCGCATGGGCGATCCAGCGTTCGTCGCCGTCGACCTGGGCCAGGCGCAGCCAATTGACCGCCATCTGCGAATTGCCGGTGACGCAGGTCCAGGCGACCGCGCCGCGCCATTGCGGGTCGCAGTAGCCGGGCAGGGAGCCGTCGGCGGCCTGCGCCTGCGCCATGGCCCGGGCCATGCGCCGGGCCTGGTCGAGATAGCCGCGGTTGCCGGTGGCCGCACCGACTTCGAGGAAGCCGCGCAGGGCGTAGGCGATGGTGTGGGTGAGCGCGCGGTCGTCGCGATGCCGGCCCAGGCAATTGTCGGGCAGCCAGCCGTTGGCGTGGGCGGTCGACAGCGCCCAGGCGACGTTGCGGTCGGCGGCCTGCAGGTAGCGCGCGTCGGCGGTGGCTTGGTAGGCGCGCACCAGGCCGAACGCGGTGCGGGTGTTGTAGGTCGCGCGCCGGGTCGTGGTCAGCGGCGATTGGAAACGGCGCCAGCAACCGTCCGGGTCCTGGGCCTGCAACAACCAGTCGGCGGCGCGGACCAGGGCGTCGCGGAACAGCGGTTCGCCGGTCTCGCGCAATGCCCGCTCCAGGCCGAACAGCACCTGGCCGGTATTGAACACGGTCGACACCGCCGGCCGCGTCGCCATGGTGCCGGCGCGCACGCCGCCATCGGGTTGTTGCACCGCGACCTCCCAGCGCGCCATGCGCAGGGCGGCGTCGCGATAGCGCGGGTCGCCGCCGTAATCGGCGTAATCGCACAAGGTCGGAATCACGTAGCCGGTGGTCTCCGGATACGAAGCGATCCAGCGGTTGCGGCGTGCGTCGTAGGAATGAGCGACGCCGTCGTCGTCGGTGGCTTGTTGCGCGCGCAACAGCCATTGCGCTGCGGCGGCCAGATGTTCCTGCGGCGTGCGCGTGGGATGGCGGCCGGCGTTCAGGCGATCGCGGTCCGCGTGCAGGGCGACTTGGGCGAACCACAGCAGATGCTTCATGAAGACGATCCGGCTTCGGCGCGAGCGCGGCGAGTGTCGCCGCATCCGCGCGCAGGGGCCAGCATCGAGTTCGCAGAATGACGAAACGCATCGCCGCGTGGCCGCGCGGCGATGCCGAGGCGTTCAGCGCCCCGACACCCCCATCGACGCCGGTCCGCCGCTCTCGAACACGATCGGCGCGCCCGCGGGCCGCAAACGGTCGGCTTCGATCCGGAACCGGTGCAGGGCGCGGTCGGCGATGCTTTGCGCGACCAGCGTGCGCGAGTCGTCGAGAAACGCGACGCCCTGCGACCAGGCGCCGATCGGTTGCCGGTCCAGGCGCAGCAGGCGCTCGTTCTCGATCTTCAACAGCACCACCGCGCTGCGTTCGCCGTAGAACGGATGCGACTTGGGCCGGTTGCTGAGGTTCTGGATCGCGGCTGCGGCGTAGCGGCCATCGGGCGAGCAGGCCACGCCTTCGGGCACCGGGCCGACGCTGACGGTATCGACCGTGCGCGGCGCGGCGCCGTCCAGGCGCAACAGGCTGACCGTATCGGCATCGCCGTCGCCGTCGCCGAAATTGCTGACCACCGCATGGCCGCCGGCGCCGCAGAAGGAGACCGCGAACGGCCGCACGCCGGCGACCAGGTCGCGGATCGCCGGCACACGCACGCCGCTGTCGTCGACCGCATACAACGACACCCGGTGATCGCCGGCGCGGGTGACCAGCAAGCGGCGCCCATCCGGCGAGAAGGCGGCGGACAAGGGGCCGGAACCCGCCGGGAAGGCGATCTGTCCGGCGACTTTCGTGCTGTGCGCCCGGCTGTCCAGCGCCAGCACGGTGGCGCGGTCCGCGGCGGTATGCAACACCAGGGCGCTGCGGCCGTCGGGGCTCATCGCCAGCGACGTCGGCGACGCGTCCAATTCCAGCGTCTGCACCGCGCGCAGGGGCGAGGCGGTCAAATCGATCACCGTGACCCGGCGGTCCGGCACGAACTTGGCTTGCGCGGGGTCCAGCCGTGAGGATGCGGCGACCAGGGCGAGCCGGCGATCGGCGCTGATCGCTACCGCGGACGGCGGACCCAGATAGCTGGTGGGAGCGTCCACTTCGCCGAGCAGGCGCGGTTGCGACGGCGAGAAGTCGATGAATGCGGCGCGGTCCGGTTTCGGCGACGCGACCACGGTGGCGCCGCCGACCACCGGCGTTCCGTCGCCGATCACGGCCTTGGGCTCCAACGCGACCCCGACGATCTGTGCCGGAGCGCACCAGGGCAGGGCGAGCAGCACAGGGCACAGCAGGCGGTGCAGGCGCATGGTTGCGGTCCGGCGATGGCGGGCGGCCAGTGTCGCAGCCCTCGGCCCAGCGGCGATACTGACGGGCATCGCTTCGGGCGGCGATGGCGGTCCTTCAACGCCCCATGACGATGCGCAGACCGCGCACTTCGCTCGCATCCGGACGCCGCGGCGCCGCGCCGGCGCGGACGACGCGCAGGCGCACGCGGACCCGGCCGTCGCGCACCGCGTGAGCGGGCAGCGGCACGACATAGGCGCCCGCGTCGTGCCCGGGCCGCAGTCCGTGCGGCGAGATCATCCCCAATGGCCGGCCGGTGTCGGTGCTCAATTCGATTTCCTGGCCCGAGCCGAGCCGGCCGACCTGCACCTCGAGGAACACCGACTCGCCGATGTCGCGCGCACGGGGCAGGGCCAGGGTGGAGACGTCGCCTGGCGCGACGCAGCCGGCCTGCACGATCAGCAAGGCCCAGGCCAGAGCGGCGATGCGGCGCGACATGGCGGCTCGCCGTTCAAGTGCGCGCGGCGCGTGCCGCCGGTCGATCGGGCGTGGATGGCCGCATCCTGCTGTCCTCCTGCGTCGTTTTCCGGCGGGTTCGCGCATCGTGCGCGGTTGCGGCGCATTCGCGAATCCGCTTGCGCGCGCGGCTCTTATCGGAAAACGCTTCCGCACGGCAGCGACGGACACGCCCGCGTGGGGCGCGCCGCAACGGTCGACGCGGTCACACAAGTGCCGCGATGCGGCGCACCGCGAGTGATGCCGGGTGAGGCGCGCCGGCGTCGCGCGCCCGAATCAGTAGAACGCGATGCCCGGGCGCAACAACAGTTGAAACACCAGCAGCAGACCCGCCGCGGCCAGCGCCAGGCCCAGGGTGGAGCCCGGCCGCATCGCTGCGCCGCCGGCCCGCACGCCTTGCACGCGCCAGGCGCCGGCCTGGATCCACACCAGCCCGAACAACGCGACCCAGGCCGGCAGCAATGCGACCTCGATCCATTCGCGCGGCATCCGGAACGGCACCGTCAGCGCAGTGCCCAGCAGGGCCGGCAGCGTCGCACACTGAAATACGAAGCGGGTGCGCGCAGCGGGCCCGGCGATGCGCTCGGGCGCATCGGCCAACGCCAACAGCGGCCTCAGCAACGACAGCGCCGCGAACGGAATCGCGGCCAGCGCCAGCGCGGCCGCGCACAGCCTGGCGGCCGGGCCCCATTGCAGATAACGCATCGCCATGCCGAGGTCGCTGCCATCGCTGATCGCGCCGATCGCGACCTGCGGCAAGGCCATGAGCCAGCCGCAATACGCCATCCAGATCAGGAACAGGCGCGAGCCGGTGCCGCCGCGGGGGCGCCGCAGACGCCAGGCGCACAGCGAGGCGACGACCACGGTGGCGACCGCGCCGCTGCCCTGGAACAACGCGGCCAACGGGTGCTCGCCTTGCCAGGCGTGGTTGTTGTGGAACAGGGTCGGCCGCAGCCCGGGCGTCAGCGCTTTGGGCAGGACCAGGAACAGCTCCTGGACGAAGAAGGTCAGGTTGAAAGCCAGGGTATAGAGCAGGGCCGAGTTAAGGCTCAGGCGCCGGTTCCAGGGCGGCGCGACGGCGTCGCGTGCGGCGCTCGCCGACGCCGCGCCGCGCAGGCGCAAGACGCCGGCCAGGGCGAGCAGGACCGGACCGACCAACAGGACGCCGCCGGCCAGGGCGGCGATCGCAGATCCGAGCATGCAGGAGGGTCTCCGGTCGCGTCATCGCGTCGGCGCACTATAGCGGCGTCCGTATCGGCCCGGTCCGGCCGGCGCAGAAAAAAACATGGCGTGTCGATTCGGCGGGTTCCGGTTCGTCGTCCTGGCAGGAGCGCGGTTGTGCGCCGGAACCGTTCCGGCGCCCGCGCCCGCCCACGAGGAGTCGGCACCATGCGTTTTTTTTCCATGATCCGGATCGACGAAACCCTGAATCAGGCGCCCAGCGAGCGTCTGCTGACGGACATGCAGCAGTTGATGGAGGAGATGACCCGCAACGGCAGCCTGATCGCCACTGCCGGGCTGACGCCCAGCGCCGACGGCGTTCGCTTGCGTCTGCGCGGCGGCAAGATCACCGCCACCGACGGCCCGTTCACCGAAGCCAAGGAAGTGATCGGCGGTTACGCCCTGTTCGAAGCGGCGTCGAAGGCGGAGGCGATCGCGATCGGCCGGCGCTTCCTGGAAGTGCACGGCGAGGGCTGGGACATCGAGTGCGAGGTGCGGCCGCTGCGGGACCAGGGGGCGGGCTGCGGGCGGGTGGACTGTGTCGAATGAGTGCACGGCGGCTCGCCGCCTTCTCGCAGGCGGCGAGCGCGGCGAGGCCGAGTCAACCGTGATAGTCCGGGTCCGGCGGCTCGGCCGGCACCAGCGCGATCACCGCGGCGGTGGTCGGCGTACTCCAGTCGGGCAGGCCGCTGACCCAGGCATCGCCGGCGAGTTGGGTCCAGATCTGTCGGCCCGCGTTCCAGGCGTAGTGGACCTGGGCATGGACCGTGATCGTGTCGGTTTGATTCGGCACGAAGACATCCGGCCACTGCACGGTGAGGGTGTACTGGTATCCGCGCCGCGCCCAGGCCGACATTGGAATCATCGCGAAGATCGGATCCGGAGCGTAGAAGGGCGGGGCGTTCAGCAGTTGCCTCGCTGCGGCTTGCTTTTCCTGGTCGGAAGGAGGAACGCTCATGACTGCCTCGGAAGCAGGAATCGGTTGGGGTGGACCTTACCCGGTCCGGCGGTGCGTGATAAGGCCGGTGCGGCTCGGCCTGCGAATCCCGCGGTCCGCCCCCGTCGCGCTCAGCGATTGACCGCCGGTCCGTTGACGCCCGCATAGCCGTTGGCGCAGCCGCTGGTGCAGGTAGTCGCGAGCATGTTGTAGACGATCCGACCGGCGTTGGACTTGGAACGGAAATGGCCGACGCCCTGGCTGGTGTCGCCGCCGCCGGCGTTGTAGGGGCTGCCGTCGCTCCAATCCCAGTCGTAGGCGTAGGCGCTGTTGCCGGCGCCGATGTCGACCTGGGCCTTGACGTTGGCACCGGCGTTGAACAGCGCGCCGCCGCTGCAGCCGGCGGCGTAGCTGGTGGTGAAGCAATGCACCTGGTCGTACAGGCCGGCGGTGATGGTGTAGAAGGCGATCGAGCCGTAAGTCTGCGGCATCGCGCGCAAGCTGTTGCTGCCGTCGCCGGTCCAGCGGCTATAGCCGTAATAAGGCACGCCGCTGCTGGGATACAGGCCGAAGGTGTAGTAGTCGTAGGGATAGACATAGGCTTCGGCATTGCAGGTCGGCGCGTACGGCGACTGGTAGCCGGTGCTCAGGCAGGTGCGCAGGCCGCGCAGGCCGCCGGCGATGTTGACGAAGCGGCGCACGCTGGCCTGATAGCCGTAGTACTTCAGCATCGCCAGGCTCATCGACGAGCCCAGCGAGTGCGAGACGATGTCGACCTGGCTGCGGCCGGTGTAGGTCTTCACCTTGTCGATGAAGCTCTTGAGCACCTGGTACTTGGCCGGCTCGTGGTAGTTGTACTGCGGCGCGGCGCGTTCTTCGGCATCCAGGTAGGTGATGCCGAACAACTCGCAATCGTTGTAGCCGCGCGCCTTGAGTTCGTCGTAGACCGAATGCGCCGGCGCCGCATAGCCGGCCACGGCGGAAGGCGGCATGTCGAAGCTCAGCGCGCTGTCGCCGTTGCCGTGCACGAACACCACCGGGGTGCGGGTGGCGATGCAGTCGCCGCCGCCGAAGCCGCCGCTGCCGACGCCGGGCGCGAAACCGCCGGCGTATTGGCTGGCCGCGCCTTGGCAGGTGTAGCCGTTGTGGCTGCCGCAGTCCAAGGCCGCGGCGGCCGGCGAGGCCGACAGGCCGAGCACGGCCAGGGCGATCGCTGCCATGCCCGCTGCCGCCGGGGTGCGGTTTGCGCTGTGCGGCCGGTGCGAGCCGGCGATCGGGTGCGTGTTTGCCGTACGGAACATGAGCCCTCCCCAGGGTGATCGGTGCGACGACGGGACCGCGGACCCGGCGATGGTGAGCCCGCCGTTCGCCCCGGCGGTATTGCACTTATGGGCGATGCGCCGGGCCGGCCGCGACGGCCGGCGGCGCCGGCGCGAAGCCCGCGACTGTGACCGGCCCTGCAAATTCGGCCCGCGGACTCGAATAAGGTGCGCTCGGTACGGGCTCGTCCCGACGCCTGCGACCGCCCCGCCGCAGGCTCGGCCCGCGACGCCGCTGCTGCGACCGCGGCTGCGCTCGCCGCGCACGCGACCGACGCCCGCGCTTCCCCCACGCAACGAGACCTCTCATGCGCACGAATCGATCAACGGCCCGCCTGGCGGGCGCCCTGTTCGCCGCCCTGTTGTTGCCGGTTTCCTTCGCCCACGCTGCCAACCAGTACTGCGACAACGACCGCGATCCCGGCCAGTATCCCAGTTGCGGCAACGTCGCCGGCGCCGGCTTCTATTACCGCAGCGGCCAACCCAGCGACTACCACGGCGACGACCGACTCTCGACCACCCAATCCAGCAGCTACGGCTGGGTGTTCCTGGGCACCGTCGCCGCCGGGCATCACTATGCGTATCTCGCCAACAACGCCTTCACCGATCCGCGCGCCGAGTACCAGGCCTGGGACCTGGGCAGCGGTTTCTACTCGATCGGCTACGTCAACCAGAACACCGCGCCCAGCGGCTGGAATTACGTGGGCTACGGCACCAGCGGCGCGTTGTACGTACGCCGCAGCAGCGGCAGCGGCGCGACCGGCGCCGACGCCGTCATGCGCCAGTACGCGGGGCCGAGCGCGCAAGCGTCGACGCCGCTGACGCCCGCGCCGGCCGGGCGCTGTCCGAGCCTGGCTCTGCGCGATCCGGCGCTGGCCGAACTGCAGAACAAGATGTTCGACGCCGCGCGCAGCTATCGCGATGCCGCCGGTTCTTACGCGATCGTGTTCAACAACAACGGCCAACGCGAGCGGATCGAGTTCGAAGTGTCGCCGGCCCGGCGCAGCGGCTTCGTGCGCATCGCCGGCGCGGACGGACGCCTGACCGAACACTACGCCGACGCCGAGTCGCAGACGACGGTGCTGCCGTTGCATTCGGCCTATCGCTCCAGCCGCCGGGCGGCCGCCCCCGATGCGGAGCAGGCTCCGGCCGCGCATGCCTATCGCAATACCGCCTGCCAGGCGGTGTACGCGAGCCAGCCCGATGCGAGCGGCGCGCCCGGCACGGCCGACGTGCTGGCCCCGGCCAACTACGCTTTCTGGCTGTCGGACGAGGACAGCCGCATCCTTGGCCGGCCGAGCCTGCTCGGACGCGAGGCGGTGCTGGTCGAAGGCCGCCACGACGAAGCGATGGCGCGCAAGCTCGGCGCGCAGCGCTATCGCATGTGGGTGGACGCGGCGACCGGCATCCTGCTCAAGCTCGAAGGCCGCAATGCGCGCGGCGGCCGCGCTTATCTGATCGAAGTCGAGCGGTTGCGCCTGGACAGCGGCGTGTCGCCGCGGGCCAGGCCGACGCTGGCGAAGGGCTGGATCGATCTCGGCGCGGCGCGCTGAGTCGCACCGGACCGGAGCGGCGCCGCTCCGGTCCGCTGTCGCGCTCAGTACACCCGTCCGGTGGCGCCGGCGCCGTTGCCGGAGTGGTAGAACAGCACGCCGCCCGGCGAGGACACGACCCGGTTCCAGCCGGTGGCGAAGGCGCCGGCCGGATAGGTGGTCAGGGTGGTGTGATTGCCCGCGCTGTCGAAGCGGCCGATCGCGCCGGCGCCGGTGGCCGCGTTGTAATACAGCACGCCGTTCGGCGTCGACACGATGCTGGTCCAGCCGGTGGCGAACGAGCCGGCGGGCCAGGTGCGCAGGGTGGTGTGGTTGCCGTTGGGTTCGATCCGGCCGAGCGCCGCGGCGCCGGTCTGGGCGCTGTAGTAGAACAGCCCGGCCGAAGTATCGACCACGTTGCTCCAGCCGGTGGCGAAGGAGCCCGCCGGCCAAGTCTGCAGGGTGACGAAGGATTGCGCCTGCGCCGACGACGTTGCCGCGGCCAGGGCGAGCGGAACCAGCAGCGACGACCACAGGCGGCGCGTGCGCGCACCGCTACGAGTGCGATTCATGGGGCCTTTCCTTGGTGATGGAAGCGCGCCGGGCGTACGGCAACGCATTCGGCGGCGCGATCCGAAAGCGTGGCGAGAACCTGCGAGGGCGTGTGCGAGCCAGCCGGCATCGAACGCAACCGGTGCCGGAACGGTCGGCGCTCGCCCACGGATCTTGTAGCCCAGCCGCTCGCCGGTTTCCGACGATTGCGTCCGCAGATCCGCCAGCGGCCGGCATGGGTTCTGCGACGGCCGTCGTCGCGACGATCGCGCGCAACCAGGACTGCGCCGCCGGTCACGCGCTCCAGCGACGCGCGACGCAACGGCGTCGGTGCGGCCGGCAGTGCCTGCCGGCGTCGGGTTCGGGCCTCGCCCGTGGCGCTCCGGCGCTTGCACGGTGCGCCTCGACAGGAGTACTACTGGCGCCGCCACCGGAACCGCGGGAGAGCGGGCATGAAGCGAGGAGCCTGGGCGATGCTGGTCGCCGGCCTGTGTTGCGCCGTGCCGGCTTGGGCGGGCGATCCGCCGGCATCGACTGCGCCGGCAGCCGCGCCGAGTCGCGATGCGGCATTGGCTCAGCGCCTAGGCGCCGACGAGCGCGGCATGCGCCGCTACGTGCTGGTGATCCTGAAGACCGGTCCGAAGCGCGTGCCCGACGGCGAAGAGCGCAAGGCGATGTTCGCCGGCCATTTCGCCAATATCGAGCGCTTGGCCAAGGCCGGCAAACTGGCGCTGGCCGGGCCCTTCGCCGAGGACCCGGACGGCTGGCGCGGACTGTTCCTGCTCGCGGTGGACGATCTCGAGGAGGCGCGACGGCTGACCGCGACCGATCCGGTGATCGAGCGCGGCGAGATGGTCGCCGAGTACCACCGTTGGTACGGCTCGGCAGCGGCGATGGCGATTCCCGAGCTGCACGACAAGCTGGCGCCGAAGCGGCCGTGAACGGCGTCGGAGCGTGCCGCGCCGCGGCGCGCGGCTTGGACGGCCGGATGCGCTCTGCTACCGTGCGCGACCAGGACGGCGGCGCCGGCGGCGTCGCTGCGCAACGCTTTCCAAGGCAGGAACCCGCATGCATCCGTTTCGTCGTCGCTTCGTTTTCGGTCTCTCCCTGATCCTCGCCGCTTATGGCGCCGCCGCGACCGAAATCGCGCCCGAAGCGGTCCGGCTCGAAGCCGGGTTGATCGCCGCGCTGCGCTACGACGCCAAGACCGGCGAACGCGCCGCGCCGTCCGGGCCGGCGATCCAGGCCTATATCCGCGCCGGCTACCTGACCGCCAAGCCGACGGTACGTGCCGACTACACCGACTATCGATTGCTCGACAAGCCGGCGACCTTGCTCGGGCTGCCGCTGGTGGCGATCGAGGAGGAGTACATGACCCAGTACCTCGGCTGCTGCGTCAGCGAAGGCGCCGGCGCGACGGTGCGAGTGTCCGGCGACATCGCGCCGTTGGTCGAGTTCGCCAAGCGCAACGCCTGCCATCTGGAGCGCGACTACGACGTTGCAGGCGAGTTCAGGAACTACGGCATCGCCGGCAAGTTGCCGGCGGGCCGCTACGCCAACCTGAGCTGCCGGGCGCGCGACGCGGATCGGGCGGAGCCTTGAGTCCTGAAGGGGCGCCGCGAGAGCGGTCGCGGCCCGTGTCGCCGCTGCGATAGGCCGATCTTCTGCAGGAGCGGGACGAGCCGCGGCCGAAAGCGTGGGCGGCCTCAATTGTCGACGGCGAACGCGCCGAACAACACGCCGTTGTAGCTGGCCGGCAAGTAACACACCACCGAGACGAAGCTCCAGTAGTTCACGGTCGGCAACGACACCGGTTGGTCGTAGGTGGCGCCGCACTGGTTGAAGCTGGAGCTGCTCAGCAGCTGTCCGGTGTAGTTGTAGGCGTACACCGTGCAGCTGGTGCAGGCGCCGTTGAGGTTGCTGCCATCGATGTAGTAGCTCTGCGCCGGACCGGTGACCGGATGGCGCACGATCGGGCAAATGACGGGGCGCACGGCGGCGTTTGCATTGCGCACGCCGTAGCTGAGGTAGTCGATGTCCAGCGCCTGGCCGGCGTTGTAGGCCGCGCAGGACGTGCCGGGCGTGCTCAGGTTCTGCGAGGTTGCAGCGCGCGTGTCGAGCGCGGCCGCGCTGCCCAGTGTCAGGGCCAGGGCTGATACGGCGGCCATCCAGGTCTCGGCTTTCATGTCGTCACCTCGTGAGGTAGGTGGAAGTACCGGGCTTCTCCCCCTGTTCCTGCCGCCGCATCGCCGGCGGCGGCTTCAACGCTTAGCCGACGCGCCGGGAGCCGGCTCCGGCCCCAGCAAGTACAGGACCATCTCGCCGCGGCCGTTCGCGCCCGGCGCGTACTGCGCGACCATGCGCGGCAGCGCGTCGGCGAATTGCTGGCTCCACAGCGGCAGCTGTTTCTGCAGCCGCGCATCGCCGCCGTCGCGGATCTCGACCCGACACAGGGTCGAACGGCATTCGACGTCGCGCGCCGCCTCGCGCATGGCCTCGTCGGCGCGGATGGCGTTCCACAGGCGCGACGTCATCGCCGGCGACCAACTCGGGTCGGCGGTTTCGCGACGGAAGTTCTGGCGCAATGCGTCGAGATAGGCCTCGTGTTTGCGTTCGCCGGCTTCGGCGCGTTGGCGCAGCGCGGCCGGATCGGCGCGTGCGTCGGCGCCGGAGCGGTGCAGCGCGACCATTTGCGACCGCAGTCCAGCGATCTCATCGCGCATGCGTTGCAGCTCGGCATCTTCGCGCGTGTGTTCGTTCGCGGGCGCGGCCGCGTTCGGTGCGGGCGTCGTTTCGTTCGCCGAGTGATACACCGTCGCCAGCGCCGCCAGCGCCAGCAATCCGGGCCCGATCCATAGCCATGCGCTGAGTTTCATGGACGATGGTGTAGCAGAAGCCTGGGTGCGGAGCATGTCGCTTAAAAAACGACACCGCCCGATCGGCGCACCGCTTCGGCCCACAGCAGCGCGATCAGTTTGCGGCGCGACGTCAGGCCGGTCTTCTGATAGACCCGCTGCCATAAGGTGCGCACGGTCGAGATCGAACAGCCTAGGGTCGCGGCGATCTGCTTGTCCTCGGCGCCGCGCGCCGCCGCCAGCAGCACCGAACGCTCCATCGGGCTCAACGGCGCCCAGGCGCTGGCGGCGGCCTCGTCCAACAGGTCGTCCATGATGGTGTTGCGAACATGGGTGACGGCCGGCGACATTCAATGTCTGCGGGTCGGGGGGACACCTATCCAACGCCAGGCCGTGCGCGGACAGGTCAGTGTGGAACCGGCGAACTGAGGGTTCGGTCACAATGAATCTGCCGACCCGCGGTGAAGCGGATCGGTACGGGCGCACGGTTTGCGCCGCGCCGTCGGCGCGGCGTCGACGGGGCACGACATCGAAGCTTGCGCCACTGCGGTGGGCCGATCCGGGCTCGGCTTCCGACGCCGCCCGCGAGCGTGTCAGTGCGCGGCGGTCGCCGGGTCGACGGCCAGCGGACGCACGTACTGCAGCAGGCTGGTCAGGGTCTTGCCCGGCTCTTCCCAGGGCATCATGTGCGAGGAGTTTTCGAACCACACGCCCTGCTTGAACGGCGCTTTGACCTGCTTCAACCACTGTTCGGCCGGCTCGGCCGGGGTGGTGTAATCGTGGCGCCCGAGGAAAAACACCACCGGGATCGGGAACTCGCGGATCGGCTTGTAGTCGACCGCGACGAACTCGGGCAGGATCTTGCCGAGGGTGAACACGTTGCCTTCGTTGACGTTGCGGCGGTCGCAGTCGCCGTACTCCGGCGACAGTCGCGGGCCGCGGTAGAAATAGGTGGAATCGTTGCGGTAGGCGGTCAGGCCGCCGTAGTACTGCGACCACTTGCGCGCGGCGATGATGCGTTCGCGGGTGATCGGCTGGTCGCCCGGATAAGGCATGATCGCTTCCATCTCCTTGACCGCTTCGGCGTTGCCCAGCGCCTTGGCCCGCTGCAGGCCGAAGTCGAAGCTGATGCGCTCGTTGTCGCGCACGTTGATGGCCTGGCCGATGCCGACGTAGGCGTAGAACAGGTCGGGCTGCTTCAGCGCCGCCTTCATGCTGATGATGGTGCCCCAGCTGTGCGCCATCAGCACGATCTTGCGCTTGCCGTAGCGTTGGCGCAGGTACTGGGCGACTTCGACCACGTCGTCGGCGAAACGGTCGATATGGATGGTGTCGGCGTAGCTTTCCGGGTCTTGCAGGGCATAGGTCTTGCCGGCGCCGCGTTGGTCCCAGTTGACCACGGTGAAATATTCCTCGATCGGACGCTGGAACTGCCACGAGGTCGGGATCACCGGCGAGGCCGGGCCGCCGTGCACGAACAGCAGGATCGGATTGTTCTTGTCCTGGCCGCGCACGCTCAGCCACTGATCGATGCCGCCGATGCGGGCCGCGTAGGATTCCTGGATACCGTTGGGCGCGACGATGCGGCCGAGGTCTTCGATGATGGCGCGGGCCTCGGCGTAGCTGGAGGTGTCCTTGCATTCGGGGGCGGCCGAAGCGAACGGGCTCAGGGCCAGCAGCAGGGAGGCGAGCAGGGCTTGGGTCTTCATGGGCGGATTCCGGCCGAAAGGCGAGGGTCTGGCGAAGGCGAAGGGCGACGCCGCAAACTGCGATGACGCGGCCGGCGGCGCCGACGAGGCGGCGATGCGACGCGCAGCGCACCAGTTGGCCGTCGGAGGTCGGCTGCAGCGTGCCTGTCGTGTGTCGCGATCGTTCCCCATGCGGCATCAGATACGGTTGGAGGGGCGAGGGTTTACACCGCGCATGTTTTTATTTGCAACGGCCGGCGCGCCGGTCGGCCGTTCCGCGACCTCGGCCGGTGTCCTTGGCCGCCGCGGCGGAGTAGGGTGTGGGGCTCCCCAGCGAGGAATCCGCCATGGAAACGCAGGAACTGCATCGCGGCCGCCTGATCGACCATATCCAACTGGTGGTGCGCGACCTCGAGGCGAGCAGACGCTTCTACACGGCGGTGTTCGAGGCGTTGCAGGTGCCGATCGCCGGCAGCGGCCCGGATTACTTCTGGGCCGACGAGCTGTTCGTGTCCACCGCGTCCAGCGAAGCCGCGCAGGGCGAGTTGACCGGCCGCCATCATCTGGCCTTCCAGGCTCGCGACCGCGCCATGGTCGAGGCCTTCCATCAGGCCGCGTTGGCCCACGGCGGTCGCGACAACGGCGGCCCCGGCCGGCGGGCCTATCACCCCGGCTACTACGCCGCGTTCGCGCTGGACCCGGACGGCAACAACATCGAGGCGGTCTATCACGGGCCTGCCGAGCGCAGCGCGCCCTCGGTCAAGGTCGTGTTCTGAGCGGGGCGGGGCCGGCGTACGACCGGTCCGGCGCAGACCGTTACCGGCCGGGCGCAGGGCTGCCGGTACTGGCGATGCCCTTGGCCGAGGTTGCGGGTTCCGAGAACGCGGCGGCGCCGAGCGCGAAGTCGCGTCTTAGATCGAAGCCCGAGCCGTCGCCGGCGTCCGCGGCGGGCGGACGCCGGCGAGGCGGGCCGTTCAGCGCGGCTTGCGCGCGCGCGGCGGCGCCGCGGCCGCCTGGGCCGGGCCGCGCGCGCGGCACTGCCAAGTGATCCGGCCGACTTCTTCGCCCTGGTAGAGCTGGCGGATGGTGACGCTGGCGCCTTCCAGGCGCACCGACTTGGGGGCGCGCAGCAGCAGCCGCGCCGGCAAGCGGGCGGCGCGCGGCAGCGGCAGCCCGCACAGCGGCAAGCGCGGCAGTGCCGGCAGGCTGAGCACGGCCTGGCGGCCCTTGCGCGGCGTTTCCAGCTTCCACGGCGCCGCGCCGGCGATGCGGTAGGCCAGATCGCGCGGCAGCTCCAGCCGCAGCTCGGCGCCCTTGGGCAGGCGCCGCACGATTTCGAAGTCGAACGCGCGGGCGCGGTCCGGCGTGCCGGTGATCAGGAACGGCAGCGCCAGCCCGACCTGCGGATCGGCCGGCGGATCGACCACGTTGAAATTGCGCCAGGTGACGTTGTTGTGTGCGCGGATGTAAGCGCGGAACGCGTCCCAATCGAAGTTCGGCGGGCCCGGCGGCGGAGGCGGCGCCGCGTCGCGCGGATGGCTGACGCTGGCGACGAAGCAGTAATGGCCGGGGCCGGGGATGTCGGCCTCGGGCCAGACGATCGGCGCGGCCACGGTCAGTACGTCGCCCAGCGGCACATCGACCGGCGCCGAGGTGCCGATGAAGTTCCACAGGTCCGGGGTCAGCAAGGTCGCGACCGGACTCCAGTACACGCTGGCGCGCACATCGTCGGCATCGGCGCCGCCGCGGTTGCGCATGCGCACGTAGAGGTAGTTGTCGTGGCCGGTTTCGGCCTCGTGGCCGAGCGCGTTGCTGTTCTCGGTGCCGCTGCCTTCGCCGAACGCGGCGTTCGGGTCGGGCACGGTCGACGGCAGCAGGATCACGTCCGGGCTGGCGCTGATCGAACCGGCCGACGGCACCGCGCCGTTATCGCCGACGTGATCGCGCAGGTACACGTCCGGCGTCAGCCCCAGCGTGTTCTCGATGATCGCGCGCAGGTCCGGCATCACGCCGATCGCGCCGGCGAGGCCGCCGCCTTGCGGCGTATTGATCGCCGGGTCCGACAACAGGCTGCGCATCTGCGCCGGCGACAAGCGCGTGCCGGTAGCGGCCGCGTGCATGCCCTGCACGATCAGCGCCGCGCCGGTCACGATCGGCGAGGCCGAACTGGTGCCGTTGAAGCCGGCGGTGTAGGTGCGCTCGTCGTCGCCGCCGCCGTTGTCGAGGGTGCCGTAACCGCAGGTGGTGACGTTCTCGCCCCAGGCGTAGCAATCCACCCGCGAGCCGTAGCTGGAGAAGCCGGCTCGATCGTGCGGCAGGGACGATTCGGCGGCGCCGACCACGATCGCGCCGGAGTCGCGGAAGTCCGGGCTGGCGCGGTTGAAAGCCTGAACGCCGCTGCCGTCGAGATAGCTGTCGAGGTCGTTGTTGCCGTTGCCGGCGGCCTCGACCACGATCACGCCCAGCGCGCTGGCCAGGCGGATGGCGTCGAAGTCGGCGTCGTCGACTTCGGTCATGATCGCGCCGGCGCGCTGCACTTCCAGCAGCAGCACGTCGCCCACCGCCATGCTCGGCAGGGCGGCGACGATGGCGTCGGCCACATGCAGGGCGGTATCGGTACCGGCGTCGTAGTGCGACGTGACCCGCACCGAACCCACGTCCGGGGCGATGCCGACCACGCCCAGGGTGTTGTCGACCGCGGCGATTTCGCCGAGTACGGCGGTGCCGTGGTTGCCCTTGTAGGCGCCGACGCCGTCGCGGTTGTCGCCGTAGATCAGGCTCGGCGCGTGCGCGACAAGATCCTCGTGGCCCAGGAACCAGCCCTGTTCCAGGTCGACCACGCCGGTGCCGGCGCCGGTCCCGTTGGCCTGGGTCCAGGCCCAGCGCGCGTCGATGCCGTCCGGCGCTGGGTCCAGATAGCCTTGGCCGACGGCATAGGGGTCGTCGCTGTCGTCGACCGGATCGCTCACGTCCAGTTCGCGGTAGGCGTCGGCGATTTCGCTGAGCGCACGCAGGCGCGCGACCAGCATTTCGGCCTGCTCGGGACGCTGGCGCAGATCCAGGCGCCAGTAGCCGGTGAGGCTGCGCAGCGGCGGGAAGGGCGAGTTCGCGGCGCGCTTTTCCAGTTCCCGCAGGCGCTTGGGGTCGAGGCTGCGGATCAGCGGCCGGGTCGACTCGACGCCGGTCTCGTCGAGCAGCTTGGCCAGCGCGGTCAGTTTGTGCTTGCGCGCCAGGGCGCGCAGGTCCTTGTCGGCGGCGGGCGCGAAGCGTTCGCTCAAGCGTGCGATCACGAAGCCGCTATAGCCTGGGCCGCCCGCGGTGGCGGGCGGCTGCCGCGGCGGACGGGTCGGCCCGCCGGCGCAGGAAAACGCCGGGATGCAATGTCGGGATTTCATCTCGAACCTCCTTGTGTTCGGCCGCAATCGGACGCGGACCCGATGCTTGCGGTCGGCCACATCCTTGTTTTCCCCCGTGCGGCGCTGCCGGACGGCGGTAAACGCCGCTTCGATTTCGACGGCGTCGTTACTGTCAGCGAACGCGCGCGCCGGCGCCGGTCGGCCACTCTTGGGCAGTCTTCCGTGCATCGGCGCGTGGCCGGCGTTGCGGGTCTTTTCCGTCGCCGCGACCGGAATCCGCCGCTGGGGCGAGTGGGGCAGGCCGCGATCGGGAGTTGCCGCGGCGGAAATATTTTCGAATCGTCAATCGCGCCTGCGCTGCTCGACGGCGCCGATTCTCGGCCGCGACTGCGCGCTGTGAAGCGCGACGAACTCAACTGTGATTGATGCGGGCAGAACCGACATCGGCCTGGCCGACGCCGACCGGCTGCGGCGTAGCCAGACAGGCGCATCGCCGGATCTCGGTGTCGCGCCCGCGCCTCGGCACTTCCGCGGCGCGGATGACGATCGCGCTACGGTCCCTGCTGGGCTTGGCGCGAAGTTTCGCTGTCGATCACGGCGTGGCGTGGAAGTCGCTGGCGCGATCGACGTTCCCGACCGTCCCATTCCATCGAGGAGTTCGCCATGAAGCATGCAACGACCCAGCGCCGTTCGTCCCAACTTGCCGTGCTGGCTGTTTCGGCCTTGTTCGCCGCATCAGCGGCCGCCGCGCCGCTGGTCTGCACCGACGCCGTATCGGCCAATGTCGCCGTTCCCCAGAACACTTGGGTCAATATCGACGCCAATTGCCCCGTCGGCTACAGCGCCACCGGCGGCGGCTACGTGTTCAACGAAGGCAGCGGCGGGGTGATCGGCATCTGGGCGATGTCGATCCCGAACGGCAACGGCTGGCGCACCTGGGTGGTCCAACACAATCCCGGCGTGCGCCACGTGCAGACCTACGTGCGTTGCTGCCGTACGCCATAAGCGGCGCCCTATGCGGGCATCGCCGTCGCCGCCTTGCGCGGCGACGGCGATGAGCCGCGAAGCTTGCGGATCAGGGCAGCTTGGTGCCCTGGTCGGCGATGGCGACCCAACCGCGGCCGTTATGGCTGTAGGTGACCCCGGTGAGGGCGCGCTGGCGGTAGCCGATGCGCGGGATCTCGTACACGGTTTCGTACAGGATGTAGGCCGAGCGGCAGCCGTCGACGACGCGATAGCGCTCGGTCCAGCTCCACTTCGCTTCGCGGTTGGCGAAATGGCTGGCCAAGGCGGCCATGACCGCATCCAGGCCGATGCGTACGCCGCCGCTGTCGAACACGGTGACCGAACGCTCGTCGTGGATCGCGCGGAACGTTTCGGCGTCGTAGTCGCGGAACGACTCCATGTCGGTGCGTTGGGCGATCTCGAACTGGCGCGCGCAGATGCGCGCCAATCCCTCGCCGATGCCGAGGCCTTGTGCCGCGTCGGCGGCGGAGGCGGCCGGCGCGAGGCCGATCAGCCCGGCGGCGAACGCGGACAGAGCGAGGCGGCGGAACGGAATGCGCAGCGTAGTCATCGTTGGAACCTCCTGGTGGGCGAGGCGACCTTAGGACCGCTTTCGCCGCGTTGGGAGGGCCAATTCGTCCGCGCCGGGCAGGACCAATCGCCCCTGCGCGCACAGCACGCTTAGCCTGATCCAGCCGCGGTTTTCGGCTGTGCCGTGCTTGCGTTTGCGTTGCGCGCGCACGCGCGCAAGGGACCATTCGGCCGCGTTCAGCCGTGCGCCGCCGGCAGGCGGCGCGGGCCGATCCGGCGGCGGTTTCGCTTGCCGACGGCCTCGCCGGCCTGCGCGCTCGAATGGCAGGCCTTGCTGCACCAGAAGCAGCCGCGGCTATGAGGGTAGTGGCGTTGCGCGGTTTCCAGGGCGGTGACGCAGTGCCGGTGCAGGCCGAGTTCCTGGCGCACGAACGGCACGAACGGACAGTCGGCGCGATGCACTTCGTGCACGCCGTCGGGGCAGGGGGTGCGATTGACGTAGTAGCGATGCATGAGCGATTCCATTCCGGCGCGGCGCGCCCGGACGACAGGAATACGCCATCGGCATCGCAGCGCCTGCGACGCCGGCGATCGAGCGGAAAACGAAGGCACGCACCGGCCCGGGCGGCGACCGACCTCGCCATCCGGACCGGCGCGTGCCGGTTGCTCGACTGCCGCCGTCGGCGGCGTGTGCTCGAATTGCTGGACTCAGGGCTGGGCGATCTGAGTGGTGGTGTCGGCGGCCAGTTGCCAACGGCCGTGCTTGCGGACCCAGTTGGCGACGTCGATGCCGTGCAGGACGATGCCGGCCTCGGGCAAGGCGAACTCGATGCGGTCGGCGACGATCGCGCTGGAGCAGCCGTTGACCTGCTGCGAGAGCAGGGTGCGCTTGAACGTGTAGTTGCCGGCCATCACCGCGCGATAGAACGCGGCGATCGCAGGCTTGCCCTGGAACAGTTGGCCGCGGGTGTTGACCTGGATCGCGTCGTCGGCGAACGAGGCCATGAACGCGTCGAGATCGCGCTGCTCGAAGGCGCGGCCGGTGGCTTCGGACACGCGTTCGAGTTCGCGCAGGCAATGGCGGTGTTGAGCCGTCTCGACGGCGGCGCTCTGAGCCAGGCCGGTCAACGGCGCCAAGGCCAGCGACAGAGCGGTCAAACGCAGGGCGGTACCGGATGTCATCGTTGCGTTCCTCGTGTTCGGCGGGTGGTGCGATCACGGTATCGATCGCAGCGCGGCGAGGATGTGCGCCGGGCGACCGGAAAACTTGCCGGTGATCCTCGGCTGCATGTGCGGGTCCGGAACAGTTCCGCGCCGTGGCCGGCGACGGCCGCGCCGTCGGTTCCAGGCAATGCGGACGACAGACGAAGAGTCGCGTTGTGCGTCACGGCTGAGATTTGATGGGTCGCATGGAACGATCGTCGGCGCTGCTTATCGCGGTGTATCTCGCCCGCATCGCGGCGACCGTGCGCCGTTGGTGCTGCGCGTGCAGCAGCTCTCGATGAACTGAAACAGCGCCGAGAACGAAGCGCACGGCTCCCCGGCGCGCGCTGCAGGACGTCAATGTGCGTCTGCTGAGCGCCTTGAACGAGCGCTGCACCGGGCCGAAGAGTTGAGCCGCGGCGACGGCGGGCGCCGCGCGTGGCCTGCCGTCGCCGCGGCGGACCGGCGTCGCCGCGAACCGCCGGTGATTCGGCGCTCACGCGCCAGCGCTTATAGTGTGCGCCGTTTTCGCCACCGGACCCGCCGCCATGACCGCCTCCTTCCGCCTGTTCGCTCTGTCCCTGCTGTGCCTGGGCGCCGCCGCCTGCGCCACCCACGAAGCCAAGCCCGCCGCCGGCCAGGCCAAGATCGGCATGGCCAACCCCGCCTCGGTCCATTGCACCGAGCAGGGCGGCAAGCTGGAGATCCGCACCGGCAAGGACGGCGGCCAGTACGGTGTGTGCACGCTGCCGGACGGCCGGGTGTGCGAAGAGTGGGCGCTGTTCCGCGACAAGAAGTGCGAACTGCCGGCGGAATAAGCCGACAATCCATCCGGCGGCGCGCCGGGCGAGGCCCGCCCGTTCGGCGCTCGCCCGCGCCGGCTCCGACGGCGCCGGTGCACGCTTCGATGAGTCCCGTTTCGATGAGGCTTCACGGACGCCCGTTTGGATGCGGCCCGTTTCGATAAGGCGCCGGGCGCAGCGCCCGGATCAGGATTCGTGCTGCTTGGCGCAGGCCATGACGTGGTTGTGGTCGCTGGACATGCAGCGATAGAAGGCTTGGCGCGCACCCGTGGCCGCCTGGCAATCCTGCGCCGACACGCCGTCGCGGAAGGCCCTGAGCTTGGCCGCGGTGGCGTCGAACCGGGTCTGCGGCAGATAGCCGTCGCGCACGTTCTTCTCGCCGACTTCGAGCATGGTGTCCAGACCGTAGCGCGCGTTCACGACGGCGCGCGCGCAGTCCAGTTCGGCCGCTTGCTCCTGCACCTGCAGCAACTGCCCGGCGACCTGTTCGGCCAGCTCGCGCACAGGCGCGGGCAGCGGGCGTGTGGGGACCTTCGCACTGGGCGCGACGGTGGTGTGGGCGGGTACCGGGACCGTAGCGGCGGTTGTCGTCAACGCCAGCGCGATCGCGCAGTACTTCCATGCATGGCGGCACATCGTGTTTCCCCCTCGCTTCTGCTGCGGCAGCGGTCGCGACCGGGGCCGCGACGCTGCCGCAGCGTCGCAAGGAGTATAGCCAGGGCGCACCGCGGCGAATTCGCATATTGGCTTGGCGGAGCGTGCGGGCTATCTTGCTCCAAGCAGTAGGGGATGAGGGGCGAAAGGGACGATGAGTAATCCAGAGATGGCGCTGCTCGGGAACGACGGCCCGAACGACGCGGTCGCCGCATTCGCCGATTGCGCCCGACGTTACTGCAACTGGGCTCGCGAGCGGATGGCCGACGCGAGCGATGAGGTGGATACCGCCTTGGCGCTGCTGTCGGAGCTGAATTTTCGGGCTCTGGCCTTGCCGCACGCGGAATGGCAGGACAACCCCGAAGATTCGGAGCGTAGCGAATGGGAGGCCGTGCTCAGGCGCTTCGCCGCTTTACCGTTCCAACTCTACGAACTGCCTGCGAGTCCCGCTGCGCTGGAGTGGGCCGGAGAGGTCGGCGATTTGCAGGACGACCTGGCCGATATTTGGCGAGACCTGCATTCAGGCCTGAATCTGTTCGATCGCGGACAGCCCGGAGCTGCGGCCTACTTCTGGCGCAGTTTTTACTGGGGGCATTGGGGGCGCCATGCCAACGCCGCGTTGTATGCACTGCATACCTGGGTCGCGGACCGGTGCTGCGAATGAGCGATCGGGATCGACGGGCGGGCAGGGCGATGTTCGGCTTGACGGCAGTTGTCGGCCGCCGATGATCCGGGTTGTGGCTGGCGGCGTTGTTGCTCGGGCAGGGCTGCGATCGTTCGCCGCAGCCGGCCCCAACGCCCGCCGCACGCCCGGCCAGCGACGCCAATGCGACCTGGATGGCGGCCGCGCGCCGCCACCGCACCGAGCACTACCTGATCGCCACCACCGCGACGCCGGAGCAGGCGTCGCGGGTCGGCGTCGCGGTCGAGCAACTGCACCGCGCCTATCGCAGCCACTTCGCCGGCCACCTCGACGCGGACCAGCCGGGCGCACCGCTGAACCTGGTGTTGTACCGCGACCGGCCGGAATTCGTCGCTCACAACCGCAGCCATTCCTGGGCCGAGGCCTATTACCGTCCGCCGTATTGCTACGCCTACTACGCCGGCGGGCGGGAGAACACCTATCACTGGATGTTGCACGAGGCCACCCATCAGCTCAATGGCGAAGTCGCCGGTTGGACCCGCTTGCCGAAGTGGATCAACGAAGGCGTGGCCAGCTACTTCGGCGCCAGCCGGATCGAGGGCGGGCAACTGGCGCCGGGTACGATCGACCCGAACGCGTATCCGATCTGGTGGCTGACCGACACGCCGTTCAGCGGCAATCTGCAACGCGATATCGCCGAGCAGCGGGTGATCGGGCTGCGCCGGCTGATGACCGACACCGGGCCGGACGTCCGCGTGCATCTGAACCTGTACTACATCGAGTACTGGAGCCTCACTCATTTCCTGTTCCACGGCCAGGACGGGCGCTACGCCGATGCCTATCGGCGTCTGATCGCCGCCGGCGGCGACGACCTGGCCGAGTTCGAGCGCCGCATCGGGCCGGTGGAGAGGATCGAGCGCGAGTGGTACAGCTATCTGCAATGGTTGCAGGCCGAACAGGCGATCGTCGAAAACCCGGCCTTGCTGGCGTCGCCGGCCGCGGGCGGCTGAACGGCGCCGAGCCGGCCCATCGCGTACGCGACCGCCGCGCGCGCAGCGGCTAGGATGCGGGACTGCCTTCGTACGGACCGGCGCATGGCCCACACCCGCATCAACCTCGGCTCGCTCAAGGCGTTCGAAGCCGCCGCGCGCGCGCTCAGCCTGACCCGCGCCGCCGAAGAGCTCAACGTCACCCAGGCCGCGGTCAGTCAGCAGGTGCGGCAGTTGGAGGCCCAACTCGGGGTCGATCTGTTCCGGCGCCTGCCGCGCGGCCTGGCGCTGACCGACGAGGCGTTGGGATTGCTGCCGGCGATCCAGGAAGCCTTCGACCGCATCGAGGGCGCGCTGGACCGGGTCGGCAGCGGCAGCGCGGGCGAAGTGGTGCATGTCGGCGCGGTCGGCACCTTCGCCTGCGGTTGGCTGTTGCCGCGGCTGGCGGAGTTCGCGCGCCGGCATCCCGGCGTGGACGTGCGCCTGAGCACTCACAACAACCGCGTCGACCCGGCCGGCGAAGGCCTGGACTACGCGATCCGCTACGGCCGCGGCACCTGGCCCGGCATGGAGAGCCGGTTCCTGATGGGGGCGCCGCTGACCCCGCTGTGCACGCCGGCGATCGCCGCGCAGTTGCGCACGCCGGCCGACCTGGCGCGCTTCCCTCTGCTGCGCTCGTACTTCGTCGACGACTGGCGCTTGTGGTTCGAAGCCGCGCAGACCGTGCTGCCGGGACCGGTCAACGGCCCGATCTTCGATTCCTCGCTGACCATGGTGCAATGCGCCCTGCAGGGCCACGGCATCGCCCTGGCGCCGTTGGCGATGTTCGCCGCCGAACGGGCCGAGGGCCGGTTGTTGCAGCCGTTCGCGGTCGAACTCGATGCCGGCGGCTATTGGCTCACCCGGCTCGCCTTGAAACCGGCCGGCGCCGGCGCGCGCGCGTTCGCCGAGTGGCTGCATAGCGAGTGCGCAGCGGCGCCGTAGCGCGGCGCCGCCGGCCGCGGAAGCCCGCGGCCGCACGCATCTTCCTGCGTGCCTGCCGTCAATTCAGCGCTTCGTGCCGCGTTTGGACGGTTTCGGCGTCGTATTCGAAGCTTCGGGAGGCAAGGTCCGCCTGATCAGCCAAAGCATCGCCGCCCGCACCCGGGCCGGATCGGCGCCGGCGTCGATCTCGAGCGCGGCGCGGTCGAATGCGGCGGAGAGCAGGGCGGCGAGGGCGTCGATCGGCGCCTGCGCCGGGTCCATCGCTGCGCTCAGTCCCTGGCGCAAGCTGTCGGCGGCGTGGCGACGGTCGATCGCATCGATTTCGGCGTGGCCGAGCGCGGCCGGGCCTTCGATCAACAGCAGCCGGGTGCGGCCAGGCGCGGTCATCGCACGCAGATAGGCTTCGGCCCCGGCGATCAGGGCCTGGTCCGGCGGCAACGCGGCCGGGCTTGCCGCCTCTATTTCGCCGGCCACGGCTTCGGCTTCGCGCAGCAGCACGTGACGGAACAGATCGCGCTTGTCCGCGAAGTGGTGATAGAGCGCGCCGCGGGTGGTGCCCGCGGCGGCGGAGACGTCCGGGGTCGAGGTGTCGCCGTAGCCGCGCTCGACGAACAGCGCGCGTGCGGCGTCCATCAGCGCCTGGCGGGTGGCGTCGGTGCGCTCGCGATTGCTGCGCGGAGCACGGGCAGGGGGTGTTGGCATACATACAGCCTGTATGTTAATTTGGATTTGCATACAGACTGTATGTCAAAAAACCAGAGGACGCACCGGCATGAAAGTGACCAGCTACTACCCCGTGATCATGACCCACGACGTCGCCGGCACCGCCGCCTTCTACCGCGACCACTTCGGCTTCGTCGCGCTGTTCACCGCCGACTGGTACGTGCATCTGCAGTCGGCGCAGGACCCGTCGATCAACCTGGCCGTGCTCGACGGCCGCCACCACACCATTCCCGAATCCGGTCGCGGCCGGGTCGGCGGCCTGTTGTTGAACTTCGAGGTCGAAGACGTCGATGCGGCGCACGAACGCCTGAGCGCAGCCGGCCTGCCGGTGCTGTTGAGCCTGCGCGACGAGGCCTTCGGCCAGCGCCACTTCATCACCGCCGACCCCAACGGCGTGCTGATCGACATCATCAAGCCGATTCCGCCCAGCGGCGAATTCGTCGAGCAGTACGAGGCGAGCGCGCTGCCGGTGGCGTGACGGACGCCGGCAGGCCGCAGGATCGGCGTGGGCCGCAGCCGCCGGAGCGGCGACGTTCGGGCGCGGGCGTCGGCGAGAGCGTTTGCGCTGCTTGCCAGTTCGTCGAGGCATGCGCGGCTGCTACGGAGGGCGGACAGAACGCCCTTCGCGCGATCATTCGATCAAGCCCGAGCTCTGCGCCGCGTCCGGGTCGGCGAAGATCGCCATCGCGGTGCGCATGGGGCGGAAGCCGAGCTTGCGGTAGAAACCTTCCTTGCCGGGCTGGGCGTAGAGCAGGATCTTGCGGTGGCCCTGGGCGCTCGCGACCAGGCGTTCGACCACTTGCTGGCCCAGGCCGCGGCCCTGGTAGTCCGGGTGGACCACGATGTCGGCCAGGTAGGCGCAGTCGCGGCCGTCGGCGAGGGCGCGGCCGGCGGCGATCAGGCGGCCCTGGTCGTACAGCAGCGCCGCGTGCCGGCTGGCGCCGTAGACCGCGCGCAGGTGTTCGGGGGATTTGGTCCCCAGCGGCGCGATCCGATACAGCTCGGACAATGCCTCCCAGTCGAGGCCGTCGGTGTCGTGGCTCCATTGCATGGTCGTGCTCCGTTGGCGATGGGCTCAGCCTAGGCCGGCGCCGGCACGCCGAGGGGGCCAGTTCGCGCGGGTTCGCGGGTGCCAGGCCATGCCCCGGCTTCACGCGTCGCGCCCGCTGCCGTTGTGACGGGTGCGGCGGCGCGATTTCCGTGCCGCGGCGCCTATGCGAGGACACCGCGATGAGCGATACGTTCGAACAAACCTGCGATTACTGCGGAGCCAAGTTCCGGGTCGATGTGCCCCACCAGGAAGGGCACGATTCGCTGGAGGAGTACTACTGCCCGGACTGCCACAAGGAATTCAAGACCCGGGCCGCCTACACGCCCACGGTCACCCGGATCAGCGGCCGCACCGACGGCCGCACCGACCAGTACGACAACCGCGCCTGAGCGGCCCGGCGCGCCGGCCGCGCTGCGCCGGCGCGCCTATTTCAACACCGGCGGGTACTTCTCGCCGTACTCCAGTGCGGTATCCAGGCGCGTGGTCAGCTTGATCGGGCAGTTGTAATAGTCCGAATGCGCGCACAGGAAGGCATACAGGGTGTTCAGATTGAACCGCATCGCCGCCGGCGGCTGGCCCTTGGCGAAGCGGGCTTCCAGCACGCGGCCGCCGCCGTAGCTGGTCTTGGCCGAGGTCCGGTCGGTCAGGAACAGCAGCACGGCATCGATCTTGGCCCAGTCCTTTTCCTTGTGGTAGGCGCGCAGGCGGTAAGTCTTGCCGCGCAGCGGCAGGTCGACGTCGCCGACCCAGTACATCAGCCCGGTGTGGTTGCGCGAATCGAGGTGGCTGACGCCGACCGGCACCGGCTTGCGCTGGAACTTGCCCTCGACCACGCCGCTGGCGTCGTAGGGGAAAAAGCTGAGTTCGCGAAAGCGCTGTTGCGACAGGGCCGGGTTGTACAGCCAAGCCTTGATCGAATCCTCGTAGACGGTGGCGCGCACGATCAGGCCGTTGCCCAGCGCCTGTTGCTGCTCGGGCGCGCGCAACAGATCGACCGGCTCGCGCCCCGGCGCGTGCAGCCAGGCCCGGCCGTCGAGATATTCCAGCCGCGTCGTGGCCTCCGGCTTGCCCGCATCGGCGCCCCAGCGCGCGTCGGCGGGCCGGGCGGCGGCGACCAGGCGCGCGCTCTTGCCGGGCGCGATCACGGTCGCATCCTGGATCGCGTACATGCCGGTCGGGCCGCCGGCATGCCGGTTCATCGCCTCGCGGAAAGCGTCGTACTCCTGGCGCGGGTCGGCGGAGGCGCTGGCGCCGAGCAGCAGGGCGAGCACGGGGGGCAGCCACAAACGCATGGTTCGGTCCTCGTTGGGGGCGCTCGCTGCGGCGCGGCCGCCCGATGTAGCGGCCGCGTCGCAGGCGCATGCCGGCTCAGGCCGCCGCGCGGCGCAGTTCGGCCAAGTCGATCTTCTTCATTTTCAGCATCGCCTGGGTGGCGCGCTGGGCGCGGCCGGGATCGGGATCGCCGATCAGCCGGATCAACTCTTCCGGCACCACTTGCCAGGACAGGCCGTAGCGGTCCTTGAGCCAGCCGCATTGCTGCGCGCGCGGGTCGCCGCCGGCGCTCAGCCGCTCCCAGTAGCGGTCGACCTCGTCCTGCGAGCGGCAGTTGACCACCAGCGAGACGGCTTCGTTGAACTTGAAGTGCGGGCCGCCGTTGAGCGCGGTGAACGCCTGGCCGTCGAGCTCGAAGGCGATGGTCATGATCGCGCCCTCCGCTTGTCCGGACACTTGCGCGCTGGCGCGGTCGTAGCGGGTCTCGCCCACGATGCGCGAACGCTCGAAGGTGTCGAGGTAGTAGTGCACCGCCTCTTCGGCCTGCCGGTCGAACCAGAGAAACGGGGTGATGCGTTGGAAGCGGTCGGTCATGGCGATGCTCCGTGCGAGGGGGAGGCAACCGGGTCACGCTAGCGCATCGGCGCGGAGGCGGGCTGTCCGATTGTCGTGTATTCGACGAACGGGACGGCGCGGGATCGACGCGCGCGGACGCCGTCCGACCGGAGGAGGCCCTCTCAGAGTGGGCGCCCGCGCACGTTTCGCGACATTGGCCCGCGGTCGCCTGTCCTCCGCTTTCGACCCTGGGGCGTTAGCTCAGGGGGAATCCCGCCTGCCGAAGAGTCCGTCATGCCCCTGCCGTTGTCTCCCGCCGAACTGGCCTGGTACGTCACCGGCCGCTTCTATCGCCGTGCCGACGGTTTGTTGGCCGATTACGGCTATTTTCTGCATCTGTCCGGGATCGACGCGCCGTTGTTCGCCGGCGAGGTGGCCGAGGGCAACGCCTACTTCACGTTCGCCGCGCAACCGTTCCGGTCCGGCAGCGCGGTCAATGGCGCCTTGCAACTGGGCCTGGACCGGGTCGGCGAGTTTTCGGTCTATCTGCAGCGCGAGCCCGCCGGCGACTTCGACGATCCGGCTTCGTTCGCGCGCGGCGAACGCATCGCCGTGTTCCGCCGCACCGGGCTGGTGGTCGGCACCACGGTCGAGGCCAGCCTCGGCGGTGCGCCGGGCGCGGTGTTCGCCGACAACGTGTTCAGCGCACGCCTGATCGAAAGCCGGCCGTTCCGTTTCGACGGACACAGCTACGACCTGGCCGAGATTCTCGGCCGCGGCGTGACCCAGTTCGGCACCGCCGCCAACGTGCCGGTGCCGGTACCGATCACGCCCGCGCCGCCGCATTACGACCTGATCCTGCCGTTCACCGGTTCGGCGATCGCGCTGGCGCGGACCTGAGGGGAATGCTCCGATGCCGCAACTTTCGGTTGCTCTTGAATGCGAACCGCGACGGCACTCACCATGAACGCCGTCCCCGGGCCCGCCGTTTGCGGTCACGACGCCCGCGCGGACTCGTCTTGCCGAGCAAGGCGCTACGACGCAATGCGGAGATAGGCGATGGTGCGGCATCGAATCCAGGTCGGCGACACCACCAGCGGCGGCGGCAGCGTCGTCGCCGGCGCGCCGGCGCAATCCCCGGGCGGGCCCAGTTGGGCCCGGGTCGGCGACGCGGTGCAGTGCGGCGTGCACGGCGCGACCACCGTCGCCACCGGCGATGCGCAACTGCGCATCGACGGCCGTGCGGTGGCCCGCCACGGCGACTTCTGCGCCTGCGGCTGCATCCTGATCTCGCAGCGGCAGATCCGCTCGATCGTCGAGCACGGCCGCGGCTTCGCGGTCGAACATGAGACCGGCGTCACGGATTGAGCCCGGCCCGGCTAGACTGCGCGCCATCGCAACCGGCAGGCGACGCGCTCGGGCATGGACCTGGCTCTATTCGATTTCGACGGCACGATCACTTACGACGAAACCTTCCCCGGCTTCGTCCGCGCCACCGTCGGCCGCCGCCGCCTGGCCCTGGGCCAGGTGCTGATGGCGCCGTACGGCATCGGCTACAAGCTCGGCCTGATGTCCGGCGCGACGGTGCGCCGGCGCATCGTCGCCTTCGGCTATCGCGGCCGCAGCGAGCAGGCGGTGCGCGAGGCCGGCGCGCGCTACGTGCGCGAAGTGGTGGCGCAGCGGTTGCGGCCGGAGGCGCTGCAGCGCATCGCCTGGCACCGCGAGCGCGGCGACCGCGTGGTGGTGGTGACGGCATCGCTGGACCTGTTCGTCGCGCCCTGGTGCGAGGACCAGGGCCTGGAACTGATCAGCTCGCATCTGGAGGCCGAACGCGGCGTGCTGACCGGGCGCTACCTGGGCGCGGACTGCTGCGGCGCGGAGAAGGCGCGACGGGTGCGCGAGCGCATCGACCTGAGCGCCTACGGCACGGTATATGCCTACGGCGACACGGTCGAGGATCTGGCGCTGCTGACGCTGGCCCAGCGCAAGTACTACCGCTGGCAGGAAGTCGCCTGAGCCGCGCCGACGACGCGGCGCGGGATCGCGCTTGACCGCGGTCGCGGTTCGCGACATCCGCCGCCGATGCGTCGGCGCGCGTCGAGGTCCGCGGGAGGCTCGGATCCGCATGCGTTTTCGCCCTTGCCGGGTGCGTTCGGCGGCGATGCATGATCGGCTGCGCATTCGCGGCTTGACCGCAGGCACGCCGGTTCACCGAGGTGACCGAGCGCATAGCCGGCGGCTATGGCAGCCATCGAATCAAACGATTTCAGCCCCGGCCGGCCGCGCACTAGGGTCGACCGGGACGCCTGCGCCCCCGCGACAGCGTCTTCCGCCCAGCACGCCAGCAAGGGAGAACGACATGAGGCAGCGCGAGTCCTCGCGGTTACGTCGGTGGTGGTGGTCGTGCGCGGTCGCGATCGGCGCGTCCGGCATCGCCTTGGCGGCCGATCCGCCGAGCAGTTACGCCCCGGTCGTCATCAAGGAGACCTTCGCTGCGATCAAGGCGCGCATGGAGCGCGACAAGCCCGCAATCGGGCAACGCCAGCGCAGTCTGCTCGAACAGCGCTACGACCTGCGCAATCAACCGGTGCGCGGGCTGACCATGTCCGGCGGCAAACCGGTGCAGGGCGGGGTGCGGGTGCGCCTGCCGGCCGGCGTCAGTTGGGAAGAACTCGGAGCGATGACGCCGGAACAGATCCGCGAGCGCGGCGCGTTCCCGGCCGGTTTCCTGCCGTTGCCGCATCCGAATCATCCCGAAGGCGGCATGTTGTTTCCGCAGTTCCACATCGATGCGGTCAAGCGCGCCGAGCAACGCGACTTGACCCGCTTCGATCTGGACTTCGATCTGCCCGACCACTTCCTGCCGGATTTTCCGGCGCCGATCTATCTGACCACGCGGCCGGACCTGGGCGACGCGTCCCAGGGGCAACTGGTCACGATCAACAACTACTACGAACTGTTCAACGGCGTGTTGAACCCCAAGCAGCTGGAAGGCCTGCGCCTGCTGGTGACGCCGTTCGCCCAGCAGCAGTTCAACCAGACCGAAGACCGTCGCTCGGCCTTGCCCAGCCGCGGCGTGGCTTGCCTGGACTGCCACAGCAACGGCCATACGGTCGCCGCCACCCACCTGGTCGGCGATATCCGGCCGCAGCCGCTGCGCCATCGCATCGATACGCCGACCCTGCGCGGAGTCAACATCCAGCGCCTGTTCGGTTCGCAGCGCGCGCTCAAGTCGGTCGAAGACTTCACCGAGTTCGAACAGCGCGCCGCCTATTTCGACGGCGATCCGGTGATCGCGACCAAGAAGGGCATCAACATCCTCGATCGCGGCCATCAGGTGCACGCGATGGGCGAGTTCCAGGCGCTGTTGGATTTCCCGCCGGCGCCCAAGCTCGACTTGCTGGGGCGGCTGAAACCGGACGCGGGCGAGGCCGAGAAGCGCGGCGAGGCCTTGTTCTTCGGCAAGGCGCAATGCTCGGCCTGCCACGCGCCGCCGTACTACACCGATAACAGCATGCATAACCTGCGGGTCGAGCGCTTCTTCAAGCCGCACACCGTCAACGGCCGTTTCGCCAGCGCCGACGGCCCGATCAAGACCTTCCCGCTGCGCGGGATCAAGGACTCGCCGCCGTACCTGCACGACGGCCGGCTGCTCACCCTGGAGGACACAGTGGAGTTCTTCAACGTGGTGCTGCAGACGCGGCTGGAGCCGCAGGAGAAGCAGGACCTGGTCGCGTTCCTGCGCGCGCTCTAGCGCGGCGAGCGTCGGCAGCCGGGCCGGAGGCGGTCGATAGGGGGTCGCCGGCACCGGCTGCGACGCTCTGACCGTGAGAACGGCGGCGGGCGGCGGATGTGAAGCCGCGGCCCGTCGGCGACGACGGCGTCAGCGCGCGTAACGCTGCGCGCTGCCGTCGGGGCGTTGCAGTTGCAGTGCGGCGATGCGGCCGGCGCCGTCGCGTTCGAAGCGCACCCGCACGCTGGGATCGTCGCCGAGGCAGTACAGGTCGGCCTGCAGCCGGGTCAGCGGCTGCAGCGGGCGCTTGCCGTTGCGCAGCGCCAATCGCTCGCGGTCGCGTTCGATGCGGATGCGGCCGTAGTCGCCCAGGTAGGACGGATCGTACGCATCGGCCTGCGCCTTGGATTGGGCAGCGCGCAGCGCTTCCAGTGCCCAGCGCGCGTCGTCGGCGTTGGCGCCGGGCAGGCCGCGCGCCAGCACGGCCTCCAGCGCCAGTATCTGCGCCGTGCGCAGGGCCTCGTGCTGCGGCACGGGCACGTCCGGAACGACGCCGCGGCCTTCCCAGTTGCCGCCGGTGATCGGGCTGACCGGCGATCCGTCGGCGACGAAGACGCTGAAGCCGGCGCCGGCATCGCGTTCGCCGCCGGGATTGGCGGCGCCGGCGCTGGTCTCGCCGACCACGACGGCGCGGTCGACGTTGCGCAGGGTATAGGTGAAGGCCTCCGCCGCCGACGCGGTGCGCGAGCTGGTCAGCACGTACAACGGCAGCTCGGTGCGCGGCGCGGGGTAGGCGATCTTGGGCGCTTCGCTGCTGCTGCGCACGGTGTCGCCGTCGCGCCAGCGGAAGCGGTTGTAGACGTCCGCGCCGGGTGTTACGAAGGCGCTGGCCAGATAGCCGACCGCGGACGGCGCGCCGCCGCCGTTGTCGCGCAAGTCGACGATCAGCGCATCGCAGTCGGCGACGAAGGCCAGCGCCGCGTCGAGCGCGCGCCGCGCCGGCGCCAGCGGATCGTCGAAATCGATCTCGGCGAATTCGCGCAGGTCCACGTAGCCCAGATTGCCCGGCAGCAATTCGACCCGGCGCAGGCCGTGGTTGCGCCGGCGCGCGTAGTCGATCGCCCCGGCATCCGGACCCCGCCGCAGGCGCGGCCCAGCCCCGGCCGTCGCGGTGCCGGCCGCCGTGGTGGGCGCGCGCCAGACGACCCGGAAATGGCCGTCGTGCGGCTTGAGCCGCTCGCTCAGGGCGCTGGCCAGATCGCGGGGGGCGCGGTAGCTGTCGAAGGCGCCGCGGCGGTTTTCGCCGCGCAGCGCATCGGCCAGTTCGCGACCGCGTTCGAGGTCGTAGTAATGATCCTGGATGCGCTGCGCCACCGTGTCGACGACCTCGCGCAGCGCGGCCGGCGTCAGCGCGGACGGGGTGGCGGTTTCCGCGGCCGGTTGCGGGGCGGCGGAGGCCTGAGCGCCGACGGGCAGGACGGACAACACGAACGCGGCAGCCAGCAGCAGGGCGGCGCGGAGGCGCGAATGCAATGGCATGGGAGTCTCCGGGGCTGGCGCCGCCGCGCCGGCGACGCAAAAGGGGGCCTAGCCGTAGATGCGTGCCGGCGACGATCGGTCGCAGCGGCGGAGGCGGACACCGCACCGATGCGCGGGCTATCGTGTCCGGGCCGGCCGCTTGCGGTCGCCGCACCGCGACCGTTGCTTTCGGCACACGCGGAAACGATCACGTTTTTCGAGTCTGGACGGCGTACCGCACCGCATCTCACCGCGTCGTATCGCCCATCGGAACCGGACCGCCGGGACAGGACAGTCGAATGCCGCTCATCAGCTCATCCAGCAGCGCAGGCGCGCAGCCCTGGCTGTGGTTCGCCGCCGGTTTGAACGCCGCTGCCGCTTTGCTCCATGTCGGGGTGATTGTCGGCGGCTCGTCCTGGTATCGCTTTTTCGGTGCCGGCGAGGGCATGGCGCGCATGGCCGAAGCCGGACGGGCCTATCCGGCCGTGCTGACCGCCGGTATCGCCGGCGTGCTCGCGCTGTGGGCGGGCTACGCCCTGTCCGGCGCCGGCGTGTTCGGCGCCTGGCCCCTGCTCAAGCCGGCGTTGTGCACCATCACCGCGATCTATCTGCTGCGCGGGTTGGCGGTGGTGCCGATGGCGCTGGCGTCGGTGCCGCAGCCGGCGACGCCGTTCTGGTACTGGAGTTCGGCGATTTGCCTGGGCATCGGCCTGGTGCATCTGTTCGGCCTGATGGCGGCGTGGCGCACGCTCTAGACCGGCGCGGGACGGATTCTTCGTCGTCCGACACAGGCCGTGCGACCGCGAACGGCTAGGCTGTGCCCCTGTCGATCACGAGGAGCGAGGCATGGACGGCCACGGCATGCGTTTGCAGGGCGAACCGGCTATGGGCGCGCGGGCGTTGCGGCGCTGGGGCGCGCGGCTGGCCTTGTTCGGCGCCTGCGTCTGCGCGAGCGCGGCGATCTCGGCGCAGCCGCAAACCGCGGCGCCGGCGCAGGACAGCGAGCGCATCGACTACAGCGAGGTCTGGCCGGACTACCGCCAACGCCAGTCGCGCCTGCCGCTGCGCTACGAGAGCCTCGGCAGCACCGCGCTGGACGGGGTCGAAAAGCGCAGCTACCGCTTGATCTCGCAGCGCTGGCCGGAGAACGGCGGCGCCGTGCCGAGCCAGTGGACGCATCGGGTCGACCTTTACCTGCCGGCGGTCGCGCGGCCCAAGACCGCCTTGCTGGTGATCAACAACGGCATCAACACCGCCGGCGGCAGCGATCCGGTGCGGCCGCCGGGCGATTTCGACGAGGCCCTGGCGCTGGAAGTCGCCCGCACCACCCAGACCATCGTGGTGTCGGTGTCGGACCTGCCGAACCAGTACCTGACCCTGCCCGGCGACAGCGTGGCGCGCAAGGAAGACGTGCTGGTCGCGGCGACCTGGCGCCGTTTTCTCGATGCGCCGGCGGCCCATGCGACCTTGCCGCTGCACGTGCCGATGGCCGAGGGCGCGGTACGGGCGATGGACTTGGCCGAGCGCGAACTGCGCGCCTGGAGAGTGCGTTCGTTCGTGATCACCGGCGCGTCCAAGCGCGCCTGGGCGGCATGGCTGACCGCAGTGGCCGACCCGCGGGCGGAGGCGCTGGTGTCGTACGTGATCGACTTGCGCATCGCCGAGCTGATGCAGCACATCAACCGCGTCTACGGCGGCGGCTGGCCGATCGCCTTGCTGCCGTACCACCAGGAGGGCATCACCGCGCGCTATCGCGAACCGGCCTTCGCCCGGATGATGCAGGTCGAAGACGCCTACCGGTATCTCGCCACGCGCCACCGCCACCGTCTGCGCCTGCCGAAGTACCTGATCAGCGCCAGCGGCGACGATTTCTTTCCGCCCGACGCGCAGCGCCTGTACGTGGACGCGCTGCCCGGTACGACCGCCTTGCGCGCGGCGCCCAACGCCGATCACGGCGGCGTGCGCCGGCACATGCGCGAGACCCTGATTCCGGCCTTGCAGCGCTTCCACCGCGGCACCGCGCTGCCGCAGGTACGCGCCGCGCTGCGCCGCGACGACGACGGCCTGCGCCTGAGCGCGCAGGCCAGCGAGCGGCCGGTGTCGGCGACGCTGTGGCAGGCCGACAATCCGACCGGACGCGATTTCCGCTACGCCTGCGGCATCCGCTATCGCGACAGCGCGCTGGCGCTGCGCCGCAACCGGGCCGAAGTGCCGCTGGCGACGCCGCCGGCCGGCGGCTGGTCGGCGGCGTTCGTCGAGTTCCGCTTCGCCGACGGCTTCGTCGCCACCACGCCGGTGTACGTGTATCCGGAGGAACGCTATCCGGATCGGCCGCCGGCGAACGGCACCGGAGCGTGCCTGACGATTCCGCAGTAGCGCAGAACGCAGGAATGGACGGCGCGGGCGGCTGCGCAGGCTTCTTGGGTTTCCCGTACCTGAAAGGCCCGGCCGCGCTTCGCTGTCCCGGTCGGCGAGGCGACCGGCGCAACCGGCCGGCCACTGCCGGTCTCGCGGCGCCTGGGCGTCTGTTCCCTGCGGTTGCGGCCGGCAGGCCATATTGAGACTTCCATCGCATTTGCGCTCGCCCCCAGGCTTCTCCGGCGCGAGGTGCGCGGTATAACTCGCCCGGGGGCGGTCCAGGCCCGGCCGGTGACGGGCCGTACTCGCTGCACGAGGTGATGCGATGAATGCTGGCGTCGCGCGCGGTCGCAACCGCCGTCCCTCCATCCTGCTGCCGTTGCTGGCCCTGGCCTTGTCCGCCTGCGGTGCCGATCCGGCCGGGCGCGAGGCCGCGGCCAAGCCGGCCGCCGCCGGCCAGCCGATCGACCGGGTCGAAACCGCGCAGCGCCTCAATGCGATGCGAGGCCAGGCCATGGCCGGCGACCAGGCCGCTTTGCAGCAAAGCGTGGCCGAACTGGACCGCGACCTGCGCCGGGCGGTGCGGCTGGTCGATCCGGAGCGCAAGATCGATCGCGAAAACGCCCGCGTCGCCGCCAAGAGCGTGACCGGGGTGCGTTCGGCGGTGTGGGTCGACGACGAGAACCTGCTCGCCATCGTCGACCGCAACGCCCAGCGCAGCTACGGCACCATCGATGCGATCTGCACCCGCCTGGAGCCGATGGGCGACACCCTCGGAGTGGTGGTCAACCTGCAGAGCGGCGCGGCGCGCAACGGCGACGAGTTGGAGATCCTCAGCCGCAACTGCGAACTGCCGCCGGGCGAGCGCGCCGTGGCTCAGTCCCACCGCCAGATCGACGTACTGCCGCCGCAGGTGCGGGCTCAACACCGCGCCAACGCCGACGCCGCCCTGGCCGGCCGCGACCGCAGCGTCGAACGCGAGGAGAGCGAACGCATCATCCAGGCCAGCACCCCGGAGATGTAGCCCGCCGGCGCAGCCTCCGCCCGCCAGTCCCCGCCCGAGCGCCCAGAAGCCTGCCACTCGGCAAAGAGCGGCCGGAAGGATGCGCTTTCCCCAACTCCCCAATCCCCAAAATGTGCTTCGCCCCCATCGCCGCGACTTGCCCCACAATGGCCGCCCCACACCAGCGAGGTGAAGCATGATCCAGCGATTCGACGTCGGTCCGCGCTTGTCGGAAATGGCCGTGTACAACGGCGTGGCCTATCTCGCCGGGCAGGTGCCCGATAGCGAGGACCTGGACATCGCCGGCCAGACCCGCGAAACCCTGGCCTCGATCGACGCCTTGCTGGCCCGCGCCGGCACCGACAAGAGCCGCATCCTGATGGCGCAGATCTTCCTCGCCGACATGGCCGACTTCGCCGGCATGAACGAGGTCTGGGACGCTTGGGTCGCCGAAGGCCAGGCACCGCCGCGCGCGACCGTGCAGGCGCCGTTGGCCAACCCGAAGTTTCGGGTGGAGATCGTGGTGACCGCTGCGGTGTAAGCGAAACGTGGAGGGAGGAGCGACGCAAGTCGCGCCCCTGCGCCGCGGCTTTCGACAGCGTTGCCGCCGAAGCCCGGGCATTCGGGCGATAGCGATCGATTGCGTCTTGCTCGCGCACGACGCTCGCGCACACCGCGGCGGTGGGGCGCGGCTCGCGCCGCTTCTATCCCGATGCGGCCGCGTTCGCGCGCTCCACCGCGCGCGCCGCCTCGATGAAGGCCATCAGCAGCGGCCGCCCCGGCAACAGATCGGGGAAGCGGCGGTCGTGGAATTCCGGATGCCATTGCACGCCGACGACGAAGCCGCCGTCGGCGGCGCGGATGCATTCGGGAATGCCGTCCTGCGACCAGGCCTCGACCTCCAGGCCGGCGCCCAGCGCCTTGATGCCCTGGTGGTGGATCGAGTTGACCCGTGCCTGGCCGTGCTGCGGATACAACGCTTGCAGCCAGCCGTCGGGGCGCAGATCCAGCGCGTGGGCGTGTTCGTCGTAGCGCGCCGGGATGTAGTGCAGGTCGCCGGTCGCGCCGCCGCCGACCAAGTCCTGGTACAGGCTGCCGCCGTGGGCGACGTTGATCAGCTGCATGCCGCGGCAGATGCCCAGCACCGGCTTGCCGGCCTCGACGAAGGCGCGCAGCAGGCTCAGTTCGAAGCGGTCGCGATCCGGGTCGGTGGTCATCAGCAATTCGCTGGGCTGTTCTCCGTAGGCCTGCGGGTCGATGTCGGCGCCGCCCTGCAGGATCAGCCCGTCCAGCGCGCTGGCGTAGTCGCACACCGACAGATCGCTGGCCTGCACCTCGCCCAGCGCGTCCACCGTGGGGATCATCGTCACCAGTGCGCCGCTGGACATCACCCAGTGCGCCATCGACTGCTCCAGGTACTGCAGGGTCTTGTTGCGGAAGCCGTACTCCGGCGGCAAGTTGCGCATCAGGCGCGGAGACAGGCCGATCAGCAGTTTGCGGGCAGGGGCGTTCATGGCGATGTCGGTGCGATGAGGCGTTCGGGTCAGGGCTCGGGAACGGTGGTGTGCAGCAGCCAGTCGACCACGCTGCGCAGTGCGGCGCTGCGAGTGGCGCCGCGCTCGCGCTGTTCGCGATAGCAGGCCAGTTGGGCATGGGCGCTGGTGCCGCGCTCGATAATCGCGTCCAGCGTCCGCAGCGCCTCGACGCAGTCCAGTGCGCGCGCGTCCTCGGCGCAAAGCTCGCGCAGGCGTTGCAACTGGGTCAGGGCCGGCTCGGTCCGGCCGCGTTCGTCGAGGAACTGCGCCTGCAGGCCGAAGCGCTTGGCGCGCCAGCGGTTTTCGTCGATGACCCGGCGCAGGGCGGCGTCGCAGGGCGGCGCGTCGCCCGGACGCATGGACAGATGCCGCATCAGGCAGCGATACAGCGCGGCGATCGCCAGGCTGTCGTCGAGCCGGGTGCAGGCGTCGGCGATGCGCAGCTCCACGGTCGGGTAGTTCGGCGAGGGCCGGATCGCCCACCACAGCGAGCCGGCGTCGGCGATCGCGCCGGCGCGCACCAGCACCGCGGCGAAGGCGTCGTAGGCGGCCTCGTCGGCGAAGAAGTCTGGAATGCCGGTGCGCGGCCATTCGTCGTACATGGCCTGACGATAGCTCATCAGCCCGGTGCGCAGCCGGTCCCAGAACGGCGAGGAGGTCGACAGCGCCAGGAACAGCGGCAGCCAGGGCATGGCCCGGTTCATCGCCTGCACCCGGTCGACGTCGTCGGGCAGTTGCACGTGCACGTGCAACCCGCAGACCAGGCTGCGCCGGGCGACGATCTGGAAATCCTCGACCAGGCGCCGGTAGCGCGGTTTGTCGGTTTCGATCTGCTCGCGCCACAGCCCCAGCGGATGAGTACCGGCGGCGAGCAGGGCCAGGCCGTGCTCGCCGGCCAACGCCGACAGTCCGCGCCGCAACTCGCCGAGCTGGCGCCGGGCTTGGGCGATGTCGCACAGCACCGGCGAGGCGATCTCGATCTGCGCCTGCAGCAATTCGCTTTTGATCGACTCGCCGAGCTGGGCGCGGGCGCGCTTGAGCAGGCGGGCCGGCACCTGCGCGGCGAGTTGGCGGGTCTCGGGCCGGACCAGGAAGAATTCTTCCTCGATGCCGAAGCTGTAATCGCACTGCGCGCTCATCGCGGGAGCTCCCGCGATTGCGCCGGGATGGGAATCCTCATGCGCCCACGGTAGCCGCGCGGATGTAAGTTCCAGTTGAAGACGCCGCGGCGCACGCGGCGGCGCCGCGCAGGGCAGGGGCGGCGGACGCCTGGCGGCGAACCCCGCCGCCGCCAGCGGGCGCGCGCCGGCGCGCCCGCTGCAAGCTCACTTCAGCGGCAGGCAGATCGCGGTCTTCCACTCCGCCGGCGGCAGCTGCGAGGGGTCGTTGAGGTATTCCTCGTACACCGGCGCATCGCCGGCTTCTTCGCCGCTGGCCGGCAGCCATTGGCAGAACAGCCAGTCGTAGGCGCGTTGCAGTTCGGCATAGGGCCCGGTGTGCACGACCACCGCGTGGCGGCCGCCGGCGATCTCGACCCGGCGCATGCCCTCGCCGGGCTCGATCTCGCCGGAGGCGCTGATGCAGGCCTCCGAACGCAACTGTTCGACCGGAGTGTCGGCGGGGCTGTCGTAGTAGATGCCGATGCCGCGCGTGTCCGGGCGCATCAGTCCGCGCGGTCCCGCCCAGGCGTAGAGGGCGTGGAAGCTTTGGCCGATGGTCTGATAGTCGCCGCGGTGCGGCAGGGCGATGACGCGGATCGGGGCGAGGGTATTGATCTGGGCGGTGTACATCAGCGTCTCCAAAGTCGGGTCGAAGGCCGCGCCGGGCAGGGCGGGCAGGGCGGCACGACGCTTGCGGAACGCCGCCGGCGCATCGCCGTACACCGCACCGAAGGCGCGGGTGAACGCCGCCACGCTGCCGTAACCGGCGCGGACGGCGATCTGGGCGATCGGCTGGCGGTTGCCGATCAGCTCCGTCGCGGCGCGATGCAGGCGCAGGCGGCGTTGGGTGCTGGCGATGGTCTCGCCCATCAGGCCGCGGTAGACGCGATGGAAGTGGAACGGCGAGAAATGGCCGGCGTCGGCGAGTTGGGCCAGGGTCAGCGGCTGATCGAGACGGTCGGAGAGAAAGGCGACGACCTTCTCGATCCGGGCGCTGTACTGCTCGAACGTGTTGCGGCGGCTCAAAGCGGAACTCCGTTGGCGTCGTGTCCGGGCAGTCTGCGCGGGCCGGATTGATCCAGGTTGCGCTTTGCGCGCCCGGTCGCCCAGGGTAGGCGATGGCCCGCGATCGGACGACGCGGGCAGCCATCGGCGCCGGTCTGCGGGCGCCAGCCGCGACGCCGCCCGGTTTCGTCGCTGCGGTGCGGTCGGGGCGGTCGGGGCGGCCGCCCGGACGGAAAGGTCGCGGCTTCCGTCGCTCCCGCAGCGGAGGGGCGCTGGCGGGGCGGCGCAAGCCGCGACCGGAAAAACGCAACGGTCCACGACAGCCGTCGCGGGCCCGGACGCTGTCGTCCCGGCGAGCGCCCTTCCTGCGCCGCGCGCAGAAAGGGCGCGGCCGGATTACAGATCGTCGATGCGCACGCCGGCGACGGCGCGGGTGGCGCCGATGCTCACGGCCGAGGAACTCGTGGCGGCTTCCACGCGGACGCCGACCAAACCCAGACCGGCGACGCTGACCCGGCCCTCGACACCGAGCTGCACCGGCTGATGGGCGACGAACACGTTGCGGGTGCCGACCCCGGACACGGCGGACCGGTTGAGGGTCAGCACGCCGTTCAGCGGCACTTCGACCGGAATGCCGAGCACGGTCAGGCGCAGGCTGCCGCCGATCGGCAGGCTGAAGTTGCGCGGAATCGGTGCCGGCAGGTTGATCAGATCGCCACCGGCCACGCGTATGCGCGCCACCCGGGTGCCGGCGTTGCATTTCACGACGTTGTCGCCCGACAGCGAGTCGCAGGACAGCTCGCCGCTGACCCCCTCGACGGTGATCAGGTCCTGCACCAGGCTGAGCCCCGCGGCTTGCGAGGCGCCGTCGAGCGCGGTCGCCCCCGGCGCGTTGGTGTAGATGGCCTGCTGTTGCGCAGCGCCGATTTTCAGCAGGCCGACGATGCCGAGCAGGCTGAGGTCGACCGAGGCGGCCGACCCATCGTCGCGGCCGGGCGAACTGCGCAGGGCCTCGCCGGTGCAAGGCAGTGGGAGGGACGTGGTGAGGCCGAGCACGGTGACGCTGACGATGCCGCTGGCGGCGCAGGCGCGTACGTTCGCGGCAGCCACTTCGCTGCTCTGGGCGAACGCGCCGGGCGCGAAACCGGCGGCCCCGAGCGCGCAGGCGAGCGCGGCGAAACGCAGACGGCGGGAGGTGCGGATTGGGCGCGTGGTCATGTCGATGTCCTTGTCCTTGAGTCGTATGCGAGGAGGGGCGTGGCGAAACAGTCCCGCCGCGAACGCGTGGGCCGCGGCGATCGGTCCCGCGAGTGCGCCGACGCAATGGCGTCGGCGCCAAGTGCAGACAAGGCCGGACCGGGCGGGGACCGGTACGGAGCAGGGGCGAACACGCCGCATCCCTGGCGTGATGGTGGCGGCTACAGCCTATGAATGCGCGCCGCCGCGAACCTTGATGTTTCGCGCACTAGTCGCAGCCGCGGAATCGGCTTGCGCGATTTGCGATGCAGTCGAAATTGGCCGCGTCCGCATCGGCGCGCGCGATGGCCGCGGTTGCGCGGCGTTGGCGCGGCGTTGACGGGATGTTTCCGCGGTTGCGCGATGTTGTCGCAGCCGGCAAGCGCGACGCGCGCCGGCGTCAAGATTTTCTTCAGGGCGAAATCGCGTCGGCGGCGAAGGCCGCGCGTTCGGCGTCGCTGAGCGGCAGCGACAGGCCGTGGCCGTGCGCGGCAGCGGCTTCGGCGGTTTCCAGTACCGCCATCACCGCCAGCGCTTGCGCCGGCGTGACCGGATTGGCGCCGCGTCCGAGCACGGCGTCGCGGATGCCGGCGTAGTAGCGGCCCTGATCGCCGGCCGGCGCCGGCAACCGATGCGTGCCGGCGTCGTCGTAGACGATCAACGGGTCTTCGTCGCGCCCCCACTCCAGCGCGCCCGGGCGCATCCCGGCCAGCAACTGCGCTTCCTGGCGATCGGCCAGCGTCTTGACCGCACTGCCGCGCTGGCCGTGGACGGTGAAGCGCGCGCTGCCGCCGGCGACCAGCATGCTGGCGTGCAGGATCGCCCGGCGCCGGCCGTATTCGAGCACGACGTGCGCCCAGTCGGCGACCTGGGCGCCGTCGCGCTGCACCGCCAGGCTGGCCGACACGCGGTGCGGCAAACCGAACACCAGCAAGACCTGATCGACCAGGTGCGGCCCCAGGTCCCACCACAGTCCGCTGCCGGCGCCGGCCTGTTCGCGCCAGCGCTCGCGCACCTGCGGCCGGTAACGGTCGATATGCGATTCGAAATGCAGCACCTCGCCGAGGCGACCGTCCTGGATCAGCCCGCGGACAGCGAGGAAGTCGCTGTCCCAGCGCCGGTTCTGGAACACCGACAGCAGTCGCCCGCGCTGTTGCGCGAGCGCGCTCAGCTCGCGCGCCTGGCGCAGATCCAGCGCGAAGGGTTTGTCGATCACCACGTGTTTGCCGGCGTCCAGCGCGGCGCGCGCCAGCGGCGCGTGGCTGGCGTTCGGAGTCGCGATCACCACCAGCTCGGCGCGCGGATCGGTCGCTGCCGCGAACGGGTCTTCGACCACCGCCACCGGAGGCAGCCCGCGGGCGGCCAGTCCGTGGGCGACCTTGGCCGGATCGCGTGAGCCGACCAGCTCCAGGCGCAGGCCGGGCGTGGCGCTGATCAGGGGGGCATGAAAAGTCTGACCGGCGAAACCGTAGCCGATCAGGGCCACGCGGATGGGGGCGGGATCGTTCATGGAAGGCGGCTCGACGACGGCGAACGCGGGGGCGGAGCTTCACCATGCCGTATCGCGGCGCGCACGGCCAGCGCCCGGCTTTGCCGGATGGGGCCGGGATCGGGTATGTATGGACTGTCCCCCGCCCGGAACCCGTATGAGCGCCGTCGCGATCGCACCCGCTGCCCCGTCCGCCTCCCGCGTGCTGTTCGCGAGCCTGATCGGCACCACCATCGAGTTCTTCGATTTCTACATCTACGCCACCGCGGCGGTGCTGGTCTTTCCCAAGCTGTTCTTCCCCGCCGCCGATCCGAACACCGCCACCCTGCAGTCGCTGGCGACCTTCGCGCTGGCCTTCCTGGCCCGGCCGATCGGCTCGGCGGTGTTCGGGCATTTCGGCGACCGCATCGGCCGCAAGGCGACCCTGGTCGCGGCGCTGCTGACCATGGGGCTGTCGACGGTGGCGATCGACTTGCTGCCGACCTATCACAGCATCGGCATCCTCGCGCCGGCGCTGCTGGCCGTGTGCCGCTTCGGCCAGGGACTGGGCCTGGGCGGCGAGTGGGGCGGAGCGGTGTTGCTGGCGACCGAAAACGCGCCGCCGGGCAAGCGCGCCTGGTACGGCATGTTTCCGCAGCTCGGCGCGCCGATCGGCTTCTTTCTCTCGACCGGCATCTTCTTGCTGCTGACCGGCACCATGGGCGATGCGGCGTTCTTCGCCTGGGGCTGGCGGATTCCGTTCCTGGCCAGCGCGGTCCTGGTCCTGGTGGGGTTGTGGGTGCGCCTGCGGATCAGCGAGACGCCGGCGTTCCAGCGCGCCATCGACCAGCACGAGCGCGTGCGCCTGCCGATGCTGAAAGTGCTGGCGCACCATCCCGGCGCCTTGATCGTCGGCACCTTCGCCGCCTTGGCGACCTTCGTGCTGTTCTACCTGATGACCGTGTTCGCGCTGAGCTGGGGTACTTCGCAATTGGGCTATACGCGCGAGCAGTTCCTGCAATTGCAGCTGGGCGGCGTGGTCTGCTTCGCCGTGACCATTCCGCTGTCGGCGGTGTTCGCCGACCGGCGCGGCCGGCGTCTGGCGATGATCCTGTCGACCGGCGCGATCGTGCTGTTCGGCCTGTACTTCGCCGAGCTGTTCTCGTCCGGCAGCGTGCCCGGCACCCTGATCTTCCTCGGTCTCGGCCTGGGCATCATGGGCCTGACCTACGGCCCACTCGGCACCATTCTGGCCGAGATGTTCCCGACCGCCGTGCGCTATACCGGCGCCTCGCTGGCGTTCAACCTCGCCGGCATCTTCGGCGCTTCGTTGGCGCCGTACGCGGCGACCTGGCTGGCCCAGCGCTACGGCCTGGAATTCGTCGGCTTCTATCTCGCCGCGGCCGGCGCGCTGACCCTGATCGCCCTGTTGATGGTGCGCGAGGACGAAGGCGAGAGCGAATCGGCGCTCTGAACGCCGCGCCGCGCTCACCCGGCCGCCGTGCCCCGGCGCGGCGCGCCCAAATAGCCGAACACCGCGCGCAACACCCGCGCCTGCAGGGCGGCGGCGTCGGTTTCGCCGCGCTCGCCGGCGCCGTCGACGATGCTGCGCACGATCGCGATGGTGTCCAGAGCCAGCAACTCCGGCGCGGCGCCACCGCCGCCGGGCCGCGCGGGCGCGTCCGGACGGGCGAGCAGGGCCAGCACGCAGTCCTGTGCGGCGCGGTCGACGCGCAGATCGCGTTCGCGCAGCGGCAGGCGCCGCTCTTCGAAATCGAGCAAGCGCGCCAGCGCCGGCCGCTGCAACTGGTGCGCGGTCGCCGCCCGCACCAACGCGACGATGCCGCTGCGGTAGCCGGCTTGCGCCGGAACCGCGGCGAGGTCGGCCAGCAGAGTTTGCGTCTCGCGTTCGATCAGCGCGGCGGTCAAGGCGTCCTTGTTGGGAAAGTACTGGTACAGCGAGCCGATGCTGACTCCGGCGCGCTCGGCCACGGCATTGGTGTTGTAGCCGCGCAGGCCGTGGCGCTCGAGAATGCGAGCCGCCGCTTCAAGGATCGCGGCGACGGTATCGGCGGCGCGTTCCTGACGCGGGATTTTGCGTGGTTTCAGGCTGGTGCGGCGGCGCGCGACGGGCATGGCGGGATGCGAGTAGTGAATATGAGCAATCGCTCATATTGTGTCCGCGACTTCCACGAAACGCCAACGAGGCGATCATGAGCGACACCGAACAGCGCTATCCCCTGACCGTGTTCATGCTGGTCAAGACTCAGCCGGAATGGCTGGGCTTCGACATCGACACGCGCTTCCGTCTGCTCGCCGAGCACGTCGAGCCCATCCTCAAGCAGCACCGCGATCAGGTGCGGTTGCGCTTCTGCGACATCGAGTTCTACAACGCCCGGGTCACCGATCTGTGGCAGTGGGACGCGCGCAGCCATCACGCCTACGAGCTGGTGGTCGAGGCCTTGCGCGAAACCCCGTTCTGGGACCGCTACTTCGCCATCGTCGAGATCCTGCCCGGGGTGGAGAACGCCTACGCCAGCAACTACGGGCGTCCGCCCTTGGCGGCCTGAGCGGCGGCGTCGTCGCCGGTCGCGGCGTGCGGTCCGCGCTCCGCCGGCGCGAGCTGGCTCAACTTGAGCTGCGTCAGGTACAGGCGCAGATCGAACTCGCGCTGGTGGTAGTCCGCGCTCATGTGGGCGCAGAGCTGGTAGAAGGCCTTGTCGTGATCGCGATGCTTGAGGTGGGCCAGCTCGTGCACCGCGATCATCTCCAGGAACTCGCCCGGCGCATCGCGGAACAGGGTGGCGATGCGGATCTCGCGCGCCGCCTTGAGCCGGCCGCCGTGCGCGCGCGACACCGCGGTGTGGGTGCCTAGCGCATGCTTCACCACATGCAGCTTGTTGTCGTAGACGACCTTGTTGAGCGGGTCGCTTTTGCGCATGTAGCGGTCCTTGATCGCGACCACGTACTCGAACAGCGCCTTGTCGTCGCGGACCTGGTGGCCCGCGCTGTAGCGATTGCGCAGCACTTCGCCGAGACGGCCGGCATCGATCAGCGCGCGGACCTGGGTCAGCACGCGTTCGCCGTAGCCGCGCAGGTATCGGAGCTCGTCCATGCGCACACGATACGGTATCGGCGTCGCGGCCGGCGAGACCGGATTACGACCCGGGTCATGGAACGTCGGCCGGGCGAGGGCGCGTCCCGGCCGTCCTCCGCGGCCGCTCAGGGCCGGTATTCCACCCGCAGTCTGGCGCCGGCGCCGCGCTCGATCCAAAGGTAGTTCGTCGCGCCGGGCGGTTGCTCGAAGCGCAGCCGCAGTTGGGTGCGGTCGGCGCGGTCGATCGCGCCCAGGCCCGCGGCGTCGAACGGGGTGCTGGTCTGACGGCCGCCGCCGAAGCGCGCCAACTCGGCGACCGCGGACGCATCGGCGGCTGCGGCATAGTCGCCGGCTTCGATCGTACAGCCGCCGAAGCAGCCCCGGCGCGCGTCGATCAGCAGACGATTGCCGGCCGGCTGGCTCCACGGATCGCCGTAGGCGCTGCCGAAGCCGACGCTGAGCGTGGCGCCGAGCACGGTGGCGCCGTCGGGCAGGGCGGAGGTATCGAACGACAACACGCTGCGATTGTGTTTGCCGTCGCTGCCGCGTCCCACGGCCAGGCCGTAACTGGCTTCCAGCGCGCCCACTGCGGCGGCACTGCCGTCGGCGTTGGCTTTGACGTAGCCGTCGTTGGCGTCTTCGTTGACGAATTCCATGACCAGCGGCGGGCCGTCGCTACCGCCGCTGACGGTGACCGATATCGGCGGCGAGCCGGCCTGGTTGCCGGCGATGTCTTCGGCGCGCGCCTGCAGCACATGCGCGCCGTTAGTGGCGGTGGCGCTGTTCCATTGCGCTTGGTAGGGCGGCAGACGGTCGGTGGCGATCACCGCGCCGTCGAGCAGGAAGTCGACGCGCTCGATGCCGACGTCGTCGGCGGCCTCGGCGCTCAGAGTCACCAGGCCGTTGACTTGGGCGCCGTCGTACGGCGCGGTCAGCGCGACTTGCGGCGGGTTCGGGTCGAGATCGTCCAAGCCCCAGAAACGGGCGATGTAGTAGCTGGAGCAGATATCGGCATCGAGCACGTATGCCCCGGCGGTGCCGCACTGGGTCTCGCCGCTGCCCGGATCGACCGGCGTGCCGTGGCCCATGCCGACGATGGCGTAGGTCTCCACGCGCGCGCGCCCGGCGCCGTCGCGATACACCCGGTGCGGATGACCGGCGACGGTGTCCTGCACGTCGGCGGCCTGGTCGATGCCGTGCACGTCGGTCCACTGCTGCATCAGCTCGGCCTGATTCATCGGTCGCACCACGTAATCGGCGTCGCCGTGCCAGATCGAGACAATCGGCCAGGGGCCGGCGTGCGCGCCGGCTGCGCGCACCTTGTCGCCCCATTGCTTCGGGCTGAGGTCGGTGCCCGGCGACATGCATGCGAACGCCGCCGAGGAACCGGTGGCGCAGCGGTAAGGCAGACCGGCGACGACGGCGCCGCCGGCGAACAGATCCGGATAGACGGCGAGCAGGGCTGCGGTCATCGCGCCGCCGGCGGACAGGCCGGTGACATAGACTCGGTCGGCGGCGCTGCCGTGGTCGGCGCGCATGCGTTCGATCATCTGCCGGATCGACAAGGCCTCGCCCTGGTCGCGTGCGGTGTCGCCGGGCTCGAACCAGTTGAAACAGGCGTTGGCGTTGTTGGCGCTCTGCTGCTGGGGCAGCAGCAAGGCGAAACCCCAGCGTTGCGCGAGCATCTCCCAGCCGGTTTCGGCATCGTAGGACGCGGCGCTCTGGGCGCAGCCGTGCAGGGCTACGACCAGCGGCGCGCCGGCCGGCAAGCCCGGCGGCACGTACCGGTACATGCGCAGATTGCCGGGGTTGCTGCCGAAGCCCACGACTTCGGTCGATGCCGCGGCGGACAGGACCGTCAGCGCCGCCCAGGCCGCGAGCAGCAGCGAGGCGATGCGCCTGCGGCGATACCGGCGCGGCGGCGAGGGGCGCTGGGACGCAAGCGCGGGCGGATGCGGCGATACGGACATGCGATCGGCTCCTGCGCCGGAACCGGGGCCGGCGCGACCGCAGTGGGCCACCGTCGCGGCGACGGCGCCATCGTCCGATCGGGCACGTTGCGCCGCAGCATGCGGCGCGGAGCGGTCAGTAGCTGGACAGCCCGGTGGCTTCGCCGAAGCGGTACCACAGGCGCCGCAGCGCCGAATCGTCGGCGTAAGCGGCATAGTCGGTGCTGATCCGGCGGCCGTCGCCGTTGCCCCAGCTTTGCTCGAAATACGCCAGAGCCTCGCTCGCGACCGGCGCATCGGCTTCGGCCAAGACCCGCGCGCTGCTCTCCAGGTTGTAGTCGTCGAGATTGCGCCGGGTGTAGTTGGCCGAGCCGGCGATCAGCTCGATCCGGCCGTCGCCGCCGCGCTTGAGCAGCAGTTTGGCGTGACACTGCTCGCCGTGCGTGTCGCACCAGCGCAGCGGCACGTCGGCCGCATGCAGTTCGGCGGCGACCTGGCGATTGGGCACGCCGTTCTTCTTGCGCCCGAACGCGTCCTCGTTCGGGTCCAGCAGCACGCGCAGCCGCACGCCGCGCTGCTGGGCGGCGATCAGGGCATCGATCACGCCGCGGTGGGACAGATAGAACACCGCCAAGTCGACGCGCTCGTCGCGTCGCGCTCCCTGGATCGCGGCAATCAGCGCGTCGCGGATGCGCGCTTCGGTCAGCAGCTGCACGCGCGGCGCCAGGGTGGCGTCGACGATGGTCGGCGGCGGCGCGGCCTGCGGCAGGCCCTGCGGCCAGGTCGCGCCGGACATCCGCGCCACCGCGCGCTCGCTGGCCAGTACGTCGAGCGCGGCCGCGCCGTGGAAGCGCAGAGCGACGTTGCCGTGGCGGCTGCTGGCGTCGTGCGGATTGGCCGAGGCGACCAACGCGGTCCAGCCGTCGCCTTCGTCGACGACCAGGGTCTTGCGGTGGTTGGCGTTGAAGTTGAACAGCGCCAGCCAACTGCGCAGGGTGACCCGGCCGGGGCCGAAGGGATTGGCCAGCCAGCCGCCGTCGGGGTCGTTGCCGGCCCAGCGGCAACACAGCTGCCATAGCCCGGACCAGGCCGGATTCGGTGCGCGCAAGCGACCCAGATCGGTCGTCACCACCTCGATCCCCGCCGCGCGCAAACTTTCCAGGCGCGGGGCACGGCGGCCGCCGTAGACGGTGTTGATCGGATCGGTGATCAACACCGCATGCAGTTGCGGCACAGCGCGTTTGCGCGCGATGAGCGCGGCCGCGAGTTCGTCGCTGAGACGGCGATGGCGTTCGCCGTCGGCGGCGGCGAAATCGTTGAACAGGAACTGGTCGGCGACCACGGCGCGCCGCGCCTGGCCGATCAGGCGCAGGCTTTCGTCGAAGATCCGTTGTTCGCTGCGCCGTGTGCCGTCCGCATCGACCCAGGTGACGTCGCTCAGCAACGCGACATCGCGCGCAGCGCGCAGCGGATGCTGCGCGCTCACCCCTTCCGGCAGCGGCTTGTACGAGTGCCAGATCGCCGATACGGCCCAAATCAGTACCGCCCCGCACAGCGCGCGCCGCGGCCCGCGGCGCTTGCGCGCGGGGACGGCATCGGGGGCGGCATCGGCGGCGGATTGCAAGCGGTCGGACATCGGCGGCGAGGGCGGCAAGCGTGATAGTTATCGCGGAATGCGCGGGACGGAGAGGGGCCGGAATGCGATGAACGGGCACTACGGCGGTGCGAACGGATTTTCGCCGACTTCGCGTACGTTCGCGACGCTTTTCTTGTGCGGCGCAATAATCGAACTGACAGTTGACACGAGGGCGGGCGAGCGCGCAGCGTGTCGGCGCGGAGTTGCCAGGGGACGGTGTCCGAAGCCGATGAGGCTCGCTCCGCCGTCCGCAACGACTCCGTGCACGTTCGCCGTCACCGATCGGAATCGGCCCGTCTGCCGGCATCCCGGCGCGGGCCGCCACCGATTCCAATCATGTATTGAACAAGGAGAGGTTTATGCAGATCGACGACATCGTTTCGGGCTGGCTCAACGGTTCGGAAGACATGAACCCGGCGGGTCCGCTGTATATCGAAGGCGCCGCCGCGACCGAAGCCGCGCTGACCGACACCGCCCTGCCGCTGCTGACCCGTTGCAGCAGCTGCAGCGCTTCCGGCGGCGGCCAGTGCTGCTGATCCAGCGCTGAACGTCTGTTACCGACAAGGAGAGGTTCATGCAGATCGAAGACATCGTTTCGGGTTGGTTGAACGGTTCGGAATCGGAAAACCCGGCCGGCCCGCTGTACGTCGAAGGCGTCGCCGCGACCGAAGCCGCGCTGACCGACACCACTCTGCCGCTGCTGACCCGTTGCAGCAGCTGCAGCGCTTCCGGCGGCGGCTACTGCTGCTGAGCAGACGCTGAGCCAGCGCGGACTCGCTCCCGGCGCGAGCCGGGAGCGAGTCCGATCTTGCGGGCCGGCCCTGCCGCCCGCCGAACTCCGCCGCAGCCTGCGCCGGCGCCGATCCCGCGAACGCGAACGGCCCGCGCCAGCCCGCGGTTCCGTGGATTCCGCAGGACGCACCGACACGATGAGCGAACCCAGCAACGGCGAGTCGTTCCTTCCGATCATCGAAACCTTCACCGCCGAGCCGCGCGCCCGACTGGACGCGACCCTGGCCGGCCTGGCGCCGAAGCTGGACCGCGACGAGATCGCGCTGTTGCGGCAAGTCGGCGCGCAGACCCTCAACGACAATGCGCGGCTCAAGCTCAGCCGCACCTTGCTGCTGGAGTTGCATGCCGCACGCCTGGGCGGGCAGTTGCCGGCGCAGGACGATGTCGAGCAATTCCAGCAGTTCATCACCCTGGCGCTGCAGCCGGAGTTCGACCCGCATTTGCGCCGGCGCTATCCGGCCCTGCATGCGCGCCTGCAGCGCACCCTGGAGCTGCAGCGCCTGGCGCTGGAAGCGTTGGCCTCACGCATCGCGCAGGACCGCGAGCGCCTGGGCGAACTGCTCGGCCGCGCCCCCGGGCGTCTGCTCGCGGTGCAGCCGGGCGAGGGCGACCGCCATGCCGGCGGCCAGACCGTGGTCCGGCTGGGTTTCGAAGGCGGCCGGATCATGTACAAGCCGCGATCGCTGCGCATCGACCTGGCCCTGGACGCGTTCCTGGCCCGCGTGTTCGGCGACGATCCGCTGCGGATCCGGGTGCCGTACGCGCTCGACTGCGGCGACTACGGCTGGACCGGCTTCGTCGACCACCGCTACTGCGACGGCGACGCCGAACTGGGCACGTTCTACCGCAATCTCGGTCATTGGCTGGCGGCGATGCAGTTGCTCGGCGGCACCGACCTGCACCAGGAAAACCTGATCGCGGCCGGGCCGGTGCCGGTCGCGATCGACGTCGAAAGCCTGTTCGCGATCGAAGTCGATACGCCGCCTTCGGCGCGCGGCCGCGCCTTCGATCTGGCCTCCGAACTGATCCGCACGTCGGTGCTGCGCACCGGCATCGTGCCGTTCCGCGCGCCGGTGCTCGGCTTCGGCGGCGTCGACATCTCCGCCGCCGGCGCGCTGCCCGGCGAACAACCGCAGATCCGCATGCCGGCGATCGCCGACGAAGGCACGGCGCGCGCGCGGCTGGAGATCGTCAGCACCGACTTCGGCCAGTCGCAGAACCATCCCAGCCCCCATCCCGAGGTGACCCGGTTCTGGGACCGGATCAGCGAGGGATTCGTCGAGGCCACCGCGCGCCTGCGCGCGCTCGATGCCGAGGGCGCGCTGGAGCCGCTGCTGCGCGGCTTCCTGGGCTGCCCGGCGCGCGACATCCGCCGGCCGACCCAGGCCTATGTCGAGATCATGCGCATGCTCTGGCATCCGGCCTCGCTGCACGACGAGCCCAAAGCGATCGAGCGCGCCCGCGACATTCTGCGCCGCAACGCCGTCGCCCTGCCGATCGCGCCCTCGTCGGCGCACGAGATCGACGGCGAGATCGAGGACATGCGCATCGGCGACGTGCCGATCTTCGTCGCCCCGCTGGACCCGGCGCGGATCGAGGAGACCTTGCAGCGCTGGCGGCGGATGCGGGTCGAACTGGAGGAACTGACCATCCGCAGCGCCCTGGTCACGGTCGATCTGAATCAGCGACTGGGCAAGAACGAGCGCGTGCGCGCCGACATCGTCGCCCGCCATCCGCACGCCGAGCGGCTCGACCAGCGCCGGCGCGCGGCCGCGGCGCAGGCGGTGGGGCAATTGCTGCGCCTGGCGGTGTACGGCGACGACGGCAGCGTGACCTGGATCAGCCCGGTGCTCGGCGATACCGGCTGGGTGACCCGGCCGCTGCAGGCAGACCTGTACACCGGCTTGGGCGGTGTCGCGCTGAGCCTGGCCGGCTATCTGCACGAATGCCGCGCGGGACGCGCCGATCCGGTCGAAGGCCTGGAGCCGGCGCTGGACGGCGCCTTGAGCGCGTTGCGCGCGATCGAGCAGGCCGACAGCCCGAGTACGGTCGGCGGCATGATCGGCTACGGCGCGCAGATCTGGACCTGGATCGCCTTGCACGATCTGCTGCAACGGCCGCAGATGCTGGAATGGGCGATCGAACGCGCGCAGGCCCTCGATGCGGCCGGCTTCGACGCCGACCGTTACCTGGATCTGCTGGAAGGGGCCAGCGGCGCGATCGTGCCGTTGCTGCAACTGGCCGACGCCAGCGGCGACGCGCGCTGGCGCGAGCTGGCGGCGCGCGCGGCCCGGTTCATGGAATCGCAGGCGATCGTCGACGACCGCGGCGCGCGCTGGCCGTCGACGATCTTCGACGCGCCGATCGGCGGCTACGCCCACGGCGCCAGCGGTATCGGCTGGGCGCTGAGCCGGATCGGCCACAGCGCCGCCGGCAGCGCCGAGGACCGCGCCCGCTGGCGGGCCCTGGCCGAACGCGCCTTCGCGTTCGAGGACGGCTTGTACGACGACCGCGCCGGCTGCTGGCGCGATGCGCGCATCGCCGACGAAGACCAGTTCCTGCACGCCTGGTGCCACGGCAGCGTCGGCATCGGCCTGGCCGCCTGCGACCTGTACGAACTCACCGGCGACGCGCGCCATCTGCGCGATCTGCGTCGCGCCGCGCAGGCCGCGCGCGGCTTCGGCTGGGGCGCCAGCCACACCCTGTGCCACGGCGATCTGGCCCTGTGGGAGCTGCTGGCGCGCGCCGCACGGCTGGACCCGGACGGCGGTTGGGGCGATCCGGCCGAGCACACCATGCAGATCGTGTCGGCGATCGAGGAGCATCGCGGCGCGGTCGGCAGCCGCGCCCGCGACGCATTCACGCCGGGCTTGATGACCGGCGTCGCCGGCGCGGTGCATGCGCTCAACCGCATGCACCCGGACTGCCCCCTGGCCACGCCGTTGGTGTTCGAGCGGCGCGCCGGGCATTGAAGCGGGCGCGGCGGGCCGCCCGGTCCGCCGCCACGATTCGGTCATGGGCGGAGGCTAGGCTGGCGGGATGAACATCCTGATGCTGTCGGACGTCTACTTCCCGCGGGTCAACGGGGTGTCGACCTCGATCCGCACGTTCGCCCAGTCGCTGGCGAGGATGGGGCATTCGGTGACCGTGGTGGCGCCCGATTACGGGCCCGGCAGCGGTCAGGAGCAGCACGACAGCGACGAGTTCGAACTGATCCGGCTGGCTTCGCGGGTGATCTTCTTCGACCCCGAGGACCGGCTGATCCGCGCGCCGGAGCTGCGCCGCATCATGCCCGCGCTGGCGGCGCGGCATTGGGACGTGATCCACGTCCACACGCCGTTCCGCGCCCACCGCATGGGCGTGCGCCTGGCCGAGCTGACCGGCCGGCCGACGGTCGAGACCTACCACACCTATTTCGAGGAATACATCGGCCACTACCTGCCGTGGGCGCCCGCGCCGCTGCTGCGCTTCGTCGCCCGGCGCCTGTCGCGCATGCTCTGCCACGGCGTCGATCACCTGATCGTGCCCTCGGAGCAGATGGCCGAAGTGCTGCGCCGCTACGGCGTGACCACCGCGGCGACGGTGCTGCCGACCGGGATCGACCTGAGCGAATTCGCCCGCGGCGACGGTACGCGTTTCCGCATCGCCCACGACATCGCCGCCGATCGGCCGACCCTGGTCACGGTCAGCCGGTTGGCGGTGGAGAAGAACATCGCGTTCCTGTTGCAGACGGCGCGGCGGCTGGTCGCCGAGTTTCCGCGGCTGATGTTCATCATCGCCGGCGAAGGGCCGGACGCGCCGCGCCTCAAGCGTCTGGCGCACGAATACGGCCTGGACGCGAACGTGCGTTTCTTCGGCAACCTGGACCGGCGCACGACCCTGCTCGATGCCTACCGGGCCGGCGATGCCTTCGTGTTCGCCTCGCCGACCGAGACCCAGGGCCTGGTGCTGATCGAGGCCATGGCGCTGGGCGTGCCGATCGTCTCGACCGCGGTAATGGGTACGGCGACGGTGCTGCGCGATGCGCGCAGCGCCCTCATCAGCGACGAAGACGTCGATGCGTTCGCCGGCCACGTGGCGCGATTGCTGCGTTCGCCGGAACTGCGCGCGCAATTGTCCCAGGCGGGGCCGCAGGACGCCCGCGCCTGGAGCACCGAAGGGCTGATGACGCAGGTGGTGGCGCTGTACCAGCGTCTGGCCCAGGAGCGTCCCTTGCCGCGCCGCGGCGCCCAGGCCGCCGCGCAGCAGGGGTAGGGCGGCGCAGGCCGCGACCACGCGACGCGCAGACCGGACAACGGCGAAAGCGCCGCCATCGAAGCCGTGTCGTCGTTCTCGCAGGGGCGATGCATCTGCTTCGGCTGCCGCGCTTGCGCGCGTCGCAGCGCTTGTCCCGACTCGCGGCCGAAGGACATCCGCGGGAGTGCCGCTTCTACCGGCTTGAAGGCGCCGTTGCGACCCGCACCCGCGACGCCAGGCCCAGGCCGAGCAGCGCCAGCGCCGCAGCGATCGCGAACCCGCACAGATACGCCAGCAGGTGCGAGCGGGTCAGCAGCGCGGCGAACAGCGAGCCGCCGATCGCCAGTGCCGTGGCTGTGAAGATGGCATCACCCAGATGCAGTGCGGAGGAACTCTCGCCCTGGCGTTCCGGCGGCGACAATTCCAGCATCAACACCGACAGGGTGGGGTACATCAGTCCCATCCCGAAGCCGGCGAGGACCCAGCCGGCGATGCCCAGCGCAAGCGGCGTCGCCGCCCAAGCCAGCGCGCCGATCGCGATCACGCCCAGGCCGAGCAGGGCCATGCCGGCCTGCAGGAAGCGCCGCGCATCGGCGTCGGCCGGCGCGCGGCCGCGGAACCAGGAACCGGTCGACCAGCCGATCGCGCCGAGGGTCAGCACCAGCCCGGCCCAGGTCGGCGACAGTCCGCGTTCCTGCGCCAGCAGCAGCGGGATATAGGCCTCGCTCAGGAAGAACGCGCCGGCGGCGAGGCCGCGCAGCGCGACCACGGTCGGCAGCCCGCGCTTGGCGCGCAACGCGCCGGGCGGCAGCAGGCGCGAGGCCGCCGCGGCCAGGGCGGCGACCGCCGCGCCGATCCACAGCCAGGCGGTGGCGTCGCGCAATTGGCCGCCGTAGTGCAGGGCGAGCAGGCTGGCGGTGGCCAGCAACGCCCACGCCATCCGCGCGCGTTGCATCGCCGCGATCGCGGCCGCGGCCGCGCTCGGCCCCAGCCCGCGCAGCGCCGGCAACACCAGCCAGGCCGCCACCGCCGCGGCCAGCGGCACCGACAGGAACACCCAGCGCCAGCCCAGGCTCTCGACGATGGCGCCGCTGATCGCCGGGCCGACGATCGCCGGCACCACCCAGGCCGCGGCGAACGCGGCGAAGATGCGCGCGTGCAGCTGCGGGGGATATACGCGCCCGACCACCACGTACAAGGCCACCGAAATCAGTCCGCCGCCGAAGCCTTGGACCACCCGTCCGGCGATCAGCCACGGCATCGAGGGCGCGGCTCCGGCCAGCAGCAAGCCGAGCGCGAACCAGGCGATGCCCTGGCGCAGCGGCGCCGCCGGCCCGCGCGCGTCGGCCCAAGGCCCGGCCGCGACCATGCCGACCACGCTCGCGGCCAGGGTGCCGGCAAAGGCCAGCGCGTACAGGGACAGGCCGTCGAGCGATCGGGCGACCGTCGGCATCGCGGTGGTCACCGCCAGCGCTTCGAACCCGACCAGGGCGACCAGGGCGACCGCGCCTGCGGTCAACGCGCGATACGCCGGCGCGAACAGCCCCGGTCCGCCGCGGCCGCTGTCGGGAGGGGCTTCGGCGACGGCCGACCCGGCCCGCTGGGCCAGTTCCGCTTCGCCGGGGACCGCCGCCGCAGCCCCTCCCGGCAACGGCCGCGATCCCGAGGGAGCGGTCCCGAACCCTGCAGGGGCGTCGAACGCTTCCTCTGCCGCGATGGGCGAGAGGGATCCGTCGTGATTCATGCGAACAACTCCGTCGTTGCGTTCTGATAGACCATCAACACCACCTTGCCGCGCCCCGGACCGCGCTCGACCGCGCGGTGCGCCTCGGCCGCGCGGGCCAGCGGAAACATTTCGCGCACATGCACCAGCAGGCCATGGCGCAGGTGCGCGCCGACCAGTTCGGTCAGGCCGGCGCGGCTGCGCTCGCTGCGCAACGAGAGCAGACGTTGGCGGCGCAGGCGGGACGCGCCGCGCAGGCTGACGATGCGCTGCGCCGGCGCGCCCAGTTCCAGCCAAGCGGGGCGGGGCGCGCCGCCGAGCGCATCGAACACCGCGTCGACGCCGCCCGGGGCTACGGCGCGCAACTGCGCCAACCCGGCCTCGTCTTCGCCGATCGCGAGCGCGCCGAGCGAACGCAGGTAATCGTGATCGGCGGGCGTGGCGCTGCCGACCACACGCAGGCCCCAGGCGCGGGCCAACTGGACGGCGACGCTGCCGACATCGCCAGCGGCGCCGTGGATCAGCAGCGTCTCGCCCGCGCGCAAACGCAGCGCGCGCAGCGCCGCCAGCGCGGTCTGGCCGGTCGCCGCGAGCGCGCCGGCGACCGCCCAGGACATGCTCGGCGGCTTGTGCACCACCTGTTCGGCCGGCACGGTCAGCACTTCGGCATAGCTCATCGCCACCGCCCAACCCAGCACTTCGTCGCCGATCTTCAGGTCGCCGACGTCGCTGCCGACTTGATCGACCACCCCGGCGAACTCGTTGCCGAGCCGGCGCGGAAATCCGCCGGGCGCCGCGGCGCGGCCCGCGCGCAGGGCGATGTCGCCGGGACGCACGCCGGCCGCGCGCACCCGGATCCGCACTTCGCCCGGACCCGCCTGCGGCATCGGCAAATCGATCGCGCGCAGCACCTCGGCATCGCCATGACGGTCGTACACCACCGCCTTGACCTGCGGTATCGAGGCGGAGACGGCGTTGCGGAGTTCGGCGGCGGCCATGGCTTGACCCGATTTGGACTTGCGGCGCAGCATAGAACCTCAATCAAAGTTGAGGTCAAGGGCGATGAGCATGGCGATGGAGCTCTCGGTAGGCCAGGTCGCCGAACGTTCCGGCGTGGCGGTGTCGGCGCTGCATTTCTACGAGGCCAAGGGGCTGATCCACAGCCTGCGCACCGCAGGCAACCAACGCCGCTACAGCCGCGACACCTTGCGCCGGATCGCGCTGATCCGGGTCGCGCAGCGGGTCGGCATACCGCTGGCGACGATCCGCGAAGCGTTGGACACGCTGCCGGACTCGCGCGTGCCCAGCCGTGCCGACTGGGCGCGGCTGTCGGTGGCATGGAAGGAAGAGCTGGAGCAGCGCATCGCTCACTTGAGCTTGATGCGCGACACCCTGGACCAATGCATCGGCTGCGGCTGTCTGTCGCTGGACCGGTGCCGGATGGCCAACCCCGGCGACAGTTGGGGCGAGCAGGGCGCCGGTGCGCAACGTTGGGCGGCGGCGCTTGCGCGACCGCATCGGCGCCGCGGCGCCGCAACCGCGACTCGGGCCGTGGCGGGCAAGACCGCCGGGGAGATGAGCGAGGCGGGCTCCGGCGCGGCCGGCGGCAAGGGGGCGGCCGGTAAGCGATCGGCCGTCGGAAAGGTGTGTTCCAAGCCCGTGCGTACGCGCTCGGATTGATTCGCGCCTATGCCGGTGCGGGGCGGTCCGCCGCGCTGCACGGCGAAGCGGCGCCCTGGGCGATGCGGCAGGCGCGGCGGAAAATGTCCGTCGCCCCTGCGTCCGGCCGCAGCCATGTGCGCCGCGGCGGCGTACCATGCGCGTTTCCCCACCACGGTCTTCGCCATGACGATTTCGATGTATTCCGCTTCGGTGCCGGTGATCCGGCAGATGCTCGGCAGCCTGTCGACGATCCTGCAGCGCGCGCAGGAGCATGCCGGCGAGCGCGGCATCGATCCGGACGCCTACCTGCAGGCGCGCCTGTTTCCGGACATGTTTCCGTTGCTGCGTCAGGTCCAGATCGCCTGCGACTTCGCCAAAGGCGTGAGCGCCCGTCTGGCCGATGTCGAAGTGCCTTCCTACGAAGACAACGAGCGCGACTTCGCCCAATTGCAGGCGCGCATCGCCAAGACCCTGGCCTTCGTCGACGGCCTGGAGCCGGCGCTGTTCGAGGGCGCGGAGGATCGTGAAGTCGTGCTGCGTCCGGGCACGCCGAAGGAACGCCGCTTCGGCGGCCAGGACTATCTGGTGCGCTACGGCTTGCCGCAGTTCTTCTTCCACGTCACCACCGCCTACGCGATCCTGCGCCACAACGGCCTGGCGATCGGCAAGCGCGATTTCATGGGCGAGCACTGAGTCGTCCGGCGCGCGGCCGCCCGGCCGTGCGCACCTTCGCGGGCCTCGATTCGGTCGCGGCGCAAGCCGCGACAACGCAGACAACCCCACTGCGATGAAACTTCCCGTAGGGAGCAGGTCGCGACCCGCGTTGCACCTGCCCCTGAGCGGGCATGCCCCTTCTGTAGGAGCGGCGCAAGCCGCGACCGCGACAACGCAACTACGACGAAACTTCCCGCGCGGGGCTAGTCGCGACTCGCGTCGCACCTACCCCTGAGGGGCATGCCCCCTGTAGGAGCGGCGTAAGCCGCGACCGCAATAACGCAACTGCGACGACCCTTCCCGCAGGGCGCGGGCCGCGACTCGCGTTGCTCCCCCCTGAGCGACACGTACGAGCGCCGAGGCCGTTCCGGTCAACGGGTTTCGGCCTTGCCCAATGCGCTGTCGCTGCCGTGCCGTCTCAGGCTCTGATCCCTCTCGCGCCGACACTGCCGATCCGGTCCGGGGCGTCCGCCGCGAGGCAGCGTATCCCTGCCTGCCGCGTCCTGCCGCGAGCGGCGCAAATCGAAACGCGAGCCTCGCCGATCGAAATATCCCGACTCTGGTCGCGCCCCGTCTCGGCCTCTGCGACGCGCTCTTGCGATCATGTTTTCCCGGCAGCGACAGGACGTCGCGACGGGTCCGGAAACGGCAGGGAGCGCGGTCGAGGAACGGCCGCAACGTCGCCAGGCGCAGGGATGCGCGGTCCGGAGTTGCATTCCCCCGTTCTCAACCAGAAGGAGTTGGCATGTTGTCCAAGAGTATCAAGGGGCCCGCCGTACTGTGCCTGAGCCTGTTCGCGGTCGGCATCGCCGGTGGCGCCCCGAGCACCCTACTGTCGTCGCTGACGATGTCGGCCGCGTCGTTCGCCGGCGCTGCCGAGGCGGTCGAACGCAGCGTGAGCGATCTGGATCGCTATCGCCCGCTTGCGGCGGCCGACCTGGTCACCAACAGCGTCGATGGCGCCGCTGCCACGGTCGCGCTGCGCGGCTCGATCGGCGACGGTTCGGTCCTGCGCTACAGCATCGTCGAAGCGCCGAAGCATGGCGCGGTGCGGCTCGACGAGGGCCGTGCGACCTACACGCCCGATCCGGGCTTCGAAGGCGTCGACACTTACGTCTATCGCGTACACAGCGGCGAGGCGAGCGTCGATGCGGTGGTCGCGGTGACCGCGATCGGCGGCGCGGCGGTCGCGCGCGCCGTGGCGGCCTTGTAGGCCCGCGCATCCGCTCCGGCGTGCTCGCGCCGGGGCCACCGGTACCCCCCGGAAAGGGGTAGGGGAACGGCCGCCGGCGCAGGGCGCCACGGCCGACCGCGCGAACCGGCCTGGGTGCGCACGATGTGCGCCGTGGGTCCGCCGCTCGCCGTGTCGTGGCGGCGAGGGCAGCGACCGCGGCGCCGAAGGCGCGCCGCCGGTTTCGCGTCATCCCCGGGGGCGGCCGGTCCGCGGCGCCCGCCGGCATTGCCGGGCGGACGCCGCGGCCGGTGCGGCACCGCACCGTGTCCGGACGCGCTAGGGCCGGACGCGCCAAGTCAGGACCTGGCATTGCCCGGGTCGATCGTTGGAAAACTTTCATCTCCGTCAGTGATGAAAGCAGGGACGGGCAGGGACGCCCGGCCGTCGGCGGCTCCGGCCGTCGTTATCGCGGACTGGGACCGCGGTGGCGGCGACCGGGGCCGGCGATCGCGCACCGGGGCCAACCTGTGTCGCGGAGCGCCGCACGGGGCGTGCGCTGCGCCCGAGCAGGAGTTCGCCGTCGGTCGCGAATCCGCAAGCAGGACTTGCATCAAGCGCCGCCTGCGGTGACGATGCGGCCTCGGCTTGGGGAGGCCTGGGATGGAACTGCTGACGCTGGAACACTTCGCTTCGCACGTGAACGAGACCTATTCGGCGCAGCTCAACGACGGCGAAGTCCCGTTCGTGCTGGTCGAGGCGCGCGCACTCAGCACCCGCCCGCAACAGGCGATGCGCATGCCGTTCTCGCTGCTGTTCCGCAACGGCTCGTCGTTCCTGTTTCCGCAGCAGACCTATCTGATGCGCCACGACTCGATCGGCGAGATCGGCATCTTCCTGGTGCCGGTGGCGCGCGAGCGCGAAGGTTTCCTGTATCAGGCGATCTTCAACTGAGATCCCGCCTCAGGCGTGCGCGCGCGGCGCGGGCGCACGCCAGCGCATTGCGGCGTGGGTCGGCAGATCTTCCTCGTGCTCGAAGCCCAGGCGCTCATACAACCGCCGCGCCGAATCGTTGCCGTGCTCGACGTGCAGGCGCAGGCTGCGGCCGCATTCGGCGGCGTCGGCCTGGGCGCCGCCGATCAACGCCGCGCCCAGGCCTTGTCCGCGCTGGCCCGGGGCCAGGCCGATATCGACCAACAGATGCTCCGGCGCGCGGCGCAACAGATAAAGCCGGCCGATCGGCGCATCGCCGCGTTCGACGATCAGGAACTGGGCGTCGGCGTAGTAGCGGGTGTAATGCAGATGCTGCATGGCGAACTGCTGATCGAGGAAGGCGGTCAGCGCCGCGGCCGGCCAACCCAGCGGCGCGAACTCGGCCGCGCGCCGTTCGCGGTAATGCAGGCGCAGCCATTCGATATCGTCGTCGCGCGCGGCGCGCAAGGACACGCCCTGCGCGGACAGCGACTCGGGCAAGCGCAGGCACGGGCCGCCGCGATGCGGCGGCGGAAACGACAGCGTCGGCGTCGGCCCGTGCACTGCGGTCAGCCGAACGAGGGGAACACGCCCTGCAAGGCGATGCAGAAGTTCATCGCCAGGTAGGGCTGGCGGTTCTCGTGCGGTTGGCCGCCGCCGGCGGGCTGGATCACGGTCGGCGGGAAGGGCGAATCGGCTGGCCCGTTGAAGAATGCAGAGGCCAACGGGCTGCCCAGGGCGTTGCCATTCGCTGGCGAGGGCTGCCGCTTGGTCGTGTCGTTTTGGCTGTAGATCTGCATGGGGTGGGTATGGGCCGGCATCTCTTGCGAAGTGAGCGTTACGCTATTAGAGCCGAATGTTTCGCCGATGGTGCGATCGGTCAGGCCCAGTCCCTGGCCTTGCTCGCAGGCGGCGCGATTGACGAGATTGGGCAGTTGGAAGGTCGTCTGGCCGTTGCCGCCGTACTGGGTGCCCAGCAGGGAGAACAGCGCGGTGTTCTGCTGAATCGCCAGAGTGGCGCCGTTGCAGAAGGCCCAGCCGCGCGGCGGGAAGTTGAAGCCGAACAGCTGGATCTGGCCGATGAAGGGTTCGGACATGGTCTTGCTCCTGGTGCTGGCGCGTCCCGCGATGCGGGACGCCGTATCAAGTCTGCGACGGGAAGATGCCGGCCCAGGCGATGCAGAACTGCACCGTAAGGGTGGGCATGAGGTTGTCGTGCGGCTGGGTGCCGCCGGCCGGCGTCACCGCGGCAGCTGCCTGCGGGACCGGCGGCAGGCCGGTGATATCGGTCAGATACATCGTGTCGCCGCTCAGGGCCCCCAACTCCACCGTCGATCCAGGCTGCTTGACGGTGGAAAGCAGTGTGGTCGCCACCACCGTGTGAGTGTGTTGCGGCATCTGGCCCGAAACCAGGGTGACGCTTTCGACGCCGCTGCGCTGGCCGATGACATAGGGGCTCAAGCCCGGGCCGTTGCCGAAATGCACCGGCACGCGGCCGCGCAGATCGGGTACGGCGAAGGTGGACACGCCGTCGCCGCCGTAGGTGGTGCCGAGCAGGACGAACAAGGTCTCGTACTGGGAGATCGGGTAGAGGCTGCCGTCGCAGGCAAACCAGCCGGTGGGTACCCGGCCGAATCCGAACATGCGGATCTCGCCGACGTAAGGTTCGCTCATGGTGTGGACTCCGTAACGCGGATGCTGAAAGAAAGCCGGACGGACCGGCGCGTGGGCCGGTGCGTCAGTTGCGCGACGGGTAGATGCCGACCAGAGCGATGCAGAAATTGATAGCGAGGTAGGGCTGCACGTTCGTGTGAGGCTGGGTGTTGCCTTGTGGACCCAGCGTGGCCTGCGACAACGCTACTTGCGGGCCGTTGGTGAGCGCGTACATGTCGAGGGTAGACTTGGCGTAGTAATTGTTGCGGGCGGTGCGCACGTCTGCGGCGCCGCTGGTACCGACCAGTCCGTGAGTGTGGGTCGGCAACTGCGTACTGAGCAGGGTGACGTTCTCGACGCCGCCGGTTTCGCCGATGTTGTAAGGAGAGGGGTTCCAACCCGGATCGACCGAATTGCCGAAGCCCACCGGCGTTCGCCCCTGCAGGTTGGGCAGGGCGAAATTGGTCTGGCCGTTGCCTCCGTACTGCGTCCCCAGCAGCGAGAACAAGGCCTGGTTTTGAGCGATCGCCAGCAACTGCCCGTTGCAGAAGGCGAAGCCTTTCGGAGGGAAGTTGAATCCCCCCATGATGATTTGTCCCAAGAATACTTCTGTCATCTCTTCCCCCGGAGGATGGCGTCCGAACCGTTTTCGGGTCGGATTGCGGAACGGATCGCGGCCGGCTCGCCCGTCGAGCGACGGTGGCGACGACCGACCGGAGCCGCCATGGCGCATACGCGCCATGACTTGGCTTAACGCAAAGTCGGGGCAAAGGCGGCCGCTTTTTCCGTCGAATTGCGTAACTGGTCGAGAAAGGGGCGTCGTCCAGGCAAGACGGGCGCGCAAAAGCCGGATTTGGCAAAGCGGAGCTTCGGCAGTTGGGGGCGAGGAATCGCACCAAGGCCGGGGCGGGGGGCTGGACTATGGTTGGGCATGGCATGCATAGCGCGAACTCGCATCATTTGCGCGGTTTGAGGCGGCTTCAGCGCTGCGGCGCTGTTTTGATGCTTTTGGCGGTGTCGTTGCTGTGGTCCGGCTGGGCAACGGCCGGCATCTACTGCACTACGTTCACGATCTCCGTCGCGAACGGAGGAACTCATGTCCTAGACGCCGGTGCCTGCGACGGTCCCGATGACAGCGGTATCGGTAATATCGCCACGCCTCCGACTCATGGCGTGGCATCGACCGATCCGCTTGCCCAACTCGTTACCTACACACACAACGGAAATACAGCGACAAGCGACAGCTTTGTTTTCCGGGATGGCATAGGCGGCTTTGTCACCGTCAACGTGAACATCAGCGCGCCGACGTCGCCGATTACCGTCACCCCGGCGACCATTTCGCCGGTCCTTGGACAGCCATTCAATGCCACTATGGCCGCCAGCGGCGGCACGGACCCTTATACCTTCGTCCAAACGAGCGGAACCTTGCCGACTGGGCTGAGTTTTGCGTCCGGTACTTTCAGCGGTACGCCGACACAACGCGGTACTTTCTCGGTTTCGATTACGGTGACCGATTCGAGCACGCCGACACCGTTGAGCACTGTCAAAAGTTACAGCATCGCTGTTCCCACGGTCGTGCCGACGATTTCACCCGCTACGCTGCCAGCTATGGCTGTCGGTGTTGCATACAACACCGCCCTCGCCAGCAGCGGTGGCGTGGCGCCTTACAGCTATTCAGTGCAGGCCGAACCCGATTCGCTGCCGCCGGGATTAAGTTTGAGCGCCGGTGGCGTGATCAGCGGCACGCCCACTACAACCGGCACCTACACCTTCCGCATCCTGTCAGACGACGACAGTACCGCGCAGGACGCTTCGCAGAACATCGGCAGCCGCCTGTACACCGTCACCGTCGCGGCGGCGCCGACCATCGTCGTCAGCCCGCCGACGTTGTCCAATGCGACCTCCGCGGTCGCTTACAGCCAATCCCTCAGCGCTACCGGCGGCACCGGGCCGTACACGTTCGCGGTCACCGCCGGTAGTCTGCCGGCGGGCCTGACCCTGTCTACGGGCGGCGATCTCAGCGGCACGCCGACCGCGGTGGGAACCTTCAACTTCACCGTCAGTGCCACCGACGCCAACAGCTTCGTCGGCAGCCGCGCCTACAGCCTGGTCGTGGCGGCGCCGAACATCAACGTCGATCCGCCGGTCCTGCCGGCAGCCACGGTCGGGGTGGCTTACAGCCAGACCCTGAGCGCCAGCGGCGGCAACGGCAGCTACACGTTCTCGGCACCGCCGGGCGCTTTGCCGCCGGGCTTGAACATCAGCGCCGGCGGCGTTCTGTCGGGCACGCCGACCGCGGGCGGGTCGTTCAATTTCATGATCATCGCCGCCGACCAGAGCACCGGCGCCGGCGCGCCCTACACCGGCTCGCGCGCTTACATCTTCACCATCAATCCGGCGACGGTGACCCTGCCGGCAACCACTCTGGCCAACGGCACGCTGGGTGCGGCCTACAGCGCCGCCCTCAACCCGGCCAGCGGCGGCACCTCGCCCTATACCTATGCCTTGACGGCCGGCTCGCTGCCGCCGGGCGTGACCCTGTCGGCCAGCACCGGCAACCTCAGCGGCACGCCGACTGCGCCGGGCACCTTCAATTTCGCCGTCGTCGCGACCGACTCCAGCACCGGCTCGGGACCGTACAACTCGGCGCCGCGCGGCTATACGCTGCAGATCGCCGACATCGCGCCGATCGCCAACCCGGTCTCGGCCTCCGTCGCCTACAACGCCGGAGCCACCCCGATCGCCTTGTCGATCACCGGTGGCACGCCGACCTCGGTCGCGATCGGCAGCGCCCCGGCGCACGGCACCTCGATCGCCAGCGGCGCCTCGATCACGTACCAGCCGACGGCCGGCTATTACGGCGCCGACAGCTTCACCTACACCGCCACCAACGGCGTCGGCACCTCGGCGCCGGCGACGGTCTCGATCGTCGTCGCTCCGCCGACGATCACGGTCACCCCGACGGGTTCGTTGAATGCCCAGGTCGGCGCCGGCTACAGCGTCGGCTTCACCTGGAGCGGCGGTACCGCGCCTTACGCCAGCTACAGCGCCAGCGGACTGCCGACGGGCCTGAGCCTGACCGCCACCGGCAGCGACAGCCTGACCGTCAGCGGCACGCCCGCCCAGGCCGGCAGCTTCACCGTCAACGTCCAGGCCACCGACAGCAGCACCGGCGACGGGCCGTCGACGAAGTCGGAATCGTTCACCCTCACGGTCGGCGCGCCGACGCTGAGCATGACCCCGGCCGCCGGCACGGTATCGATGCCGTACGGCGTCGCCACCACGGTGAATTTCAGCGCCAGCGGCGGTACCCCGGCGTACTCGTACTCGCTGACGGCCGGTTCGCTCCCGGTCGGCGTGAGCTTCAGCTCGGCCGGCGTGCTCAGCGGCACCCCGACCGTGCCGGGCAGCTATTCGCTGACCGTCCGCGCCACCGATTCCAGCACCGGTACCGGCGCGCCGTTCTCGATCGACCAGAACTACGTGATCCAGGTCGGCGCGCCGAGCATCACCATCGACCCGCCGAGCCTGCCCGACGGCACCGCCGGCACCGCCTACAGCGAGAACTTCAGCGCCAGCGGCGGCGTCGCGCCGTACAGCTACTCGCTGTTGGCCGGCTCGCTGCCGATCGGGATGAGCTTCAGCTCGGCCGGCGCGCTGTCCGGCGTGCCGCGCAGCGACGGCAATTTCAGCCTGACCGTGCGCGCCACCGACGCCAACGGCCAGAACGCGAGCGTGGTGCGGACCCTGCGCATCGACCCGGCGACGGTGGTGATCTCGCCGTCGACCTTGCCGAACGGAGTGGTCGGCAGCGCCTACAGCCAGAGCCTGAGCAGCAGCGGCGGCATCGCGCCGTACACTTACTCGATCGTGTCCGGCGCGCTGCCGGTCGGAATCGCGTTCTCCTCGGCCGGCACGCTGAGCGGCACGCCGGTGTTGGCCGGCAACTACAGCTTCACCGTGCGCTCGACCGACGATGCCGGCTACAACCGCACCATCGGCTACAGCATCGTCGTCGCCGACGCGGTGCCGGTCGCGGTCGACGACAGCGCCAGCACCTTGGCCAACGTCCCGGCGACCATCGATGTGGTCGCCAACGACACCGGCATCATCGCCTCGATCGCGGTGGCGACGCTCCCGAGCCACGGCAGCGCCGCGGTCAGCGGCACCGCCGTGGTCTACACGCCGGCCGCCAACTATTTCGGCAGCGACAGTTTCACCTACACCGCGACCGGTCCGGGCGGCACCTCGGCGCCGGCGACCGTGACCGTGACGGTCGCGGCGCTGCCGGTTCCGGTCGGCCAGCCGCAGACCGCGACCACGCTGTCGACCACGGCGGTGACCATCGATGCGGCGACCGGCGCGAGCGGAAGCCCGTTCACCGGCGTGACCCTGTTGGCGCCGCCGAGCTCGGGCACGGCGACGGTCGACGGCACGCGCATCGTCTACACCCCGGCCGCCGACACCGCCGGCGCGATCGCTCTGACCTACACGCTCAACAACGCCTTCGGCCCGTCCGCGCCGATCACCTCGACCATCACCGTCAACGCGGTGCCGGTGGCGGTGTCGCGGCGGGTGCGCACGGTCGCGGGCGCAACGGTCGTGGTCGAGCTGACCACCGGCGCGCGCGGCGGCCCGTTCACCGCGGCCCATCTGGTCTCGCTGACCCCGGCCGGTTCGGGTGCGGCGGCCATCGTCGGCTCCGGCGGCGGGTTCCAACTGCGCTACACGCCGGTGATCGGTTACGCCGGCGTGGCCGTGGCCAGCTTCACCATCAGCAACGCGCATGCGACCTCGGCGGCGGCGACGGTCGAGATAGAAGTCGCGCCGCGCAGCGATCCGTCCAAGGACGCCGAAGTGCTCGGCCTGCTCGGCGCGCAGACCTCGGCGGCGCGGCGTTTCGCCAACAGCCAGATCGGCAACTTCCAGCGGCGCATGGAAGGCCTGCACGAAGGCGGCGAAAACGGCGCCCGCTTCGACAACGGGCTGAGCTTCTCGATCGACTCGCGCTGCCGCGACGAAGCGCGCCGCACTCCGGGCAGCGATTGCCGTCAGCCGCTGTTGGGCGACGACAGCGCGGCGCTGGCCGAGCCGGCGCCGGTGGCCGGCAGCGGCACCCGCTACGGCCTGTGGACCGGCGGCACGATCAACAGCGGCAACCGCGACGGACGCAGCGGCTCGGCCGGGTTCGATTTCGAGACCAGCGGCATCAGCGCCGGCGCCGACGTGCGCCTCAGCGACGCCTTCGCCCTCGGCGGCGGCGTCGGCTACGGCCGCGACGACACCGACGTCGGCCAGCGCGGCAGCCGCAGCGAGGCCGAGAGCTACAGCCTGGTCGGCTACGCCAGCTATCACCCGGGCAAGACCTTCTATCTCGACGGCCTGCTCGGCTACCAGTGGCTCTCGTTCGACACCCGCCGCTACGTTACCGACACCGGCGGCACGGTAAGCGGTTCGCGCGACGGCAAGCAGTGGTTCGGTTCGGTCTCGGCCGGCTTCGAGCACCAGCGCGACCGCCTGCGGGTGACCCCGTACGCGCGCCTGGACATCGCCCGTGCGCGCCTGGACGGCTACACCGAGCGCGGCGATCCGCTGTACGCGCTGCACTATCGCGACCAGGACGTCGACACCACCACCACCAGCCTGGGTCTGCGCATCGACTACCGTTACGACATGAGCTGGGGGCGCTTATCGCCGCGGGTGCTGTTGGAGTACCAGCACGACTTCGAGGACGATAGCATCGCGACGATGAGCTATGCCGACATGCTCGGCGGACCGTTCTACCGCGCGCGCGTCGTCGGCCTGGACCGCAATCGCTACGTGTTCGGTCTCGGCGCGGTGCTGCAGGGCGAGCGCGACTGGGCGCTGCGCTTCGAATACCGCGGCCTGTTCGGCAGCGGCAACGACGACGACCACAGCGTCCTGATCAACTTCGAGAAGAAGTACTGAGATCGGGGCGGGCGCGGCCCAGGCCGCGCCCGCCGCCGCAAGGACGATGCGCGGGGGAGGGCGCGCGCGGCGGTCGCCGAAATGCCAAGATGGGGCTCCGTTCCGTCGTGCGGTCGCCGCAATGCCCGATCCCGTTCCGCCTTCCGTCGAACGCGTGCCTGCGCGATTGTCCGCAGCGGCGCTGGAGCAGCTGCCGTTGAGCCTGCCCGACGAGCTGCGCATGGCGCTGGAGTCGGCCTATGCGACTCCGCCGCGGGCCTATCACAACCTCGGCCATGTCGCCGAAGTGCTGGGCCACTACGCCGATGTCGCCGCGGGCCCGGGCTGGCGGCAGCCGATGGAGGTCGCATTGGCGGTGCTGTACCACGATGCGGTCTACCAGGCCGGCCGGCGCGACAACGAGGCGCGGTCGGCGCAGTTGGCGCGCGAGCACATCGCGCGTTGGCTGCCCCTGGCCGGGATCGACGCCGATCGCGTCGCCGAACTGATCGAATTGACCGCGCGCCACGGCGCGATCGCGCGCGAGGACGTGGACGAGGAAACCCGGCTGTTCCTCGACGGCGACATGGCCATCCTCGGCGCCGAGCCGGCGGCGTTCGACGCTTACGACCGCGGCATCGCCTCGGAGTACCGCGGCCACGTGCCGGGGCCGTTGTTCCGGCTCAATCGCCGGCGTTTTCTCAAAGGGCTGCTCAAGCGCGAGCGGATCTTCCTCAGCGACCACTACCACCGGCGCTACGACGCGGCGGCGCGCAACAACCTGCGCCGGGCCATCACCACCAAGCGCTGAGGGCCGGCGCGGCGCCGCAGGGCGTGCCGGCAAGAGAAAGGCGCGCCCGCAGGACGGGCGCGCCGGAGGGACGACCGGTTCGCGGTCGCCGGGGCCGCAGCGCCCGGCAAGGTCCGGCCAGGCGTGCGGAACGTGACGGGCAGGGAGGCGGCGCTTACGCGCTCAGCCGGCCCAGCGAACTGTCGAGCACGCGCTGCAGCTTGCGGGCCGCGCCGCTGATGGCCGCGCGCATGGTGTCGGCATCCTCGGTCGCGGCCACCGGCGGCCGGCCTTCGAGGCGGGCTTCGATGGTGCAGTGCTTGTCGCCGCCGCCGGCCTTGGCGCCGTTGACGTCGCGCAGATGCACTTCGACCCGGGTGACCTGGTCGCGATAGCGACCCAGGCTGTGATCGACCACGCCTTCGACGTGTTGGGCGAGCGATTCGTCGCCGCGCAGGTGGTGGTCGGTGTTGAGCTGAACCTTCATGCAGACGCCTCCTTTGGCGCAGTGAGAGGGCGAAGCCGCCGCCCCTGCGGCGGCTTCTCGCACGGTCCGCGCATTCGCGTTGCGGCCATGCCCTAAGTCCGACCGGGGATGCCGCAGAAGGTTCTCGCGGCGTTCAGCTTCGGCCCAGCCGGAACATGCGAGCCTCGCGGATCGGCTGCGCGGACCGGCGCCCGATTCGGCAAAGACGGCCCGGCGGGCGCGCCGCCGGGGCGGATTCGGCGCGCAAGGTAGAATGGGCCGATGATCGTCAATATCGCCGCCTATCACTTCGTCGCCATCGCCGACCCGCCGGCCCTGGCCGCGCGTCTGCGCGAACGCGCCGAAGCGTTGCAATTGCGCGGCACCGCGCTGGTCGCGGGCGAGGGCATCAACCTGTTCCTGGCCGGCGCCGCGCAGGCGATCGAAGACGTGCTGGGCGAGTTGCGCGCCGATCCGCGTTTCGCCGATCTGATCGTCAAGTACAGCCGCAGCCGGGGCATGCCGTTCGCCCGGCTCAAGGTCAAGCTCAAGCGCGAGATCATCGCGTTCCGGCGCGACGGGGCTTCGCCGCTGCGCGAACGCGCGCCGACGGTGTCGCCGCAGACCCTGGCGCGCTGGCTCGACGCTGGCCGCGACGACACCGGCCGGCCGGTGGTGCTGCTGGACACGCGCAATCGCGAAGAAGTCGGCTACGGCAGTTTCGCCGACGCCCTGACCCTGCCGATCGACAACTTCACCGAACTGCCCGAGGCGCTGGCGCCGCATCGCGAGGCGCTCGCCGATGCGACCGTGGTCAGCTTCTGCACCGGCGGCATCCGCTGCGAGAAGGCCGCGTTGTGGCTGCGCGCCGACGGCATGGACAATCTGCTCCAGCTCGACGGCGGCATCCTGGGCTATTTCGAGCAGGTCGGCGGACGCCATTACGACGGCCGCTGCTTCGTCTTCGACGAGCGCGTCGCCCTGGATCCGCAGCTGCAGCCGTTGCACGACGCCGCAGCTTGACGGTTTAGACGGATTTCGCAACTTTTACCGTTTCTTACAAACTATTAACCCGGCCACGCCGGGCGAACGGTTAGGCTGCGCGTTCGTGTCGCGCCTGCGCCTTCGCGCCGGCCTCCCCCCGACGACGCGCCGCGAGCGGGCGGTCTGCGCATGGCAGGCGCCCGCGCTTGCATCAGAACGAGGATTTTCGATGAACCGACGCTCGCTTCCCGCCCTGTCCGCATTGGCGTTCGCCGTCATGGCGATCGCCGCCTGCAACCAGAGCGCGCCGGTCAACACTGCCGCCCCGCAGGAAACCACCGCAGCGCCGCCGCCGGCACCGCAGACGGTGCCCGATCCGGCCGCCGATCCGGGCACGCGCGCTTCGCCGCCGGTGCTGACCCCGGTCGCGCTGGGCACTTTCGAGCCCGGCAATCCGCTGGCCGAAGCCATGACCGGCAAACTGACCATCGACGATCTCGAGCTCAAGGGCGAGAACGGCGCGCTGTACAAGACCGAACGCGTCGCCCTGGTGCGCGGCGGCGATCAGTACGCGGCCGGCGAGACTTACGGCGCGATCATGCAAGTCGAGGCCAGCCAGGCGATCGAGTTGCGCCGGGTGATCGAGCAGAAGCCGCCGGAGAAGGCCCCGGCGAATGCCTACTGCGGCACCACCCCGACCGGCTTCATCGCTCTGGCCAAGGTCAGCGAGGCCACCGGCGACGTGATCAAGCTGATCGCGCTGCAGGGCAGCGACCTGCCGGCGGCGACGTCGCAGGGCGTGGGCCTGTGCGCGTCGATGTTCTACCTGGGCAAGGCGCAGGAGAAGGCCGCGGGCTGAGCGGCGGCCACGGCGGTCCCTGCGGTGCACCGCATGTCCGAGCTTCGGACGCAGCGCCGACGTGAACCGCTGCGGTAGTCGCCGCTTACGCCGCTCCTACAGGGGCGGCGTATGGCCGCGTTCTTGCAGGAGCGGCGTAAGCCGCGACAGCCGACGCGACGCGATGCCATGCAAGTACCCACAGACAGGCGACGCACGTGCGCTGGCCGGGATGGCGCGCATCCACGCCGGGACCACAGCGTTGACGCGCCGGTGCGGCGGTCGTGGCGACGAGCGCAGGAAAGTCCCCGTCGGGCGCCGCTGCTACGGGTCCGGAGCGGCCGCCAGCAAGCGGCGGGCGGCGGCTTCGCCGGCGATCAGGCCGCTGGCGAAGCAGGCGGTGAGCAGGTAGCCGCCGGTCGGCGCTTCCCAGTCGAGCATTTCGCCCGCGCAGTACACCGCGTCTGGCAGTCCTTGCAGGCGCAACTGCGCATCCATCGCCTCCAGGCGCACGCCGCCGGCGCTGCTGATCGCTTCGGCGATCGGGCGCGCGCCGCGCAGGCGCAGCGGCAGACGCTTGATCGTGCGCGCGACGGCGGCCGCGTCGTCGAGGCCGTGCTTGCCCAGGGTTTCGAACACCAGCGCGGCCTTGGCCCCGTCCAGCCCCGTCTGCCGGCGCAGGTGCTCGCCGACGCTGCGGCCGCGGCGCGGCTGGGCGAAGTCGCGTTGCAGGCGGTCCAAGTCGCGGCCGGGTGCGAGGTCCAGGTGCAATACGGTGTCGCCATGCGCGGCGATGGCGTCGCGCAGCATCGCCGACAAGGCATAGATCAGGCTGCCTTCGATGCCGCCGGCGGTGACCACGCATTCGCCCTGCAGTGCGCGTTCGCCCTCGGCATCGCGCCAATGCGCGACCACCGGCTTGAGCGGCGCTCCGGCATGACGCGAGGCGAAATGCTCGCTCCAGCCGATGTCGAAGCCGCAGTTGGACGGCTCCAGTTCGGCGATATCGATGCCGCGTTCGCGCAGCGGCGCCACCCAGGCGCCATCCGAGCCCAACTCCGGCCAACTGCCGCCGCCGAGCGCCAACACGCTGGCGCCGGCGCGCACCCGCAGTTCGCCATCGGGCGTGTCGAAGCGCAGCGCGCCGTCTGCGGCCCAGCCGGTCCAGCGGTGCTGTACGTGGAAGCGCACGCCGTCTTCGCGCAGTCGCCGCACCCAGCCGCGCAGCAGCGGCGCGGCCTTGCGGTCGAGCGGGAACACCCGCCCGGAGCTGCCGACATAGGTCTCGACGCCGAAACCGCGCGCCCACTCGCGCAGCGCATCGGCATCGAAGCGGTCGAGCCAGCGGCCGATCGCTTCGGCGCGCGCGCCGTAGCGGCGGTCGAAATCCGGCCGCGGTTCGCCGTGAGTGAGGTTGAGCCCGCCCTTGCCGGCGATCAGGAACTTGCGCCCCGCCGAGCCCTTGGCCTCGAACAGATCGACGTCGACCCCGAGCGAGCGCGCGGTCTGCGCCGCCATGAGGCCGGCGGGGCCGCCGCCGATCACGGCCAGGCCGGGCAGGGCAGGAAAAGAAACGGCGGACATGCGGTCGTGGGGGAGGAGGGGCGGACGGCCGCCTATTATGCCGCGCTCGCCATCGGCCCGTTCCGGCTCTGGCGCGGCGGCGCGGCATCGCCCACAGTGCGGGCTTCGCGTCCCGGAACCCGACCATGCCCCGATCCGACTGGAAGACCCAAGGCGCCGGCCTGCTGCTGTGCCTGAGCGCCGGCGTCGCCGGCGCAGCGCCGGCGACCGCACCGGCCGAGCCGGCGCCGCTGCCGGAGCCACTGCGCGACTTCGATGCCTACGTCGAAGGCGTGCGGCGCCAGTTCGAGGTGCCGGGGATCGCGGTGGCCATCGTCAAGGACGGCCGGGTGGTGCTGGAGCGCGGTTACGGCGTGCGCGAGCTGGGCAAGCCGGAAACGGTCGACGCCCACACCTTGTTCGCGATCGCGTCCAACACCAAAGCCTTCACCGCCGCTTCGCTGTCGATGCTGGCCGACGAGGGCAAGCTGGCTCTGGACGACCGGGTCATCGACCATCTGCCCTGGTTCCGCATGGCCGATCCCTACGTGACCCGCGAAATGCGCCTGCGCGATCTGCTCGCCCACCGTAGCGGCCTGGGCCTGGGCGCCGGCGACCTGCTGTACTGGCCGGGCACCGACTACAGCAACGAAGAAGTGGCGCGGCGCCTGGCCGACGTGCCCCTCAGCGGCGGCTTCCGCGCCCAATACGCCTACGACAACATCCTCTACGGCGTGGCCCAGCTGGTGATCGAAAAAGCCAGCGGGCAGAGCTATCGCGAGTTCCTGGCGCAACGCATCTTCCGTCCGCTGGGCATGGACGAAACCCGTTACAACAGCGATGCGCTTCGTCCGGGCGACAAGGTCGCCAGCGGCCACGCCAAGGCCGACTTCAAGGACTTGCAGCCGGCGCCGCGGATGACCTGGGCCAACGTCGCCGGCGCCGGCGGCCTGTATTCCAGCGTCCATGACATGGGCAAGTGGATGCGCGTGCAGCTCGACGGCGGCGTATACGCGCGCAGCGGCGACAAAGAACAACGCTTGTTCAGCGCCCAGCGCCAGCAGGCGATGTGGTCGGTGGTGACGCCGATGCCGATCCTCGAGCCCTCGGTGCCGGAGCTGGCCGCGGCGAAGCCGAACTTCGCCGGCTACGGCGAGGGCTGGCAGCTCACCGATTATCGTGGCCGCAAGCTGGTGTGGCATACCGGCGGCTGGCCGGGCATGGTCTCGCGCGTGACCCTGGTGCCGGAGCACAAGCTCGGCGTGGTGGTGTTGACCAACGCCGAATTGCCGGGCGCGTTTCAGGCGGTGACTATGCGTGCGCTGGACGCGTATCTGGAGGCGCCGCGCACGGATTGGAATGCGGCCTATGCGGCGGCCCTGGCCAAAAGCCGCAGCAAGGCCGACGAAAGCTGGAACAAGCACGTGGCCGCGCGCGCGCCGGACTCTCGCCCATCGCTGCCGCCGCAAGGCTATGCCGGCACCTATCGCGATCCGTGGTACGGCGACGTGAGCATCGAGGCCGCCGCCGACGGCAAGCTGCGCCTGCGCTTCACCCGCACCACAGAACTGGTCGGTACGCTCGAGCACTGGCAGCACGACAGTTTCATCGTGCGCTGGGACCGGCGTTGGCTCAACGCCGATGCCTTCGTCAATTTCGCTCTGACTGCGGACGGCAAGGTGCGCGAGGTGCGCATGGAGGCGGTGTCGCCGCTGACCGATTTCAGTTTCGACTTCCAGGATCTGCGTTTGAGTCCGGTCGCGGCGACGACCGGTGCCTGATCCGCAGGTCCGCGGGTCTCCTGCAGGAGCGGCGCGAGCCACGCGCCCACGGGATACGCAGAGAGCCCAACGCCGACGCCAACGATCGAAGCCCGAAACCATGGCGGGGGTAGGAGCGGCCCAAGTCGCGACCGCTCTCTCGCCCGCTCGCGGCGTCTTTGTCCTCAGACCCTGTAGGAGCGGCGTAAGCCGCGACCAAGGAACGCGCAGATAAATCAACGCCTCCGCCGTTGACCGAAGCTCGAAACCTTCGCGCCGGCTTCTGTGGCAAAAGTTTCAAAGCAAAGCTTCCGTCCGCAAGCGGGCGGGTCACTTTCTGTGTCCAAGGCGATAACGTCCTACTGGATTTCCTTCGGTCAAAAGTAACCAAAGAAAACGCCATGGCGGTTTCGGCTCAAAAGCCCCTATGGGACGTGGTTTCCACGGGGCCGCTCCGCACCGGCCCTCCCTGCGGGCCGCCCTCCGGGGTTTCGGTGCGTTCTCGCGAGTTCGATGCGGCGCCAAGCTCGTTACGGCAACGGCAACGCCCCTGTCGCTGCGGTTGGGGCTGGAGCGGCGCGGGCCGCGACCGTCGCCACGGCCTCCGCGAGCGCCGTCGCCGAAGGGCGGGAAGCGGGGGAGCTTCGTTTTCATGTGTGGGGCCGGTTTCGGTGCACGGCGCCCCAACTTCCGCCGACAGGGCTCCGGTCCGCCAGCTCCCGCCGTCCGTCCGCCTCGGGTAGGGGGGCGGGGCGGTGCTGCGTTGTCTAGTCAAGACGGGATCGTCGTCGACCCGCCGTTTCGTCTCCAGGGGAGCGGCGGATGCTTGTGGTGCGTCGCGGGACCGTGCCCGCCGCGCCACTTACGGCCCCGCATCGCGGCGCTACGCGGTGCGGGGCCTTTCCTTGTCGCCGCCGCTCATTCCCAGGCCGCGGTGCCGTTCCGCGGCTCCAGCCGTTCGGCGAGGAAATCCAGAAAGCAGGCGATGCGCGAGGCCAATGGGGTGTTGCGGTAGTACACCGCGTTGATCGGCTGGCGCACGTCCAGGGTCTGCCCCGCCAGCACCTGCACCAGCTCGCCGCGGCGGCGGTCGTCGCGGGTCATGAAGTCCGACAGACAGACGATGCCTTCGCCGGCCAGAGCGAGCTGGCGCAAGGTCTCGCCGCTGGAGGCATGCAGCTGCGGCGCGATGTCGAGCTCGGCGCCGTGCGCATCGCGTAGCGGCCAGCGGTTCAAGGTCGCGGTCGGGGCGAAGCCGAGCAGGCGGTGCGCGCTCAGGTCGGCGACGCTGCGCGGTTCGCCGTGCGCCTGCAGATAGGCCGGGCTGGCGAGCACGCGCAGGCGGCTGCTGGGCAGCGGCCGGGCGTGCAGGGTGGAGTCGGCGAGGCGGCCGATCCGGATCGCGATGTCGGTGCGCTGTTCGATCAGATCGATGATCTGGTCGTTGGTGTTGAGCTCCAGCTCGATCTGCGGATAGCGACGGCCGAAATCGCCGATCAGCGGCACGATCGCATGCAGCATGAACGGCGAGGCGGCGTTGACGCGCAGGCGCCCGGCCGGCTGTTGATGGCGCAGCGCCATCTGCTCTTCGACGTCCTCGACCGAGGCCAGGATGGCGCGTGCGCGGACGAGCAGGGCTTCGCCTTCCTCGGTCAGCTCCAGGCGCCGGGTCGTCCGCCGCAACAGGGTGGTGCCCAGCTTGCTCTCGAGCCGGTTCAGGGTGCGGCTGACCGCGGATACGGTCTGCGCCAAGGCCTGCGCGGCGGCGGTGATCGAGCCGCTGTCGACCACGGCGGCGAAAGCCTGCAATTCGTCGAGGGTGATCTTCATGCGCCGCATTCTAGGCGTCGCCGCGGGTTCTGGCGGAAGGCGGTGACCGCGTTCTCAGCCCGCCGGCCGCATCGCGGGCATGCTGGCGCTACGCCGCGAACGCAGGAGAATCCGCATGGTCCGACCGTTGGCGTTGTCATGCGCCGCCTTGGTCCTCAGCGCCTGCGGCGAGCGCGCGAACCTGCAGGTGGCCGACGGCACCGGCCCGCGGCCGCAACTGCCGGCGCCGAATCCGACCGCGATTCCGACCGTCAACATCGCCCCGGCGGTGGGCTGGCCGGCGGATACGGCGCCGACGCCGGCCGAAGGCCTGGCGGTGAACGCTTATGCGACCGGGCTGGATCATCCGCGCTGGCTGCACGTGCTGCCCAACGGCGACGTGCTGGTCGCCGAAAGCAATGCGCCGGCGCGCAAGGCCTCGGGCTTGAAGGCTTGGGTCGCCGGGCGGGTGATGAAGCGCGCCGGCGCGGCGGTGCCGAGCGCAGACCGCATCAGCCTGCTGCGCGATGCCGACGGCGACGGCGTGGCCGAGCTGCGCACGGTGTTCCTGAAGCACCTGCACTCGCCGTTCGGCATGGCCCTGGTGGGCGAAGACTTCTATGTCGCCAATGCCGACGCGGTCTGGCGTTTCCGCTACCGCGCAGGCGCGACGCAAATCAACGAGGCCGGCACCAAGGTCACCGACCTGCCGGCCGGCATCAATCATCACTGGACCAAGAATCTGATCGCCGGCGGCGACGGCCGCAAGCTCTACATCACCGTGGGGTCCAACAGCAACGTCGGCGAGAACGGGATGGAGATGGAGGAAGGCCGGGCCGCGATCTGGGAGTTGGACCGCGCCAGCGGCCAGAAGCGGTTGTTCGCGACCGGGCTGCGCAATCCCAACGGCCTGGCTTGGGAACCGCAGACCGGCGCGCTGTGGACCGCGGTCAACGAACGCGACGAGATCGGCAGCGACCTGGTGCCGGACTACATCACCTCGGTGCGCGACGGCGGTTTCTACGGCTGGCCTTACAGCTACTACGGCCGGCACGTCGATGTGCGGGTCCAGCCGGCGCGGCCGGACCTGGTCGCCAAGGCCGTGGTCCCGGATTATGCGCTCGGCCCGCACACTGCCTCGCTCGGCATCGCCTTCTCGCACGGCACGCGCCTGCCGCCGCGCTATGCCAACGGCCTGTTCGTCGGCCAGCACGGCTCGTGGAACCGCAAGCCCAAGAGCGGTTACAAGGTGATCTACGTGCCGTTCCGCGACGGCCGCCCGGACGGCGCGCCGCTGACGGTGCTGGAAGGTTTTCTCGACAGCAAGGAACGCGCACGCGGCCGACCGGTCGACGTGCGCCTGGATCGACGCGGCGATCTGCTGGTCAGCGACGACGTCGGCAACGCGGTGTGGCGGGTGACGGCGGCGCGTTGAGCGGCGCGGCGCCCGCCTCAGTCGCAACCGTCGCGGCGGCCGTCGAACAGGGTCTGGGCGATCGGAGGCCGGCGCGGCCGCAGCGGCCCGAGGCCGTCGATGCTCAGGCGCAAGCGCTCGTCTTCGACCTCCACCCGCAGTCGCTGCGCGCCGTTGCTCGCGCGGTACTCCAGCGTGGTCGCGCCGGAGGCGGCATCGGCGGCGGCCTGGCCGGAGGCGAGCGCGCGGACGAAATCGATCCGCGTATGCGTTTGCACGACCAACCCTTGCGGTGTTGCGCCGCCCGCATGCGCCGCCGGCGTGGCGCGGGTCAGGCTGGCGCGTTCGCCGTCGCGCGAGAAGGCCAACTGCAGGCGGCGATCGGGATCGTCGCCATCGGCGCGCTGGATCTGGCCGCCGAGCCAGCTCGGGCGCTCGTGATCGGGCAGCAGGCGCAACCATCGCGTGGCCTTGCCATCGGGCTCGACGCGCTGGATCCAGCAGCCGCGTACCCGGTCCAGGTCCGCGGCGGGCGATGCGGCCGGCGGCGCCGCGCCGGCGATCGAGGACAGCGCAAGCAATGCCGCAGCGGCGGCGACGGAGCGGGAATAGGGCATCGCGGCACTCGCAGGCGAACCGGACCAGTGCGTCACCTTAAGCCTGTCGTGCGAACTTGTCGCGCCCGGTCGCCGGTCCGCTCAGGCACCGCTCAGTGCGGCACTTGGTGGCCATCGCCGCGGCGCTTAAGCTCGGGCCTCGAATCGGCAACAGCGGAGCGATGCATGAGCGTGGCGGCGATCCTGGCCTTGGCGGTCGGACTGTATCTGGCCTTCAAACTGGTCGGTTTCCTGCTCAAGGCGGCGATGTGGGGCGTGGTCGCCGCGGCCTTGTACTGCCTGGCGGCGCCGTCGCTGGGCTGGCCGCTGCCGTGGTGAGCGCCCGGCCGCGCGTTGCCGCAGTTTCTCTCTCTCACCACGACCAGGACGGCAGGCCATGAACGACGCTTTCGATTCGCCGCACAGCCACGGCGCGCATGAGGCTCCGGACCCGGTTCCCGCCGCCTGGCGCGAAGACGTGCAGGACATCGGCCGGCTGGTGCGCGCGGTCTACGAATGCATTTCCGGCCCGGCCGGCGCGCCGCGGGACTGGGCCCGGTTCCGCTATCTGCAGCATCCGCGCGCTTTGTCGCTGCGCACGGTGGTCGAGGCCGACGGCTCGACCCGGGCGGCGGTATTCGATGTCGAAAGCTATATCGCCAACGTCGCGCCCCTGTTCGCCGAGCAGTCCTTCTTCGAAGTCGAAACCGACCAGCGCATCGAGCGCTTCGGCCAGGTCGCCCACGTCTGGAGCAAGTACGACGCGCGGCCGGCGCCGGATTCGCCGGTATTGCTCAAGCGCGGCGCCAACAGCATCCAGCTCTGCCACGAGCACGGCCGCTGGTGGGTGTTCTGCACGGTCTGGGACAACGAGCGCGAAGGGCTGCGGTTCGATCTGTTCTGACGCCGCCGCTCGCGCGAGGCTTTGCCGGAACGGGCGATACGGGGCGGTTCGGCGCCGAGCCGGAAACACTGCGTATCCGCGCCGGATACGCAGCGGCGCTGGAATCGGGCGCGATGGTCCCCAAATCGGAGGGATCTCTTCCGGATCGCCGCGCATGCTGCCGTATTCCGTACTCGATCTCGCCCCGGTGACCCAGGGCAGCGACACCCGCCAGGCCTTCGCCAACAGCCTGGCCCTGGCACGGCATGCCGAGGCTCTGGGCTATACGCGCTATTGGCTGGCCGAACACCACAACATGCCCGGCATCGCCAGCGCCGCGACCGCGGTGCTGATCGGCCATATCGCCGGCGGCACCTCGAGCATCCGGGTCGGCGCGGGCGGCATCATGCTGCCGAACCACGCGCCGCTGCAGGTCGCCGAGCAGTTCGGCACCCTGGCCTCGCTGTATCCGGACCGGATCGACCTCGGCCTGGGCCGCGCGCCGGGTACCGACCAGGCCACGGCGCGCGCGTTGCGCCGCTATTACGACGGCGCCGACAGTTTTCCGCAGGACGTGGCGGAGTTGCTGCATTACTTCGAGCCGGCCCAGCCCGGGCAGGCGGTGCGCGCGGTGCCGGGCGCCGGCCTGGACGTGCCGGTGTGGTTGCTGGGCTCGAGTCTGTTCAGTGCGCGCCTGGCCGCGGCGATGGGCCTGCCGTTCGCGTTCGCCTCGCATTTCGCCCCGGATGCGATGGACGAGGCCTTGACTCTGTACCGGCGCGATTTCGCGCCGTCGGCGCGGTTGGCGCGACCGCATGCGATGCTGGCCTTGAACGCGGTCGCGGCCGATCGCAGCGACGAAGCGCGGCGCTTGTTCACCACTCAGCAACAGGCCTTCGTCAATCTGCGCCGCGGCCGACCGGGGCTGATTCCGCCGCCGATCGACGATATCGAAAGCTATTGGACGCCGCTGGAAAAAGCCGGCGTAGCCCAGGCCCTGGCCTGCGCGGTAGTCGGCGATGCGGCCGAAGTCGGCGAAGGCATCGCCGACTTCGTCGCCCGCCATCGCCCGGATGAGTTGATGCTGACCGCGAACATCTACGACCACGCCGCGCGCCTGCACTCTTTCGCTTTGGCGGCGCAGGCCTGCCGGTCCCTGCGCGCGGCCTGAGCCGCGCGCAGGGCGAGTCGCGCTCCGGGGCGCGGCGCGCGGCGGTTCAGCGCGATTCGACGCCGAGCAGTTCGACCTCGAACACCAGCGAGGTGTCGGGCGGGATCACGCCGCCGCCGGCGCCCGCGGCGCCGTAACCCATGTCGGGCGGCACCATCAGCACGCGCTTGCCGCCGACCTTCATGCCGGCGACCCCATCGTCCCAGCCGCGGATCACCCGGCCCGCGCCGAGCAGGAATTCGAACGGCCGGCCGCGCGGCAGCGAGCTGTCGAACTGGCTGCCGTGCTTGTCGGCGGCTTTCTCGTCGTACAGCCAGCCGGTGTAGTGGACGATCACCGTCTGCCCCGGCTGCGCCGTCGCGCCGGTGCCGACGCGCTCGTCGATGGTCTGGAACTGGGCGATGCGGCCGCTGTAGACCTGGGACGCCGTGCCTTCGCCCGCAGCCTCGGTGGCGGGGCGCTGGCAAGCGCTCAGGGCGAGCGTGGCGCAGAGCAGAGCGGCGCCGAGGCGGGCCGCGCGCAGACGGCGAAACGCCATCGGGCGCGCGGATGAAACGATGGACGAAAGAGCGGAAGCTGATACGGACACGCGCGACCTCGAAGTTCGCCGGCAAGGGCGTACAGCTTAGCCCCTGCCGGCGACATCGGTGGGTCAATCCGCCGGAATGCGGCGTTCGTACTCGGCTTCGAGGCGGGTGTGATTGCGCCAGAACCCGCCCGGTTCCTGATCGGACAACCGCGCCAGCAACACGTCGAGATGGGCATGCCAGCCGCTGGCGACGCTGACCATGGCGTTGCGGTCGGCGAGGCGGCGATGGGTCACGACCAATCGCACCTGATCGCCATGCTCGTGCAGCTCGAACTCGACTTCCGACGACTCGTCGCCGGCTTCGTTCCAGGTGTAGGCCAGGCGGTGCGGCGGATCGATCGCGGTGATGCGGCCGTGTTCGCTTACTTCCTGCGCGCAGTAGGCGTACTTGTCCGGCGGGGCGTCGTCGTCGCGGCTGAGTTGGCTGTGCCGGAAGCGCAGCTCGACCGCGCCGCCGGGGCGAAGGTCCATCTCGCCGCCGGCCAGCCAGCGCGCGCGCAGGTCGGCCTGGGTGAGGTAGGCCCAGACCCGGTCGATCGGGCCGGGCAGCATGCGTTCGATGCGCACCGTGTCGGTGGCGACGACGGTGCCGTAGTCCAGTGGGGTGAGCGAGTTCATCGGCGACTCCTTCGGGCCGCGGAGCGGCGTGTGGGGTGGCGCGCGCTGGCCGGTCGGCGCAGCGAGCGAAACGCGGCGTCGCCGGCGACCGCTGCGTTGCGCGGCCGCAGGGCGATGGGGACGGATGAGCGGCGGGCGAACACGGCGAGGGCGCTCAATCGCGGGGGCGCGGCTTGCGGCGCGACGGCGGAGCGGTGTCCTGCGCGCCTCGCCGGTCGTCTTCGTGCAGCAGCGCTTCCAGCAGGTCCAGCCGCTGGCTCCAGAAACGTTCGTAGTGGCGCAGCCATTCGTAACCGCCGTGCAGCGGCGCCGGCTGCAGGCGGCAAACGTGGATGCGGCCGCGCACCGTGCGCTCGATCAAACCGGCGCGCTCCAGCGATTTGATGTGCTTGGACGCCGCGGCCAGGGTCATGCGGAAGGGCTCGGCGAGTTCGCCCACGCTCCGCTCGCCATCGGCCAAGCGTCGCAACATCGCGCGTCGGGTCGGGTCGGCGAGGGCGTGGAACACGGCGTCGAGCTGTTCGGAGCGATAGTCAACCATAGAGTTGAATATCTGGCCGGGCCGGACGATTGTCAACCGATGGGTTGAATATTTTCCGCCCCGCCGACCGACGGTAAGGACCGGGCGGGGGCAACGGCCCGCGTCGCTGGGCTCAATGGCTGGGCGGCAGCGGTTCCAGGGTCGCGCCGAACGCGCGCATCGCCTGCGCGGTGGCGGCATCGGCGGGGAAGAAGGACTCGATCGCCAGTTCGGACAAGGTCACGTCGAGCGGCGTGCCGAACACCGTGATGGTGCTGATGAAGGCCAGTTCGCCGAAATCGCTGCGCACCCGGAACGGCACCGCCACGTGCGCCGTCGGCGACAGCATCGATTCGTCGTAATCGTCCTCGCAAGGGTAGGCGGCCAGTTCGGCATGGAGTTCGGCCAGCACCGCGTCGCCGGTGCTGTCGGCCAGGTGGCGCAGCCGGTGCAGCAGATGCGCGCGCCATTCGCCGAGGTTGACGATGCGCGGCGCCAGGCCTTCCGGATGCAGGCTGACCCGCAACACGTTCGACGGCCGCGCCAACAGATGCTCGGCGACGCCGGCCAGCAGCGGCGCGACCGCGCGGTTGTGCGAGATCAGGTTCCAGTGCCGGTCCACCGCCAGCGCCGGGTGCGGCTCGTGGCCGTACAGCACCAGGTCGACCGCGGCCTGGGCCTCGCGCAGCGCCGGATCTTCGAGCCGGCGTTCGGCGTACATCGGCGCCAGCCCGGCGGCGGTCATCAGCACGTTGCGCTCGCGCAGCGGCACTTCGAGCCGGTCGGCCAGGCGCAGCAGCATCGCCCGGCTCGGCAGCGAACGGCCGGTTTCGATGAAACTGACGTGGCGGGTGGAGATCTGCGCCATTTCGGCCAGATCGAATTGAGTCAGGCGGCGACGCTGGCGCCAGTCGCGCAACAGCTCGCCCACGGGGCGGAGATCGTTCATGCGCTCACCATAGCCCGAGGCCACGGTCGGTGGCATTACCTGGCAAGTAATCGACCCGCGGCCGCCGCGGCGGTGTGATGGCTACCGAGATTCGTCCCCCTTTCACCCGCTAGCCTCCAGGAGTCGACCATGGCCATCGCCGCTCAAGCTCGTCCTTCTTCTCTGTTATGTCGTGCGCTGGTCGCCGACGCGGTTATTTCCGGCGCCGTCGGCGCCTTGCAACTCGCCGTGGCCGGACCCTTGTCCGGCTTGCTGGCCATCGAGGCGGGTTGGCTGCAGCGCAGCGGCGTGGTCTTGCTGGCCTGGACCGCCTTGCTCGGCTGGATGTTGACCCGCAAGACGGTCTCGCCGCCGATGGCGTGGACGGTGATCGGGACCAACCTGGCGTGGGTCGTGGCCTCGGTCCTGGTGCTGGTCGAAGGCGCGATCGCGCCGAACACCCTGGGCACGGCCTACGTGTTGGCGCAGGCGGCGGTGGTGGCGATCTTCGCCGAACTGCAATTCTTCGGCCTGCGCAGGCAGTCGCGTGGCTGAGGGCAGGGCTGCAAACGCCCCGTCGCATCGACGGCTCTCGCTCAGGCGAGGGCCGTCGTCGTTTTGGGCCGTCGGGTCGGGGCGGAGGGGCCGCGAGTCGCCATCGCCGTGGCCTGGACGCATTGGATTGCGCGTCCGATGAACGATCGGGCCCGATGCTCGGGTGCCGACCCGCGCCGATTCGCGCAGCCCTGGCGGGAGAACGCGATGAAACCGATTCTGGGTCTGTTCGCAGCGGCGTTGTCGATCGTCGCGCCGGCGATGGCAACCCGGACCGATCCCGGCGATATAAGGCGGCCGGGGATCGAGTCGCCGTACTTGCCGATCTGCGCCGAACGTCGATGCGGTCGCGGCGTCGACCCGATCAGGCCTGCGGCGCCCGCCACAGCATCGGTGTCGAGGGTATGCCGCCGCGCGTCTGCTCTTCCCCTTGAGCCTCGAAACCCAGGCGCAGGTACACGCCGACGGAGTGTCGCGAAGCGTTGACGGTGATCTGCGCGGGCCAGGCGTCCTTCAACAAGGGATGCGCGCGCAGGCCGGACCAGAGCCGACGCGCGATGCCGCGGCGTTGGAAGCGGTCGTCGACGAACAGGTTATACAGATGCGCCGGCAGGCGCAGCGCGGCCACGCCGACGATGCGGCCTTCGGTTTCGGCGACGAGGTAGGCATGCCCGGCGAGCAGGCGCTCGCGGGTGGCCTCGGTGCCCATCGAGGCGGCCAGCACGGCGCGGCCGTCGACATCGCAAAGTGGAAAGATCCAGTGTTGCGCCGAAGCCAGGACCAGGGCGCTGATGGCTTCGGCGTCTGCCGCCGTGGCGATTCGCAGAGGGGCCTCGTCGCTCATGCGCGGCTCACTCCTCGGCGGGCGGCCGATAGGCGACCTCGACGATCGCGTAACGTTGCGGGCCGCCCGGCAGCAGCGCTTCGAATTCGTCGTCGACCCGGCGCTTGAGCATGGCCCGGGCCAGCGGCGAGTCGATGCTGATGTGGCCGAGCTTGGCGTCGGTCTCGTCCGGCCCGACCACGCGGTAGCGCGCGATCTCGCCGTCGGCGACGTTCTCGACTTCGACCCAGGCGCCGAAGAACACCGCTTGCGGGTCGCTGGGCGCGGTGTCGACCACCCGCAACAGCGGCAGGCGTTTGCTCAGGTAGCGCACCCGCCGGTCGATCTCGGCGAGCTGCTTCTTGCGATAGGTGTATTCGGCGTTCTCCGAGCGATCGCCCTCGGCCGCCGCGGCGGCCAGGGCTTTGACGACCTCGGGGCGGCGCAGCCGCCACAGTTCGTCGAGTTCGTGCTTCAGGCGCGCGTGGCCCTCCCGCGTGATCAGGGCGGTGCCGTGCTCGGCGGGAGGGCGCCAGCGACTCATCCTCTCGTCACTGCGCCGCGCCGGCGCGCTTGAGGCTGTAGTTGAGTTCCGACTCGATCTTCTTGCCTTCCTGGTCGAGCAGGCGGATCTCGTCGTTGGACACCACTTCGTACACGCGGTCCTGGTCGCTCTTGCTGTTCGGGTCCAGGCGCAGGCGCTTGCCGTCCTCTTCCGCGGCCCAGTGGCCATCGCCCTTGAACGCGCCGTCCTTCTTGCCCTGGTAGGTCTCGTCGACGGTGTAGCTGCCGTCCGCCTTGAGGTCGATCTTGGTGTCGATGCCGCTGCAGTCGGCGCAGGGCAGGGTGCCGGAGAAGGTGCCGGCGAAGGCGGCGGCGTCGAAACCGGCCTTGGGCGCTTCGGCGACCAGCGTCGGCTCCGCGGGAGCGGCCGGCGCCGGGGCCGGAGCGGCTTCGGCGGCCTGGGGCGCTTCCGCCGCGGGAGCGGCTTCGTCGGGCTTCTTGCAGGCGCTCAGCGAGAGCGCGGCGAGGCAGGCGAGGGCGAGCAGGTGCTTGGTCACGGTCGGATCCTGATGGAATGGATGGGACGGCGGCCGGGCGGCCGCCGCAGTGCGGGCGGCGTCAGCGCTTGCCGCCGAAAATGCCGCCGAGCAGACCGCGCAGGATCTGCCGGCCGATCTGGCTGCCGACGGTGCGTGCGGTCTGCTTGGCCATGGTTTCGACCATGCCCTGGCGGCGCTTGGTGCCGAACACCGCGTCCTTCACCGCCTGGCCGAAACCGCCTGGTTCCTGGTCGTCCTGTTCGCGGGTCTTGGCCGCCGGCGCGTCGGCCTGCGCGGTCGCGGTCTCGGCGCGCTTGGCCAGCATCTCGGCGGCCGATTCGCGGTCGATTTCCTGGTCGTACTTGGTCCCGATCGGGCTGCCGGCGCGGACCTGCTGGCGCTCGGCTTCGGTGATCGCGCCCATGCGGCAGCGCGGCGGCGCGACCAGGGTGCGCTCCACCGGCATCGGCACGCCCTTGTCCTGCAGGGTCGAGACCAGCGCCTCGCCGGTGCCGAGCTTGGAGATCGCCTCGGCCACGTTTAGCGCCGGATTGGGGACGAAGGTCTCGGCGGCGGTGCGCACCGCTTTCTGGTCGCGCGGAGTGAAGGCGCGCAACGCGTGCTGCACCCGGTTGCCGAGCTGGCCGAGGATGGCGTCGGGCACGTCGTCGGGGAACTGCGAGCAGAAGTACACCCCCACGCCCTTGGAACGGATGATCCGCACCACCTGCTCGACCCGCTGCTGCAACGCCGCCGGGGCGTCGTCGAACAGCAGGTGCGCTTCGTCGAACACGAACACCAGCTTGGGCCGGTCGAGGTCGCCGACTTCGGGCAGTTGTTCGAACAACTCCGACAGCAGCCACAGCAGGAAGCTCGAGTACAGGCGCGGCTTGAGGATCAGCGAGTCGGCGGCGAGCACGTTGATCACGCCGCGCCCGTCCTGGGTGGTGCGCATCAGGTCGGTCAGCTCCAGCGCCGGCTCACCGAAGAAATGCGCGCCGCCCTCCTGCTCCAGGCGCAGCAGGGCGCGCTGGATCGCGCCGATCGACTGCGCGCTGACCAGGCCGTAGCTGGTCGAGATGTCCTTGCGTTCCTCGGCGACCAGGCCGAGCAGGGCGCGCAGGTCGGCCAGGTCGAGCAGCAGCAGGCCGCGGTCGTCGGCGAGCTTGAACACGATGTCGAGCACGCCGGACTGGGTGTCGTTGAGTTCCAGGATGCGCGAGATCAGGGTCGGGCCCATCTCGCTGACCGTGGTCCGCACCGGATGGCCGAGCTTGCCGAACAGGTCCCAGAACACCACCGGATTGGCCGATGGCGCGTAATCGCTGAGGCCGATCTCGTTCAGCCGCGCCTGCAGCTTGTCGTTGAGCGTGCCCGCGGCGGCCAGGCCGGCGACGTCGCCTTTGACGTCGGCCAGGAACACCGGCACGCCCTGGCGCGAAAAGCCTTCGGCCAGGGTCATCAGGGTCACGGTCTTGCCGGTGCCGGTGGCGCCGGCGACCAGGCCATGGCGGTTGCCGAGCTTGGTGTGCAGGAACACCTGTCCGCTGTCCGGCGTGGTCACCGCCTTGCCGATCAGGATGTCGTTCGGGTTTGCGCCGGGGGTCGGGGCCATGTCGCGTCCGTGGTCCAGGGAATGAAGTGCGGGGATCGATTCTAGCGGCAGGGGACGACGCCGGGCGCGCCGCAGATGAACCGCGTCCCAGCGTTTGCGGCGACGCGCGCCGGACTCCGGGCGATGCGGCGACGAGCCGCCCGACCGGGCAAGCCGGCAATGTGTCGCGGTTCTTGCCCGGCCCGGACCGGCGCCGTTACCCTGGCCCCCCGCAAAAAGGACCTGCTGCACGCCTCATGCCCGCTTCCTTCCGCATTTCCGGCGCGCTGGCGCCGCTCGCCGCGGCGCTCGCGCTGTGCAGCCTGTCGCCGCAAGCCGCCGCCCTGTCCAAGCGCGATCAGGCCGCGGTCGATGCCCTGAACCAGCGCATGCAGTCGGCCGAGGCGCGCTACCAGTCGGCCCTGGTCAAGATCCGCAACGCCGATCCGGCCGGACGCCAGGACAGCGACGCGGCGCTGGAGGACATGGAGGACGTGCTCGCGGCCTGCATGAAGCAGAAGGGCTGCCAGACCAATACCCTGCTGGCGGCCTACAAGCGCCTGCTCAAGGCCAATGCCGACGCCTCCGCCAGCGTCGACGAAGACGGCGAGGACAGCGGCACGCTGGACAGCGAAGGCCTGGCCGCCGACGTGCCGGAGGCCGCGCGCGCGGCGGCGCTGCTCAGCGCCGACGGCCAGCGCTTCGTCAAGATGGTGCAGTACAACCCGGCGGTGCAGGCCGGCATCCGCCGCTGGCTGACCGACATGCGCGGCTCGCTGATGCAGAGCTACGACAATTACCAGTACATGCGCCAGATGATGTGGCCGCAGTTCGAGCGCGCCGGCCTGCCGGAGGCGCTGCTGTTCGGGATCATGGCCAAGGAATCCAACGGCAAGGTCCACGTGACTTCGCGCGCCGGCGCCGCCGGCCCGTTGCAGTTCATGTTCGCCACCGGCAAGCGCTTCGGCCTGGGCGACGACGGGTCGGGCTTCGACACCCGCTACGACCCGCGCGAGTCGTCCGCGGCCGCGGCCGAGTACCTCAACGAGCGCCTGGGCCAGCTCAACAACAGCATCGAAATGTCGTTGGCGGCCTACAACGGCGGCGAGGGCCGCGCGCTGCGCATCAACAACGCCAGCGGCGGGCGCAATTTCTGGGACGAGTCGGTCTATAACCAGTTCCCGGCCGAGACCCGCGACTACGTGCCGATGGTGATCGCGGCGGCCTGGCTGTTCCTGCACCCGCGCGAGTACGGGCTGAACTTCCACAAGGTCGACGCCAAGCCGGCGCAACTGCGCCTGAGCCGGCCGAGTTCGATCTACGAGCTGACCATCTGCCTGGGCAGCAGCGGCACCCGCGAGGGCTACATGCGCGCGCTGCGCAACCTCAACCCTCGCTACCAGGCCGATACCTACCTGTCGGCCGGCACCACTCTCAACGCGACCGCGCGCATGGTCGGCCTTTACAACCGCTGGTGCCTGCAGGGCAAGCGCGCCGACCTGGCCCGCACCCTGGTCAATAGCGACGTCGCCAGCGCCATCGTCCGCACCGGCCCGGTGACCGTGGTGCCGAGCACCGGCAACGGCGAAGACGGCACTGTGGCGGCCGCTGTGGCGCCGTCCCCGGCGGCGAGCGCCAAGCCGGCGCCGGCGAAGAAGCCGGCCAAGCCGGGCAGCTACAAGGTCCGCCGCGGCGAAACCCTGACCGACGTGGCGCAGAAGTTCCAGTGCGATACCAAGCAACTGGCCAAGGCCAACGGCATCAAGGCGCCGCGCTACCTGGTCAAGCCGGGACAGACGCTGAAGCTGAGCGGGTGCGGCTGAGGGGAGCGGCGGGTTTCGCTGCCGGCTTTTTGCCCTGACCCCAACCCCTCTTCCGCGAGCGGGAGAGGGGCTTGCAGTGCGGCGGCGGTCGGGCGATGCGTTGAGGGGCTTCGGCTTGTCTGCGGCAGATCAGACGGATCGCGGCCGCTGCGGTACGAAGCTTGCGCGGGTTCGCGGGCCGGCGTCGTGTTGTCCGGCTAAGCTGCACGGCTTGTGCGGCCGCCGCCGTACGCCAAGGGGTTCCGAACCGATGCACAGCTCACCGATGCGATCGTCGATGCCGTCCGCGGCGGCGTGGTGGCCGTGGGTCGCGAGCGTCGCCGCCCTCGCCATCGTCGGCGCCTACACGGCGCCGTGGTTGCATTACCTGTGCAAGCCCGCGGCCACGCTGCTGATCGCGGCGATGGTGCTGCGCCTGGGCGCCGCGGCCGAGCCCGGTTACCGGCGCGCGATCTTCGTCGGCCTGTTGCTGTCCACGGCGGGCGACGTGTTCCTGATGCTGCCCGGCGATTGGTTCGTGTTCGGTTTGGCTTCGTTCTTGTGCGCGCACGTGGCTTATCTGGTCGGCCTGTGCAGGCGCGCGCGGCCGTTCGCGGCGGCGTGGCCGTTCTTGGCCTATGCCGCGCTCGCAGGCAGCGTGCTGTACGTGCTGTGGCCGCATCTGCCGGGCGAGTTGCGCATCCCGGTGATCGTCTATGTCGCGGTGCTGGCGGCGATGGCGGCGCAAGCGGCGGCGGTGTGGCGTGCGCGTGCGGACCCGGCCGGCGCGGCGGCGGCCCTCGGCGGCGCCTGCTTCGTGCTGTCCGATGCGACCTTGGCCATCGACCGTTTTGCCGCGCCGTTCGCCGCCGCTCAGGCGCTGGTGTTGGTCAGCTACTGGGCGGCGCAGTGGTGGATCGGACGCTCGGCGACCTTGGCGCGGAGCTGAGCGGGCCCTGGCTCAGACTTGGGCGCGGCACTGGAGCCGCCGCCGCGTTCCTGCGCGGCGCGGTCGGAGCAGGCGAACCGGAGTGGGCTTCAACCCGCCGGCGCCGGAGCGGCCCGGTCGGCGGGCGCATCGGCCGACGGCGCCAGCGCCTCGCGTGCCTGGTTCCACCAGTGACCGGCGGCGTCGCCGGCCTGGCCGACGCCTTTTTGCAACGATTCCCCCATCGGCCGAAGCGTCTGCTCGTCGGCCAGGCCCGCGGCGGCGCGCACGGCGGCGGGGCCGTGCTGCTTGGCCGCGTCCCAGGTCAGGGTGGCGATCAACCGCGGCATGAAGGCGAAGGAGTCGACGTCGCCGCCCTTGGCTTCGGCCTGGGCGATCAGGGCAGCGAGTTCCTTGCGTACGCCGACCGGGACGCTGGAGTCTTGGCTCAGCCGCTTGAGTTCGACCAGCGCCTCGCCGACGCGGCCTTCCTGCACCGCCACGCCGGCGGCGGCGATCTTGCCCAGCCACGGCGCGCGCAACTGCTGGCCGAGCGCATCGGCATGGATCTGGGCGCGGTCCCAGCGCTTTTCGCTGACCGCCAGATAGCCCAGGCCCAGGTGCAGGGCGAGCATCTGCCCGGCCGGCGTCTTTTCCGCGCCGGCCGCGCGCGGCGCGGCCCAGACGCGGTCGCTCTCGGCCTGGGCCAGCTGCGGCCATTCCAGCCGATGGAACGCGACCGAGCGCAGCGAGGCGGCGGCGAGGTCGTCGAAGGGCGCGCAGTCCTGCGCCTCGACGATGTCGGTTTCGGCCACCGCCAGGGTGCTCTTGTCGGCGCCGAGCGCGGCGTAGGCGAGCAGCAGATGGGCGACGCAGAAATCGGCGGCGCCGAGCGGCGGCAGCTCCGGCGCCGTCACGCCGGCCTTGCCGCTCCATTGCGCGCCCAGCCGATAAGCGTCGAGCGCGGCCGGCAGGCCGGATTCGGAAACGCGCCGGTACTGGGTATAGGCCAGGCCGTCGCGCAGTTCGGCCAATTGCTCGGTTTCGCTCTTGGCGCCGCAGGCGGCGAGGCTCAGGGCGAGGGCGGCGACGGCGATGCCGCGCGGGCGCAGGTGGTCGAACATGGGTCCCCTCCATGGGAGCGTCGTCAGTGGATTCGAGGCGGCGGGAGCGGAGCGGACCGCTCCCGCCGGCGTGCGGCGATGTAGGCGGCGCGGCTCAGGCGTTGCGGCGCGCCAGCGCCTGGCCCAGGCGCACCGGGGTTTCGGCGCTGAGGCCGGGGTCGAGTTCGGCCACGCCCGGCGGCAGCAGCACGATCACGGTCGAGCCGTAATTGAAGCGCGCCATTTCCGCGAAGCGTTTCAGCGTGATGCCGCGGCCGCGATAGTCCTTGCGCGTGACCCGGTCGGCGTAGTGCGGAATCTCGACCCCGCCCCAGACCGTTTCCACGCCCGAGACCAGCAGCGCGCCGACCATCACCTGGACCATCGGCCCGAAGTCGGTGTCGAAGTGGCAGACCAGGCGCTCGTTGCGCGCGAACAAGCGCGGCACGTTGCGCACCGCGTCCGGGCCGACGCTGAACAAGCGCCCCGGCACATGCACGGTTTCGCGCAAGGTGCCGGTCCAGGGCATGTGCACGCGGTGGTAGTCCTTCGGCGACAGGTACACGGTCGCGAACGCGCCGTCGCGGAACGGCGCCGCCGCGGCCTCGTCGCCGCCGAGCAGTTCGGCGGCGGTGAAGGACTGGCCCTTGGCCTGGAAGATCACCCCGTCGCGGATCGGTCCGCATTGGCTGATGCGGCCGTCGGCCGGCATCAGCAGGCTGCGCGGATTGGGATCGGCGACCCGCGCGCCGGGCTTGAGCGCGCGGGTGAAGAAGGCGTTGAAGGTCGGATAGGCGCGCGGATCGGGCTGCGCGGCCTCGTTCAGGTCGACGCCGAACTTTTCGGTGACCGTGTCGATCAGCCAGCGGCTGACCAGCGGGTTTTTCGAGTAGGCCAGTACCCGCGCCAATGTGGACAGGAAGCGGTGCGGCAGGACGTAGGTGAGGGTGGTGACCAGGCTCACGGCGCGGCCTCCGACAGGGCGACCATGTCGGCGGCGATCGCGTTCGGATCGAACGGCGGCCGGACTAGGCCGGCCATGCGGCCTTGCGCATCGAGCACGGCCAGGGTCGCGCTGTGGTCCATCGTGTACTGGTCGGCGGGCGCGCCGGCGGGCGCCGGCACCTTGGCGAACACCATCGCCAGCGACTTGGTGAAAGCCTCCAGCGCCGGCACGTCGGCGGTCGCGGCCAGGGTGTCCTTGTGGAAGCCGTGCGCGTATTCGCCGATCCGGTCGGGCGTGTCGCGCTCGGGGTCGACCGACACGAACAGCACCCGTGGGCGGCTCGCTTCGGGCAGCGACTCCCAGCGCTTTTGCGCCACCGACATCTGCGCCAGCGTGGTCGGACAGACGTCGGGGCAGTGGGTGAAGCCGAGGAACACCAGGGTCCAGTGGCCCTTGAGTTCGCCCGGAATCAGCTGGGTGCCGTCGGACTGGCGCAGCGAGAACGCGGGCAGGGTGCGCGGCGGATCGAACAGGCGCACGGCGGTGGTCTGCGGCAGCTTGGGCCCGGAGACGGAGCCGAAGTAGCGGCTCGACACCCACAGGCCGGCGGCGCCGGCGAGCACGGCGACCAGCAGGACGATGGCGGTGGTGCGATTGAACATGGCAGGTCCGATGATAGAGCCGGGCCATGATACCGGCGAAGGCGGGGCCGGGTTCGCTCGCCGGGGCGCGGGGTTCTCCGGCGGCGCGGTATCGGCCCTGCCCCTGCCGGCCGCAACCGCTGTGTTGCGGGGCCTCCTTTGCCGTTCTCCCTTTTTCACAGAGGAGGGCTGGCCGGACGCTCGATACAGGCGCTGCGCCCGGGGCGGCTCCTGCCAATCCCCGGGCCGGCGGCTATACTGGGCGTCTTGCTTCGCCCTGGACCTGCCGTGCCCGCTTCCGTCTCCTTCGAACAGCTGACCCTCGTCGACCTGATCCGTTACGGCGCCAGCCGCTTCAACGCGGCCGGGCTGACCTTCGGCCACAGCTACGACAATGCCCTGGACGAAGCGACCCAACTGGTCCTGCACGCCCTGCATCTGCCGCACGACCTGGGCCCGGTGTACGGCCAGGGCCGGGTCACCACGGAAGAGAAGGACGCCGTGCTGGCGCTGTTCGAGCGCCGCGTCGCCGAGCGCATCCCGGCCGCTTACCTGACCGGCGAGGCCTGGTTCGCCGGCCTGAGCTTCAAGAGCGATCGCCGCGCCCTGGTGCCGCGTTCGCCGATCGCCGAACTGATCGAGGCCGGTTTCGAGCCCTGGCTCGGCGGCCGCGAGGTGAACCGCGCGCTGGACCTGTGCACGGGGTCTGGCTGCATCGCCATCGCCACCGCGCACTACCACCCGGACTGGCAGGTGATCGGCGCCGACATCAACGACGACGCGCTGTCGCTGGCGGCCGAGAACCGCCAGCGCCTGCACGCCGACAACGTCGAACTGCGCAAGTCCGACCTGTTCAAGGGCCTGCAGGGCGAGGTCTTCGACCTGATCGTGACCAATCCGCCCTACGTCACCAACGACGAAACCGACGCGCTGCCGCAGGAATATTCCTACGAGCCCGAACTGGGCCTGCGCGCCGGCGACGACGGCCTGGACCTCGCGCTCAAGATCCTGCGCGACGCCCCCGATCACCTCAGCGAACACGGCCTGCTGATCTGCGAAGTCGGCGAAGCCGAGCGCGCCCTGGTCGAACTGCTGCCCGAACTGCCGCTGGCCTGGGTCGAATTCAAGGTCGGCCAGATGGGCATCTTCGTGGCCGAGCGCCACGACCTGGTCGAACACCACGAGCGGATCAAACGCCTCGCCGACGCGCGCGGCTGAATCGTGCGCGTCGGCGGTCGGTAGCGGGGCGGCCTCAAGCCGCCGCCGCGACGCCGCGCGAGCGCTGACCCCTTCAGTGCAACGCCCGGCGCAGACCGGCCGGAATCCGCAGCGGCTTCGCCGCGTCCGGTGGCGTTTGCGCTCGCGTCGTGCCTGCCCACGTCTCTCCGGCGCCGGCCGAACGGGAGCCGGTCCGAACCAGGCCGGCCATGGCCCGAGCGCCCTTCGACCGCGAACGGCAGGCTTGGTTACAGCGGAAACCGCGACGCTCGGCTAAGGTTGAGCCGGTCGGCTCCGCGTCCCGCCTCGCCTGCGCAATGCGCGGTCCCGAGCGGACGCGAAGGACGCCGGCCGGATCGATGGGTGATGACGAACGCGCAATCGGTCATTTCCGTGCGCAAACCCGGCGTCATACCATCGGGGCTCGCCTTTCCAGGCCCTGCCTTCGCGTGCGGCGCCGGCTTCATCTCCAGCACACGCGCGGCCTCCATCATCGTTTCCGCCCATGCCGGCGCCTGCCGGCTCGCACCAGGATCCCGGTTGTGTCCAGCAACAGCTTCGGCAAGCTCTTCACCGTGACCACCTTCGGCGAAAGCCACGGCCCGGCCATCGGCTGCGTGATCGACGGCTGCCCGCCCGGGCTGGCGATCGCGCCGGAAGAGTTCCGCCACGACCTCGACCGCCGCGCGACCGGCCGTTCGCGCCACACCTCGCAGCGGCGCGAGGCCGACGAGATCGAAATCCTCAGCGGCGTCTATCAGGGGCTGACCACCGGCACCCCGATCGCGCTGCTGATCCGCAACACCGACGCGCGCAGCAAGGACTACGGTTCGATCGCCGAACAGTTCCGCCCCGGCCATGCCGATTACAGCTATTGGCAGAAGTACGGCCTGCGCGACCCGCGCGGCGGCGGCCGCTCCTCGGCGCGCGAGACCACCATGCGCGTCGCCGCCGGGGTGATCGCCAAGAAGTGGCTGGCGCAGCGCTACGGCGTGCGCGTGCAGGGCTTCATGACCCAGATCGGCGAGATCGTTCCGCGCGGCTACGACCTGTCCGCGGTCGAGGACAACCCCTTCTTCTGGCCCGATGCCGGTCAGGTCGCCGAGCTGGAAGGCTACATGGACGCGCTGCGCAAGTCCGGCGACTCGGTCGGCGGCCGCGTCGACGTGATCGCCGACGGCGTGCCGCCGGGCTGGGGCGAGCCGATCTACGGCAAGCTCGACGGCGAGCTGGCCGCGGCGCTGATGAGCATCAACGCGGTCAAGGGCGTGGAGATCGGCGACGGCTTCGCCGCGGTCGCGCAGAAGGGCACCGAGCACCGCGACGAGATCTCGCGCGCCGGCTTCGCCAGCAATCACGCCGGCGGCATCCTCGGCGGCATCAGCACCGGCCAGCAGCTGCGTTGTTCGACCGCGTTCAAGCCGACCTCGAGCCTGCGCCTGCCCGGGCACAGCGTCGACGTGCACGGCAACGAAATCGAGGTGGTCACCACCGGCCGCCACGACCCCTGCGTGGCGATGCGCGCCGCGCCGATCTGCGAGGCGATGGTCGCCCTGGTGCTGATGGACCAAGCGCTGCGCCACCGCGCCCAATGCGGCGACGTCGGCGAGGTCGCTCCGCGCATTCCCGCCGCGCCCGGCTTCGGCGACGCGCACGGCGATGACTGAGCGTCCGCGCGTGTGGGTCTCGCAACCGCTGTTCGACGACATCGTCGCGCGGCTGGGCGAGCATTTCGAGGTGACCGCCACGCCGGAGGTGACCCGGCACGCGCCGGCGGCGATGGCGGCGGCCCTGGCCGCGGCCGACGGCGCCCTGGTCACTCTCAACGACCCGATCGGCGCGGCCGAGATCGCCGCAGCGCCGCGCCTGCGCGCGATCGCCAATGTCGGCGTCGGCTACAACAACCTCGACCTGCCGGCGCTGAGCGCGGCCGGCATCCTGGTCACCAACACCCCCGACGTGCTGACCGAGACCACCGCCGACTTCGGCTTCGCCCTGATGATGGCGACCGCGCGCCGGATCGGCGAGGCCGAGCGCTGGCTGCGCGAGGGCCAGTGGCGGCAGTGGAGCTTCGACGTGCTGCTCGGCGGCGACGTGCACGGCGCCACCCTCGGCATTCTCGGCATGGGCCGGATCGGCCGCGCCATCGCCCGCCGCGCCGGCGGTTTCGGCATGCGCGTGCTGTACCACAACCGCAGCCGGCTCGATCCGCAGGTCGAACGCGAGCACGCCGCCGAGTACGTCGGCTTCGACGAACTGCTGGCGCGCGCCGATCATCTGATCCTGGTGCTGCCGTATTCGCCGCAGTCGCATCGTCTGATCGATGCCGCGGCGTTGGCCAAGCTGCGCCCGCACGCGACCCTGACCAATATCGCGCGCGGCGGCATCGTCGACGAGGACGCGCTGTGCGACGCGCTGGAGCAGGGCCGCCTGGCCGGCGCCGGCCTGGACGTGTTCGAGGGCGAGCCCGCGCTCAACCCGCGCCTGCTGCAGCAGCGCCGGGTGGTGCTGACCCCGCACGTCGCCAGCGGCAGCCTGGCCACGCGCCGTGCGATGGTCGCGCTGGCGGTCGACAACCTGATCGCCGCGCTGGGCCGCGGGCCGAATGCCGGTCGTCCGCCGTCGGTGGTCAAGGCCGGGATTAGGGATTAGGGATTAGAGCGGCGCGATCGGGTGCTTTTGCGAATCCCGAATCCCGAATCTCCAATCCCCGCATCAAAAAGCAACACCCGCCGGAAATGGGTCCGGCGGTCCCCACTAGTCAGGTAACTGAGAACAGATGAACGCCAAGACGTCCTGCAATGTCGCCGTCGTCGGTGCTACCGGCGCGGTCGGTGAAACCATGCTCAAGGTGTTGGCCGAACGCAAATTCCCGATCGGTCAGCTGCATGTGTTGGCGAGCGAACGCTCGGCGGGAGAGAAAATCGAGTTCGGCGGCAAAACCATCGTGGTTCAGGACCTGGCCAAGTTCGATCCCGCCGGGGTCGACATCGCGCTGTTCTCGGCCGGCGGCTCGGTGTCCAAGGAGTACGCGCCCAAGTTCGCCGCCGCCGGCGCGGTGGTGATCGACAACTCCTCGGCCTTCCGCTACCAGGACGACGTGCCGCTGGTGGTCAGCGAGGTCAACCCGGAAGCGGCGAAGAACCGCCCGCTGGGGATCATCGCCAACCCCAACTGCTCGACCATGCAGATGCTGGTCGCGCTGGCGCCGATCCACCGCAAGGCCAAGATCGAACGCATCAACGTCGCCACCTACCAGTCGGTGTCGGGCACCGGCAAGCGGGCGATGGAAGAGCTGGGCCGGCAGACGGCCGCGCTGCTGAACTTCCAGGAAGCCAAGCCGGAGATCTACCCGGTGCAGATCGCCTTCAACGTGATCCCGCACGGCGGCGATTTCACCGACAACGGCTACACCACCGAGGAAATGAAGCTGGTCTGGGAGACCCGCAAGATCCTCGGCGACGACAGCATCGGGGTCAACGCGACCGTGGTCCGGGTGCCGGTGTTCTACGGCCACTCCGAGGCCGTGCACATCGAGACCCGCGACAAGCTCAGCGCCGCCGACGCGCGCGCCTTGCTGGAACGGTCGCCGGGCCTGGAAGTGGTGGACGAGGCCAAGGGCGGCGGTTATCCGACCCCGGTCACCCACGCCTCCGGCAACGACCCGGTCTACGTCGGCCGCATCCGCGACGACATCTCGCATCCGCGCGGGCTGTCGCTGTGGGTGGTCGCCGACAACATCCGCAAGGGCGCGGCGACCAATGCCGTGCAACTGGCGGAACTGGTCTGGAACGAGCGCTGAGCCGGCCCTGTCCGGCGCCGCTGGTGCGGCGCCGGACGCCGCGATCGATCGGGCCCCGCGGGGCCCGATTTTTTTGCGTGGCCGCCCGCGCGCCGGCGCGGTCACAGCGCTTCGCTCCTGCCGTTCGCCTTGTCGAAGGGCAGGGCTTGGAAGGAGACGCAGGAGCGGGGCGGATGCGAGGGCGCTTCGCCGCAGGCAACGCTTTCCAAACCGCGACGGTGCCGCTTGCATCCTTGCCGCGATAGCGCAAACTTAACAACGCGTTGCGCATTCAGCCCATCGACCGCTAGAGTCGCCGCCTGACATCGAGATTGGGATCGTCCGTGACCTCAGGTTTTGCACGCACCGCACTGGCTTTGTCCCTGGCCCTGGCCAGCGGCGCCGCCTGCGCGCTGGGCCTGGGGCAGATCGAAGTCAAGTCGCGCGCGGGCCAGCCGCTGTTGGCGGAAATCCCGGTGATCTCCAGCGACCGCGAGGAACTGGCCCAGCTGCGCGCCGGCCTGGCGTCGCCGGAGACCTTCCAGCGCATCGGCCTGCAGCCGCCGCAGGGCATCGTCACCGACCTGCGTTTCACCCTGGCCCTGGACGCCGCCGGCAAGCCGGTGATCCGGGTCACCAGCAGCCAGCCGGTGACCCAGCCGCTGCTGACCTTCCTGATCGAAGTCGACTGGGGCCAGGGCCGCCTGACCCGCGAGTACTCCGCGCTGATCGACACCCCGCGCACCGCCGCGGCGCCGATGCAGCCGCCGATCCAGGCCCCGACCGGGGCCGCGTCCAACACCATCGAACGTCCGCTGGATGCGCCGCTGCCGTTCGGCGCCCAGCCGCAGCAGACCGACCCGCTGGCGGTCGAGAACCAGCTCGGCGCGCAGGACCCGAACCTGATCGGCGCCGCACCGCCGAGCCCGCTGCCGGCCGCGCCGGAGCCGATCGCGATGCAGCCCGAACCGGCGCCCATGCCGGCCCCGGCACGCGCCAACGCCGGCACCATCGAGCGCCCGGTAGCGCGTCCGCCCGCGCCTGCGGTCGATGCCGAGGGCGGTGTGACGGTCGCGCGCGGTCAGACCTTGTCGGGCATCGCCGCCGACCTGGCCGGCGGCCATAGCCTCGACCAGACCATGATCGCGCTGCTGCGCGCCAACCCCGAAGCCTTCATCGGCGGCAACATCAACCGCTTGCGCCAGGGCGCCGTGCTGCGCCTGCCGGCCGACGGCGTGGCCGCGATCGACCCGCGCGAAGCCAGCGAACTGGTGCGGGCCCAGGTCCAGCAGTGGCGCCAGGCGCGCCAGCCGGTGCCGCAGCCGATCGGCCTGGAAGCCGACGCCGCCGTCGTCAAGGCGCCGGTCGCGCCGGCGGCGCAGAACGCGGCGCGCGGCGGCGATGCGCGCCTGGAAATCGTGCCGCCGGGCGCCAGCCGCGCGACCCAGGCCGGAACACAATCCGGCCTCAGCGCCGGAGGCGAGGGCAACATGATGCGTCAGGAGATCCAGCAGGCCAACGAAACCCTCGCCGCGCGCGAGGCCGAGCTGGCCGAACTCAAGAGCCGGGTCGCCGAGCTGGAGAAATTGCAGAAGGATCAACAGAAGCTGATCGCGCTGAAGGACAGCGAGCTGGCCTCGACCCAGCAGCGTTTGGCCGAACAACAGGCGCGCAGCGACGGCGGCTCGCCGTTGCCGTGGCTGTTCGGCGGCCTGGGCGTGCTGGCCCTGCTGATCGGCGGCTGGGTGCTGAGCCGGCGCGAACCCAAGCGCCCGAGCTTCCGCGCGCCGCCGGCCGACGCCCCGGCCTCTTCGCGCCCCTCGTCGGCCGCCGCCGCGGCAGCGGCGACCCAGGCCGCGGCCGGCGACGCGCTGCGCCGCCGGCCCGAGCCGGCCGCCGAAACGGAACTGGTCGACCCGGTCGCGCAATTGCTCGGCGAGGTCCCGGCCGAACGGCGCGGCGACCATCGCGCCGACCCGATCCCGGCGCAGACCCCGGTCGCGGCCGATCCGGGCCAGGCCACGGCGCCGTTCTGGACCTCGCCGCGCCAGGAGCCGCAATCGGCTCCGCAGCAGCGGGTGCCGACCTGGCACGCCGCCGAAGCCGGCAGCGCACGCAGCGCCGCGCCTCTGCCGCGCAGCGAGCCCAAGCTCGAACGACCCGCATCGGCGGCGGACACGCCGGCGCCGGCGGCGACCGGTCCGATTCAGCAGGACGCGCCCGCCGCAGTGCCGGCCGAAGCCGCGGTCGCGCCGGGCCAGGAACGCATCGAGCTGGCCCGCGCTTACCTCGACCTCGGCGACGAGGGCAGCGCCCGGCAACTGCTCGGCGAGGTCTTGATCAACGGCGACCACGCCGCGCGCCAGCAGGCAGCGCGGATGCTGCGCGAGCTCGAGGCTTCCTCGGGCTGAGCCGGACCCTCCGAGTCCGGACAACCGACGGCCCGCGCGGGCAGGGCGGAGAGCAATGGCGGTAGAACACAATCCAACCCCGGAATCCGCAGCCGCGCCGCTGCGGCGTTACGCCCTGGGCGTGGAGTACGACGGCAGCGAGTTTTCCGGTTGGCAGCGCCTGGTGCGTCCGGGCGAGCCTGACCGGCGCGGCGAGGCCACGGTCCAGTCCACCCTGGAAGAAGCGCTGTCCTTCGTCGCCGGCGCCCGGATCGAGGTGGTCTGCGCCGGCCGTACCGATGCCGGCGTGCATGCGTCCTGCCAGGTGGTGCATTTCGACAGCCCGGTCGAGCGCGACCCGCGCGGGTGGGTGCTGGGCACGACCTCGCGCCTGCCGCCCTCGGTTTGCGTGCGCTGGTGCCTGCCGGTGGCCGCGGACTTCCACGCCCGCTTCTCGGCGCGGGCGCGCCGCTATCGCTACCGGATCCTCAACCGGCCGGTACGGCCGGCGCTGCAGCGCCAGTACCTGACCTGGGAGCGGCGCCCGTTGGACGCCGACGCCATGCACCGGGCGGCTCAGGCCCTGCTGGGGGAAAACGACTTCTCCGCGTTCCGCACCGTGCACTGCCAGGCCCCGCATGCGCGGCGCGACCTGCAGTACATCGCGGTGCGGCGCGACGGCGATGTGGTGGAGGTCGAAGTCCAGGCGAACGCCTTTCTTCACCATATGGTGCGCAACATTGTCGGAAGCTTGTTGCCGGTCGGCCGCGGGGAGCAGCCGGAAGCCTGGATCGGCGAGCTGCTCGCCGGCCGCGACCGGACCGTCGCCGGGCCGACCGCGCCGTCGTCCGGCCTGCTGTTCGTCGGACCGCGCTATCCCGCCGATTGCCAGTTGCCCGCCGAGGTCACCCTTTGAGCCAGCCCCGCACCCTGTTCCGTACCCGCGTCAAGTTCTGTGGTTTCACCCGCCCCGGCGACGTCCGCCTGGCCTGCGAGCTCGGCGCCGACGCGATCGGCTTCGTGTTCGCCGCCGGCAGTCCGCGCCGGGTCGCGGCCGAGGAGGCGCGGGCGATGCGCCAGGCGCTGGCGCCGCTGGTCGACGCCGTGGCCCTGTTCATGGACAACCCGGTCGACGAGGTGCGCGAAGTCGTGCGCCAAGTCCGGCCGAGCCTGCTGCAGTTCCACGGCAACGAGGACGACGCCTTCTGCCGCGGCTTCGGCGTGCCCTACCTGAAGGCCATTCCGATGGGCGGCGAACTGGCCGACCAGCATCCGGCGGCGCTGCATTCGCGCTTCCCCGGCGCGGCCGGTTTCCTGTTCGACAGCCACGCCGCCGGCGGCAGCGGCGGCAGCGGCAAGACCTTCGACTGGAAGCGGATTCCGGTCGGAGTGCAGAAACCCTTCGTGCTCGCCGGCGGCATCACCCCGGACAACGTGTATGAAGCGATCCTGGCGACCCTGCCCTGGGGCGTGGACGTGTCCAGCGGCATCGAGAGCGCGCCGGGCCTGAAGGACGGCGACAAGATGCGCCATTTCGTCGAAGAAGTGCGGCGCGCCGACTGCCACGTCGAATGAGGCGCCCGGCGTCGGCCGGACGCCGCGGCGCGCAGCGCGGCGTCAGTCCAGGTAGGCGCGGATCAGCGTGTTCAGGTGCAGGCGCTCGGCGTCGCGCAGGAACGGCGCCAGCAGCATCATGACCTGGACGATGCCGTCGCGGATCGCGGCATGCTCGTCCTTGTCGCCGCGCGCGGAAGCGTAGTTGAGCCAGAAGGTCGCGATCACCAGCACGTTGGTCGCGGTCGCGGCCAGCTCGTCGCCGGACGCGCGCATCACTCCGGCCTGCGACAGCCCGCGCATGACCAGGTGCGCCTGTTCGTCGGCGCGCTTGAGGATGCGGGCGAAGCGCAGGCGCAGGCGACGGTTGCGGCTGAGGATCTCGACCAGGTCGCGGTACAGGAAGCGATAGTCCCAGATGCACTCGAACACCAGGTGCAGCTGCAGCCAGATGTCCTCCAGCCCGGGCAGTCGCCCCTGCGGCGCGGCGAGCGCGGCGTCCATGCGCTCCTCGAAGCGCGCGAACAGCTGCTCGATGATGTCGTCCTTGTTGCGGAAGTGGTAGTACAGATTGCCCGGGCTGATCTCCAGCTCGTCGGCGATGTGGTTGGTGGTGACGTTCGGCTCGCCCTGCGCGTTGAACATGGTCAACGCGCTGTCGAGGATGCGCTGGCGGGTCTGTTTCGCCATCGGGCGGCCAGGGGCGTGGGGCGGGCGGCGCGGCGTCAGCCGCGCAGCTTCTTGACCAGGTCGACGTACTTCTTCATCGCGTCGGCCTGAGCGGTGCCCTTGAGTTTTTCCCAGGCCTCGTACTTGGCCGTGCCGACGAAGTCGAAGAAACCGGGCTTGGGGCCGCTGACGTCGCCGTCGGCGCCCTGCTTGTACAGCGCGTACAACCGCAGCAGGGTGTCGTTGTCGGGGCGTTCGGGCAGCGACTGCACGTCTTTGGCGGCTTGTTCGAATGCGGCTTGGATATCGGACACGGCGGGCCTCTCCTGGGCACCAGGGCGAAGGGGCATCACAGCATGCGCCCCCGGGGCGGTCAATACGGAAAAGAATTGTTACCGCGCCCGGGCTCTGGCACCGTAGCGGGACGCCGCCGGATGTGGCGGCCGATCGGCCATCCAGGAGAGGGGTATGAGCTATTTCGTCACCGGCGCGACGGGCTTCATCGGTCGCTTCCTCGTCAGCAACCTGCTGAAACGCAAGGGCACGATCCACGTGCTGGTGCGCAAGGATTCGCAGAAGAAGTTCGACGCCATCGCCAAGAAGATGGGCTGGGACCTCAAGCGTGTGATCCCGGTCGCAGGCGACATGAGCCAGGCCAAGTGCGGCCTCAGCGCAGCGCAGATCCGCGCGCTCAACGGCAAGATCAAGCATTTCTTCCACCTCGCCGCGATCTACGACCTGACCGCCAGCGTCGCCGCGCAGCGCGAGGCCAACATCGACGGCACGCAGCATGCGCTGGACCTGGCTGCCGCGCTCAACGTCGGCTGCTTCCACCACACCAGCTCGATCGCCGCCGCGGGGCTGTATCCGGGCGTGTTCCGCGAGGACATGTTCGACGAAGCCGAAGGCCTGGACGACCCCTACCTGCGCACCAAGCACGATTCCGAAGGATTGGTGCGCGCCGAGAAGCGGATCAAGTGGCGCATCTACCGCCCGGGCATGGTGGTCGGCCACTCGCAGACCGGCGAGATGGACAAGATCGACGGGCCGTACTACTTCTTCACCTTCCTCAAGAAGCTGCGCGAGATGCTGCCGCCGTGGATGCCGATGCTCGGCGTCGAGGGCGGGCGGATCAACATCATCCCGGTCGACTACGTGGTCGACGCGATGGACCATATCGCGCACAAGCCCAAGCTCGACGGCCACTGCTTCCACCTGACCGATCCGGAGCCGCAGCGCGTCGGCGAAGTGCTCAACGTGTTCGCCCGCGCCGGCCACACCCCGGAGATGACCATGCGCATCGACGCGCGCATGTTCGCCTTCGTGCCCAGCGGCATCCGCGGCGCGGTCGGCAACCTGCCGCCGGTCAAGCGCTTCGTCGGCATGCTGTTGCGCGACTTCAAGATTCCCAAGGAAACCTTGAAGTTCATCACCTATCCGACCCGTTTCGACAACCGCGAGACCGAGCGCGCGCTGCGCGGCAGCGGGATCAAGGTGCCGCGCCTGGACGACTACGCCTGGCGCCTGTGGGACTACTGGGAGCGTCACCTCGACCCGGACCTGTTCGTCGACCGCAGCCTCAAGGGCAAGGTGCGCAACAAGGTCGTGGTCATCACCGGCGGTTCTTCCGGCATCGGCCTGGCGAGCGCGGAGAAAGTCGCCGCGGCCGGTGCGATCACGATCATCGTCGCCCGCGGCGAGGAGGAACTGTTCAAGGCCCGCGACGCGATGAAGGCCGCCGGCGGCAAGGTGTTCGCCTACACCGCCGACCTGGCCGACATGGCCGACTGCGACCGCCTGGTCAAGACCATCCTCGACGAGCACGGCCACGTCGACATCCTGGTCAACAACGCCGGCCGCTCGATCCGCCGCTCGATCGAACTGAGCTACGACCGCTTCCACGATTTCGAGCGCACCATGCAGCTCAACTACTTCGGCAGCCTGCGCCTGATCATGGGCTTCATGCCGAAGATGACCGAGCGCCGCAAGGGCCACATCATCAACATCAGTTCGATCGGCGTGCTGGCCAATTCGCCGCGGTTCTCGGCCTACGTGGCCTCCAAGGCGGCGCTGGATGCCTTCAGCCGCTGCGCCCAGGGCGAACTGTCGGGCAAGGGCATCAGCTTCACCACCATCAACATGCCGCTGGTGAAGACGCCGATGATCGCGCCGACCAAGATGTACGACAGCGTGCCGACCCTGACCCCGGACGAGGCCGCCGATCTGGTGGTCAAGGGCATCATCGAGAAGCCCAGCCGCATCGCCACCCGCCTGGGCATCTTCGCCAGCGTGGTCAATGCCCTGGCGCCGAAGGCCTACGAGGTGGTCATGAGCACCGCGTTCGAACTGTTCCCCGATTCGGCCGCCGCCAAGGGCGACCGCAAGGGGCTCAAAGACGAACACGCCAGCAACGAGCAGATCGCCTTCGCCGCATTGATGCGCGGCGTGCATTGGTAACCGCCGCGATGTTAAGCGGCCAACCGGTAGGCGGCCGGCCGGCAAGCGGAGTGCAGTTATAGGGCATGTTCAGCGCATGACCGGCATCGGCCGGCCCAGGCCGCCCGATGCCGGTCATGCGCAAGTGTCGCCGTACGTCGCCGCGCCGTCACCGCCGCGCCCCCTCGTAGGAGCGGCGTGAGCCGCGACCGCCGCTGCGGTGTACGTGAGCGGAGTTGCGCGCAGACCGGGCGCTCGGTGCCTGCCGGGCAAGGCAGCCCCTTGGTCCTGGCTTCGGAGCGCTCGCGCCGGGCAAAGCTTCGGTTGGTCGCGGCTGACGCCGCTCCTACAAAGCGTACAGCCGCCGCGCGCCAGCCCTTGTAGGAGCGGCGTGAGCCGCGACCGCCGCAGCGGTGTGGGCGAGCGGAGCTGTCCGCCGACCGGATGCATGGCGCCGAGTGCGCAGGCTGGCACCTTGATCCGGGCTTCGCAGAGTTCGTGTGGAACGAGGCTGCGGTTGGCGCGGCTTGCGCCGCTCCCGCAAAAGCCGCCGGCCGGCGTCGGCGCCGGCCGTAGCTTCAGCTCAATACGCCCGGCATTGGAAGAACCGCACCCGCGAGGCGCTGCCCGGCGGCGGCTGCAGCTGCACGCGCGACGCGCGCAGTTCGGGATAGGCCACCAGCACGGTGCAGATCCGGTCGATGTCCTGCTGGGTGGCGTCGGTCAGGCGATAGATCAGCAGGTTCGACGGCGTCGACCACAATGCGCGTTCGACGCCATCCAGCGTGCCGATGCTGCGGATGACCTGGGCGCGGTCGGCCGAGGCGTTGCCGCTGGAGTGATTGGGCGTCGTCGTGTCCGGAGTTGGTGCGCGCGGCGCCGGTTGGGCGACGGCCGGCGCCGTTTGCGCATCGACGGCCGGTGCGGGCGCCGGCGTCGCGGTGGCCGGTGCCGGACGGGCCGGTTCCGCGGCGGTCGGCGAATCGATCGGCGGCGCGGCGTCTTCCGCCGGCGGCGCTGCGGTTTCGACCGGGGCGCTCGCTGCCGGCGGCTCCTCGCCAGGCATCAGGTGCGGCATCACGAAACCGGCGATCAGGCCCAGCGCGATCGCGCCGCCCCAGGCGATGGCAATGGTGCGGATGCTGCGCTTCTGCGCGGCGGCGATGACCTCGTGCCGGGTCGAGGCCGGCAGCACCGGTTCGACCAGTTCCCACAAGGTCGCGCCGCTGTAGAGGTCCAGCCCGTTGGCGACGCGTTCGGAATTGGCGTCGAAACGGCCGGTGGTGACCAGCATGCCGCCGGCGGCGCCGTTGAAGCGCACCGCGTCGGCCAGCTCGGCCACGGTCGCGGCGGCGACCCGGTAGTCGGCATCGCCCAGCTTGCACGCCAGCAGCCAGGGCTTGCCCGCGCGCAGCAGGCGCAGTTCGGCCTGGGTGCCGCGGGCCAGGGATTCTTCGACCGATTCGGCTTCGAAGCCGCGCTCGCGCAGCGCATCGACGATCAGGCGCGCGAATTCGCGCCAGCGCATCTTGGCCAGCACGGCGACGCCGGTCGCGACTTCAGTGCGTTGCCGGCGATGGGTCCAAAGATAAGCGGTGGACGCCAGCCCGACCGTCAGGGCGACGGCGACAGCGGCCCACAGGGAAAAACTCGACATGCAACGATGGGCCCATAAAAGTCGCTGAGGATAACGGGTTTGCCACGAAGCACAGTCCGAAAAACTGCGATGTAGTTAGCGAAATCACTGCGTCTTGTGTGCCTCGTCCTTCGCCCAACGCGCGCAGCCGCGGTTAGTGAAGGCCTCAGAGGGCGGCGTCGGGCATAAGAAAGCCCGCCAGTCCGAAACCGTAAGGGGAGGGGAGCATACGGAAGCGCGGACTGGCGGGCTTAAGCGTCGCATCGCGCGGGCCGCGCGACGCGGATGGAGCGGATTTACGGTGCGACCGGCGGCTTGGGCTTGGCGATCGACTTGCGCGGCTTCTTGGCCGCGGCGGCCTTCTTCGGCTTCGGCTGGGCGGCGGCCTTGGCCGGCGCCTTGCGCGAGGCCGGCGCGCCGCCTTGGCGGCGCAGCTCGCGGGTCAGGCTCTCGACCCGCTCGCTGAGTTCGTTGAGGTCGTCGCGGCCCGGCACGCCGAGCTTGACCAGGGCGCGCTGGACGCGGTCCTCGAACACCTTCTCCAGGCGGTCCCAGGTGTCGGATGCGCGCTCGCGCGCCTGGCCGACCTTGGACTCGACCGCATCGCGCAGCGCGCCGGCCTGGCCGCCGGTGAACTTGCGCGCGGTCTGCTCCAGGTTCAGGCCTTCCTTGACCAGGCCTTCGAACAGCTTGGTGCCCTCGGCCTGGGCGCGGCCGAACGCGCCGACGCCGGCCAGCCAGATCTGCTGCGCCGACTCGCTGAGAGTCTTGGACAGGCGCTCGGCCTGCTCCTGCGCGCCCGGCTTGTCCGCGCCGCGCTTGGCGCCGCTCTTGCCGGTGGATTTCTTCGCGGTCTTCTTGAACTTGGCGGCCATGGACGTCCTGTAATTAGGGTGAGCGCTGTAGGTCACGATGGAGCGGCTGTCTAGAGTATTCACACCAGCCCGTCGCCGGGGCCGAGCCACCGACGACGAGTCTCCGCGCGCAGGCGCCGTCTATGGCGCGAAGCGGCCCGATCACGGCGTTCACCGCCGCGCGCGCGTCCTCGTCCGCCGGTTTTCCGCCTTCGTTCCGACGCTCAGCCGGCCTGCTTGCGCGGCGCTCTGCGCCGCGGCCGGCGCTGTTGCTGCCCGGCCACCAACCGTTCGGCGTCGTCCAGCGCGCGACGCAGGCGCGCGGTGGTTTCGCTGTCGCGCTTGGGCGGGGCGATGCCGTCGAGGATCGAGCGTTCGCGGTCGGCCAGCACGTCCTCGCGCAGGCGCAGCCCATGCGCGGCCAGCAGCGGGCCGAGGGTGTCGGCGCGCAGGCGCAGGTCGGCCAGGGTGTTGCGGTAGGCGATCTCGCAGATCCGCTGCCGGGCCGAGAAGCTGAAGGCGTTGGTGAAGAACAGCTCGCGGTCTTCGGCGTTGGGTTCGAACACCAGTTGGTCGATGTCGGGGTACTGCTGGGCGTAGCGCGCCAGCCCGACCTGCATGCGCGACTGCAGCAGGGTGCGGAAGGTCTGCGACAACACCGCCGGCAGGCCGCCCGCGGCCAGGCTGCGGTCTTCGCTGACCACCGGCGCGCCCTGGGCGTGGTTGAACGGCACCAGCGGATTGATCCCGATCAGCAGGTCGATGCCCTGTTCCAGCACCAGCGAGGCATGCATGGTGCGGCGCAGGGCGCCGTCGACGAAGTGGCGGCCGCCGATCTCCACCGGCGGATACAGGCCGGGCAGGGCGGCGCTGGCCTGCACGGCCTGCGAGATCGGCACCTGGTCCCAGCCGTCGCCGCCGAAGCGCACCGCGTCGCCGCTGTCGATGTCGACCGCGACCACGTACAGCTTGGCGCCGAGCTCGCGGAAATCGTTGCTGCGGCCGCGGCGGGTGAAGACTTCGCGCAGGAAGCGCTCGACCTCGGCGTTGTCGAACAGGCCGTTGGGGATCAGCCCGCCGAACCGGGTGATCAGGTCCGACCAGCGCGCCTCCAGCGGCGAGAACAGCAGTTCGCGCCACCATTCCGCGGCCAGGCGCGGGAAGCTCGCCGCGCGCTTGACGTATTCGAGGAAGGCCGGGCGCAGGAAGGTTTCGGGGCGGAATTCGACGTCGGCGCTGTCGCCGGTGACGAAGATCCGGCACATCTCGGCCGTGTCCATGCGGTTGGCCAGGCCGGCGGCGAGGAAGGCGCCGCTGCTGACGCCGACGTAACAGTCCAGCCGGGTCAGGTCGAGGCCTTCGATCGCCTCGTCCAGGGCGCGCAGCGCGCCGAGCTCGTACATGCCGCCGATGGGGCCGCCGCCGGCGATCGCCAGGCCGATTTTGGGGCCGGCCGGCGCATGCTTGGCGCCGCCGTTCGCGCCGGCTTTACGGCTCGCCCGGTGGCGGGCGGAGTGGAGTGACAGCATGTGATCGGCGGCACGGCCCTGGCGGAATTCGGTCGAGTGTAGCCCAGGACGGCGGGCGCGCCAGGGGCCCCGGACGATGGTCGTAGGCGGCCGCGGCCGGCTTGCGGGACGGCCGTCCGGCCGCGATGATCCGCGGCAGATGGCCAGGACGACCGATACCAGCCGACGCATGGGCTGCCTGCTGGCCCGGCATCAGGCGCTGCACGATCCCGAGCGCGAGCCGCGCAACCGCCTGCGCTGGCTGGCGGAACTGCGGCGCTGGCAGGCGCGGCGGCTGGAGGCCAGCTTCGACCGCTTCCTGCGCGACCCGCGGCGGCGCCCGGCGGCGCAGTTCTTCCTCAGCGACGTCTACAACGACCGCGACTTCAGCCGCCGCGACGCCGACATCGCCCGGGTCCTGCCGATGATGCAGAAGCTGTTGCCGGGGCCGCTGCTGGGCACGGTGGCCGATGCGATCGAGCTCGGCGTGCTGACCCAGGCCTTCGACCTGCGCATGGCGCAGTGCCTGCACCGGCTGGCGCCGCGCCGGCAGCGGCTGGACCGGGCGCTGTACGCGCAGGCGTATCGCGAGTGCGGCCTGCCGCGGCTGCGTGCGCACCAGATCGACCTGATCGGCGGCGTCGGCCTGGGCTTGGGCCGGGCGGTGCGCATGCCGGGCATCCGCACCCTGTTGAAATTCTCGCGCGGCCCGGCGCGCGCGGCCGGTCTGTCGGAACTGCAGGGCTTCCTCGAGCGGGGCTTCGTCGCCTTCGGCGAACTCGGCGACGTGCGCGAGTTCATCGCCGAGATCGAACTGGACGAGCGCAGCGTGTCCGAGCGCCTGTTCGCCGGTCACCCGGCGCCCTGTCCCGAACCGGACTGACCGCGTCGTCCGCCCGGCTGCGCGCCGCTTCGGGCCGGGACCGAACCGCTTTACCGAATCCCGAATCCCCGCCGTACTTACTTGAACCGCTCCTCGAGCACGCGGCGGATCTCCGACTCGATCGGCCCCTTGAGCGCGCCGAGCAGGAAGCCGAGTTGGGCGGTCACGTGCAACTGGTTCGGCTTGAGGTCGATCTTGCCGTCGACGCCGCTGCGGACGAAGTTGAGCGTGTCGCCGACCCAGTCGTATTCGACGTCGAAGCGCTCGGCGAGTTTCTTCGCGACTTCCTCGACGGCCTTGCGGGCCTTGGCCGGAGCCAGCGAATGGGGGTGGCGGATATCGATGCTGGACATGGTCTGGGTTCTCCCTGGAACCGCTTATTGTGCGGGCAGGGGCGGGCGCATCCAAGCAGGCCGGCGCGACGGGGTGTGCGGCGTGCGACAACCTGCTAGATTCCCGCAGCGTGAGCGCACTCAAACTCCGATACCCGAACCGCGAACATGCCGACCTGTCCTTGCGGGCCGGCGTGCATGCGATCGGCCGCGACGCCGCCGGCCGCGCCGTGCTGGTGGAGGACGCCGGCGCGGCGATCGCCCAGCTCAGCGTCGACCGCCGCGGCATCTGGCTGCAGGTGCGCGAAGGCCTGCGCGGCCTGCACGTCAACGGTCGGCCGGTGAAGCGCATGGCCATGCTGCGCGCCGGCGACGCGATCTTTCTCGACGGCGTCGAACTGCTGCTGGTCGACGACAAGCCGGAACCGGCGCCGCCGTTCGGGGTCGAGATCCCGGCCGATTCGCGCATGGTCGTACGCGGCGTCGGCGGCATCCATCACGGGCGTTGCTACACCCTGGACCAGCCGCGGGTGATCGGTCGCGCCGGCGACTGCGATATCCGCATCAACGAACCCGCCTTCGCCGACCGTCACGCGCGCCTGGAGGCGCATGCCGACGGCGTGGTCCTGCGCGACGTCGGTTCGGTCGACGGCAGCGTGGTCAACGGCAACCCGGTCCGCCATGCGCTGCTCAAGCCCGGCGACCAGTTGCTGCTCGACGGCCAGCATCGTTTCGTGATCGAAGCGCCGACCCGCCAGCTCAGTGCGTCGGAAGCCTTGCAGGCGCAGTTGGCGCAGGAAGCGGCGGCCAACGACGAACGCCCGGTGCCGCCTTCGGCGCTGCCGGCTTCGGTGCGGCGCATGCCCTGGCTGCTGCTCGCCGCGGTGGCGATGGCCGGCCTGCTCGGCCTGCTGCTGCTGTACGGCGTGCGCTGAGTTAAGCGAAGAAGCGTACGTAAGCGTCCGTCCCGAAGATCGGACGACTCAGAGTGTCGACCTCATAAAGTCTTCCCGAAGCATCGGGCTTCGGACGCCGCGCGTCGATCGCCGCTTCGGGCGGTCGCGGCTTGCGCCGCTCCTACCCCGAAATTTGCGGATGCCAGGCTTCGGATGCCGCGCGTCGATCGTCGCCTCGGCTGTCGCGGCTCACGCCGCTCCTACAGGGGGCGGTTTCGCCGCCGCGCATCGGCGATGCGCCGGGTAAAGTCTTCCCGAAGCATCAGGCTTCGAATGCCGCGCGTCGATCGTCGCTTCGGCTGTCGCGGCTCACGCCGCTCCTACGGCGGTTTCGCCGCCTTGCGCCGGCGCGCGTCGGCGACGCGCCTGTATAGGCGCCAGCCCAGCAGCGCGGCCAGGATCGCTGCGTACAGCAGCGGCTCGCGGATGTCGGACTTCACCAGCCACCAGAAATGCAGCACCGCCAGCACGGCGATCGGGTAGACCAGCTTGTGCAACCGACCCCAGTGCCGGCCGAGCCGGCGCATCATGCCCTGGGTCGAGGTCAGCGCCAGCGGCACCAGCAGCAGCCAGGCGGCGAAACCGACGGTGATGTAGGGGCGCTTGGCGATCTCTTCGAAGATCTGCGCCCAGTACTGCTTCAGGTCCAGGATCAGGTACGCCGCCAGGTGCAGGCTGGCGTAGAAGAACGCGTACAGCCCGAGCAGGCGGCGGAAGCGCAGCAGCACCGGCTGGCCGCTGAGCTGGCGCAGCGGCGTCACCGCCAGCGCGATCAGCAGCAGGCGCAGCGCCCACAGGCCGAGGCGGTGCTCGATCTCGGCCACCGGGTCGGCGCCCAGGCCGCCGCGGCCGGCCAGTTCCTCGCGGATCTGCCAGGCCAGGATCGCGGCCGGGGTCAGCGCCAGGACATGCACGAGGGCCTTGGCCGCGATCACGCCGACCGGCGTACGGCGTTTCGACGGCGGTGCGGCGCCCCGGCGCAGCGGGGGCGAAGGCGAGGTGGCGGACGAAGGCGCGGCCGGCGCGGATTCCTGGGCCATCAGAACCAGGTCCGCAGGTTCATGCCCGCGTACAAGCCGGCGACCTGCTCGCCGTAGCCGTTGAACAACCGGGTCGGAATGCGCTCGGCGAACAGCTTGCTGCCGGTGCCGGCGATGCGGCGCTCGGTCTTCTGGCTCCAGCGCGGATGGTCCACGTTCGGGTTGACGTTGGAAAAGAACCCGTACTCGCTCGGCTGCAGATCGTTCCAGCTGGTCATCGGCCGGTGCTCGACGAAGGTGATGGCGACGATCGACTTGATGCTCTTGAAGCCGTACTTCCACGGCACCACCAGGCGCAGCGGCGCGCCGTTCTGCTGCGGCAGCGGCTTGCCGTACAGGCCGGTGGCGAGCAGGGTCAGCGGGTGCATGGCCTCGTCGATGCGCAGGCCTTCGCGGTACGGCCAGTCGATCGAGGGGTAGGCGATGCCCGGCATCTGCTTGCGGTCGGCGAGGGTGGTGAAGGCCACGTACTTGGCCTTGGAGGTCGGTTCGAAGCGCTTGAGCACGTCGGCCAGCGGCACTCCCAGCCAGGGGATCACCATCGACCAGCCTTCCACGCAGCGCAGGCGGTAGACCCGCTCCTGGGGCGCAAGGCCTTTGATCAGCTCTTCCAGGCCGAACCGGCCCGGCTTGGCGCAGGCGCCGCCGACCGCGACCGTCCACGGCCGGGTGCGCAGGGTCTTGGCCGCGCTGGAGGGATCGGACTTGTCGGTGCCGAACTCGTAGAAGTTGTTGTAGGTGGTGACGTCCTCGAAGCGGGTCAGGGGTTCGTCGGTGCGGAATCCCGCGCGGGCCTGCTCCGGGCTCAGCGGCCGGCCGGCCGGCGGCGGCGGGGGCTCGGCCTCGGCGCAGCCGGACAGGGCCAGGGCGGGGCTCAGGGTCAGCGCGCCGAGCAGCCGGCGGCGCTCGCGGTAGACGGTCTCGTCGGTGATCTGCGAGGCGGGAATGTTCAGGGCGGAACGCAACGACATGAGGGGACTCCGGGGCGGTCGGCGGGGTCGCGAAGGCAAGCGGACCCGTTACCAGCATAGAGGCGCCCGAGGGGGCAAAAGTTGCGCACGAAACGGAGGCGCACAGGGTGTTGCACTGCGGCATACTGAGGGGCCAACCCCCCATCCACGGAGCCTCCGATGTCCCGCGCGTTCAACTTTAGTGCCGGTCCCGCGACCCTGCCCGAATCGGTCTTGCTGCAGGCGCAGTCGGAGATGCTGGAGTGGAACAACGCCGGGGCCTCGATCGTCGAGCTCAGCCACCGCGGCCCCGAGTTCATCCAGGTCGCCGCCGAGGCCGAGCGCGACCTGCGCACCCTGATGTCGATTCCGGACGATTACGCGGTGCTGTTCCTGCAGGGCGGCGCGACCGCGCAGCAGGCGCTGATCGCGCTCAACTTCGCCAACCCCGGCCAGACGGCGGACTACGTGGTCACCGGGCACTGGGGCAAGACCGCGCTCAAGCAGGTCAAGCCCTACGTCAGCGCCAACGTCGCCGCCAACGGCGAGGCCGGCGGCTTCCGCGACATCCCGGCGCGGGCGGAGTGGAACCTGTCCGCCGATGCGGCCTACGTGCATTACACCGCCAACGAGACCATCCACGGCGTCGAGTTCCGCGACGTACCGGACGTCGGCGACGTGCCGCTGATCGCCGACTTCAGCTCCTCGATCGCCGCCGAGCCGGTCGACGTGTCCAAGTTCGGGGTGATCTACGCCGGCGCGCAGAAGAATCTCGGCCCGGTCGGCGTCAGCGTGGTGATCATCAGGCGCGAGCTGCTCGAGCGCGCCGGCCAGCCGCGCGCGGAGATCTTCGATTACCGCGCCCACGTCAAGGGCGAGTCGATGCTCAACACCCCGCCGACCTGGAACTGGTACCTGGCCGGGCTGGTGTTCAAGTGGATGCTGGCCGAAGGCGGCGTGGCCGAGTTCGCCAAGCGCAACGCGCGCAAGGCCGAGCTGCTGTACAAGACGATCGACAACTCCGGCGGCTTCTACCGCAACGAAGTCGCCGCCGCGGTGCGTTCGCGCATGAACGTGCCGTTCTTCCTCAAGGACGAAGCGCTGGACAAGCCGTTCCTGAAGGAAGCCGAAGCCGCCGGCCTGATCTCGCTCAAGGGCCATCGCGCCCTCGGCGGCATGCGCGCCTCGATCTATAACGCAATGCCGGAAGCGGGCGTGCAGGCGCTGGCCTCGTTCATGCAGGATTTCCAGAAGCGGCACGGCTGAGCCGCCGCGCAGGGCCGATGCCTCACCGGCATCGGCCGCGGCGGCATGCGCCCGGCCAGGACGGCCGGGCTGGCGATCCGGAGGCACACCATCCGCCAGGTTCGGCGGCGACCGCCTTCGGAAGCGATGAGACGACCATGAACGACAAGTCCCGCAAGACCAAGCAATCCGATACCAGCAAGCCGGCCAAGCCCGGCAAGCCCGCCGCCAAGCGCGCGGCGCAGAAGCAGGCCGCCGTCCCGCCGAAGGCGGCGAAGCTCGAAGAATCGGCGCCTGCGGCCGCGATTCCCGACCTCGCCACCCTGCGCGAACGCATCGACGGCATCGACCGCCACATCCAGCAGCTGATCGGCGAGCGCGCCCAGTTCGCCAACCAGGTCGGCAAGGCCAAGGGCAAGCTGGCGGCGGCGGTGGACTACTACCGCCCCGAGCGCGAGGCGCAGGTGCTGCGCCGGGTGGTCGACCGCAACGACGGTCCGCTCAACGACGAAGTGCTGGTGCGGTTGTTCCGCGAAATCATGTCCGCCTGCCTGGCCCAGCAGGAGCCGCTCAAGATCGGCTTCCTCGGCCCGGAAGGCACGCATTCGCAGCAGGCGGTGTACAAGCATTTCGGCCATTCGATCCACGGCCTGCCGCTGTCGAGCATCGAAGAGGTGTTCCAGGAGGTCGAAGCCGGCAACGCCGATTTCGGCGTGGTGCCGGTGGAGAATTCGACCCAGGGCACGATCCAGTCCACCCTGGACATGTTCCTGACCTCCAGGCTCAAGATCAGCGGCGAAGTCGAGTTGCGCGTGCACCAGCACCTGCTCTCGCGCAGCGGCCGGATCGAGGACATCGAACGGGTGTACTCGCATCCGCAGTCCTTCGCCCAGTGCAAGGCCTGGCTGCGTCAGTACCTGCCCAAGGCGGAGAAGATTCCGGTCGGCAGCAACGCCGAAGCCGCGCGCCGCGCGCGCAACGCCGACGACGCGGCGGCGATCGCCGGCGCCAGCGCGGCGACGGTGTACGGCCTGCGCAGCGTGGCCGGCCCGATCGAGGACCGCCCCGACAACACCACCCGCTTCCTGGTCATCGGCCGCGAGCTGTTCTCGCCCTCGGGCAACGACCGCACTTCGCTGCTGATCTTCATCAAGGACCAGCCCGGCGCGCTGTACAACGTGCTGTCGCCGTTCGCCAAGCGCGGCCTGAGCATGAACCGGATCGAATCGCGCCCGGGCCATACCGGCCGCTGGCAGTACGCGTTCTTCGTCGACATCGGCGGCCACGTGCAGGAAGACGCGATGCGCGAGGCGCTGGAGGAACTGCAGTCGCTGGCCCACGAGGTCAAGGTGCTCGGCTCCTACCCGGTGGCGATCGCATGAGCCAGCCGGCCCCGCAATCGGCCGCGCCGGCTATGGACCAGGCCCGCGTCGATCAGGCCCGCGTCGTCGAAGCCGGCTTCGACGAAGCTTGGTTCGCCGCGCGCGCCCAGCCGGGCGTGCAGCGGCTCAAGGCTTACGACCCCGGCCACGATCTGGTCGCGCTGCGCCGTCGCTACGGCGAAGCGAACCTGGTCGAACTGGGCTCGAACGAGAACCCCTACGGCCCGTCGCCGGCCGCGCGCGCAGCGATCCTGGATTCGCTGCACGCGCTGCACCGCTATCCCGATCCGCTCGGCGGCGACCTCAAGCGCGCGCTGGCCCGCAAGCACGGGGTGGACGTCAAGCAGATCCTGCTCGGCAACGGTTCGCACGAATTGCTGATGCAACTCGGCCAAGTGTTCGCCGGGTCGGGCCAGGAAGTGGTGTTCTCGCGATATGGCTTCGCCGTGTTCGCGCTCGCCACCCAGGCCGCGGGCGCGGCGATGCGCATCGTCGACGCACTGCCGCGAGAGGCGGCGATGCCTTGCGGCCACGACCTCGACGCGATCGCCGCTGCGGTGAGCGCGGACACCAAGCTGGTGTACATCGCCAACCCGAACAACCCGACCGGCACCTGGTTCGGCCGCGACGCGCTGGTCGCGTTCCTGGACAAGATCCCGCCCCAGGTCATCGTGGTCATGGACGAAGCCTACGCCGAGATGGCGGAGGCGCCGGACTACGCCAGCGCGCTGAGCGTGCTGGATCGCTATCCCAACGTCGCGGTGACCCGCACCTTCAGCAAGGCCTACGGCCTGGCCGGCCTGCGCGTGGGCTATCTGATCGCGCAAGCCGGGCTGATCGCGGTCATGGACCGCCTGCGCGAAAGCTTCAACGTCAACGGCCCGGCGCTGGCCGCCTGCGAAGCCGCGCTCGGCGACGAGGAACACCTGCGCTGGGCCTGCGCGCGCAACGCCGAGCAGCGCGCTGCGCTCAGCGACGCCTTGAACGCGCGCGGCCTGCGCGCGTTCCCGTCGCAGACCAACTTCGTCCTGGCCGAATTCGGCGCGCGCACGCCGCAGGTCGAAGCGGCCCTGGTCGAGCGCGGGGTGATCCTGCGGCCGATGGGCGGCTACGGCCTGGCCGACTGCATCCGCATCAGCGTCGGCTCGCCCGACGAGAACCGCCGCCTGCTGGCCGCGCTGGACGAGGTGTTGGCATGAGCGCCGCGGCCGAACTGCAACAGGCCTGGACCGCCGTGGCCGGCTCGCCCCTGCGCGGCCGCCTGCGCGTGCCCGGCGACAAGTCGGTCTCGCACCGCGCGATCATGCTCGGCGCGCTGGCCGACGGCGTCACCCGCGTCACCGGTTTCCTCGAAGGCGAGGACACCCGCGCCACCGCCAAGGTGTTCGAACGCCTGGGTGTGCGCATCGAAACCCCGAGCGCCAGCGAACGCATCGTCCATGGCGTCGGCCTGCACGGCCTGCGCGGCAGCGACGCGGCGCTGGACTGCGGCAATGCCGGCACCGGCATGCGCCTGCTCGCCGGCGTGCTGGCGGGGCAGGCCTTCGACAGCGTGCTGATCGGCGATGCCTCGCTGTCCAAGCGGCCGATGCGGCGCGTGACCGAACCGCTGGCGGCGATGGGCGCGCGCATCGACACCCAGGACGGCGGCCTGCCGCCGCTGCGCATCCACGGCGGCCGCGCGCTGCAGGGCATCGAATACACCTTGCCGGTGGCCAGCGCGCAGGTGAAGTCGGCGCTGCTGCTGGCCGGCCTGTACGCGCAGGGCGAAACCGTGGTGCACGAACCGCACCCGACCCGCGACTACACCGAACGCATGCTGGCCGCGTTCGGCTGGCCGATCGAGTTCGCGCCCGGCTACGCGCGCCTGTGCGGCGGCCATGCGCTGCGCGCCACCGACGTCGCGGTACCGGCCGATTTCTCGTCGGCCGCGTTCTTCCTGGTCGCCGCCAGCGTGGTGCCGGGTTCGGACCTGGTGCTGGACGCGGTCGGCATGAACCCGCGCCGCACCGGCCTGCTCGCCGCGTTGCGCCTGATGGGCGCCGACATCGTCGAGCAGAACCCGCGCAGCGAAGGTGGCGAACCGGTCGCCGACCTGCGCGTGCGCCACGCGCCGCTGCGCGGCGTCGAGGTGCCGCAGGCGCTGGTGCCGGACATGATCGACGAGTTCCCGGCGCTGTTCGTCGCCGCCGCGCTGGCCCAGGGGCGCACCGTGGTCAGCGGCGCCGCCGAGCTGCGGGTCAAGGAGTCCGACCGCATCGCCAGCATGGCCGCCGGCCTGCGGGCCCTGGGCGCGCGCATCGAAGAGACCCCGGACGGCGCGATCATCGACGGCGGCGCATTGCACGGCGGCGAAGTCGACAGCCTCGGCGACCATCGCATCGCGATGAGCTTCGCCGTCGCCGCGCAGTGCGCCCGCGGTGCGGTGCGGATCGGCGACGTCGCCAACGTCGCCACCTCGTTCCCCGGCTTCGAAGCCTTGGCGGCGCAAGCCGGCATGCGGGTCGATCCGGCGTAACGACAGCCGGCGCCCTGCGCAGGGCGCCGACGCCGGCGTTGCCGGCCGGTGATGCAAGACCATTCGCCCCCTTCGCAAAAGGGGGCGGGCGCCTGCGTCGACCGGATCGGGCGCGTTATCCGCCTGCGCCGCGGGAGGACGCTCAGCCTGCGATCGTCCCCAAAACAAAAACGGCGGCCCCAGGCCGCCGTTCCCGCATCCGATCTCGTCTTCGACTCACTGCCGCGGCCGAAACTCCACCGGCTGTTCCACCACCGACGCCACTTCCGTGCCGTCGCGGGTCGCCGGGCGGAAGCGCCAGTCGCGCACCGCCGCCAGCGCCGCGCGGTCCAGCTCGCGCGAGCCGCTGCGCCGCGCCAGGCCGACCTCGCCCGGCACGCCGTCGGCGCCGACTTCGATCCGCACCACCACCGTGCCGCCTTCGCCGCGGCGCAGCGCGGTCGGCGGATAGTCCGGTTCCGGGCTGCGGTCGAACAACGGGCGGGCGGCAGTGACCACCGCCAGCGCCGGCAGCGCCGCGTTGGCGGCGGCGCTCTGCGTCGGCGACATCGGGCCGACCCGGCGCACGGCCAGCCGCGCCGGCGTACCGTGCTCGTCGAGCGGCGCGGCCTCGCCGGGGCGGTCGATCGGCGGCAGCACCACCAGCGGCATCGCCGGCGCCGGCGGACGCGCCACCGGCCGCTTGCCGTAGTAGTACCAGCCCATGAAGGCGCCGCCGAGCAGGATCAGCAGCAACCACAGGCCGGTGCTGGAGGATGCGTACGTGGCCGGGGCTTCGGCGGCGTCGCGCTCGGAGCCGGGGGCGGGCGCCGCCGGCTCGAAAGACTGGATTGCGGTCATGAACGGGTCCCTTGCGTGCGTTCCCCGGGGGCGGGAGCGCCGGCCGAGCTTCCCGGCGCGCAGGTTAGCCAGGGGTGAACACCGCGTAAGCGCGGCGCGATCCTGCGACGCAGTTCGCGCTTACTGATTGGCGTTGAAGGTGATCGGCACGATCACTGTGTCGGCGACCGGGCGGCCGCCGCGGGTGGCCGGGCGGAACCGCCATTGCCGCACCGCCGCCAGCGCGGCGCGATCGAGCAGGCGCGAACCGCTGCCTTCGGCCACTTCCAGGCTGCCGACATCGCCGGACTCGGTCACCTCGACCCGGATCCGCACCGTGCCGGCTTCGCCGCGGCGCAGCGCCTGCGCCGGGTACTGCGGGGCGCGGTTGCCGGGCAGGGCGGAGGCCGCCGTGCGGGCGCCGCTGGGGGCCGCGGGCGCGCTGCTCGGCGGCGCGGCCGGCGCGCTCTGCGGCGGCGCCGGCGGGTTGGGGTTTTCGACCAGCTGCGGCCGCTCCTGCTCCTCGCCCGGCACCGCCGCCGGCAGCGGTTGCGGCGCGGCCGGGGCGGCGCCTTCGCCGCCCGCGGGGGCCGGCGCCGGCAGCGGCGCATAGAACGGCGCATCGCTGGTCGGCGCGGCCGGGCCGGCGCGGTAGAAGTCCTCGCTGCTGTTGCGGTTGCTCGACCAGACCCAGGCGAACAGGCCCAGGCCGGCCGCGAACGCCGCCAGGATCAGCCACCAGGACTTGCCGGCGGGGCGCCAGGCGGCGAAATCGAAAGCGCGACGCGACGGAGCGGGGGACGGTGTCGACATGGGCGGTCCGGAGATGCGATCGGCACATTCTGCAACGAAATGCCGGTTCGCGCCGGTCGCCGCGACCCGGCCGTCGCGACCGGCCCGCCCCGGATTCGCGAAAAATGCCGGCCGGCGCGATAATCTGCGGTTCTCTTCGCCACCTGAATCCGGCTCCGTCATGCTCGATCCGACCCTGCTGCGCCAACAGCCCGCCGACCTCGCCGAACGCCTGCGCGCTGCGCGCGGCTACGACCTCGACCCGGCCGTGCTGGAATCGCTGGAAAGCGAGCGCAAGCAGATCCAAGTGCGCACCCAGGAACTGCAGAACCTGCGCAACACCAAGTCCAAGCTGATCGGCCAGCTCAAGGCCAAGGGCGAGGACGTGGTCGCGGTGATGGCCGAAGTCGCCGGTTTCGGCGACGAGCTCAAGGCCAGCGAAACCCGCCTGGAAGCGATCAAGGCCGAGATCGAGGCCATCGCCCTGGGCCTGCCCAACCTGCCGCACGCCTCGGTGCCGGCCGGCAAGGACGAGAACGACAACGTCGAACAGCATCGCTGGGGCCGCCCGCGCGCGTTCGACTTCGAGGTCAAGGACCACGTCGAACTCGGCGCCCGCAACGGCTGGCTCGACGGCGACACCGCCGCCAAGCTGTCCGGCGCGCGCTTCACCGTGCTGCGCGGCGGCCTGGCCCGGCTGCACCGCGCGCTGGCCCAGTTCATGCTCGACCTGCACGTCGGCGAGCACGGCTACGAGGAAACCAGCGTGCCGCTGCTGGTCAACGCCGACTCGATGCGCGGCACCGGCCAGTTGCCCAAGTTCGAGGACGACCTGTTCGCGACCGTGGTCGGCGAAGGCGAGGCGGCGAGCAAGCGTTATCTGATCCCGACGTCGGAAGTGCCGCTGACCAACATCGTCCGCGACGAGATCCTCGAGGACGCCGCGCTGCCGCTGCGCATGAGCGCGCATTCGATGTGTTTCCGCGCCGAAGCCGGCAGCCACGGCCGCGACACCCGCGGCATGATCCGCCAGCACCAGTTCGAGAAGGTCGAACTGGTCAGCATCGTCCGCCCGGACGAGAGCTACGACGAGCACGAGCGCATGACCCGCTGCGCCGAAGTGGTGCTGGAGAAGCTCGGCCTGCCGTACCGCCGGGTGCTGCTGTGCACCGGCGACATGGGCTTCGCCGCGGCCAAGACCTACGACCTGGAAGTCTGGCTGCCGAGCCAGAAGACCTACCGCGAGATCTCCTCCTGCTCGAATTGCGAAGCCTTCCAGGCCCGGCGCATGCAGGCGCGCTGGCGCAACCCGGCCACCGGCAAGCCGGAACTCGCTCACACCCTCAACGGCTCCGGCGTCGCGGTCGGCCGGGCCATGATCGCGGTGATGGAGAACTACCAGAACGCCGACGGCACCATCGCCGTGCCGGAGGCGCTGCGTCCGTACATGGGCGGCATCGAGACGCTGGCTTGAGCCGCGGCCGGTCGGTTCGAAGCGGAGCTTCGCACCCTGGGGGCCGAGTCGCTTGCCCGACGGCAGGCGCCTCGGGCTTTCGCCTTCGGGCCTAGTCGCGCCGGCGCCGCGCGGCGCGCCCATGGACCTCATCGCCGGAGCGATCCGGCGCAACGAAAGGAATCGTCATGAACGCCGCTTTCGACATGTTCGCGCAGTTGCTTACCGTCGTGATGATGGCTGCCCCGGCCCTGGTCGGCTTTTTCGCCCTGCAGTTCGCCGTATTGCTGGTCAGCAACCGCAAGCGCAACGCGCCGCTGGCGACCGCCGGACTGATGTGGCGCGCCGCCGCCGGCGTGCTGTTCGGCAGCCTGGTCGGCTTCGCCGCCTTGTGGGCGACCATGGTCGTGCCGTCCTGGGTGACCGGCGACTACGAAGGCCTGCCCTGGCTGATGATGTTTCTCGCCTTTCCGGTCGGTGGCGTGGCCGCGCTGCTGGCCAGCTATTTCTTCGCCCGTTGGCTGTTGCGGCGCACGCCCGACGGCGCGGCGGCGCAGCCGGCCGCCGCGCGCGCTTGAGCCTTGCCCGCGCCGCCGCCCGGGGGTAGGAGCGGCGCAAGCCGCGACCGCGTCAATTCCCCTACGGCGCAACCCCATCGGCCTGCGCCCCCTCGGATCGCGGCTTATGACCGAAGGAAATCCCTGTGGGACGCCGCTCCTACCGGAGGCGCAGCGTCGCCCCATTGTAGGAGCGGCGTAAGCCGCGACCGCGCCAATTCCGCAACGGCGCAACGCTGTCCGCCTGCGCAATTCCGGGGCGCGGCTCGCGCCGCTCCTACCCCTGTTCCGCGCTACTGACGGCTGTAGCAGCGGCGTCGATTCCGGTAGCTGACGCGCTCGCGCGCCAGCGCACCCGATCGCGCTGCTGCAAACAAAAAGACCGGGCCCTTTCGAGGCCCGGCCGAATGCCGGCGTGGGGGAGGGAACGCCGGACTTGGGGATCGATGCGGTCGCGCCGAAACGCGCTCACGCAACCTCATGCAACTTCACCTTCATGCTGCGCGACGCAGCGGCGTAACGATCGAAGCATGTGCGGCAGCGAGCGCATCGGCTCGATGCTGAGGCGAGTAAGCCACACCTTCGGCGCGCACGAACTCGACATCGGTCACGCCGATGAAGCCGAGCACGTGACGCAGGTAGGCCTCCTGAAAATCGCTGGGCTGATCGGTGTGGAAACCGCCGCGGCCGCTGACCACGATCGCCTTCTTGCCCTTGGCCAGGCCTTCCGGCCCGTTCTCGGTGTAGCGGAACGTTTTGCCGGCCACCGCGATGCGGTCGATCCACGCCTTGAGGGTCGAAGGAATGCCGAAGTTGTACATCGGCGCGCCAAGTACGATCACGTCGGCGGCCAGGAACTGTTGCAGGATGCGTTCGGACGTTTCAGTTTCGAGCGGATCGGCCTTGGCCAGGGAACGACCGGTAAGATGCGGAATCGGATCGGCATCCAGATCGCGGTACTCGATGCTCAGGCCCGGCACCGCGTCCTGCCAGCGCGCCGCTACCGCCGCGCTAAGCTCGCGGGTGACGGACTGGGTGCCCAGGGCGCTGGAATCGATATGCAGCAGCTTCATGACGGACCTCGCTTCGGTTGGCTGGCGGCATGCCCGCCGCGTTGGAGCAAAGTCTGCGTCGTTGCAGTGGTGGAATAAAGCTGATTAAATGTCACTGGCTGTTCTAATATTGGAACTATCCTCATGCACGACCTGAATGACCTCTACTACTTCGCGATGGTCGTCGACCACGCCGGCTTCGCCGCCGCCGAACGCGCGCTGGGCATCCCCAAGTCGCGCCTGAGCCGGCGCATCAGCCAGCTCGAGACCGACCTGGGCGTGCGTCTGCTGCAGCGCTCGACCCGCCGCTTCGCCGTCACCGAAGTCGGCAACAGCGTCTACCGCCACGCCCAGTCCATGCTCGCCGAGGCCCAGGCCGCGCGCGAAGTGGTCGACCGCCTCAGCGCCGAACCGCGCGGCGTGATCCGGGTCAGCGTGCCGGTCGGCCTGGCCCAGCAGCAGATCCCCAAGCTGCTGCCGGAATTCCTCGCCAAGTACCCGCAGGTGCGGGTGCAGCTGCACGTCAGCAACCGCCGCGTCGACATCATCAACGAAGGCATCGACGTCGCCCTGCGCGTGCGCTCCAAGCTCGACGACGACGGCAGCCTGGTGATGCGCAGCTTCGGCCAGATCCAGGAACTGCTGGTCGCCAGCCCCAAGTACCTGACCCGCATGGGCCGGCCGAGCAACCCCGACGAACTGTCCGACCACGTCACCCTCAGCATCAGCGAAGACGACGCCCGCCAGCGCTGGGAGCTGCACGGCCCCGACGGCGAAGTGCGCCGGGTCGAGCTCAAGCCGCGGGTGATGGGCTTCGACTTCCCGATGCTGATGGCGCTGGCCGAGCAGGGCGTCGGCATCACCCTGCTGCCGGAAACCGTCTGCGCCGAAGCCGTGCGCCGCGGCGAACTGGAAGTGGTGCTGCCCAACTGGCGCCTGCCGCAGGGCATCTTCCACGCCGTGTTCGCCTCGCGCCGCGGCCTGCTGCCGGCGGTGCGGGTGTTCATCGACTTCCTGGCCGAGAAGGCCCCGTCCCTGGTCGAATCCGCCCGCCTGCAGTGCAGCGACATCAAGGGCATCCCGTGCCCCGACGGCATCGCCGGCCGCGACAAGGCCGCCAAGGCCGACAAGTCGGCGAAGATTTCCGCGCCCGCGGCCTGAGCCCCGGCGGCATAAGCGCCGGCGGCATGAGAGAATGCCCCGCGTCCGGCGCAAGGCCGGGCGCAGGGCGGCCCGCCAGCGGCCGCCCATGATCGTCGCCCCTGCGGGCTCCGCAGCACCCGCGACCGATCGACAGCGGTTCTACGGAGAGATGGCCGAGTGGTTTAAGGCAGCGGTCTTGAAAACCGCCGAAGGGTCAAACCTTCCGTGGGTTCGAATCCCACTCTCTCCGCCACTACCTAACTATCAAGGACTGACTTGGCTCGATTTTCACGAGGCGAGTGGCCGCCCTTTGTTCCGTTTTTCGTTGACGAAACGAAAGGGGGGTAATGTGGGTGGCGTCACTTACGGTTGTCAAAACCTAATTCATTGGTGGTGGCTCATAAGCCTTCTTAGAGGTGGAGCTACTAATAAAAGGTTGTAGAGCGGGCTATCGCCAATAGCGCGCGTGATCGTCAAAAAAGAAATGAGCAACTTATTCGCTGAATCCCGAGTGGTCGAGGATTTTCACATCGGCCTTCTCTGTTGGTGGGTCATGTGCATCGGCATAAAGGGATGGCTGTAGGAGGTCGCATGCGAACGATCGCTAAAATATGGTGGGTTGCCGTTCTTGCTGGCGCAATATGCAGTGTCCAAGCAGCAACGGAGTATGAGATAGAGGTTTCTCATGATGATGAGTTGTTCATCATAAACGGAGAAAAATTTGTGGCTAAGACGTACTGCTTTGATATGGAGGAAGGGGATAGGGTCATTTTTATCGAGGGCAGCGCCTATGGTGCTTGTGCTTCGGCAGAAATCCTAAATTTGCGGACCAAGCGGGTTTGCGAAGTTTGGTGCGAGTAACGGGTATTCCGGCGGGTAGTGAATTATGCGCGCGCCGAGTGGTTGGAGCGAATAGGCGCTGATTTATTGGCTCGTCACGAATTCGATTGTGAGGAGTGCTATGGTGATCAAGAAAATTCATCCTCCTAAGCCCCCAAAGCCGCCGGATAGGTTGCAAAATATGCGAACGTTACGTCCGCTGGGCAAAACAAAGTGGGTGCGTGCCCACTGGCGTTGGGATTACTCGACTCGGCGATGGGAGTGGGTGCTTGGTCACTGGAGTAAGTAGGATGTTTTTATCCGGGCCGTTTTTGAGATGAGACTTAGCTTGGAAGTGTTTCTTGGAGCGGTATGCTGCGAGGATGTTCACTTTCGACAATGGCTCTGGAGTAACTCATAGTACAAGCAGGGGTGTTATTTCTACGGGTTGCGGGCAATGTTCAAGTCCTGCAGCGGATTGGCATCGAGTCGCAGCTGAAGAGGGCAATGAAACGCACCTGGACCATCATCGCCGTCGCCGATGTCGCCCGCAGCTTCCGCTGGTATCAGTCCCTGTTCGGGCAGCCCGCGACCGCGCCGGCGCACGATTACTTCGGCCAGCTCGTCGATGCGGACGGGACAGTGCTGTTGTGTCTGCACCGGTGGGGCGCGCACGAGCATCCTTCGTTGGCCGACCCGGAGCGTGCCGAGCCCGGCAATGGCTTGCTGCTGTTCTTCCGCGTGGACGATTTTTCCGAAGCGCTGCTTCGCGCCCGTGCGCTCGTGCCCCGTCTCGAAGAAGAGCCGAGCCGGAACCCGGCCACGGGGACGCTGGAGTTCGCGCTGCGCGATCCGGACGGTTACTACGTCATGGTCAGCGCGCTGACGGCCGACTAGGGGGGGCGACGGACGAGATTTGCGAACAGTCGATTCGTTGCGGCTCGGGCCGCCATGACCGTGCCGGCGAAGGCCGGGCCGAACGACGATCGGCCCGGCCTTCCTCTTGTTTGTCGAGCCGAGCGCCGATCGCCGCGATGGTTACATGAAGCGCGGTGCGGACGATTTGTTGCTGTGTCCGTCGGGGCTGAACATCATCGTTTGCTCGGTGATCGAGTCCGTGCCGCGCCCGGCCAGGGTGTGCGAGGCGTTGATCGCCAGGTTCACGCTGAGGGCGACCTGGGCGAAATCGGCCTGCGCCTGCGGCAAGCGGATGTCGTAGCCGCCCTTGATCGCGTTGCTCAGTTCGGTCTGCGCGTTCTTGATCGCTTCGAACGGCACCGCATTGGTGGCGCCGACGCCGCCCTCGTTGCGGGCTTGGGGCGAGTTGAGATGATCGCGCCAACGGTCGGCCAGCGTGTTGCGGGCGGCCTGGTCGGGCGGCAGGCTCCAGTGCGCCGCGCTGTTCTGCACGAAGCTCTGGTCGGCCTTGATCGCCGCGGTAAGCAGCTTGGGGTCGCAATTCTCGTAGGACTTGATGTCGCGGCCGCCCAGGGCGAAGAAACTGTGCGGGTTGTCGAGCAGTCCCTGCAGATCGCGGCGGACGGCTTGCGGCAATTTGCTTTGCTCGGCGTTCGACGACGACGCGACCGACTTGGCCTGGCCCGGTGCGACCGGCTCGGGGATATTGGCGGCGGAGAGCTTGCCCGCGTAGCGATTCAGATTGCGGTAGGCGCTCAAGCACAGCTCGTACTGACGGTCTTCGCTCATGCCGACTTCGCGGGTCAGGCTGGCGATGGTCTTGTACGAATTGACCTTGTCCTCGCGCGCCGCGTAGTGATTGCGCAGGAAGGCGTCGTTGGAGGTCATGTAGGCCTGGATGCCTTCCAGAGTGATCTTCTCCGGCGCGCTGCCGGCCGCCTTGCCGGAATAGCGCAGAAGACAGTCCTTCAACGACTCTTTGGACGATGCGTTGTCCGTGCTGGAACCCTGTCCCATGCGCTTGCTCCCTCGGTCGATGGTGGATGGGGCATACGCCCGCGAGGCCGGCTTCGGCATTGCGCGGGCAGAAACAACTCCACCAACGTTCGACGACTCGCCGTCAGGACAGGCGAACGCGGTCTCGCTTGTGTTCGGTGAAATCGATCACAATACAGCGGCCTCCGCGGGCCGGGGCTGCGCTAAGCGGCGCGATCCCGCGCCGATGTTGCGCCTGCATCGCGCCGCGCCACGGCGCGGCCTGGGCAGGCTGCGTCGTGGCGTTTTTCGGCTTACTGCGCGAACACTTTCCAAGGCCGCGTCGCGCTGCCGGGATCGGTATTGCCCGGCTCGCAGTAGTGAGTGATGTAAGTCTTGGGGATCGTGGTCAGGAACGCGACTTCGACCCCGGGATTGACCGGGCCGCCGCTGATGCCGAACAGGCTGGACGTGGCCAGGGTGGCGGCGTCGAAGAACACGTTGGCCTTGACCGCCGAGGCCAGGTCGCCGGCGCTGGCCACCGGCGTGATCGCTCCGGTGCCCAGGGCCTGGACGTTCAAGCCGATGCTCATCTTGTAGACATAGCTGGACGAGTAGCCGCCGGTGTCCTGGCTGGTGTCGGTGGAGACGTGCACGGTGCGCCGGGTCTTCTCGTTCTTGATGTTGCGCAGCACGTCCCACAGGGTCGGCGCGGCGGAGTCGAGCAGCACTTGCAAACTGGTGTCGTCGGCCGGCTTCGGCAGCTTGGGTGCGGGCCCGCGCGGGACGATGCAACGCAGGATGATCGCCCGGCCGGTGTCCGGGGTGGTGGTCACCCAGGGCGAAAAGCCCTGGGCGGTGCGGATCTGATCCGGGGTGCGGCTGTCGCCGCGGTAGAGCGTGATGGGCATGGCAGGGCTCCTGTAGACGTTTGCGGTAGGCCGCGCGACGCGGCATGGAGCGCGGACAGTCGGCCGCTGCGCTCGAACGAACGGCGTAACGCCGTATGCGCGGCCAGACGGCGTTGCGCTTACCGGTTCAAACGGCGACGTCCTGGAGACCGTGAAGGTAGGAGCGGTCCATCTAATGGGGGGAATCGAGCGATGCGGCGGACGGCGATCCCTTGGTGTTACTGCGGGATCCTGGGGCCGATTGGGGACGAAGGCTGCGCCTGATCGAGTTGCTGGCTTTGCGACTGCGTACGCTGCGCTTCCAGGGCGATGCTCTGATTCGCCACGCGGAGTTTTTCGTCCGACTGTTCGACCGGTGTGGCGGCCGCCTGCTGGACCGGCACGCTGGCGCGCTTGTGCGCAGGGTCGTCGAGCCGGCCTTCGACCACGAAGACATTGCCGTTGTGACCCAGGACAACATGATCGGCGCGGTTGATTGCGTTGGCTGCCAGCGAAATGCCGTGCGCCTGCGGATGCGCTTCGCGATTGTCCTTGCACGCAGCCAGCAGGCTGCGGCTCAGTCGCTCGCTGGCTTCGTCGAAAGGTTTGCCGATCTTTTCATCAATGGCCCGTACGCCACTGCGGATCTGTTCCAGCAAGCCGTGATCGGGATGGCCGGGGTAGTCAGGCCGTAGAACTGCGACGGCGCGCTCGGCGATCTCGGCTTTCGGCGCGTCCTGATTGGCTGTGGTCAAGGTGTGGCGGATCGTCGCCAGTTGCATTTGCCCGTGACTGAGGTCGACGAAGCCGAAGGTCCGTCCGCTCAGGTCCAGCCCGTTCCGCTCGATCTGGCGCGGATCGAGCTTCAATGCCGCCATGTCCAGATGCACCGTCGGCGCCTGCTGATGAACAAGCCGGCCATCGCGCTCGGCGTCGTACCACTTGGCGGCGATGGTCTGTATTGCGCTGACGCCGAAATAGTCGTTATAGCCGGAGTCGCGATGGCGGCCCAGGCGCTGACTCTGATCGTAGTAACAGCGGGCAACAGCCTCGACTGAGGCAGGGTCCTTGGCGTTCTGGTAGCCGTGTTCGTTGAGCTTGACCCCAGGGGCGAATCTGAGCTAGTTCTTTGCTGCGTCTCCCAGTACGCACGATGTAGTGGGCTGGGCCCGTTGCATGAACTCATTCGGATCAAGATGGCCGTCGTTCTCGACCCGAACTCGGCTGGCCAGCGCATTCAGGCCAGCGAGCTCCGCTAGCGCTTCGCCATGGCGGAACTCCGTCAAGTAGCTCTTTGTAGGTGCGGTCAAGTCGAGCGAGGACTCATTGCCAAGTCCTTGCTGCAGGCGGAACTCAATCTCGGACGAAAACCTCTGCACAGAATCGATTGACGTTTTCCGCCTCAGTGCATGAGCCGTTTCATGACCCAGCGCGACGGTGAGCAGGTCGCCTTGTTCTTGTGGGGATAGTTGCGGGTCGTTGAGAGTTCTTTCGGTGAGATGGATGAGTCGATCCCGGAGGCCGTAGTGTGCCGCTTCATTCGGATTGTCGGACAGCGCTATCCCGATCAGGCTTCCGTTGCGCGCCGCGCGGGTGATCAGGTCGGCCAGCAGGGGAGAGTTGACGATGGCCGCGCGCAACTTATCCATGTCCTGTCGATGCAGGCCATTCGGTCTGGTTTCGGATCGCTTGAGAACCCCCTCAAGTTCCGCGGGAACATCGCTCATTTGGCTTCTCGCGCGGCGTCGATGGCTATTGCCCCGACACAAGGGTCGCCTTTGTTGCTTCCATTATGAGCTCTGTACAGTTCAGCCTTTACATAGAAAGTCAGTCCATTGATGCTTGATCGACGCACGAATCCCCACTGTTCACGATGCGGTAGTGTGGTTTCCCGGCCGTCGTATCCTTGCTCAGATAGATCGTTGGCGAATTCCGAGATGCCGAACGTGCATATCGAAGAACGATCGTTTTCCGTATCCTTGGGCAGGAAGCTGATTCTTATGTGTTTGCCGGGAGCCTTGCGATAGACCGTGCTGACACTGACGCGATAAGAGCCGATTCCCTTCAGCTCGCCTAAGGATTCACCCTCGCGAATAGTCAGAAGCTCCGGTGTGAAAGGGCTACCCATCATTCGGGCGACATTCTCGGATTCGGTATCGGCCTCAGTACTGAGAGTGGCGGTCAGGCGAAGGATCCGTTGCCGCAGTTCGGCGACACCGATAGCAGGAGCGAGGGCATCCGCTCTGTCGGCTGTCGGTCGCGCGGTCTGCGCTTTGTGAATATGGTCGTATTTCGTCTCTGCACTTCGAGCCGCCGCATTTATTTCAACGGCTATCGGGTCTTCGTCCTGAATCACGATGGTCTCCTTGGCGCTTTCGCCGGGGGCGCGGGTGCAGCCGTTCATTGCGAGTACGCTGGCTAGCAGGACGGCATTCCGGACGAGTTCTTTGGCCATTTGCGTTCTTCCGCGATAGTCCGTTGGCGAAGAAATTACGCCAACTTCAGCGAACGAGCTAGATGGATACCGAAAGTTGCGATCTCCGTCGGCTAGTGTGTTTTACCCGATGGCGCCGCTCCCAGTGCCATTGCCGAACCTCCGTTGCAGTCGACCTAACGACGCGAAAGCCCATCTGTCGGGCTACTTGACTGGCCGCGAGCAGTCGCTGGATGCGGCGCAGGAGCCTTGCGAAGAGAGGTTCATCTCAGCTCGGACGGATCATAGTGCTAGGTAAGCGGCACCGTCTCTGAAAACGATCGAGACCCAACCGGGTTTTTTCGGCCAGTTTCATGCTTTCCAGCACGGCGACACGGGTCAATGACCTCGGATCAGACCGAATTAAATCAGCCCCATTCCGGTCAAACCGAGTCCAGACCGATGGCGACATCGTAACTGGGTAGCGTCATGGCGACGCGGAACTCGGGCATGGCTTCCACCGCCGAGTAATAGGCTTCGACATCGGCGAAGTCGAACGACCACCGGTTGGCTTGGATGCCGGCCGTGGCCGGCGTGGGGGCGCAGCTCAGTTCGCAGTGCAGTTGTTCGTAGCCGAGGAATTCGTCGTCCTGGTCGGTCAGTTCGAACTGGCACAGCGGATCGAAATAGAACCGCGGCTGGCCGCTGAAGTCGTAGGTGCCGAACTGCACCAGCAGGCCGATTCGGTCCCGGCCGTCGTGGGATGTCTCCAAGCCGCGCCCGAACGACTTGAACGCCTCCCAGGCGGCCGCCGGCGCGGTCGGGGAGCCCACGCCACGGGCGGCGAGCTCGGCTTGCAGGCGTTCGAGCTCGACGGTGAATGCGTGTGGCATGGATGCCCCGGCGGTCGATGCGGAACGAATCGGCGGATTCTGTTGCCGGGTAGCAGAGGCGTCAATCGGGAGGTTGTGGTGTCTGGCGGCGCAGGCAAGTGGCCGCGACGGCGATACGGCAAGCCAGGCCGACGGGGACCGGGCGTTGGTTTCGGCTGGCTCGACGCCCCCGGTGCGCGGATGCAACCATGCGCGCAGGTCTGCAAGGAGGCTGCGCGGTGGAGCAAGGGCTATGGGGCGTGCGGGCAGTCTGCCTGCCGGCGGCTGCGCGCGCTGCAGGGCGGATCGCGATCACGCCGTGGATGTCGCCGTGAAGACCGCGCACAAGTTTCTGATCTGGCTGGCGGTGCTGCCGCTGTCGGTGCTGTTGGTGCGCTTGACCGGTCAAGGCGCTTGGCTGCTCGGCGGACTGGTCGCGCTGATCGCGACGATCCTGTACGGCTCGGACCTGCATGCGCAGGCGTTGCAGGCGACCGATGCCAAACGCGGGTCGCTGCGCCGTTTGGCCCTGGAACTGCCGCGGTTCGTCCTGGCCGCGGTCTGCATGGCGATCGGGCTGGCCTGCCTGGGCTGGTTGGGCTGGACGGTCTGGCAGCCGCAGTCCCTGGCGTTGAAGCAAGCCCTGGTCCTGGCCGGGGTGGCGCTGCTGATGCTGGGTGGCGGCGCGGCATTGTGGCTCGAAGGCGTGCGCGGGCCGCCGCCGCAGGTGCGCGACTGGTTTTCGGTCCGGTTCGACGAACACGAAGTGCATATCCTCGCGCGCCCGCCGGGCGAGGCGCCGTTCGATGGGAGCTTCGCCTGGGACGCGATCGAGCGGGTGATCTTCAAAGACGGCGGGATCTACCGCAGCGACGTGTTCTACGTGTTTGTCCGCGGCGGCGAGCGCGCGTTCGCGGTCCTGACCGAAGGCGAGGGCGGGTCGGCCTTCTGCGGCGCCTTGTGCGAACGCGGCCATTTCCCGTCGGAGATCTTCTTCCAGGCGATGGGCTCGACCGGCGGCGAGACCTATGTCTGGCCGCCGTTGGAATCGGACGGGAAGTCTTGACGGTCGTCGAGCCGCGAAAGGCCGGCGGTCCGTCGGGCGGTCCCGACTAGATCGCCGGCTCGGGCTCGGGGACGGCGTTGCGGTCGGCGTGCGCCTGCGTGTCGGTGGGCGCGAACACATAGCCCAGATCGGTACGCCCGTGCACCAGCCGGATCGAGGCGTTGGGCGGGTTCTTTTCCTGCTCGAACCACTCGTAGGGATGGTGCAGCCATTGCATCAGGAAGGCGCGGATGGTGACGCCGTGGCTGACCACCACGATCTGGTCGATGCCGTTCTTGTCGTAGTCGCGCTGGAAGGTGCCGAAGGCCTGGTGCACGCGGATGGCGACGTCGAAGCGGCTTTCGCCCAGCGGCATGCGCGCCCAGAAGCGGCCTTCGAATTCGACCTGCTTGTCGAAATGCGCGGATTCGCGCGGAAACTGCAGCGGCAGCTGGTCCTCGGGGATGCCGTCGAACAGGCCGAACTGCTGTTCGACCAGGTTGACGTGTTCGCGCCGGTCGAAGGCGAACTTGGCGCGATCGTGATCGCTCGCGGTTGCGGCCACGGTTTCGACGCCGCGGATGACTTCATCGGCAGTCTGGCGGGTGCGGGTATAGGGCGAGACCCAGAAGCGGGTGCGGGTCTGAGCGGTGTTGCGTTCGAGGAAGTGACGGCCCAGCCATTGGCCGGCCGCATATGCCTGGCGGCGGCCGGTATCGGTCAGGGGAATGGCGTGGTCGGCCAGTTCCAGGTGTTTGCGCTTGTCGACGTTGCCGGCCGATTCGCCATGGCGGATGAAGATCAACGAAAGCGGGGTCATGCGGTGTCGGCTCCTTGGCGGACGGCGTGCGCGTTCCTGCGCGGTTCGCCGGCGACGATAGCGGCCGCTGGCTCCCGGGACAACGCGACCGGGGGCGTAATGGCATGACGGGCATGAACCAGGAAAGCGGAGGGCTGGCCGAGTGGCGCGCCTGTGCCGGACCGGTACCGGGATGCCTCGGGCGAACTCCAGACGACCGATTACAGATCCTTACATTTGATCTCTAGACGACCGGTCTAATCGGGGCTAGAGTGCGCCCATGACCGCCGTCCCCGCTCAGCACGATGTGCGCCAGCACATTCTCGACATCGCTTACCCCTTGCTGCTGCGCAAGGGCTTCACCGCGGTCGGCCTGGCCGAGGTGCTGGCCGCGGCGCAGGTGCCGAAGGGCTCGTTCTATCACTACTTCGGCTCCAAGGAGGCCTTCGGCGAGGCCGTGCTGGAGGCGTATTTCGCCGACTACCTGGGGCGGATGGACACCTTGCTGGCGCAGCCGGGAACGGCGGCGCAGCGGCTGTTGGACTATTTCTACGACTGGCTGGACTCCCAGACCGGCGACGAGGCGCAGAGCCGCTGCCTGGTGGTCAAGCTTGGCGCTGAAGTCTGCGATCTGTCGGAAACCATGCGCGCGGCGCTGGCGCGCGGCACCGGCGGGATCGTCGAACGACTGGCGCGTTGCGTCGAAGCCGGGCGGGCCGATGGTTCGCTGGCCGAAGCCGTCGGCGACGCGCGCACCCTCGGCGCGACCCTGTACCAAAACTGGCTCGGCGCCAGCCTGTTGGCCAAGATCACCCACGACCGCACGCCGCTGGACACCGCCCTGATCGGCACCCGGCAGTTGCTCGGTCTGCGTTTGTACACCTGATCCAGCGATTCCAGCCGGGCGTTCGGCCAGCCCGCTTTTTCTGCGTCCATGAACTAGACGACCGGTCTAATTTATTTCGTAACGCCGTAGTCAACCCGCTGCCGGCCGTCCCGCGGATCGCGCGGCTTTCTTCACTAGACACACTCAAAGGCCTTTCCCATGCCGCAAACCGACACCGTCAACCGCCGCATCGTCCTGGCTTCGCGTCCCAACGGTCTGCCCAGCACGCACAACTTCCGCCTCGAACAGGCCGAGATGCCGACCCCGGGACCCGGTCAGGTGCTGCTACGCACCGAGTACCTGTCGCTGGACCCTTACATGCGCAATCTGATGGAAGAAATCGGCCCGACCTATGCGCCGTCGGTGCCGCTGGACCAGACCATGGTCGGCGGCACCATCGCCCGGGTGGTGGCGTCAAAACACCCGCAGTTCCGCGTCGGCGAACGCGTGCTGGCGAATGCCGGCTGGCAGGACTATGCCCTGTCGGACGGCCAGGACCTGCTCGCCCTCGGCGACGATCCGCGGCCGTCGCTGTCGCTGGGCGGCCTGGGCATGCCCGGGTTCACCGCGTATGTCGGCCTGTTGGACATCGGCCAGCCCAAGCCGGGCGAAACCGTGGTGGTGGCCGCCGCGACCGGTGCGGTGGGTTCGGCGGTCGGGCAGATCGCCAAGCTCAAGGGCGCGCGCGTGGTGGGCATCGCCGGCGGCGCCGACAAATGCCGCTACGCGGTCGAGGAGCTCGGCTTCGACGTCTGCATCGACCGTCGCGATCCGCAATTCGAGCAGCGCCTCGCCGAGGCTTGCCCGGACGGCATCGACGTGTACTTCGAAAACGTCGGCGGCGCGGTGTTCGACGCGGTGCTGCCGTTGCTGAACGTCGGCGCGCGGGTGCCGGTGTGCGGCCACATCGCCGACTACAACAGCCAGAACCTACCCGCCGGCCCCAATCGCTTGCCGCTGCTGATGGCGGCGGTGCTGCAGAAGCGCATCCGCATGCAGGGCTTCATCATCCTCGATCACTACGGCGAACGCTTCGAGGCTTTCCGACGCGAGATGGGCGAATGGGTCGCCAGCGGCCGGATCAAGCTGCGCGAAGACCGCGTCGACGGCCTGGAGAATGCGCCGGAGGCCTTCATCGGCCTGCTGCAGGGGCGCAATTTCGGCAAGTTGGTGGTGCGCGTCGGCGAGGGGTGAGGCGCCGGTCCGCCGGATGGTTCCGTGGGGACGGCGGTTTCCGATCGGTGCCTGGGGCTGTCTGTGCAAGCCGAAGCAAGTCCCCCGGCCGCCCTCCTTTTCGACAGGAGGGAGCGGCGGGGGGCGTGCGGTGCGCTGGCGAGGCTCAGCGCACGATGGTCAACGGCGTCTGTGCGTGCGCCAGCACCTTGCCGGCGATCGAACCCAGGAACAGGGTCTTGAGCGCGCCGCGGCCGTGCGAGCCCATCACGATCAGGTCGCAGCGTTCGGTCTTGGCGAACTTGAGGATGGTCGAAGCGGGCTCGCCGATCGGCAGGTGTTCTTCGAACTCGAGCTGCGCGCGCTTGAGCGCCGTCCGCGCGCGCTGGGTGGCGGCGCGGCCGTTCTCGGCGTGGTAGCGCACCGCGCCGTCCGCGCCCAGGTGCACGGCGACGCTGCGCAGCAGGGGTTCGTCGACGTACAGCAGATGCAGCTCCGGCGGCTGCGCCAGCTCGCCGGCGAGGCGGATGGCGTAGCGCACCGCGCGCAGGGCGATTTCGCTGCCGTCGACGGCGATCAGGATGCGCATGGTGACTCCGGCGGGTGAGGGGCGATCACAGCATCCGCGCACGCCGGCGGCGGATATTGATCGCGATCAAGCTAGGCGGCGATCGCTTGCGATGCCGGTTCAAAAGCGCGCTGCCCACAGCGCGGCCATGCTCAGCATCGCCGGCCACAGCCAGGCTGGGTGCAGGACGGCGCGGCCCAGCGCATGCCGCGGGCGGAAGCCGACGCCGTGGACGAAACCCGCGCAGATCAGCAGCATCAGCGGACTCAGCAGGCCGTGCCCGGCGGCGCTGATCTCGCCGCCGCGCATCGCCGGCAGGAACAGCAGCGCCAGGGACAGCGCCGATGCCAGCAGCAGCGACACCGCCCGCGCCATCAGGGGCCGTCCTCCAGCGCTTCGCGCCGGCCGCGTTCGTCGTCCTCGTGCAGTTCGAACCACATGGCGTTGAGCACCCCGAAACAGCAGGCCAGGGCCAGGCCGAGGATCCAGGCGAAGTACCACATCAGTAGGCTCCTTGGGATTCGTCTTGCGATTCGACATGGGCGCGGGTCACGGTGCCGCGCATGACCCGGAACGCCCAGGTCGTATAGGCCAGGATCAGCGGCAGGAAGATCGCCGCGGCGACCAGCATGATGCCCAGGGTGCGCTGGCTGGAGGACGCGTCCCACACCGTCAGTCCGTGGCCCGGATGGGTCGAGGACGGCAGCAGGAACGGGAACAGCGACAAGCCCGCGGTCAGGATGATGCCGGCGACCGCGGCGCCGCTGGCGACGAAGGCCAGACCGCGCCGGCGGCACAACAGCACCGCCGCCAGCAGCAACAGCACCGCGACCGGGATCGCGATCATCCCCGGATGCAGGCTGTAGTTGGCCAGCCAGCCGCCGACGACCGAGATCGCGTGCTTGGCCAAGGGGTCCGAAGCGCCGTCGGTGCGCACCGCGCCGACCAGGGCCGAGGCCGGAATCCAGCGCAGCCACAGGCCGGCGCCGGCGAAACCGAGCGCGGCCACGACCGCAGCGATGCGGGCGATGCGGCGCGCGCGCTGGCCGACCGGGTCCTCGATCTTCATCGCCGCGAAGCTGGCGCCGTGCATGACCAGCATCGCCAGGCTGACCACGCCGCAGAGCAGGGCGAAGGGATGGAACAGGCCGAGGAAGCTGCCCTCGAACACCGGCAACAGCTCCGGCGTGAAGCGCAGCGGGATGCCCAGGAACAGGTTGCCGAAGGCGACGCCGAACACCAGCGACGGCACCGCGCCGGCGATGGTCAGCGCCCAGTCCCAGGCGCCGCGCCAGCGCGCCTGCGGCAGGCGGTTGCGGAACGCGAAGCCGACCGGACGCAGGATCAGCGCCACCAGCAACAGCAGCATGGCGAAATAGAACGCCGAGAACGAGGCGGCGTAGAGCAGCGGCCAGGCCGCGAACACGGCGCCGCCGCCGAGGATGAACCAGACCTGGTTGCCTTCCCAGTTCGGCTCGATCGCCTCCAACGCCATGCGCCGTTCGACGTCGTCGCGGCCGATCAGGCGCAGGATCGCGCCCAGGCCCAGGTCGTAGCCGTCGGTGACGGCGAAGCCGATCAGCAGCACGCCGAGCAGCACCCACCAGACGAGGCGCAACAGTTCGTAATCGATCACGGGAGGCTCCTTTCGGCGGCAAGACGGTGCTCGGCGGGCGCCGGCGAGGCCGGCCAGAACTTCATTCGGTCGGGGCCGGAACGGATCGCGCGCAGCATCAGCATCACGTCGATCACGGCCAGGCCGGTGTAGAGCACGACGAAGCCGATCAGGCTGGCGATGACCTGGGTGGAGTTGGTCGCCGACACGCCCAGGAAGGTCGGCAGCACGCCGTCGATGGCCCAGGGCTGGCGGCCGACCTCGGCGACGATCCAGCCCAATTCGGCGGCGACCCAGGGCAGCGGCAGGCTGTACAAGGCGATGCGCAGAAACAGCCGGTTGTCGAGCTTGCGCCGCGCCGCCAGCCAGAACGCCCAGCCGAACAGCAGGATGAAGAAGAAGCCCAGGCCGACCATGATCCGGAACGACCAGAACAGCACCGGCACGTTCGGCACCGTGCCCCACGCGGCGCGCTCGATGACAGCTTCGTCGGCGCTGGCCGGGTCGCGGGTGTAGCGCAGGGTCAGCAGGCCGAAGCCGAGGTCGTCGCGCAAGGCCATGAAGGCGGCGGTTTTCTGCGGATCGTCGCGATCGGCGCGCAGTTCGCGCAACGCGGCGTAGGCGGCGATGCCGCGGCGGATGCGTTCGCGATTGTGTTCGACCAGGTCGTGGATGCCCGCGACCTCCTGGTCCAGCGATCGGGTCGCGATCAGGCCCAACGCCCAGGGGATGCGGATCGCGTGTTCGGTCTCGCGGCGTTCCATGTCCGGCAGGCCGAACAGGGTGAACGCGGCCGGCGCCGGATGGGTGCGCCATTCGGCCTCGATCGCGGCGACCTTCATTTTCTGGTTTTCCGAGGCGGTGTAGCCGCTCTCATCGCCGAGCACCGCCACCGACAGCGCCGAGGCCAGGCCGAAGCTGGCCGCGACCACGATGGAGCGGCGCGCGATTTCGACATTGCGCCCGCGCAGCAGGTACCAGGCGCTGATCGAGAGCACGAACATCGCCCCGGTGACGTAACCGGCGCTGACGGTGTGCACGAACTTGGCCTGGGCGACCGGGTTGAACACCACCGCGGCGAAGTCGGTGACTTCCATGCGCATGGTCTGGAAGTTGAACTCGGCGCCGACCGGATTCTGCATCCAGCCGTTGGCGATCAGGATCCACAGCGCCGACAGATTGGCGCCGAGCGCGGTGAGCCAGGTCACGGTCAGATGCTGCAGCTTGCCGAGCCGGTCCCAGCCGAAGAAGAACAGGCCGACGAAGGTGCTTTCCAGAAAGAACGCCATCAGCCCTTCGATCGCCAGCGGTGCGCCGAAGATGTCGCCGACGTAGTGCGAGTAGTAGGCCCAGTTGGTGCCGAACTGGAACTCCATGGTGATGCCGGTGGCGACGCCCATGGCGAAGTTGATCCCGAACAGCACGCCCCAGAAACGGGTCATCTGCTTCCAGATGGCGCGCCCGCTCATCACGTACACGCTTTCCATGATCGCCATGATCAGGGCCAGACCGATGGTCAGCGGCACGAACAGGAAGTGGTAGAGCGCGGTCAGCGCGAATTGCAGTCGCGACAGGTCGACGACGTGTAGGTCCGGCATGGCGGGTCACCTTGTGGGAAGCAGGCGCCGGTCGATCACCGCATCGTCGATGTGCGGGCGGTTCGAGGGCGAGAAAAAAAGCAGGTACAGCGCGGTCAGCAGGGCCAGCTTGAGCGCGATGGTCAGGGCGATGCGGCGCAGCAAGCCGCGTCGCCACGGGACCGGCGCCGCCTGCGGCACGGCGTTGCGGCGCCGGTTCATCGGCCGCGGCCCGCATTCGCGCGGCAAACGCATCGACGGGCGAACGGGTGCATGTTGCGCATGGGCCGGCTCCGGCTGAATCCGGGCGCCAGTAGGCGGTCGCGGCGTGTCGGCAGTCTTGATCCAGATCAAGGGGAACCGGCGGCGGCCCGTATGCGCGGCCGATCGCGGCGCGGCTTGATCCAGGTCAATGCGCGCCGGCGCGATCGGCGTGCAATGGCGGGAAAACGTCCGCAAGGGCGGAGGATGCGATGCTCAAGGATCTGGTGGTGCCGATGACCCGCAGCGCCGGCGATGCCGACGCGTTGAACTTGGCGCTGGGCCTGGCCTCGGCGCACGCGGCGCGGGTCGAGGTGCTGGAACTGGTCGATCTGCCGCTGCCGCTGGCGCATCCGTTCGGGTTGATGCCGGACATGACCACCGATGCGGCCAACGAAAAGCTGCGCGCCGATGGCGAACGTCGGGCCCAGGCCCTGCGTCAGCGCCTGGCCGGCGAGCCGGTCGATACCGAGGTGCGACTGGTCGAGGCCTTGTACGTCGAGGCGCCGCGGATGGCGGCGCTGCACGCTTACTATGCGGACCTGACGGTGCTGGCCGGCGCCTTGGGCGACACCCGCGAGGCGGCGCTGTCGCACGCTTATTTCGTCGCGCTGTTGCTCGAATCCGGGCGACCGGTATTGGTGGTGCCGCCGCGCTGCAAGGCGCAGGCGCCGCCGCGGCGCGCGGTGGTGGCCTGGCAGCCGACCCGCGAAGCGACGCGCGCGGTGCACGATGCGATGCCGCTGTTGCTCGGCACCGAAGCGGTCGACGTGGTGGTGGTCGACACCGGCAACGGCCGCGTGGCCAAGGAGTCGGGCGCGCAGATCGCCGCCCATCTGGTCCGCCACGGCGTGCATGCGGAACTGGTGCTGCGCGAGGCGCGCGGCGCGACGGTCGCTTCGACCTTGCTCGATCACGTCGGCCAGGCCCATGCGCAGTTGCTGGTCGCCGGGGGCTATGGCCATTCGCGTCTGCGCGAGTGGGCGCTGGGCGGGGTCACCCGGGAACTGTCGATGAGCGCGGCGGTGCCGGTCTTCTATGGTCACTGACGAGCGCGGCCCGCACTCGCTGCGGGCCTTGCTGCGGCCGGCGGCCGACCCGCCGATGCGAGACCCCCGACGCAGCCGCGAACAGGCCGCGCAAGCCTTGAACCGCGCCGCCGAGGCGATCGACGCCCTGCGTGCGCAGGCCGTGCCCGAGCCGGCGCCCGAACTGCGCGCACGCAACCAGCAGGTGCGCGCGCTGAGCCGGCAGTTGACGCATCGCTACCACTGGCTGGCCGAATTGCATCGCAATGTGGCCTTGGGCGACGACGCCGACCTGGCGCGCGCCTGGAGCCGGTTCTTCGCCTGCTACGACGATTTCCTCGAAGCGCTGCGCCAAGCCCGCACCGAGTTGGAGCCGGGCACGGGGCCGGACGGCGACCCTGTCGTCGACCCGCCGGCGGACGACGGCGAGCGCTGAACCGGCGCCACCGCGATCAGAGGCAGTAGCTGCACAGCCGGTCTTCGCAATCGCCGCGGGCGATTTCCACCGGTGCGTCTATCCACGGTTGCATGGCCGCGGCGAGCGCGCCTTGCGCGGCCAGCGCGGCGTCGGCGGACAGCGCCAGGCGGTTGCGGCCGGCGCGTGCGCGTTGCGCGGCCAGGCCGATGCTGGCGTTGTTGGCGAGCAAGGCCAGGCAGGGCTGGGCCGATATCCGCGTCAGGCGCCGATAGCGGCGATGCTGCAGCAAGGGCCCGGCCAATTCGCGCGGCAGGGCGCGGTCGCGCCAGTACGCGGCCAGCGCACCGGCGACGCCGTTCGCGCCGGGGCCGCGTTCTTGCCCGAGTTCCAGCGCGCTTTCGAGCGCGGCGAAGGCGAGAGTGCGCGCGATCGCGGCAGCGGCGAGCTGGGCCTCGCGGCCGCGGTAGTCCAGGCCGAGCGCGGCCAGGGCGTCGGCCAGCCCCATGACGCCGATGGACAGTTCCGGCGCGGCGGCGCGCTCGCCCTCGCACAGCCGCACCGCATCGTCGAGCAGGCGCACGCTCAAGCCGGCGACGCCGGCGAAGCCGGCATGATCGAAGCGCGCGGCGGCGCTGTGCGGCGCCAGCACGAACGCGCCCAGATTGAGGCAGGCCTGCGGCTCGGGTAGGGCGGTCGGCGCGCGGCCGGTGCCGGCATGGCGCAGCAGACGCTCGTCGGGCAGCAGTTGCCAACGGCTGAACACTTCGATGTAGCGCTGGCGCCAGCGGTCCGCGTGCGCGCCCGCGCCTGCTGCGAGGGCGCCGGCGACGCGCTGCCAAGTCGCGTCGATGGTGCGGTCGCGCAACAGGTCGCCGCTGCGCCAGCGGAAACTGGCATCCCAGACATCGACCGCGTGCGGGTCGGTGAAGCGCGTGGGCGTGCTCAAACGATGGACCGGGGGTAGCGACGGAGACGATCCACTATGCGACCGGCGCACCGCCCGGCATTGACGCCGGTCAATCCCCGGCGCCGCGCCGACGCGGGGAGTGCGGCGGCAAAGCCGCTGTTACACATCGTTACCGCCGGTTACCGCAGCCACATCGTCCGGCGGCGTCGCGCGCCTAGGCTGGCGCCATCCCCATCGCAGGAACGCCGCCATGTTGCTCGAAGCCGCCTCGCCTTCCGCTGTCGCGTTCCATGCGCCGCATTTCGGGGCCGTGCCGGCGGTGGCCGGCGTAGTCGCGGGCGGCGGTTCGGCGCGCAGTCTGGAGCAATTGTTGAAGGACTGGCCGCTACAGCGCCGTTGCGTGCACGCCAAGCAATACGTGTTCCGCGCCGGTCAGCCGCGCCAGGCCCTGTATCTGGTGCATGCCGGCTTCTTCAAGACCGCCCTGGTCAGCGACGACGGCCGCGAGAAGATCACCGGCTTCCGCATGCGCGGCGATCTGCTTGGGTTGGACGCGCTGGACCAGCCTGTCTACACCTGCGACGCGGTCGCACTGGATACCGGCGAATTGTGGGAGCTGCCGTATGCGCAGCTGCGCGAGCGCCTGCCGCAGTTCCAGGAGCGCATCACCGCGATGCTGGCCGGCGAGATTCGCCGCGACTGGAACTGGATGCTGGCCCTGGGCACGCTGGGCGCCGATCAGCGCGTGGCCGCGTTCTTGCTCGACCTGGCGGCGCGCCTGGAGGGCCTGGGCTTCAGCGCCAGTCGGCTGATGCTGCGCATGACCCGCGCCGAACTCGGCAATTTCCTGTCCCTGACCCTGGAAACCGTGACCCGGGCCTTGTCGCGTTTACAGGCGCGCGGTCTGATCGCAGTGGACGGGCGCGAGATCCGCATTCTCGAACCGGCCGCGTTGCAGGCGGCGCAGCGCGATCCGGCGTTGTGCCATTGAGCTCGGCGACCTAGTCGCCGGCGTCGTCGACGGCGGGATTCAATGCGCGGCCGATCGCCGCGGCCAGTTGCTCGCGCCGATAGGGCTTGCGCAGCAGCTCGAACGCGCCGGCTTCGGCGGCCGCGGCCGCGGCATCGGTTTCGTAGCCCGAAGTCAGCACCACCGGCAGCAATGGGCGAAGCGCGCGCGCGGCCAGCGCCAGTTCCTTGCCGTTCATGCCGGCGCCGAGCATGACGTCGCTGAACATCAGCGCGATGTCGTCGCCGATCGCCAATTGCTGCAGCGCCTGGGCCGCGTCGGCGACCGCGATCACCCGATAGCCCGAAGCCTGTAGGAAGGACACCGCGATGCCGCGCACCGCGTCGTCGTCCTCGACCACCAGCACGGTTTCGCCGTTGCCGTCGACGCGCGCCTCGTTCGGCGCCGGCGCTTCCGCGATCCAGGCTTCCGCCGCCGGCAGGTACAGGTCGACCCGAGTGCCGTAACCGAGCGCGCTGTCGATGCGCAGATGGCCGCCGCTCTGCTTGGCGAAGCCGTACACCATGCTCAGGCCCAGGCCGCTGCCGCGGCCGCTCTCTTTGGTGGTGAAGAACGGTTCCATCGCCCGCGCCAGGGTCTCCGGCGCCATGCCGCGGCCGGTGTCGGCGACGCTGATGCGCACGTAGCGACCCGGCGCCAGGTCGGCGCCGGCGGCGTCGGCTTCGACCCGATGTTCGCGCGCCTCGATCGCGATTTCGCCGCCGCGCGGCATGGCGTCGCGCGCGTTCAAGGCCAGGTTGACCAGGGCCGCATCGAGTTGCGCCGGGTCGGCATAGGCCGGCGGCAGATCGTCGGCGCAGTGCAGGTACAGGCGCACGCTTTCGCCGAGGGTGCGCTTGAGCATGGATTCGACGTCGCGCAGCAGCGCCGGCGCGTCGACCGCGCGCGGGCTCAGGCGCTGGCGGCGGGCGAACGCGAGCAGCTTGCCGGTCAGCTCGGCGCCGCGCCCGACCGAGCGCAGCGCGCTGGCGATCAACTCGCCGGCTTCGGGCGTGTGCTCGTACTCCAGTTCCAGCAGTTGCAGGCTGCCGGACATCACCGTCAGCAGATTGTTGAAGTCGTGGGCGATGCCGCCGGTGAGCTGGCCGACCGCGTCCAGCCGCTGCGAGTGCGCCAACTGCTCTTCGGTGCGGCGGCGCTGGACGAAGGCGGCGATCAGGTTGGCCACCGATTGCAGCAGGTGCACGGCGTCGTGATCGAACAATCCCGGTTCGGCCGCGATCGCGAGCAGGGCCCCGAGCGGACGGCCGCGGTCGAACAGCGGCATCAGGGCGGCGCTGCCTTCGGCCTGCGCGGCGAACGGAAAGGCGCCTCCCAGGGCGCGGTGCTGGCGCAGGTCTTCGACCAGCCAGGGTTCGCCGCGCGCCAGCGCCTGCAGCACCGCAGCGATGTCGTCCTCGCCGGCCGCGCCGCGGTTCAGACCGATCGCGGCGCGGGTGTCCAGGCTCTGCCGGTCGCTGGCGACGAACAGCACCGCCACGGTTGCGGCGCGCAGCGCGCCGGCGAGCAGGGCGGGCACGTGGTCGATGACCCCGGATTCGTCCTGCGCCTCCAGCGCCAACTGGCCGATGCGTGCGACCAGCGCGTCGTAGCGCGCGCGCACCAGCGCCTGGCGCGCGCGTTGGGTTTCGGAGATGTCGCGGATCGAGGCCAGGTAACGCGAATCCTCGCCGTCGCCGATCGGGCTCAGGGCGATTTCGACCGGGAAGCGGGTGCCGTCCAGGCGCATCCCGATCAGACTCTGGCCGGTGACGCCCATCGGCCGCACGTGCGGCCGCGCCATGTAGTCGTTGCGGTGCGCGCGGTGGCGTTCGCGCGCCTCGTCGGGCATCAGTTTTTCGATCTCGATCCCGCTCAGCCCGCCGCGCGGATAGCCGAACAGACGCTCGGCCTGGACATTGGCCTGGACGATGCGGCCGCGGCCGTCGGCGACGATCAGCGCGTCGGGCACCGCTTCGAACAATCCGGGGAATGAGACGCTCATGCGCGGCGGACCTCGACCGCGAGCACGTAGCCGGCGCCGCGCACCGACTTGATCAGCTGCGGTGCGGCCGGGTCGGTTTCGATCTTGCGCCGCAGCCGGCCGATGCCGACGTCGATGGCGCGATCGAAGGGGCCGGCGTTGCGGCCGTGCACGCGGTTCATCAGCTGGTCGCGGCTGAGCACTTCGCGCGGGCGTTCGGCCAGGGCGCGCAGCAGTTCGAACTCGCCGGTGGTGAGCGCGACCTCCTGTCCGGCCCCGTCGCTCAGCCGGCGAGCCGGCAGGTCCAGACGGTAGCCGCCGAATTCCAGGCAGTGCCCGGCAGGCGCCGGCGCCGGAGCGGGCGCCGCGCGGCGCAGCACCGAGCGGATCCGCGCCAGCAGCTCGCGCAGATCGAAGGGCTTGGAGACATAGTCGTCGGCGCCGAGTTCCAGGCCGACCACGCGCTCGACCGCTTCGCCGCGACCGCTGACCACGATCACCGGGCCGCGCCAGGCGCCTTGCAGATGACGCAGCAGCGACAGGCCGTCTTCGTCGGGCAGGCCGAGATCGAGCAGCACCAGGTCGACCGAATCGTCGAGCGAGGCGCGCGCCTGCGCGGCGCTGGCGGCGCTGACGGTGCGGAAGCCGTTGGCCTGCAGGTAGCGGCTCAACAACGAGGCGATATCGGGGTCGTCGTCGATCAGCAGCAGTTTCGGCGCGGGGGCGGATGCGGCGGCAGGGTCCATCGGCAGGCTCGCATGGCGGGGAGCGGCCCGCGAACGGGCAACGCACAGCGCCCAGGATGGGCTTATCGCGCAGCGCCCGCAAGCCGCGCGCGGCTTGCCGACCGGCCGCGCAAGGTGCGATTGCGCCACCGGTCGGCGCTTGCCCGCGCGATCGCGCGCGACTGATCCAGATCAAGCGCCGTCGAGCCCGGGTCGGCCAAGCTGTGGGCGTTTCCCATGCGGACTGGCCATGTTCAAGGACATTCTGGTGCCGTTGCTGCTCGGCGACATTCAGCCGCCGGTGTTGCGCACGGCCTGTGCGCTGGCCGAAGCCGGCGGCGGGCAGGTCACGGCCCTGGTCGGGGTCAGCCTGGCCGCGCCGATCGCCGACGCCTGGGACTACTACCCGGCCGGGCTGTACGAAACCATGCGCGAGAGCGCGCTGGCGACCACCGATGCGATCGCCGAGGCGGTCGAGTTGCGCCTGGCCGGCGAGTCGGCGCGTTGGTCGGTGCGCAAGAGCGAGTCGTTCTGGCTGACCCCGGGCGAGATCTGCGTGCAACACGCGCGTTACGCCGACCTGACCGTGCTCGGCACCGGTCAACGCGAGGCGCCGGCGCGGCGGCGCTTGTTCGCCGCTCTGCTCGGCGGCTCCGGCCGGCCGGTGCTGCTGGTGCCGGAGGACTGGGCCGGAGACGGCCGGGTCGAACATGTGGTGCTGGCATGGAAGTCTTCGCGCGAGGCGGCGCGCGCGTTGCACGATGCCATGCCCTTGCTGGCGCGGGCGCGCTCGGTCGATCTGTTGATGGTCGATCACGATTTCGAGCGCGATTCGCAAGCCGATCCGATGGGTTTCCTGCTCGGCAGCCATCTGCAGCGGCATGGGATTCCGGCCGAACTGGTGCGGCGCAGCGCCGAGCGCAGCTCGGTCGGCGAAGTCGTCGCCGCGCATGCGCGCGAATCCGGCGCCGACCTGATCGTGGCCGGCGGCTACAGCCATCCGCGCCTGCTGGAAGACGTGCTCGGCGGCGTCACCCGCTATCTGCTCGACCATACGCCGGTACCGGTGTTGTTCTCGCACTGAGCCGGCCGGGCGGGCGAGGACAGGGGGAGTTCTTGGCGCGACCTACCTACCGCCGTTCCCGCGAGGGCGGCCCCCCGGGGCTTCATCGCGACGCAGGGGAAATCAGGCCGCGCGGCGCAGGGCCGAGGCCGCGAGCAGGGCGCCGAAGCCGACCAGCAAGGCGCCGAACACGCGGTCCAGCCAGCGCCTGAAGCGCAGCAGGCGAGCGCGCACTTCTTCGCCGGACAGGGCCAGCGCGACCAGGCCGAACCACGCGATGTGCGCGGCGGATACGAAGGCGCCGTAACCGATGCGCTGCGCGAGCGGCGTGTCCGGTTGGACCGCCTGCAGGAACAGGCTGACCACGAACACCGTGCTCTTGGGATTCAGCGCATTGGTCAGAAACCCCGTGCGCAGCGCGGCGAAATCCGACAACGCTACCGGCGCGGACGGTCCGGCGGCAGCGGCGGCGGGCGTGCGCAGCATCTTGACGCCCAGCCACAGCAGGTACAGCGCGCCGATCAGTTTCAGCGCGGCGTACAGGCGCAACGATTGCTGGATCACCAGGCCGACGCCGAGCAGGGTGTAGGCGATGTGCACCCAAACGCCCAGGCCGATGCCCAGTGCGGTCAGCAGGCCGGTGCGGCGCGACAGCAGCAGGCTGTTGCGCGAGACCATGGCGAAGTCCGGCCCCGGGCTGATGACGGCGATCAAGGTGATGGTGACGACAGCTAACAGCTCATGCATGCGCGGGACGAGCGAAAATCGGCAATTGCAGCTAAATTAGGCCGATGAAAAGCCGTCCGCAAACGACGATTGTTCACTCAATGGGTGAGGAAAAATCACGACCGACGCGGGCTCGGCTGCCGCCGTTGGGCGCGTTGCGTTGCTTCGAGGCGGCGGCGCGGCTGCAGAGCTTTACCCGCGCCGCCCAGGAACTGCACCTGACCCACGGCGCGATCAGCCGGGCGGTGCGTTCGATCGAGGACGCTCTGGGCGTAGCCCTGTTCGAACGCCGTCACCAACGGGTACGGCTGACCGCGGCCGGTGCGCGCCTGCGCGAGGCGGCGGCGAACGCGTTCGACGGGTTGGAGGCGGCGGTACGCGAGTTGCGCGCGGCCGCCGGGCCGCGTCCGCTGCGCTTGTCCTGCGAGCCGACCCTGCTGATGCGTTGGCTGATCCCGCGCCTGGCCGGTTTCCACGCGCAGCATCCGCAGATCGCCTTGCAATTGGTCGCCGGCGGCGGGCCGGTGCCATTCGGCGAGGTCGACCTGGCGATCCGGCGCAACGATTTCGACCGCAACGGCGCACATGCCGAGTTCTTGTTCGAAGAGCGCATCGGCCCGGTCTGCAGCCCGCGCACGCACGGGCAATGGCTGACCGCCGCCGCGCGGCCGCGCTTGCGCGCCGAAGCCAGCCTGCTGCATACCGCGACCCGGCCCGGGGCGTGGAACGATTGGGCCCGGGCCAGCGGCGCGACCCTGCCGCAGCGGCGCGGCCAGCGTTTCGAGCATTTCTACTTCAGTCTGCAGGCGGCCGTGGCCGGCCTCGGCGTGGCGATCGGGCCCTGGCAGGCGGTACGCGACGACATCGACGCCGGCCTGCTCGAAGCGCCGCTGGGCTTCGTCGCCGACGGCAGCCGTTACGAGCTGTTGTCGCCGCAGGCACCGATGGCGGGGACGCCGGAAGCGGCGGTGCTGGGCTGGCTGCGCGCGCAGGCCTAGCCGCTGTACAGCGCTTCGGGCGTCCGGCGCAGCCGGGCCACGTCGCGCAACGGCGGCGCGCCGAACAGGCGGTTGTATTCGCGGCTGAACTGCGAGGGGCTGTCGTAGCCGACCGCATAGCCGGCGCTGGCGGCGTCGAGCGCGCGGCTCAGCATCAGCTTGCGCGCTTCCTGCAGGCGCAGTTGCTTCTGGAACTGCAGCGGGCTCATCCGGGTGACCGATTTGAAATGCGCGTGCAGCGCCGAAGGGCTCATCCGCGCCTGGGCCGCCAGTTCGGCCAGATCGAACGGATCGCGGAAATGCCGCTTGATCCACGCGATCGCGCGCTGGATCTGGCCGAGCCGGCTGTCGGCCTGGGCGATTTCGCGCAGGCGCGAACCTTGTTCGCCCTTCATCAGCCGGTACAGGATTTCGCGTTCGACCAGCGGCGCCAGCAGCGCGATATCGTCGGGCGTGCGCAACAGACGCTGCAGGCGCAAGGCGGCGTCGACCAGTTCCGGCTGCAGATCGCCGAGCATCAGACTGGGGTCGGACGTCGCCGCCGCCGGCGTCGCGCCCATCTCCATCCATAGCGCGGCAAGCATGGCCGGGTCGAGGTCCAGACGCAGGCACAGATAGGGTCGCTCGGCCGAGGCTTCGATCACCTGACCGACGATGGGTACGTCGACCGACACGGTCAGATAGCGATTGCGGTCGTACTCGTAGACCCGGTCGCCGAGCAACACCCGTTTGCGCCCCTGCACGACGATGCACACCGCCGGTTCGTGCAGGGCGTGCAGCGCCTCGGTCGGTGCGGCGCTGCGGATCAGCGCCAGGCGCGGGATCGCGGTTTCGTGCACGCCGTCGTCGACGGCGTTTCGAGCAACCAGGTCGGTCAGTTCGGCGAGGGCTGACATCGTCGGTCCGCAGCGGCAGGCAGGAGAAAGACCCGAGAATGCGGGCGAATTCGCCGGTCCGGGGATGAGGCGATGATCCGCCGCGGACGCTGCAGCGGCAAGCGCAGCGGTCCCGCTTTGGAGAATCGTGCAAGAACCGCCCGCGATCGTTCTACCGCCTCCCGGACGGGCGCGACGACAGTGGCGCCAGGCCGGACGAACCGCGTCCGCCGCTTCCCAGGAGCTCCGCCATGTCCTCTGTTCCAGCTATTCCAGCCATTCCAGCCAAGACCGTACTGATCACCGGCGCCAGCAGCGGTATCGGCGAAGCCACCGCCCGCCTGCTCGCCGCGCGCGGCGCGCGGGTGGTGATCGGCGCCCGCCGCGGCGAACGCCTGCACGCCCTGGCCGAAGAGATCGCCGCGGCCGGCGGGCAGGTGCGCCAACGCGTGCTCGACGTCACCGACGCCGGCGATGTGGCCGCCTTCGCCGCCTACGCGCAAGAGCAGTTCGGCGCCATCGACGTGTTGGTCAACAACGCCGGGGTGATGCCGCTGTCGACCCTGGACGCGCTCAAGCTCGACGAGTGGAACCGGATGATCGACGTCAACATCCGCGGCGTGCTCCACGGCATCGCCGCGGTGCTGCCGGCGATGCGGGCCCAGGGCCACGGCCAGGTGGTCAACGTCGCTTCGTTGGGCGCGCATTACGTGGTGCCGACCGGCGCGGTGTATTGCGCGACCAAGTTCGCGGTGTGGGCGATCTCCGACGGCCTGCGCCAGGAGAACGAGCGCATCCGCGTGACCACGATTTCGCCCGGCGTGGTCGAATCGGAACTGGCCGACAGCATCAGCGACCCCGCGGCGCGCGAGAACATGAAGGCATTCCGTCGCATCGCGATCCAGCCCGATGCGATCGCGCGCGCGATCGCGTTCGCGATCGAGCAGCCGGACGATGTCGACGTCAGCGAGGTGATCGTGCGCCCTACGGCCGGGACGTTCTGAGTTGCGGGGATTGGGGATTCGGGATTCGGGATTGGCTAGGCGAATCCGAATCCGCTTTCGTCGGTCGTCGGTCGTCGGTCGTCGGTCGGGTCGATGGATTGCGATCGCGAATGCGGCAGGGCGAGCCTGCCGTTTTCGCGTTTTCGCGTTTTCGCGTTTTCGCTTAGCGGCTCAGGCGAAATCGAACAGCGCGTTGAGGCGGCCGTAGTCCATTGCCCGCGCTTGCAGCGGCCGCGAGTCGCCGTCGCCGAGAAAGCCGCCGGCGAGGTCGGCCAGGCGGGCATAGGCCGACTGCGCCAGGTCCGATCCGGCGCTGAGCCGGCGCACGCCCCAACCCTGCAGTTCGGCGGCCGGCGGCAAGGCCGGACATGCGAGCAGGTTCAACGGCAGATCGCAGCCGGCGGCGATCGCGCGTACTTCGTGCTCGGCGGTCAGGCCGGGCACGAACAAGCCGTCGGCGCCGGCCTCGCGGTAGCGCGCGGCTCGGGCGAGGGTGGCCTCGACCCGCTCGCCCTCGGCGGCGAGGCCGCGCAAGTACACGTCGGTGCGTGCGTTGAGGTAGAGCGGCACGCCGAGCCGGGCGGCCGCGGTTTTGACCCGTTCGATCTTGGCGCACAACCGCTCGGGGCCGGCGCCGCCGTCCTCCAGGTTGATGCCGACCGCACCGATGTCGATCAGCGCCGCGACGGTGTCGGCGACTTGCGCCGGATCGTCGGAGTAGCCGCCTTCGACATCGACCGACAAGGGAATGCGGATCGCGCGGGCGATGCCGGCGGCCACGTCGATCAGGCGCTGCGCCGGCAAGCGGTCGCCGTCGGCGTAGCCCTGCGCCCACGCGACGCCGGCGCTGGTGGTGGCCAGCGCCTTGGCGCCGAGGCTTTCGATCAGGCGTGCGCTGCCGGCGTCCCAGCCATTGGCGAGCAACAGTACGCCGTCGTGATGGAAACGATGGAACTGCGCGGCGCGATCGGCGGTGGCGGACATCGAGGGTTTCCTTCGCAAGAGCGCGCAGTATCGGCCGCACGGGCAGAGCTTACTTGCCGTTTTCGGACATCGACGTCGGCGCCAGGCGGGTGTCGGCGTCCCAGCGCCGGATCGCGTTTTCGACCGCGTCCACGCCGAGCGCGGCGGCTGCCGGATCGATTTCGTCGAGGGTGTCGTGGGCACTGTGGATCACCCGCATCACCTTGGCCGTCTCTGCGGTTTTCTCGCGCCGGTACGCGGCCAGGATCAGCGGTACTTCCTCGGCGCCGATCAACGAGTACGACACCGCCGGCCAGCCGGCCTTGAGGAAGGAGCGGTGGTCGCTGGGCGGATACTGCTCGCCCGGCGCCAGGCTCAGGCCGGCGGCCTGAGCGGCGCTGCGGCTGGCCGCGACCAGCGCGCTGTCGGCCTCGGGGGTCATCATCCACAGGGTCTTGCCCCAGCCGAACACGTCGAAGTTGACGTACAACGCCGGCTTGGCGCGGTTCTGCGCGATGTAGGCGGCCGAGCCGAGCAGGCCGGCTTCTTCCAGGTCCCAGAACGCGACCGCGACGCGATGGCGGCTCAGCGGACGCTGCTTGAAGCGCTCGGCCAGGGCCAACACGGTCGCGCTGCCGGACGCGTTATCGGTGGCGCCGCGGCCTTCGCCGACGCGATCGAAGTGCGCGCCGAACAACAGCAGCGGCGCATCCGCCGACCCGGACACGTCGGCGACCAGGTTGGTGCCGCGGCCGTGTTTGCCCGCTTCGAACGTTTGCGCATTCCAGTGCAGGCCGATCGCGTCGAGCCGGCGTTCGATCGCGCTCCGGCGTCCATCGCCGGCGTCGGCATCGGCGATCGCGTCGACGTCGCCGATCCAGCGTTGGGCTTTGGGCGCCGCTTCGCGGGCAAGGGCGGGCGCGGCAGCGGTCAGCCACAGCGCGGCGGCGACGGCAATCACGAGCGTAACGGGGCGGCGTCGTTGCATGAGTTCCTCGGAATGGGATGGGCGAAACGGAGCGGTCATTGTGAACCTAGTAACATTATCAGTGCCTTGCACCGCACAAAGCGGCCGCGTAGCCTGCTCGGAGTGGCAGCAAGGCGGCAGGGGAAGGACATGACCATCCGTGTTTTCATCGTCGACGATCATGCGCTGGTGCGTACCGGCATGCGCATGATTCTGTCCGCGGAAACGGATATCGAGGTACTCGGCGACGTCGAAAGCGGCGAAGAGGCGATGCCGCTGATCCGCAAGCTCAAGCCCGATGTCGTGCTGTGCGATCTGCACCTGCCCGGCGTCAGCGGCCTGGAAGTGACCGAGCGCATCGTCAAGGGCGATCACGGCACCCGGGTCATCATCGTCTCGGTACTCGAAGACGGGCCGATGCCCAAGCGCCTGCTCGAAGTCGGCGCGTCGGGTTACGTCGGCAAGGGCGGCGACGCCAGCGAGCTGTTGCGGGCGATCCGCGACGTCGCCCGCGGCAAGCGCTACCTGGCCAGCAACATCGCCCAGAACCTGGCGCTGTCGAATATCGACGGCGGCGCGTCGCCGTTCGACGAGCTCTCGCCGCGCGAACTGGAGATCGCCTTGTTGCTGGTGCAGGGCTTCCGGCAGGAAGAAATCGCCAAGCGCCTGAGCCTCAGCGCCAAGACCGTCAACACGCACAAGACCCGGCTGTTCGAGAAGCTGGCGATCACCGACACCATCGCCCTGGCGCGCCTGGCCGCGCAGTACGGGCTGGCGGATCCGGCGCATTCGTTGTGATGCGGCGGTAGCTGCGACAGCAACAGCGACATTCAACCCCGGTCCCGGTTCCATAGGCGAGGGCGGTCGGTAGGGAGCGCGGCGAACCTTTGGGCCCGTTGCCGGTGGCTGCTCGAAGGCCGCGACTGCCCTTTTCGAAACGGGACGCGACCGGCTGTGCTTGGGCCAACTGGTGTGCTTTCGTCGATTCGTTCCGTAAGAGAACGGTGCGCGATTGCGCCCGCGCCGGGCTTGTCCGCTTGCGCTGTTCCCCATCGAAACGGCTGGGATTCGCGGGCGCTCCTCGCAACGATAAGCGGACCGAGCGAGCGCGGGGCCGATGCAGTGAGACGCGATGCGCGCGTGTCGGCGAATCGCGGCGATAAAAAAAACCACCGGCCGCTCGCGCGGCCGATGGTTTCGCTGACGCGGGGATCGAATGCCGCGCGATCAGGTGCGACGTTCGTTGCTGTCGTCGCCCTTGCCTTCGGCGGCCTCCTCGCCCTCTACCGCGGCGTCGGCGGCGTCGGACGTGGCCGGGGTCGAGGGCAGGGGATCGAACAGGCTGCCGGTGCGCGGCGTGGCCGGCGCGGTCGGAGCCGGCGCGACGGCCGGTACCGGATCGACCGCGGTTTCGGCCGTCGTTGCGGGCTCGGCCGCCTGCGCCGGAGCGGCTGCCGCCTCGACCGCGGCCGGCGTTTCGACGGCCGCGGTTTCGACGGCGGGCGTGGCCGCAGCGGCGCTGACGACGTCACGGTCGGTCTCGACCGGGCCCAGGGCCGGCGCCTCGGCCTGGGTCGGACGCGGGGCCGGCACTTCCTCGGTGGCCTTTTCTTCGACCTTGGGCGCTTCGATCAGCACCGGTTCGACCGGCGTGGGAGCGACCACCTCGCTTTCGACCAGGGTGTCGCGCACCGGTTCCGGTTCGATCACGGCCGCCTCGGCCAGGTCCGGTTTGACCGGCGTGCTGGGCGCGGCTTCGAGCGCAGGCTGGACGGGCTCGATCGCGACCCGCTCGATGGCGGCGACGGCGTCTTCGGCCGGGGCCGCGCTCGGCGCGGTGTCGGTCTGACGGGTGATCACCGGCATGGCCGGTTCGAGCACGGGCTCGCGCGTCGGCTCGCCGGCCTTGGGCGCTGCCGCCGGCACGGATTCCGATGCGGCCGGCGCGGCGGCTTCGCCGACCTGGCCGGTCACGGCGCTTGCGGCGGCCGCGGCGACGCTGGCGGTCGCCGCGGGGGGCACGCTGGCGGCCGCAGCCGGAGGGGCGGCGCGTGCCGGAGCCGGTGCAGCGACCGGGCTCGAGGCGGGCGCGGCGACGTCGTCGTCGAAGTCGAACTCCGGCTGCGAACGGTGCGCGGCGGCGGGCGCCGGGACCGGCTCGCCGCCGATCTCGTCTTCGTCGTCGAACGCGTTCTCGTCCTGCAGTGCGCCTTCACCGGCGGCGCCGGCTTCGCCGTTGCCGCGGCGACGGCGACGGCCGCCGCGACGGCCGCGGCGGCGACGGCCGCCGCCTTCGCCGGCGGCGTCGGCCGCATCGCCTTCGCGCTTGTCGGCGTCGGCGTCGGTCGCGCCGGTTTCGGTCTTGGCGAGGGTTTCATCGACGGCCGGCAGCGGCGCGGCCACCGGAGCGCCGGCGCTGGCCTGGGCGGCGACGATCGCCGCCGGCACCACCGCCGCGGCGACGGCTTCGACCGGCGCGTCCTGGCGCGGCGGCTTGGGCGGACGCGGCGCGGCGTTGGCGGCGACGTTGCGCTCTTCGCCGGCCTTGTCGTTCTGAGCGCGGTGATCGCTCTGGCGGGCTTCGTTCTGCGCGCGCGGCTCGTTCTGCTTGGCCTCGTTCTGCGGCCGCGCTTCGCTCTGCGGCTTGGCCTGCGCCTGGCCCGGGGCGGCCTGCTGCGGCTTGGCCTGTTGCTGCTGCTGTTGCGGCTTGGGCTGCGGCTGGCCTTGCTGTGCCGGTTGCTTCTGCTTCTGGCCCTGCTGCTGCGGATTCTGCTGCTGCGGCTTGCCGTCGCGACGCGCTTCGTCGCGGCGCTGTTCCTGGCGCGGCTCGTCGCGGCGGCCGGCGTCGCGGCCGTTCTTGCCGTTGCTGCGCTGTTCGCCGCGACGCTGGCCGTTGCGGTCGTTGCGCTCGCCGCGGCCGCGGCCGTCCTGGTTGCGCGCGCTCGGCTCCGGCGCGGCCGGTGCGGCCGGCTGCGGGGTGCCGCGGAAGATGCGCAGGATACGCTCGACCAGGCCGACCGAGTGGGTCGGCGCGGCGACCGGTGCGGGCGCCGGGGCCGGGGCGGGCGCGGCGGCCGCGACCGGGGCCTCGCGCGGTTCGCGCAACGGCGCCGGCTGGGCCGGGCGGACGTTGGTCACCGCCGGCGCGTCCGGAATGTTCAGGTGCGCCTTGGTCAGCGCGTGCAGCGGCAGCTTGCGCTGGGTGCCGCGCTGGTAGCTGGGCTTGTTGGACTCTTCGCCGAGCTCGTTCTCGCGCACCCGGGTGACTTCGTAGTGCGGGGTCTCGAGCTGCTCGTCGGCGACGATGACGATCGGGGCGTCGTGGCGCTGCTCGATCTCCAGCAGGGCGCGGCGCTTTTCGTTGAGCAGGAAGTTGGCGATCTCGGTCGGCGCCTGCACCAGCACCTGGCCGGTGTTCTCCTTCATCGCGTGCTCTTCGGCGACGCGCAGGATCGACAGCGACAGCGACTCGACGCTGCGCATGCGGCCGTGGCCGTCGCAGCGCGGGCAGACCAGCTGGCTCGACTCGCCGAGCGACGGGCGCAGGCGCTGGCGGCTCAGCTCGAGCAGGCCGAAGCGCGAGATGCGGCCGATCTGGACGCGGGCGCGGTCCTGCTTGAGCGCATTCTGCAGCTTGTTCTCGACCTCGCGCTGGTGGCGGTTCGAGGACATGTCGATGAAGTCGATCACCACCAGGCCGCCGAGGTCGCGCAGGCGCATCTGGCGGGCCACTTCCTCGGCCGCTTCCAGGTTGGTGTTGAACGCGGTCTCTTCGATGTCGCCGCCCTTGGTGGCGCGGGCCGAGTTGACGTCGATCGCGGTCAGCGCTTCGGTCTGGTCGATGACCAGGGCGCCGCCGGAGGGCAGGCGCACGGTGCGCTCATAGGCGTTCTCGATCTGCGACTCGATCTGGAAGCGGTTGAACAGCGGGGTGTCGTCGGCGTACTTCTTCAGCTTGCGCAGGTTGTGCGGCATCACCTGCTCGACGAACTCGCGCGCCTCGGCGTACATCTCGTCGGTATCGACCAGGATCTCGCCGATGTCCGGGCGCATGTAATCGCGCAGGGCGCGGATGATCAGGCGCGACTCCTGGTAGATCAGGAACGGCGCCTGCTTGCTCAGCGCGGCGTCGGTGATCGCCTTCCAGACGCTGACCAGGTAGTCCAGGTCCCATTGCAGCTCTTCGGCGTCGCGGCCGACGCCGGCGGTGCGGATGATCACCCCCATGTCGTCGGGGATGTTCAGCTTGTCCATCGCCTCCTTGAGCGCGGCGCGGTCGTCGCCCTCGATCCGGCGCGAGACGCCGCCGGCGGTGGGCGAGTTCGGCATCAGCACCATGTAGCGGCCGGCCAGGGAGATGAAGCTGGTCAGGGCGGCGCCCTTGTTGCCGCGCTCTTCCTTGTCGACCTGGACCACGATCTCCTGGCCTTCGCGCAGCAGCTCGCGCAGGCCGGCCTTGTTGTGGTCGACCCCGGGCTGGAAATAGTCGCGGGAGATTTCCTTCAGCGGCAGGAAGCCGTGGCGGTCGGCGCCGTAATCGACGAAGGCGGCTTCCAGCGAAGGTTCGAGCCGGGTGATGCGGCCCTTGTAGATGTTGGACTTCTTCTGTTCCTTGGACGGCTGTTCGATGTCGATGTCGTACAGGTTCTGGCCGTCGACGATGGCGACGCGCAGTTCTTCCGCCTGCGTCGCGTTGATCAGCATGCGCTTCATTGTTGCGTTCCTCGCGCGCTCTACCGCGCGGAACGCCATGGCGTTTCGCTATCTGGGAACTGAGTCCGCGCCGTCGCGTTCGGCGCCCGCATCCGGGCCGCCCGCCGCGCCGGCGAGGCCTCCACTACCAGCGCTACATCACCACGGCACGCCGCGGGAGCGCTTGTTACCTTTCCAATCTTTCGGGCCGGCGACGCGAACGTCGCTCGGGGCGGGGCGGCGGCAGCTTCGAGCCGGCTCTTCTGGAGCGGAAGCTCTGGCGCCGCACGGGTGTTCATCGCGATGGTTTGACCCACCGGGCGAGGGCCGGTTCCGCCGCTCCGTCGCTGCTAACATGGCTGCCCCGTGGGCAGTGGTTAGACGCGGATCGGAATCGCGGGAGGGGCTTTCGGCCCCGTACCGGAGTCGCTCGCTTGTCAGGCGTGGCGGCCAGTACAACTCCCAGCGAAATCAAAACCTTATCTCGCGTCGCGAGTGTAACAGATAACGCTTCGGGATGACCCAATCAGCAAACCCCGCCCCCAGCGGCGCGCGCACCGTGCGCGTGCCCGACGACCGCGACGGCCAGCGGCTCGACAATTTCCTCCTCGGCCAGCTCAAAGGCGCGCCCAGGTCCTTGATCTACAAGCTGGTCCGCTCCGGCCAGGTGCGGGTGAACGGGGGCCGCGCCAAGGCCGAGCGCAAGCTCGAGGCCGGCGACGAGGTGCGCATCCCGCCGGTCCGTCTCAGTGAGGTCGGCGACAAACCGACCCCGCCCAAGGGCTTCATGGACGCCCTGGACGCGGCGATCGTGTTCGAGGACGCCCGCCTGCTGGCCCTGAACAAGCCCTCCGGGGTCGCCAGCCACGGTGGCAGCGGGATCAGCTTCGGCGCGATCGAGACCCTGCGCGCACTGCGTCCGGGCCAGACGCTGGAGCTGGTCCATCGTCTGGACCGCGACACCTCCGGCCTGTTGATCGTGGCCAAGAAGCGCTCGGCCCTGACCGAGCTGCAGGCGCTGATGCGCGAGGAGGGCGGTATATCCAAGCGCTACCTGGCCCTGCTGACCGGTCGCATGCCGGACGGGGTCATGAGCGTCGACGCGCCGTTGCACATCGGCCTGCGCCAGGGCGGCGAGCGCCACGTCCAGGTGCACCGCGACGGCAAGCCCTCGTTGAGCCACTTCAAGGTGCTGGAGCGGCGCGGCGGGCAGTCGTACTGCGAGGTCCGGATCGAGACCGGCCGCACCCACCAGATCCGCGTCCACGCCCAGCACATCGGCCATCCGGTGGCCGGGGACGACAAGTACGGCGAGGCCGAGGCCAACAAGCGGCTGCGCGACCAGGCCGGGCTGCGCCGGCTGTTCCTGCACGCCTCCACCCTGGAGTTCGCCCTCGACGGGGGGCGCGAGCCGTACCTGCTCAACGCGCCGCTGGCGCCGGAATTGATCGAAGTGCTCGATCGGCTGGGCTGAGCGCTCCGGGCCTGGCGCCGGCAGAGCGGATGCGTCGGCTGCTGTCGCGCGATCGGACCGCGCCGCCGGCGGCGATGCCGGCCATCAAGCAGCGGCGCTACCGGCTCGCGCGGGCGCGCCTGTCGCGCCCTTGTGCGGCAAGGGCGCGCGAGACGGATGCGATCAGTGGGCGGCCGGGGCGGGCGCGGCGCCGCAATGCGGCGGGCGTTCGGCCGGAGCGTGGAAGGTCACCGGCACCTGGATGTCGGTGGAGACCGGCTTGCCGTTGCGGGTCGCGGCTTCGAAGCGCCAGCGCTGCACGCCTTGGATCGCGGCTTGGTCGAGCGCGGCGACCTTGCTGCCTTCGAGCACGTTGACCTTGGTCGGCTTGCCTTCCGGGCCGACGGTCAGCTGCAGCACCACCTTGCCGCCGATCTGGTCGCAGCCGATGGTCTGCGGGTAATCCGGCGGCGGCGTGTCGACCGCGCGCAGCGGGGTCGAGGGAATCGCCGGCGCCTCGGGCGCGCGCTGGCAGCCGGCGGCCAAGGCCGCGGCCAGGGCGGCGGCCAGCGCCGGGGCGAGGGACAGCGGACGGTGCAGGGTCATGGCAGTCAACCAGTCAGGGCTTCGGCCTTGGCGGCGCAGATGAAGTCGTTCTCGCTCAGTCCGCCGACGTCGTGGGTCGAGTAGCGCACCACGCAACGATCGTAATGCACGCCGAGGTCGGGGTGATGGTCCTCGCGGTGGGCCATGAACGCCAGAGCGTTCACGAACGCCATGGTGCGATAGTAGTCGTCGAAGCGGAAAGTCTTGGTGAGGGCGTGGCCGTCTTCGGCCAGTTCCCAGCCCGGCACCTGCGGCAGCAGTTCGCGCACGCGCGCCTCGTTGAGCCGGTGCTCGCTGCCGCGGCGGGCGATGCAATGGGCCTGGGACAGGGGAATGAGGTCGTTCATGGCGGACTCCTGGCGGCCGGCGCGGCGGCCGGGCGATGCGTCTGCGCCGCGACCGGTTCCGTCTGAACGGAATCGTATCGCCGGCGGTCGTAGGATGGGCGCGCGACTTCAGGTCGCGTCGACCCCGCTAGAATAGCCCGATGATCAATATTTCCGAATCCGCCCAGGCGCACTTCCGCAAGCTGATCGAACGCGAGGCCCTGCCGGGCCTGGGCGTGCGCCTGTCGGCGGTGCATCCGGGCACGCCGCGCGCCGACGTGCGGCTGGAGTTCGCCGAGCTCGCCGACCTGCACGGCGACGAATGGGCGATCGACTGCGAAGGCTTCACCCTGTGGCTGCAGGCCGACAGCGTGCGTTACCTGGACGGCGCCGAGATCGATTACGAAACCCGCGCCACCGGCGGTCAGCTGCAGATTCGGGCGCCCAAGATCAAGGGCGAGGCGCCGGCCGACTCGGCCTCGCTGGTCGAGCGCGTGCATTGGGTGGTCGAGCACGAGATCAACCCGCAGCTGGCCCAGCACCGCGGCAACGTGGCGGTGCAGGAAGTGACCGCCGACGGCGTGGTCGTGCTGCGCTTCGGCGGCGGCTGCCATGGCTGCGGCATGGCCGATGTGACCCTCAAGCAGGGCATCGAGACCACGTTGATGAGCAAGGTGCCGGGGGTGACCGCGGTGCGCGACGCCACCGACCACGACAGCGGCGACGCGCCGTACATCCGCCGGGACAGCGCGGCCTGATCGCGGCGCGGCGCAGCCCATGCCCACCGCCGCCTCGCTCATCGAAGCCCTGCAACGACGGTTGCGGCTGGCGCCGCGGCGCGCGCCCGGCGAACTGCCGCCGGGCTGGCAGCATTGGCTGGACGAAATGCCCGCGCGCGCCGACGCGGTGACCGGCGCCACCCCCGAGGCGGTGCTCGCCGTGCTGGCCCAGCGTCCGCTGGCGCAGCCGCCCGCGCGCGCCGCCGCGCTCAACCGCTGGCAGGCGTTCGCGACGCTGTGGCGGCAGGAGTGGCATCCGCCGGCGCGCGAAGAGCGCGGCCTGCGCTGGTTCGCCGGCTCGACTTCGCTGCTGTGGCATCTGATCTTCGGCGGCCTGCTGATCTGGCTGATGTACCTGCAGTATTTCGCCACCCGGCCGCCGGCGCGCGGCGAGGACGTGACCCTGGTCGAGCTGATCGGCGACGGTACCCCGCAGCGGCCCGGAGGCGGTCCGCAGCAGCCCAGCGAACAGCCCAGCGAGCAGGCGGCCGAGCCGACGCCGGCGCAAACCCAGGCGCCGCCCCAGGGCGCCGCGGCCGAACCGGCGCCGCCGCAACCCGACGTACCGACGCCGCCGGCGCCGGAACTGCAGGCGGCATTGCCCGAGGTGCCGCAGCGCGACGTGCCGGAACCGCAGTTGCCGCCGCCGACCGCGGAACAGCCGGTGATGGTCAGCAAGGCCTTGCCCGATGCGCCGCAGGAATTCGTCCTGCCGCCGACCCGGCGCCGGGTCGACGACAGCGTGCGCGTGCCGCAGTTGGAGGCCGCCGCCCGGCCGGTGCCGTCGCAGGACGTGCCGGCACCGGTGCAGCCGATCGCACGCGAACTGCCGCAGCGCGAGATCGCCGCGCCGAGCCTGAGCGCGCGGCCGCGCGAGATCGCGCTGCGCGAGGTGCCGGCGCCGACGCCCGCGCCGGCCTTGCCGAGCGTGAATCTGCCGAGCCGCTCGATCAGCGCGCCGCAACTGCGCAGCGTCACGCCGTCGGTGCGGGTGGCGGACATTCCGACGCCGAACCCGCCCGCACCGGCTGCCCGGTCGGCCGCGCCGGCCTCCAGCAGCGCGCCTGCGGCCGCGACGCCCGCGCCGAGCAAAGAACCCGCATTCCCGGCGTCCGCGGCGGACGCCGCCGCGGCCCTGGACGCGGCGGCGAGCGCGCCGAGCGCCGCTGCGCGCGCGCCGGCCGCGACCGCCGGCGCCGGGCCCAAGCCGACGCCGGCTCCCGGCACCTGGTCTTCGCCCAAGCGCGGCGACGACTGGGGCGAAGCCGCGCGCAACCGCCCCGGCGGCCAGCCGGGCCAGCCTAGCCAGGCCCCGGGCCTGTACGGCAGCGACGGCCGGGTGCGCCTGGCCGAGACGCCGGGGTCGGCCTCGCCGGGCCAGCCGCCGGGCACGATCACCGAGGAGATCAAGGACCTCGACCGCGCCGGCACCTGGTTGCGGCGCAAGCCCAACGATTACGAGCCGACCACCTTCGACAAGTACTGGCGTCCGAACGAGACCCTGCTGGCCGAGTGGGTGCGGCGCAGCGTCCAGACCGTGATGATCCCGATCCCGGGCACCAGCAAGCGCATCCGCTGCTCGGTGGTGCTGTTGATGGCCGGCGGCGGCTGCGGCATCAACGACCCCAACCTCAACGATCAGCCGGCCGAGGCGCGACCGCCGCCGGACGTGCCGTTCAAGCCGCATCTGCAGGAAGACAACGGCAGCGTGCGGCCGCCGCCGGGCGGCTGAGCGCCCGGGCCTGGGACCGGATTCCCGCGTCGCTGCCTACGATAGGGCGGGCGCGGCGGCGGGGCGGTGGATCGCGGCGGCCGGTCCGGCCCGTTGACCGGTCCGCCGGCGAGCTGCGAGCGGCGCACGCGCCGGACTCGATACAAAAGAAAACGGCCCGCGCGAGCGGGCCGTTTTCCTTCATGAGGTCCTGCGGCGAGCGTACGCGGCGCAGGCCCGCGCGGCGATTCAGTGAATGCCGTGCAGGTCGCGCAGCTGACCCTTGTCGCGCGAACCGAAGTAGGCGGCGAGGTCGGCGATCTGCTGGTCGTTGAGCGCCTTGGCCTGGTTCGACATCAACGCGTGCTCGCGGTCGCCGTCGCGGTACATCTGCAGCGAGTGGGCGATGTAGTCGTGGTACTGGCCGGCCAGCTTGGGGTAGGTCGGGTCGATCGGCGCATTGCCTTCGGCGCCGTGGCAATCCACGCAGGACTGACCGGTGGCCGCGCCCTTGACGCTGGCCAGCTTCTCGCCTTCGGCGATGCGGCCGGCCGGCAGGCCCGAGGAGGATGAGGTGTGGCCGGCGTTGCGATCGGCCGAGGAATGGCCGGCCGGCACGTCGGCGCTGGAGCAGGCGGCGAGGGCGAGCGACAGTGCGGCCAGGGCGACGCCGCGCTTGATCAAGCGGATCTGGGTCATGGGGCGGCTCACTTGGCGCTGGAGAGGAAGGCGGCGATGTCGGCGATGTCCTGGTCCGAGAAGCTCTGGGCCTGGGCCTGCATGGTCGGGTGCTTGCGCGTGCCTTTCTTGTATTCGCTCAGCGCGTTGACCAGGTACTCCTGCGACTGCCCGACGATCTTGGGCACGTGGTAGTTCGGATAGGCGTTCTTGTAGCCGGTGACCCCGTGGCAGCCCTGGCAGGTGTAGGTCAGCTGGCGACCGGTTTCGGCGTTGCCTTTCGCCGTCGGCGCCTTGGCCGGGGCGGGTGCGGCTGCGGCGGCGGGCGCGGCAGTGGCGGCCGGCGCCTTGGCGGGTTCCTGCGCGTGCGCCGTAGCGGCGGCCAGGGTCAGAGCGAAACAGGCGATCGTCAGCGGTCGCATCATGTCGTAGTCCGCAATCTCGAATGGCTAGCGAAAGGTGGTGGCTGGCTCTACGCGGCCGGAGACCGCGCACAAGTGGGCGAGTATAGCCGGCGATGCGACTGCAACGAAGTCGTCGTTCGACGCATCCATGCTTCGGGGCCGGAACGCCGGCGGCCGCGGCCGCTCGCGCTTACCGTGCCTCAGAATAAATCCATGGCTCCAGTCACCATGACCTTCGGCGGATGGTGGCTTTCCGGGCCGGTGATATACCTATATACAACACCGGCATACGGCCGGTTCCGCCGAAGTCCTTCGACGTTCTTATGAGAATCCTGGGGTCGTTTCGCATGCGTCATCTCACCCATAACCGCCGCGGCGGTGCTTCGGCGCGCAGTACGCTGGCGGTCGCCGCCCTGGCCCTGGCCTGTACGCTCGGGCTGGCGGCCTGCAAGGGCGGCCCCGGCGCCGCCGAGGCGCAAGGCAAGGAAGCCAAGGACAAGGCGTCCGAGGCGGTACCGGTCGAAGTCGCCCAGGCGACCCGGCGCGCGATCGCGGCCAGCTACACTGGCACCGCGCCGCTGGAGGCGCGCGCCGAATCGCAGGTGGTGGCCAAGACCTCCGGCGTGGCCCTGGCGGTGATGGTCGAGGAAGGCCAGCACGTCCAGGCCGGCCAGGTCCTGGTCCGGCTCGACTCGGCCCGCGCCGAGCTGCAGGCGGCCCAGACCAACGCCACCATGCGCAAGCTGGAGGCCAACTACGCCCGCTCCAAGCAACTGGCCGAACAGCGCCTGCTCAGCGCCAACGACAACGACCAGTTGCGCTACGACCTGGAAAACGCCCGCGCCGCCAACCGCATGGCCAACCTCGAGTTGTCCTACGCCAACGTGCAGGCGCCGATCTCCGGCATCGTCGCATCGCGTTCGATCAAGACCGGCAATTTCGTCCAGATCAACTCGCCGATCATCCGCATCGTCGACACCTCGCGCCTGGAGGCGACCCTCAACGTGCCCGAGCGCGAGCTGGCCACGCTGAAGGCCGGCCTGCCGGTGCAGATGGCGGTCGACGCCATGCCCGGCAAGACGTTCGCAGGCAAGGTCGACCGGGTCGCGCCGGTGGTCGATTCGGGCAGCGGCACCTTCCGGGTGATCTGCAGCTTCGAGGGCGGCGGCGCGCTGCAGCCGGGCATGTTCGGCCGCCTGCGCATCGATTACGACAACCGCGCCGACGCGCTGGTGGTGCCGCGCGCGGCGCTGCTCGACGACGAGGGCGATCCGGCGGTGTTCGTGGTCCGCGGCAAGAAGGTCGCGCGGGTGCCGGTCAAGCTCGGCTACCTCGACGGCGCCTGGGCCGAGGTCCGCGACGGGATCAAGCTCGGCGACCAGGTCGTGGTCGCCGGCAAGACCGCGCTGCGCGAAGGCACCGAGGTGCAGTTGATCGGCCAGAACCCGCCGCGTGAAGTCGCCGCGGCGAAGCCGGCCACGCAGAAGCAATAAGCGCGCCGGGCGCGCGCCTCCGCCGACGCCGCGTCCGCCGCGGCGCCGGCCGCTGACAACCCTAAGAGAACGTGGGGACTGACTGTGGCTCAGCCTTCGGACACGACGTCCTTCAACCTCGTGGAATTCTCCACGCGCCGCCGGGTCACGGTGGCGATGGTGACCATTACCTTCCTGCTGTTCGGCGTGATCGCGCTCAACAGCCTCAAGGTCAACCTGCTGCCCGATCTCAGCTATCCGACGCTGACGGTGCGCACCGAGTACACCGGCGCGGCGCCGACCGAAATCGAGACCCTGGTGACCGAGCCGCTGGAAGAGGCGCTCGGCGTGGTCAAGGGCCTGCGCAAGCTCAAGTCGGTCTCGCGCACCGGCCAGAGCGACGTGGTGCTCGAATTCGCCTGGGGCACCGACATGGACCAGGCCAGCCTGGAAGTGCGCGACAAGATGGAAGTCGTGCAGCTGCCGCTGGAAGTGAAGAAGCCGGTGCTGCTGCGCTTCAATCCTTCGACCGAGCCGATCCTGCGCATCGCCCTGTCCAACAAGGGCGGGGCCGCCGACGACACCGACGCGATCCGCCGCCTGACCGAGCTGCGCCGTTACGCCGACGACGATCTGAAGAAGAAACTCGAGCCGGTCGACGGCGTCGCCGCGGTCAAGGTCGGCGGCGGCCTGGAGGACGAGATCCAGGTCGACATCGACCAGCAGAAGATCGCCCAGCTCAACCTGCCGATCGACACCGTCATCCAGCGCCTGCAGCAGGAGAACATCAACATCTCCGGCGGCAGCCTGCAGGAGGGCAGCCAGCGCTATCTGGTGCGCACGGTCAACCAGTTCGCGACCGTGCCCGAAATCCGCGAGATGCTGGTGACCACCCAGCAGGCCGGCGGCAACGCCGCGGCCGACGCGGCCGCGGAAATGGCCCGGGTCGCCGCCGCCTCCGGTTCGGCCGACGCGATGGCCGCCGCGGCTTCGGTGCAGAGCGCCAACGACGGCGCGCAGAGCACGCCGGCCGGCGGCAAGCCGGTGCGGCTGAAGGACATCGCCGAGGTCCGCCAGGGCTACAAGGAACGCGAAGCGATCATCCGCCTGGCCGGCAAGGAAGCGGTGGAACTGGCGATCTACAAGGAGGGCGACGCCAATACCGTCGCCACCGCCGACGCCATCCAGGCGCGGCTGGAGGCGATCAAGTCGCAGATCCCGGCCGACGTCGAACTGACCACCATCGACGACCAGTCGCAGTTCATCCGCCACGCCATCGCCGACGTCAAGAAGGACGCGGTGATCGGCGGCCTGCTGGCGATCCTGATCATCTTCCTGTTCCTGCGCGACGGCTGGAGCACGTTCGTGATCAGCCTGTCGCTGCCGGTCTCGATCGTCACCACCTTCTTCTTCATGGGCCAGCTCGACCTGAGCCTCAACGTGATGTCGCTGGGCGGCCTGGCGTTGGCGACCGGCCTGGTGGTGGACGACTCGATCGTGGTGCTCGAATCCATCGCCAAGGCGCGCGAACGCGGCCTGGGCATTCTCGACGCGGCGATCCAGGGCACGCGCGAGGTCAGCATGGCGGTGATGGCCTCGACCTTGACCACGGTGGCGGTGTTCCTGCCGCTGGTGTTCGTCGAAGGCATCGCCGGCCAGCTGTTCCGCGATCAGGCCCTGACCGTGGCATTGGCGATCGCGATCTCGCTGGTCGTGTCGATGACCCTGATCCCGATGCTCAGCGCGCTCAAGGGACGGCCGCCGATGGCGTTCCCGGAGGAGGAGGGCCATCCGCGCTGGCAGCCGAACTCGCGCCTGCAAAAGCCGCTGGCCGCGATCGGCCACGGCGCCGGCGCCGGCGTGCGCGGCAGCGTGTTCGGCCTGAGCTGGTTGGTGGTGAAACTGTGGCGCGGGATCGCCGCGGTGGTCGGCCCGGTCATGCGCAAGGCCAGCGATCTGGCGATGGCGCCCTACGGCCGCGCCGAAAGCACGTATTTGAAGCTGTTGCCGGCGGCGTTGCGCCGGCCGACCCTGGTGCTGCTGCTGGCCGGCGCGGCCTTCGTCGCGACCATGGCCACGGTGCCGCTGCTCGGCGCCGATCTGATCCCGCAGCTGGCCCAGGACCGCTTCGAAATGACGGTCAAGCTGCCGCCGGGCACGCCGCTGCGCGAGACCGACAAGCTGGTGCGCGAGCTGCAGCTCAAGCACGGCAAAGATCCGGGCATCCGCGCGCTGTTCGGCGTCAGCGGCAGCGGCACGCGCCTGGACGCCAACCCCACCGAGAGCGGCGAGAACATCGGCAAGCTCACCGTGGTGATGGCCGACGGCGGCAGCAAGCAGGTCGAGGCGGCCGAAACCGAGCGCCTGCGCGAGACCATGGGCGCCCATCCGGCGGCCCAGGTCGGCTTCGCCCGGCCGCAGTTGTTCAGCTTCTCGACGCCGCTGGAAATCGAGCTGCGCGGCCAGGACCTGGAAACCATCCAGCGCGCCGGCCAGCGCATGGCGGCGATGCTGCGCGCCAATCCGCACTACGCCGACGTCAAGTCGACGGTGGAACAGGGCTTCCCCGAGATCCAGATCCGCTTCGACCAGGACCGCGCCGGCGCGCTCGGCCTGACCACGCGCCAGATCGCCGATGCGGTGGTCAAGAAGGTGCGCGGCGAAGTGGCCACCCGCTACAGCTTCCGCGACCGCAAGATCGACGTGCTGGTGCGGGCGCGCGAATCCGACCGCGCCTCGCTGGAGAGCATCCGCCGCCTGATCGTCAATCCGGGCAGCAGCCGGCCGGTGACCCTGAGCTCGGTCGCCGACGTGGTCTCGACCACCGGTCCGAGCGAGATCCACCGCGCCGACCAGGTGCGGGTGGCGATCGTCTCGGCCAATCTGCGCGACATCGACCTCGGCGGCGCGATCGACGAGGTCCGGCAGATGGTCGCCGAGCAGCCGCTCGGCCCCGAGATCGGCATGCACATCGGCGGCCAGGGCGAGGAGCTGCAGCAGTCGATCAACTCGCTGCTGTTCGCGTTCGGCCTGGCGATCTTCCTGGTCTACCTGGTCATGGCCTCGCAGTTCGAATCGCTGCTGCACCCGTTCGTGATCCTGTTCACCATCCCGCTGGCGTTGGTCGGCGCGGTGCTGGCGCTGGTGCTGACCCGTTCGCCGGTGTCGGTGGTGGTGTTCATCGGCCTGATCCTGCTGGTCGGCCTGGTGGTGAAGAACGCGATCATCCTGATCGACAAGGTCAACCAGTTGCGCGAGGAAGGCGTGGCCAAGCGCGAGGCGCTGATCGAAGGCGCGCGTTCGCGCCTGCGGCCGATCGTGATGACCACCACCTGCACCCTGTTCGGCTTCCTGCCGCTGGCGATCGCCACCGGCGAGGGCGCCGAGGTGCGCGCGCCGATGGCGATCACGGTGATCGGCGGCCTGCTGGTGTCGACCCTGCTGACCCTGGTGGTGATCCCGGTGGTGTACGACCTGCTCGACCGCCGTTCCGACGAGCACTACCGCGAGCGCGCCCGCCGCGCCCGGCGCGACGCCAGTGCGGTGAGCGAACGCATCCACGAGGAGCAGGAGCCGCTGCACGACGCCGACCTGCACCATCCGCCGCACGGTCACCAGCCGGGCCAGGCCTGAGGAGCACCCAGGATGAGCGTTGCTGAGTTCAGCATCCGGCGCCCGGTCACGATCATCATGGCCTTCGTGTCGATGTTCGTGATCGGCCTGATCGCGGCGGTGCGCCTGCCGCTGGAGGCCTTCCCGTCGATCTCGTTCCCGTTCCTGGTGGTGCAGATGCCGTACGCCGGCTCGACCCCGGAAGAGGTCGAGCGCACCTTGCTGCGGCCGACCGAGGACGCGCTGTCGACCATGACCGGCATCAAGCGCATGCAGGGCGAGGCGCGCGCGGACAACGCCAGCGTGGTGATCGAATTCGCCGACTGGGACCGCGATGTCGCCATCGCGGCTTCGGAGGCGCGCGAACGCATCGACGCCATCCGCAGCGACCTGCCGGACGACCTGCAGCGCTACTTCGTGCTCAAGTTCTCCACCACCGACCAGCCGTTCCTGCGCGTCCGGCTGGCCAGCGACCACGACCTGTCCGGTTCCTACGAGCTGATCGACCGCGAGTTCAAGCGCCGCATCGAGCGTCTGCCGGGCGTGGCCAAGGTCGAGATCTCCGGCGTGTCGCCGAACGAGGTCGAGATCGCCATCGCGCCCGACCGCCTGACCGCGCACAACATCAGCCTCAACGAGCTGACCACGCGCCTGCAGACGGTCAATTTCTCGGTGTCGGCCGGCGAGATCGAGGACGGCGGCCGGCGCCTGCGGGTGCAGCCGATCGGCGAGATCACCGACCTGCAGCAGTTGCGCGACCTGGTGATCGGCACCAACGGCACCCGCCTGGGCGACATCGCCGAGGTCCGCTACAAGCCCAAGCGCATGGCCTACGGCCGGCGCCTGGACGGCCGCCCGGCGGTGGGCCTGGACATCTTCAAGGACCGCAACGCCAATCTGGTCGAAGTCTCGCGCCTGGCCCTGGCCGAGGTCGAGAAGGTCAAGTCCGAGTCGGCGCTGCGCGGGGTCCAGTTCAAGATCATCTCCAACGAGGGCGAGGAGGTCACCAGTTCGCTGCTGGAACTGGCCGAGGCCGGCGCGGTCGGCCTGGTGCTGTCGATGGCGGTGCTGTTCTTCTTCCTGCGCCATTGGCCGTCGACGCTGATGGTGACCCTGGCGATCCCGATCTGCTTCGTGATCACCCTGGGCTTCATGTACTTCGTCGGCGTGACCCTCAACATCCTGACCATGATGGGCCTGCTGCTGGCGGTCGGCATGCTGGTCGACAACGCGGTGGTGGTGGTCGAGAGCATCTACCAGGAGCGCGAGAAGATGCCGGACCAGCCGCGGCTGGCCTCGGTGATCGGCACCCGCCACGTCGCCATCGCCTTGTCGGCGGGCACGCTGTGCCACTGCATCGTGTTCGTGCCGAACCTGTTCGGCGAGACCAACCAGATCAAGATCTTCATGTCGCAGCTGGCGATCACGATCTCGGTCTCGCTGCTGGCCTCGTGGCTGGTCGCGGTCAGCCTGATCCCGATGATCTCGGCGCGGTTGAAGACCCCGCCGACGATCAATCGCAGCACCGGCCTGATCCCCTACCTGCAGCGCAACTACGCCGCGCTGCTGCGCTGGACCCTGGAGCACCGCGGCTGGAGCGTGCTCGGCATCATCCTGATCATCGCCGTCAGCATCGTGCCGATGACCCAGACCAAGTTCGACATGTTCGGCGGCGAAGGCGGCGACAGCGCCAACATCTACTACCAGTGGAAGGGCAGCTACACCAAGGAACAGATGTCGGACGAGGTCAAGCGGGTCGAGGACTACCTCGACGCCAACCGCAAGAAGTTCCACATCACCCAGGTGTACTCGTATTACAGCGAGGACGGCGACGCCAGCACGGTCATCACCTTCGACAAGGAGCTGGTCAAGAAGACCAAGCCGATCACCGACCAGATCAGCAAGGGCCTGCCGAAGTCGGCGCGGGCCGGCATCGGGGTCGGCTTCGACGAGGACCAGGGCCAGCAGAACCAGGTCCAGGTGCAGCTGGTGGGCGATTCCAGCGCCATGCTCGAACAGTTGGGGCAGGATATCGTGCCGATCCTGGCCCGCAGCCCGCGCTTCCGCGACGTGCGCATCGACGCCGGCGACCGCAACAACGAGCTGCGCATCCGGGTCGACCGCGAACGCGCCGCCGCGTTCGGCTTCAGCGCCGACGAGGTGTCCAAGTTCGTTGGCCTGGCCTTGCGCGGCGCGACGCTGCGCGAGTTCCGCCGCGGCGACACCGAGGTCCAGGTGTGGGCGCGCTTCGCCGGCGCCGACCAGTTCAACACCGCCGAGATCGCCTCCTTCACCGTGCGCGCGCCGGACGGCCGCACCGTGCCGTTGCTGAGCATGGTCCAGGTCGAAGTGCGCCCGTCGGCGACCCAGATCAACCGGGTCAATCGCCAGACCACGCTGACCATCAAGTCCAATCTCGGCGACAAGGTCACCGTGCCGGAGGCGCGCAAGGAGATGGAGGCGATCCTCAAGCGGATCGCGTTCCCGCCGGGCTACAGCTATTCCTTCGACGGCAGCGCGTTCCAGCGCGACGACGAGGCCAACCAGCAGATGCTGTTCAACCTGCTGATCGCCTTGATCATGATCTACGTGGTGATGGCGGCGGTGTTCGAGTCGCTGCTGTTCCCCTCGGCGATCATGAGCGGCGTGCTGTTCTCGGTGTTCGGCGTGTTCTGGCTGTTCTGGATCACCGGCACGACCTTCGGGATCATGTCCTTCATCGGCGTGCTGGTGCTGATGGGCGTGGTGGTCAACAACGGCATCGTCATGATCGAGCACATCAACAACCTGCGCCGGCGCGGCTTGTCGCGCACCGAAGCGCTGGTCGAGGGCAGTCGCGAACGCCTGCGCCCGATCCTGATGACCATGGGCACGGCGATCCTGGCGATGGTGCCGATCGCGCTGTCGACCAAGACCAGCGGCGACATGCCGCCGTACTACCCGATGGCGCGCGCGATCGCCGGCGGCCTGGCGTTCTCGACCGTGGTCAGCCTGCTGTTCCTGCCGACCATCTACGCCATCCTCGACGATCTGCGCGGCGGCACCGCCAAGCTGGTGCGGCGCGCGCGCGGCCTGCCGGCGCAGTCGGCGGATGCGGTGGAGCCGGCGGCACAGCACGCATGACGCGTTGACGCCGCCGCGGCGGCCGACCCGCGTGGGCGGCGCACGGACGATGGAACCGTGCGTCGCCGCTCCAGGGCGAATCATGCGCACCCGGATCGCGGCGGCAGCGGCCGCCGCCGCGCGGCTCGCCGGCTTCGGCCTTCGAGGGCGGGGCGACATCGTTCTGTGCGAGCGGGCAACGCGGTCCCGACCGCCGGCGCCTTGCCCTGCGGCCGATCCGCCGGGCCGGCATACGGCTCCGACGATGCGTTCCGATCCGCGCCGGGGCGCGTCGGCGAACAGCCCCGCCGCCGTCCGTGCGGCGCATGCCTGCGCGCACGTTCCGCTTTCGACGCGCATCACGGGCACGGGCTTCGCACTGCGTCCGCCCCGGCCATGCGGGCCGATCGCGCGGCCCAGCCACGCCGGGGCTTGGATTTCGTGGCAGGCTAGGCGCATTCCGCCGCCGGCACGCGCATGTACCTGGATCATTACGGGCTCAAGGAGCCGCCGTTTTCGATCACGCCCGACCCGCGCTTCGTGTTCCTCAGCGAGCGTCATCGGGACGCGTTGGCGCACCTGTTGTTCGGCGTCGGCCAGGGCGGCGGCGGCGGCTTCGTCCTGCTGACCGGAGAGGTCGGCACCGGCAAGACCACCCTGTGCCGCTTGCTGCTGGAGCAATTGCCCGACCACGCCCGCGCCGCGCTGGTGTTGAACCCGCGCCTGAGCCCGGTCGAACTGCTGGAGACCATCGGCGAAGAATTGCGCCTGGACCTGGCCGGCCGCCGCGGCAGCGTCAAGGCCCTGGTCGACGCGCTCAACGCGTATCTGCTCGACGCCTATGCGCGCGGCCTGCGCGTGGTGTTGATCGTCGACGAAGCGCAGAACCTGTCGGTGGAGGCCTTGGAGCAGGTACGCCTGCTGACCAACCTGGAAACCGACACCCAGAAGCTGCTGCAGATCGTGCTGATCGGCCAACCCGAGTTGCGCGACATGCTGGCGCGCCCGGACATGCGCCAACTGTCGCAGCGGATCACCGCGCGGTTCCATCTGACCCCGCTGGATGCGCAGGAAACCGGCGCCTTGCTGCGCCATCGCTACCGCGTCGCCGGCGGCCAGCGGTTGCCGTTCACCGCCGCGGCGATCAAGCGCATCCACGCCCATTCCGGCGGCGTGCCGCGGCTGATCAACGTGATTTCCGAGCGCGCGCTGCTCGGCGGCTACGCCCGCGACGACGCCACGGTGGGCGAGTCGCTGGTCGATCAGGCCGCGTATGAGGCGCTGGCGCCGGTTGCGCGCCGGCGCCGGTATGCGCGCGTCGCCCTGGTCGCGGCCGCTCTGGCCAGCGCAGTCGCGGCAGGCGCCTGGTGGTGGCGTGCATCCGCGCCTACCGCCGCCGCGACGGCGGCCACGCCCACATCGCGTGGCGCGGCCGATTCCCGTGTCGTCGCCGCATCCGCGGTGTCGGCGGTGCAGGCGCCGGTGGCGCCCCCGGCGTCCTCAGCCGCGAGCGCAACCGCCATCGCAACGGGCGCGGTGCCGCGCCTGGACGCGGCGTCGGCGGCGCAGCGCATGAGCGAAGCGGGCGCCGACCCGACCGCGGCGTGGCAGCGTTTGCTCGATCTGTGGCAATTGCCTTCCGGGCCGCCGGCGGTCGAAGCGGCGGCCGCTTGCGCGCGCAGCGTCGCGCCGGGCCTGTACTGCCTGCGCGGCTACGCCCGCCTGGATGCGCTGGCCGCGCTGGGCCGGCCGGTGCTGCTGCGCCTGAACGCCGACGGCCGCAGCGCCTGGGCGCTGTTGCGCGGCGTCGACGCGGTCGATGCGCGGCTGTGGCTGCACGGCCGCGACGTCGACCTCGACCGGATCGCGTTGCAGCGCCTGTGGAACGGCGAATACGCCGCGCTGTGGCGCGGGCCCGAAGGTCTGAGCGCGCCGCTGCCCCAGCCGTTGCAAGGCGCGCCGAAGGCGTGGTTGAACGCGCGCCTCGGCGTCGCCGACGCGGGCGCGGAGGACGTGCGCCGGTTCCAGGCCGCGCGCGGCCTGCGCAGCGATGGCGTGGTCGGTCCGGAAACGCTGTTCGCGCTGTCGGCCGAAGACGCCGCCGGGCCGCGCCTGCAACGGGTATTGGAGTAGACGATGTCGTTGATCCTGGAAGCCCTGCGCAAATCCGAGGCCGAGCGCCGCCGCGGCCAGACGCCGGATCTGCACGCGCCGTTGCCGCCGCTGCCGCCGCCGCTGCGGCGTTCGGCGGCGCCCTGGTTGTGGGGCGCCGGCGCGGCGGTCCTCGCCGCCGCGGTGGGGGTGTGGATGCTGCGCCCTGAATCCTTACCGCAGGGCCCGGCGGGCCCGGTTGCCGCCACGGCGGCCGATGCGGCCGCGCTGCCGAACGCTGCCGCGAACGTTGCGGAGCGGCGCGAACCGGTCGCTGCGACCGCAGCTCCTGCGCCTGGCGTTTCTGGGCCGGATGTCTCCGCCGTCGCAGGAGAACGCACGAGTGCTCCTTCGGTCACCGCCGGCGAGCGCGGTGGTGCGCCGGCTGCCGCGCTTTCGCCTCCGACCGGGACCGCGGCGAAGGCGACGACCGCGGAGCGGGTATCTGCGCCACCGACCGCCGCGGCCTCGTCGGCGGCCACGGCAGCCATCGGCACGAACGCGTCGGCGCCCGCGCCCGCCGCGCCGGTTGCCGCGGTTTCGTCGAACCTCGCTTCTGCTTCCAGCTCCGCCTCGCGCCCGCCATCCGCCGCGCCCGCGCAGACCGCCGCCGCGGCGGCCGCGCTCGAACCGATGGCGGCACCCGAGCCCGTGCCGGTTCTGCCGCCGTCCGCCGCCAAGCCGGCAGGCGAGGGCGGGGCGATGCGCCTGGCCGATCTTTCGCCGGAGGCGCGCAAGCAATTGCCGCCGCTCAAGCTCAGCATGCATATGTGGAACGACGAGCCGGCGCGGCGTTTCGTGATCGTCGACGGTCAGCGGCTGGCCGAAGGCGACCGCATCGGCGAAGCGGTGCTGGTCGCGATTCGCCCCGATGGCGCGGTGCTGGATTGGAACGGCCGCCGCTTGCAGTTGTCGCTGCGCTGAAGCGCGCTCGCTGTTTGTCGGAGCGGCGTGAGCCGCGACAGCCGGAGCGGTGACACACCGCGCCAGGATCCGAAGCCCTGTCGCGACCGAGTCGAAGCCCAATGATCAGGGGGGCGGCGTCTCCGCTTGCGCCCATCGCTCCGCTTGTCGCGGCTTACGCCGCTCCTGCAAGCGCGGCGTCGCGTGCGCTTCAACCGACCAGCTTGGCCGCGATGCGGAAACCGGCCAGCCACACGCCGGCCATCGAACCCAGGTTGGTCAGCAGGAAATTCAGCACCACCCGCGCGACCCGGTTGCGGTACCAGCCGCCCACCGTTTGCGCGTCGTCGCGCAGGGCGAGGAAATCGCCGTAGGCCGGCTTGCGCCGATGCACTTCGACCAGCGCGCTCAACGCGCCGGTCGGCACGCCGGGGCGGAACGGCTTCAACGGCGCGACGATCGCCGCGGTGATCACGCTCAGCGGATGGCCGCCGGCGATCGCGCAGCCCAGCGCGGCCAGGCCGCCGGTGAACAGCACCCACTGCAACAGCAGCTCGGTGCCCATCTGCGCGCCGCCTTTCCAATAACCCCAGGCGATGCCGGCCAGGATCAGGGTGGTGATTGCGATCATCACCCACGGCACCTTGCTCTTGGTCTTGACCTGCTCGAGCGCGATGCGCTGCGCGACCGGGTCGCCCTGGTCCTCGCGCAGATGCTTGGCCAGGCCTTGCAGATGCCCTGCGCCGACCACCGCCAGCACCTCGCGCGACTCGCCCGCGGTCTCGCGCAGGCGCGCGGCCATGTAGCGGTCGCGCTCGGCGATCACGGTGTCGTACAGCTCCGGGCTTTCCTTGGCGAACTCGCCGAAGCTGGACTCGAGCATGTCGCCCTGCTTGAGCTTTTCGATTTCGTCCTCGCCGACCTCGTCGGCGGCGAACAGGCTGGTGACCAGGCCGACGCCGAGCTTGCCGCGGCCGAAGAAGCCCAGCCGCTGCGAGGCGCGCTTGAAGGTCAGGCCGACCTCGCGGTCGATCAGATGCACCGGCAGCTCGCGCTGGCGCGCTTCCAGCACCGCGCGCTTGAGTTCGGCGCCGGGTTCGATGCCGAGCTGTTCGGCGAGCCGGCGCTGGTAGGCGGCCAGGGCCAGGTTGGCGGCGAACAAAGCGGTCTTGCCGGAGCGGATCACCTGGATCAGGTCCAGCCGCGCCAATGCGTCCGGGTCGGTCAGCGCCTGCAGGCGCTGCGGATCGAGTTCGACCGCGACCGCATCGTAGCGGCCGGTGCCGACCGCATCGCGCACGGCATCGACGCTGGCCTGGGACACGTGGGCGGTGCCGAGCAGGGTATAGCGCACGCCGTCGCGTTCGACGATGGCGTGCGGTTGGCCCTGCAGGCCGTCGGATACGAGATGCGGTTCGTTCATGCGGATCGGAAAGGCTCGCGGCAGCTGTGCCGGAGCACAGAAAGGCCCGCAGCATAGAGGTTGCGGCCGGGTGCCGGCAAACCCGTGGCGGACGGTTGCCTGCCTGTCGCGGGATTCGGGATTGGGGATTGGGGATTCGTCGAAGCGGCGTCCTCTGTCTCCCGCTCGACTCGCTGTTCAGCCCGAGCGATCCCCAAATCCCGAATCCCCAATCCCCAATCCCCAATCCCCGCCCCTCAGGCCAACCCATACGGCAAGTTGCCGCTGGACACGACGGTCTCGCCGACCGGTTCGCCGCGCAGGAAGCGCAGGCTGGCGGCGATCACCCCGCCGTCGTCGGCGATGCGGTTGTGGCCCAGGCCCTGGGTGCTGAGCAGGCGCGCGCCCGGCCAGTAGCGCGCATAGCGCTCGCCTTCCGACCAGGGCACTTCGCGGTCGTCCAGATCGTGCACGATCAGCGCCGGGCGGGCGATGTTGGGCGCGTTGCGGTGCGCTTGCTGCGAGTCGAAGCTCAGGCCGACGCGGGTTTCGAAGTAGCCGATCATGCGCCGGCGCAGCGCTTCGCCGACCCACAGGAAACGGGCGAAGCGGCTCACCGCGGCGACCGGATCGGCGGCCGGCGCGATCAATACCGCGCGTTCGGCCTGCAGGCCGCGCGCCAGCGCGAGCAAGGTCGCCGCGCCGCCGAGCGAATGGCCGATCACCGCCGCCGCCGGTCCGTAGTGGTCGCCGACTGCGTACAGATGGCGGGTGAAGTCGGGCAGGGTGGCCAGCCGGCCGGGGCTGCGCCCGTGCGCGGGCTGGTCGAACGCGACCAGGGCGTAACCGGCCTCGCGCAGCGCGGGCAGCCACCGGGCGACGCGGGTGCCGTGGCTGGACCAGCCGTGGGCGAACAATACATAAGGTTGGCGGCGCGGATCGCCCCAGACGTAGGCGACGATGGCGTGGCCGTCGACCTCGATGGTCTCTTCGCGAGCGTCGAAGGTCGGCGCGGCCAGCGCGCGCGTGCGCGAGGACGCGAACGGGGTGCAGAACAGGTCGGCGGCGCGGCGCACGGTCGCATCCGGCGCGAACCAGGCGCCGAACACGAAGCCCAGGCGCAGGCCGTACAAATGGATTATGTTACGAACGGTCGTACTAATTTTGGCGACGGACGTGCTCATGACGGACCTCGCTAGACAGGAATCAGGCCTTGGGGGAGGCGGCGCAAGCGGGCGTGGCGTAAGAACGGACCAAGCGCTCGAACGCGCGGCGCCCGCGCTCGCGCGCGGAATCGAAACCGAACAGGCCGGCGTCGTGGTGGACGATCAGCGCCAGGCCGTAGATTTCGAACGCCAGCTGCTCGGTATCGGTGTCGGCGCCGAGTTCGCCGTTGTCGACCGCCAGTTGCACCGCCTGCGCGAGGGCGGCGCGCCAGCGCTTTTGCTGCTCGACCACCCAATCGCGCAGGGCGCCGGGGCGGTCGTCGTACTCGCTGACCGCGCCGAGCAGCACGCAGCCGCCGTCGGTGTGGCGCGACCAGTCGAACCAGGCGTCGACGATCGCGCGCAGACGCACCAGGCCACGCGGCTGCTTGAGCTGGGACAGCAGCACATAGCCGGTGAACAACTGCGCCGCTTTGTCCAGCACGGCCAACTGCAGGTCTTCGCGCGAACCGAAGTGGGCGAACACGCCGCTCTTGGACATGCCGACGGCGGCGGCCAGCGGCCCGATCGACAAGCCTTCCAGGCCGGCCGAGCAAGCGATGCCGTAGGCCTGTTCCAAGATCGCATCGCGGGTGGCGGCGCCCTTATTGGTCGCGGTCAGAGTCGACATGGCCATAAAATAGCACGTCCGTTCGTTTTATTTTGACCGCTCGTCGGGCGGTTTCGTTCAGCTTAGCGGAACCGTTCCGGCGCGCCTGGGCCAAAGGACGGAGACGCCGTCATCGAGAAAGGCACATTGCGCCGGCCGGCCGGGCCTGTCCGTGGCGGCTGGCGCATATCCGGACGCGCCGCCGCAGGGCGTGCCGGAAACGCGACCGCGTCCCGGCGCGGGTTCAGCACAGGCCGGGCACGTCCGGATCGGGCTCGCCCTCGCGGCCGTCGCCGAGCGGACGCACCATCTGCACCGTATCCAGCCAGCGGCCGTGCTTGCGGCCGATGCCGGGGAACACGCCGGCCAGCCGGAAGCCCAGGCGCTCGTGCAAGGCCATCGATGCGGCGTTGCTGCCGTCGCCGATCACCGCGACCATCTGCCGGAACCCCAGCGCGGTGCAGTCCTCGATCAGGCGCCGCATCAGCGCGCCGCCGACGCCGCGGCCCTGTAGCGCCGGCTCGACGTAGACCGAGTTCTCCACCGTCCAGCGATAGCCGATCCGGTTGCGATAGGCGCTGGCATAGGCATAGCCGGCGAACGCGCCGTCGACTTCGGCGACCAGATAGGGATAGCCGGCATCGGCGATCGCGCGCCAGCGCTTATGCATCTCGGCGCGATCGGGCACGTCGTATTCGTAGGTGGCCACGCCCTCGCGCACTTCGCGCGCGTACAGCGCGGCGATCGCGTCGAGGTCGGCCTCGGCCGCGACGCGCAGCAGCATCGGGCTTGGCGGCTGGCTCGACGGTCGGTTCGGCGCTTGGTTCAATCGCGGTACCGCTTGAGCAGGTCGGCGTAGGCGTCGATGCGGCGGTCGCGCAGGAACGGCCAGATCCGCCGTACGTGCTCGCTGCGGCCCAGGTCGACCTCGGCCAGCAGGATTTCCGGCTCCTGGGTCTTGGCCTCGGCCAGGTACTCGCCCTGCGGGCCGAGCACGTGGCTGGAGCCCCAGAACTGGATACCGGACGCGCCGAGCGGGGACGGTTCGAAGCCGACCCGATTGACGCTGAGCACCGGCAGGCCGTTGGCGACCGCGTGGCCGCGATGGCTGAGGATCCAGGCGTTGCGTTGGCGGTCCTTCTCGTCCTGGGCGTCGTCCGGGTCCCAGCCGATCGCGGTCGGGTACAGCAGCAGCTCGGCGCCGGCCAGCGCCATCAGGCGCGCGCCTTCCGGGTACCACTGGTCCCAGCACACCAGCACGCCGAGGCGGCCGACCGAGGTCTGGATCGGTTCGAAGCCGATGTCGCCCGGGGTGAAGTAGAACTTCTCGTAGAAGCCCGGGTCGTCGGGGATATGCATCTTGCGGTACTTGCCGGCGATCGAACCGTCGGTCTCGTAGACCACCGCAGTGTTGTGGTACAGCCCGGCCGCGCGGCGTTCGAACAGCGAACTGACCAGCACGATACCGTGCTGCTTGGCCAGCGCGCCCAGGCGCTGCGTGCTGGGGCCGGGAATAGTCTCGGCCAGGTCGAACTCCTGCACCGACTCGTGCTGGCAGAAGTACGGCCCGTTGTGCAGCTCCTGCAGCAGGACCAGCTTGGCGCCCTGGCGGGCGGCTTCGCCGACCCGCTGCTCGATATTGGCCAGATTGGCTTCGCGCGAGCCGTGGTCGCGGTCCTGGATCAGCGCGACGGGGAGGGTGGTCTTTTTCATCGGGGCACGGGTCCGGCGGTGAGGCGAGACGTCTATTGTAGGAGAGCGCCGTGACCGGCAGGGCGGCGGCGACACGCGCATCGTCGGAGCGGCCCGGCGCGAGCGGGCGCAGCGAGATCGATGCGGGATGTCCGAGTGCAGACGAGATCGCGCCTGCCTGCGGGATGCGAACGCGCGGCCCGGGGACCGCGCGTTGCCAGACGCGACGCGGCGTTACGCCGCCACGCCCTGCGGCAACTGCATGGTCACGCAATGCAGGCTGCCGTTCTGCCAGATCAGCGCGCGGCACGGCACCGGCACGATCTCGCGATCGGGGAAGGCCTGGGCCAGCACCGCCTGCGCCGCGGCGTCGGCGACGTCGCCGTAGGCCGGCATCAGCACCGCGCCGTTGACGATCAGGAAGTTGGCGTAGCTGGCGGCCAGGCGCCGGCCCTGGTCGAGGATCGGCTGCGGCCACGGCAGCGCGAACAGCCGGTACGGACGGCCGTCGCGGGTGCGCAACGCGGCCAGCTCGGCGGCCATCGCCTGCAATTCCCGGTAATGCGAATCCGACGGGTCGTCGCAGCCCTGGTAGACGATGGCGTCTTCGGCGGCGAAACGGGCCAGAGTGTCGATGTGGGCGTCGGTGTCGTCGCCTTCCAGATAGCCGTGGTCCAGCCACAGCACCCGGTCCTGCCGCAGCCAGCCGGCCAGCCGGGCGCCGAGTTCTTCGCGGCCGAGCTGCGGGTGGCGCTCGTGCAGGCAGCGCCAGGTGGTCAGCAGGGTGCCGGCGCCGTCGGTCTCGATGCCGCCGCCTTCCAGGGCGAAATCGATGCTTTCGCGCTCGCTGCCGGGCGCGAACACGCCCTGCTCGTGCAGGCGCTCGACCAAGAGGTCGTCCTGGCTGGCGTCGAACTTGCCGCCCCAGCCGGTGAAGCGGAAGTCGAGCAGGCGGAAGCCGTCGCCCTGCCTGAGGGTGATCGGGCCGGAGTCGCGCAGCCAGGTGTCGTCGTAGGGCGCATCGATGAAATGCACCCGGCTCATGTCGATCCGCGCCGAGGACAGGCGCGCCCGGGCATAGGCCTGGACGTCGTCGTCGGCGACGCAGATCAGGGCGGGCTGAAACCGGGTGATGGCCGCGACCAGGGCGATGTAGGTCTCTTCGACCTCGCCCAGGCGGTCGGCCCAGTCGGTGTCGGCGTTCGGCCACGCGATCAGGACCGCGGACTGGGGTTCCCACTCCGCGGGGAAGCGCAATGCGTTGTTGGTCATAACCTCAAAGGATAGGCGGTTTCGGTCCGATTTCCTCGGCGCCCGCCTTGTTCGCGACCACGTCGATCACCCGGCTCTTCTCGAAGTACACGGTGAAAGCCGGATAGACCCAGCGGTTGATCTGCGGCCAGGCCCGCTTCTGGCCGCCGCGGGCGTCCAGGCGCTGGGTCGGCTCGCCGTAGCGGGCCTTGACCTGATCCATGCTCTGGCCGCGTGCCGGCAGCAGGGCCTTGCCCTCCTGTTGCACGCGCTCGATCAGCAAGGTCTCGGCCGAAGCCGCGCCCGACAGGGCCAGCAGGGCGAGCAGCGGTGCAACGGCAATGCGCAGTTTCATGGCAAATTCACCTCGTCAAAGGACGCGGGATTCTAGGCACAAGGTGACGCGCAGCGGCAGCGTGCGGCCGTCACGCTTTGATGAACCGGTGCGGGCCGGGCCGCGGCGAAGGCGAGGGCGGGGCGGGTCCGAGGGGCATAACGAAGAAAGCCGCCTTGCGGCGGCTTTCGACTTGAACCCGGGCGGCGGACTTGAAATCCGCCGTCGCGACTCAGCGCTGACGCGCCTTGAAACGGGGGTTCGACTTGCAAATCACGAAGACCTTGCCGCGGCGGCGGACGACCTTGCAGTCGCGGTGACGGGCCTTCGCCGACTTCAGAGAGGACAGGACCTTCATGACAGACCTCGGCAAAAAGTGGGTGAAATAAAGCGGGTGGAAAATTAAGCCCGCGATTCTAGCGGATAAAAACTCGCCCGATCAAGTGCTTGCAGGAAGAAATCTGCGCCTGGCGCCGGCTGCGGCCCGCCGGACCGGGCCGTGCGGCGGCGGAGAAGGTGGCCCGGGCCGGGTGGGTGCCGCCGCGGCATGTCGGGGCGGGCCGGGCGGCGGTGCGCCGATATCCGGCCGCGGCCGGCGGCGGGGTCGGCGGAGAAAGCGCTGCGACGGCCGCATAATACAGTCATGAACAGCGCATCTTCCGACTCTATCTTCGTCCCCGTCCTCACCATCGACGGCCCCTCCGGCTCCGGCAAGGGCACGATCAGCCGCCTGGTCGCCCAGCGCCTGGGCTGGCACTACCTGGACTCCGGCGCCCTGTACCGGGCGGTCGGTGTCGCCGCCGGCTGGGCCGACCTCGATCTGGCCGACCCGGCCGCCCTGGTCCGCTGCGCCTTCGACACCCGGATCGGCTTCCGTGAACAGGCCGGCGAGCTGCGCGTCCTGGTCAACGAGGTCGACGCCACCGACGAGCTGCGCACCGAAACGGCCGGAGCGGCCGCCTCGGCCATCGCCGCCATCCCCGAGGTCCGGGCCGCGCTGAAGGACCGCCAGCGGGCGTTCCGGCAGCTGCCGGGCCTGGTGGCCGACGGCCGCGACATGGGCACGGTCATCTTCCCGGACGCCCCGTTCAAGGTGTTTTTGACCGCCAGCGCCGAGGAAAGGGCGGAGAGGCGTTATAAGCAGTTGAAAGACAAAGGGGTTTCGGTTACTTTAGACGGTCTGCTACGGGAGATTCTCGCCCGCGACGCGCGCGACGCCCAGCGCGCGGTGGCGCCGCTGCGACCGGCCATCGATGCCGTGCGCATCGACACCACCGGCTTGGGCATCGACGCGGTGGTCGAACAGGTGCTGGCCTTGTTGCCGGCGCACTGAGCGACATCGCGCGGACGTTTTCCCCGCAGCGGATGCTGCAACAGCCCCGTCGCATTCCGCGGCGGATCAACCACAACACATGGTGCGGCTCCATCGCATCACATAACGGGTGGGTCGACCACGCGCTGCTTGCGTCGCCACGACGGCGACGATGCCAGCCGGTGCGGCCCGTGTGTTCAACCGAGTATTCAATCCAATGACCGAATCATTTGCCGAACTGTTCGAACAGAGCCAGCAGTACCTGGCCAAGCTGAAGCCGGGCGCCATCGTCACCGGCGTCGTCGTGGAAGTCCGCGGCGACGTGGTGGTGATCAACGCCGGCCTGAAGTCCGAAGGCATCGTGCCGATCGAACAGTTCCGTAACGACGCCGGCGAGATCGACGTCGCCGAAGGCGACGAAGTCAAGGTCGCCCTCGACTCGATCGAAAATGGCTTCGGCGAAACCGTACTCTCGCGCGAGAAGGCCAAGCGCGCGATGGTGTGGGACGAGCTGGAAGCCGCGCTGGAAAAGAACGAAACCATCACCGGCCGCATCAGCGGCAAGGTCAAGGGCGGTTTCACCGTCGACATCAAGGATGTCCGCGGCTTCCTGCCGGGTTCGCTGGTGGACGTGCGCCCGGTGCGCGACTCCGCCTATCTCGAAGGCAAGGAACTCGAGTTCAAGCTCATCAAGCTGGACCGCAAGCGCAATAACATCGTCGTCTCCCGCCGCGCGGTGGTCGAGAGCGAGTACAGCGTCGAGCGCGAACAGCTGATGGAGAAGCTGCAGGAAGGCGCGATCCTCAAGGGCGTGGTCAAGAACCTCACCGACTACGGCGCGTTCGTCGACCTCGGCGGCATCGACGGCCTGCTGCACATCACCGACATGGCGTGGAAGCGCGTGCGTCATCCGTCCGAAGTGGTCGAAGTCGGCCAGGAGCTGGACGTCCGCGTGCTCAAGTACGACCGCGAGCGCAACCGCGTTTCGCTCGGCCTCAAGCAGCTGGGCGAGGATCCGTGGGACAACATCGCCCGTCGCTACCCGGCCAACACCCGCGTGTTCGGCAAGGTCAGCAACGTCACCGACTACGGCGCGTTCGTCGAGATCGAGCCGGGCGTCGAAGGCCTGGTGCACGTGTCCGAGATGGACTGGACCAACAAGAACGTCAACCCGTCCAAGATCGTGCAGGTCGGCGACGAGGTTCAGGTCATGGTTCTGGACGTCGACGAAGAGCGTCGCCGCATCTCGCTGGGCATGAAGCAGGTCACCAGCAACCCGTGGGAGACCTTCGCGGCCATCCACAAGAAGGGCGACAAGGTCGAAGGCCAGATCAAGTCGATCACCGACTTCGGCATCTTCATCGGCCTGGACGGCGGCATCGACGGCCTGGTCCACCTGTCCGACATCAGCTGGAACACCACCGGCGAAGACGTGGTTCGCAACTTCAAGAAGGGCGACACGCTGGAAGCCGTGGTCCTGGCGGTCGATCCGGAGCGCGAGCGCATCAGCCTGGGCGTCAAGCAGCTGGAGCAGGACCCGATGGGTCAGTACGTCGCTTCCAACGCCAAGGGCTCGATCGTCAAGGGCACGGTGAAGGAAGTCGACGCCAAGGGCGCCACCATCGAGCTGGCCGACGGCATCGAAGGCTACGTCGCCGCGCGCGACATCGCCAAGGAGCGCGTCGAAGACGCTTCGCAGTACCTGAAGGTCGGCCAGGAAGTCGAGGCCAAGATCATCGGTACCGATCGCAAGGGTCGCAGCATGCAGCTGTCGATCAAGGCGAAGGACGAAGCCGAGCAGCAGGAGGCCCTGGCCGACTACAACCGTCAGGCCGGCGACGCCGCCAGCGGCACCACCAGCCTCGGCGCGCTGCTGCGCGAGCGTCTGGGCGGCAAGTCCGAGTAATCGCTCTTCCGTTTCAGGCACTACGGCCCGGTTCGTCCGGGCCGGCAACACCGATGCTCCACCGAGGCGGCCCGGCAGGGCCGGGCCGCCCTCGGTCTGCGGCCGGGGATCGCGAGCGATCGCGACGCCGCAGCACTTCCGAATCTTTCGCGGCCAGGCCACGTTTCGCCTATGACCAAGTCCGAACTCATCGAGATCCTTTCGCAGCGTCAGGCCCATCTCAAGGGCGACGATGTGGATCTGGCGGTGAAGGCTTTGTTGGAAATGATGGGCGGCGCGCTTTCCGCCGGCGACCGCATCGAGATCCGCGGTTTCGGCAGCTTCTCCCTGCATTACCGTCCGCCGCGCCTGGGCCGCAATCCCAAGACCGGCGAATCGGTCGCGCTGCCCGGCAAGCACGTGCCGCACTTCAAGCCCGGCAAGGAACTGCGCGAGCGCGTCAGCGGGGCGACCCCGCTCGACGAAGACGCCTGATCGCGCGTTCGTCGCGCCGGGCTTCGGTGCGCAACGCCGGCTTCGCCGTTCATCGCTTTGCGTCGGCCCGCCCGGTGCCGACACCGACCCCGGCCCTTGCGCTGCGCGCCTCTACGCGGCCTGCATTCGCGTCCGCTAAGCTAGGCGCGACACGCACCCGCCGGTGCACGACTTCCGGAACCTTCCCATGCGCGTGATCCGCCTTCTCGTCGCCTTGGCCTGCCTCGCGGCAGGGGCGATCCTCGGCGCACTCAACCGCCAGATCGTGAGCATCGATCTGGGCGTCGGCTTCGTGCCGCCGACCTCGCTGGGCATCGCCCTGATCGTGGCCTTGCTGATCGGCGCCCTGATCGGCGGCCTGGCGATCAGCGCCAGCGTGGTGCTGCCGTTGCGCCGCCGCCTGGCCCGCGCCGAGCGCGCCGCGTCCGCCGCGCCGGCTCCGGCGCCGACCCTGACCGGCCCCGAGGTCTGAGCATGGAGTTCATCAGCCAGTGGTTCTGGTTCTTCCTGTTGCTGCCGATCGCCGCCGTCGGCGGCTGGGTGGTCGGACGGCGCGGCGGCGAGCGCCATAGCGACACCCAGGTCAGCCGCCTGTCGACCACGTATTTCCGCGGCCTCAACTACCTGCTCAACGAGCAGCCGGACAAGGCGATCGAACTGTTCCTGCACATCGCCGAACTGGATAAGGACACCTTCGAAACCCAGGTCGCGCTGGGCCATCTGTTCCGCCGCCGCGGCGAGGTCGACCGCGCGATCCGCCTGCACCAGGCGCTGGTCCAGCGTCCGGGCCTGAGCGATCAGCAGAAGGTCCAGGCCCTGCTCGCGCTGGGCGAGGACTACATGCGCTCGGGCCTGCTCGACCGCGCCGAGACGGTGTTCAGCGACCTGGTCGCGCTGGACATGCGCGCGCCGCTGGCGCTGCGCCATCTGATCGGCATCTACCAGGCCGAGCGCGACTGGGGCAAGGCGATCGAGAACGCGCAACGCTACGAGGCCGCGACCGGCGAGCCGATGGGCAAGCTGATCGCCCAGTTCGAGTGCGAGCTGGCCGATCGCCACCGCGCCGCCGGCGAGATCGAGGCCGCGCGCGAGGCGGTCAAGCGCGCCTACGAGGCCGACGCCAATTCGGTCCGGGCCGGCATGCTGGAAGGCCGGATCGAAGTCGAGGCCGGCAACGACGCGGCGGCGATCCGCGCCTTCGAGCGCGTCGCCCGCGCCGACCCGGACTACCTGCCGGAAGTACTGCCGGCGCTGCTGAGCTGCTACGAGCGCGACGGTGATGCGACCGGCGCTCGCGCGTTCCTGGCCGAGATGTGCGAGCACTACCGCGGCATCGCGCCGGTGCTGGCCCTGACCCGCATGGTCGAAGCCGAAGACGGCGTGCCGGCGGCGCGCGCCTACCTGGCGCGGCAGCTCAAGGATCGGCCGTCGGTGCGCGGCGAGGCGGCGCTGATCGACCTGACCCTGGCCGAGAACGCCGACCCGCTGGCCACCTTGCACGACCTCAAGCACATCACCGACCAATTGCTGGTGCGCAACCCCAGCTACCGCTGCAACCGTTGCGGTTTCGGCGCGCGCAGCCATCACTGGCAATGCCCGAGTTGCAAGGAGTGGGGCACGGTCAAGCCGCTGCTCAACTACGCGGTGGTCTGAGCGATGTGGGCCTGGATTGCGATCTATGCGGCGCTCGGCGCCGCAGGCACCTGGCTGGCGCGCGCCTATGCGCTGCACCGGCGCATGATCGACGAGCCCGGCGAGCGCCGCAGCCATAGCGTGGCGACCCCGCGCGGCGGCGGCATCGCGATTGTCGCGGCGTTGCTGATCGCGACGGTCGCGGTCGGCGTGCGTTTCCCTTCCCATGCGCCGCTGGCGGCGGCATTCGGGCTGGGGCTGGTCCTGATTGCGGGCATCGGCTGGATCGACGACCACCGGCCCCTGTCGCCGTGGCTGCGCCTGGGAGTGCATGCCGCAGCCGCGGCCCTGCTGGGCGTCGCGGTGGGTACGATCCACGGCGAGGCCTGGCTGGGACTGGCGACGTTCGCGTTGGCGATCGGCCTGACCAACGTGTGGAACTTCATGGACGGGATCAACGGCCTGGCCGCGTCCCAGGCGGCCCTGGTCGCGTTGGCCCTGGCCTGGCTCGGCGGTCCGGTGTGGAGTTGGCTGGCCCTGGCCCTGGCCGCGGCTTGCCTGGGTTTCCTGCCGTTCAATTTCCCGCGGGCGCGCATCTTCATGGGCGACGTCGGCAGCGGCGCGATCGGCTACGCCGCGGCCGGGCTGGCGGCGCTGGCGGCGAGCGGGCTCGGTTCGCGTTCAGCCCTGTTGTTGTGGCCCTTGGCCGCATTCATGGTGGATGCCGGCTTGACCTTGTTGAGCCGGGTGCGCCGCGGCGAGCGCTGGTGGACGCCGCACACCCAGCACGCCTACCAGGCCTGGGCGCGACGGATCGGACACACCCGGGTCACGCTCGCTTATGGGGCTTTCACGCTGTTGGCCGTAGTGTCCCTGCGCTATGTGACCGAAGTCCGGACCGGTTTCATCCTGGGTATGGGAGCGGCGTGGTATATGTCCGGCGCTTTTTTTTGGTGGCTGATACGCCAGGCCGAACCCCGCGACCGGGACTAGGCCGACCGACGCCCCGACCGATCGCCGGCGGGGCGTCATCGTTGCAATCCGCGACAGCCATAACGCTAATCCGACCGACTTCAGCTGGGGCAAGGAATGAACTCATTGCGTGATCGTCTCAAAGGCGGCCTGCCACGGTTGGCGGTGGTCGCGCACGATCTCGCGATGGTGTGGCTGGTCTGGCAGGCCCTGCACAAGCTGCGCTTCGGGGTCGTGGTGACGCCGCCGACGCTGCCGTTGTGGTCGACCGAGATCGCCCTGGTGCTGGCGGCGCAGGGCCTGGTGTTCTGGCAGGTCGGCCTGTACCGCGGCCTGTGGCGCTTCGCCGGCGTGCCGGACCTTTGGAATATCTTCAAGGCCTGCATGCTCGGCCTGTTCGCGATCGTGCTGGGCCTGTTCCTGTACAACCGTCTCGACCTGGTGCCGCGCACGGTGCTGGTGCTGTATCCGCTGGTGCTGATGGGCATGCTCGGCGCGCCGCGCCTGCTGTACCGGGCCTGGAAGGACAGCCGAATCGACAGCGCCAATGCGGTGTCGGTGCGGATCCTGATCCTCGGCGCCGGCCGCGCCGGCGAGGCGCTGGTGCGCGATCTGCGCCGCTTCGGCACCTACCACCCGGTCGGCTTCCTCGACGACGCCGCGCGCCTGCGCGGCAGCAAGGTCCAGGGCGTGCCGGTGCTGGGCCGGGTCGAGGACGTCGCCGAGATCGCGCGCGAGACCGCGGCCAAGCTGCTGGTGATCGCGATGCCGTCGGCCGACGCCAACGCGATGCAGCGGGTGGTGATGGCCTGCGAACGCACCGGGGTGCCGTTCCGGATGGTGCCGCGCCTGCAGGACGTGCTCGAGGGCCGTTCGCTGCCGGGCGAGCTGAAGGAAGTGGCGATCGAGGACTTGCTCGGCCGCAAGCCGGTGATGCCGGACTGGAAGGCGATCCGCAGCTGGCTCGGCGCGCGTTCGGTGCTGGTCACCGGCGCCGGCGGCTCGATCGGTTCGGAGCTGTGCCGGCAGAGCGCCCGCCACGGCGCCAGCCGCATCGCCCTGATCGAGATCGACGAGCTGGCCCTGGTCACCACCGAGACCGCGCTGCGCCGCGACTTCCCCGACGTCGAATTCATTCCGATCCTCGGCGACTGCGGCGACAAGGCGGTGATCGAGTACGCGCTCAAGCTGGCCGAACCCGAGGCCGCCTTCCACGCCGCCGCCTACAAGCAGGTGCCGCTGCTGGAAGCGCAGCTGCGCGAAGCGGTGCGCAATAACGTGCTGGCCACCGAAACCGTGGCTCGGGCCTGCCGCGCGGCCGGCGTCGGCACCTTCGTGCTGATCTCCACCGACAAGGCGGTCGACCCGGTCAACGTGCTCGGCGCGACCAAGCGCCTGGCCGAGATGACCTGCCAGGCCCTGGCCGACCAGCGCGCGACGCGCTTCGTCACCGTGCGCTTCGGCAACGTGCTCGACTCGGCCGGCAGCGTGGTGCCGTTGTTCCGCGAACAGATCCGCAGCGGCGGCCCGGTCACCGTGACCGACCCGGAAGTGACCCGTTTCTTCATGACCATTCCCGAGGCCTGCCAGCTGATCCTGCAGGCCTCGGCGATCGGCACCCATGAGGCGATCTACACCCTTGACATGGGCGAGCCGGTGCCGATCCGCCTGCTGGCCGAGCAGATGATCCGCCTGGCCGGCAAGACCCCGGGTCGCGACATCGCCATCGTCTACACCGGCCTGCGCCCGGGCGAGAAGCTGCACGAGACCTTGTTCCACGCCGACGAGCGCTACCGCCCGACGGTGCATCCCAAGATCCTGCAGGCCGAGCCGCGCGACGTGTCGATGGCCGCGCTGGAAGGTTCGCTGCAACAGCTGCGCGAGGCCTCCGTGCGCTACGACCGGGAAGCGCTGAACAGTCTGCTGCGCATGGCGGTTCCCGAGTTCCAGCCGGTCGGAGAACACCCCGATTACAAAGAGTCGGCTACGGTGGTCGCTTTTCCCGCCCGTAACGCCAGGAAGATTTGATGGCTACAGCCAACGCGAAGCCGCGCATCCGCAAGGCCGTATTCCCGGTGGCCGGTCTCGGCACCCGTTTCCTTCCCGCCACCAAGACCGTTCCCAAGGAAATGCTGCCGATCGTGGATCGGCCGTTGATCCAGTACGCCGTCGACGAGGCCATCGAGGCCGGCTGCGATACCCTGGTGTTCGTCACCAACCGCTACAAGCACGCGGTGGCCGACTACTTCGACAAGGCCTACGAGCTAGAGCACAAGCTCGAACGCTCGGGCAAGACCGAACAGTTGGAGCTGATCCGCAACGTGTTGCCGGAAGGCGTGCGCGCGGTGTTCGTGACCCAGGCCGAGGCCCTGGGCCTCGGCCATGCAGTGTTGTGCGCCAAGGAAGTGATCGGCGACGAGCCGTTCGCGGTGGTGTTGCCGGACGACCTGATCTGGAACCGCGGCCCCGGCGCGCTCAAGCAGATGGCCGACGCGGCGCAGGCCAGCGGCGCCAGCGTGATCGCGGTGCAGGACGTACCGCACGAGCAGACCGGCAGCTACGGCATCGTCGCCACCGACGGGTTCCAGGCGCGCGAAGGCCGGATCCGCGCGATCGTCGAGAAGCCCAAGCCCGAGGTCGCGCCGAGCAATCTGGCGGTGGTCGGGCGCTACGTGCTCAACCCGCGCATCTTCGAATTGCTGGAAAGCACCACGCCCGGCGCCGGCGGCGAGATCCAGCTGACCGACGCGATCGCCACCCTGCTGGAGCAGGAAACCGTCAACGCCTACCGTTTCCAGGGCACGCGCTTCGACTGCGGCACCCATCTGGGCCTGATCGAGGCGACGATCCGCTACGCGCTCGACCACGAAAAGCTCAGCGATTCGGCGCGCCAGCTGATGCAGAACGCGCTCAGCGAACTAGGCGTCGAGGATCTGGCCTGAGGCCGCAGGCAACCGCCGGAGGCGAGGGGATAGCGAAGCAACAGCGCCGGCGCTCCGCTTTCGCCATTCGCCGGCTCCCGCGCGCTGTCTCCTAACCCTTGGCCCAGAACAGGGCCAGCGACGCGGCCGCGGCGCAACCGCCGGCCGCGATCTGCGCGACACGCCCCATCCCGGCGCTGCGCAACGCCCACACCCGGGCGACCTCGCCGCGCAGCACGCGCACGTCGCGGTAGGTCTTCCATTCGCGCGGCGGAAACCGCCCCTGGTCCGCCGCCACACGGCCGAGCCGGCGCAGGCTGCGGCCCCACAGCGCCAGCGGCAGCACCGGCGCGGCCAGCATCGCCGCGATCGCCAGGCCGAGCCAGCGTCGCGCCTCCGCGGCCGGGCTGGCCAGTGCATGCGCCTGCACCGCCAGCAGCCAATCCCGCCACTGCCACAGGCCCAGGCCGCACAACAGGGCGAGCGCGCCCAGCAAGGCCAGGCTGCGTCTGCGGTAGGCTAGATCGGCGCGGTGGATGTCCATGGCTCTGCTGCGATCGCGTTCGAATCGTCGTCATCGATCTCGCCATCAAACCGCCGCCGTCGCCCCATGTCCATGCCCGCCGACAGTTTCTATCGCGCCAGCCTGCAAGCGATGCCGTCCTGGCCGCCGTTGCGCGAGCGCCGCGACGCCCGGGTGTGCGTGATCGGCGGCGGCTTCGCCGGCCTCAACACCGCTTTGGGCTTGGCCGAGCGCGGCTGGCCGGAGGTCGTGCTGCTGGAGGCGCGATCCGTCGGTCACGGCGCCTCGGGGCGCAACGGCGGCTTCGTGTTCGGCGGTTTCTCGCGCGGCGAGGACGCGCTGCTGCGCGAGCTGGGTCCGGCCCGCGCCCGCGCCTTGTATGCGGGTACGACCGGCGCGGTGGAACTGATTCGTCGGCGCATCCACGCCCACCGTATCGACTGCGACGCGACCGAGGCCGGCGTGCTGTGGGCCAACTGGTTCCGCGATCCGCAGGTGCTGCGCGAGCGCCAGCGCCTGCTGGCCGAGCATTACGGAGTGGAGTGGGAGTGGTGGTCGCGCGAGCGAGTGCGCGAACAGGTGCGCAGCGAGCGCTACCACGATGCTTTGTACGAACCGCAGGCATTGCATTTCCACCCGCTCAAATACGCCCACGGTCTGGCCGCGTCGGCGTCCCGGCTCGGCGTGGCCGTGCACGAGGACACGCCGGCGCTGTCGCTGCAGCGCGCCGGCAGCGGCTGGCGCGTGCGCACCGCACAAGGCGAGGTCGAGGCCGAACAGGTGGTGCTGGCCTGCGGCGGTTATCTGGCCGGCCTGCGCCGCGACGTCGACGCGGCGGTGATGCCGATCGCGACCTATGTCATGGTCACCGCGCCGCTCGGCGCGCACCTGCAGCGCGCGTTGCGCACCCGGGCGGCGGTCTACGACACCCGCTTCGCCTTCGACTACTATCGGCCGTTGCCGGACACGCGCCTGCTGTGGGGCGGCCGCATCTCGGTGCTGGACCGCTCGCCGGAGCAGGTCAAACGGCTGCTGTACCGCGATCTGCTCAAGGTGTTTCCGCAATTGGCCGGAGTCGGCATCGACTACGCCTGGTCGGGCTTGATGAGTTACGCCCGCCACCAGATGCCGCAGATCGGCCGCATCGACGACGGCCTGTGGCTGGCGCAGGCCTTCGGCGGCCACGGCGTGGCGCCGACCACCTTCGCCGGCGAACGCTTGGCCGCGGCGATCGCGGAAGGCGACGAGGGCTGGCGCGAGCTGAGCCGTTACGGCCTGGTGTCGGCATGGAAACCGGCCGGGCTGGCGGCGGCGCAAATCAGTTATGCCTGGGCCCAGTTCAAGGACTGGTGGAAAGACCGCAACGAAGGACATACCGCATGAGCCCGACCCACGACCGCGCGCCCCGCGACGGCATGACCGACGAAGCCGCGCACGGCCTGATCGAGTGGAGCGATTTCGAGAAGGTGCTGATCTGCGCCGGCACCGTGACCCAGGTCGAGGCGTTTCCGCAGGCGCGCAAGCCGGCGTGGAAACTGTGGGTCGATTTCGGCCCGTACGGCATCCGCAAGACCAGCGCGCAGATCCGCCACCTGTACGCGGCCGAGGATCTGCTCGGCCGCCAGATCGTCGGGGTGATCAACTTCCCGCCCAAGCAGATCGGGCCTTTCGTGTCGGAGTTTCTGCTGACCGGGTTTCCGACCGAGGAGGGCGTGGTCATCACCGCAATCGAACGGCCGGTGCCCAACGGCACCCGGCTGGCCTGAGCGCCGCGCCGGCGGATGAAACAACGGTAATGCCGGGGTCCTGGCCGCGACAGCGGCGGCCGTGCAGGCGGGGCGGGCGATCCGCTGTCGGAACTTCCCGAAGGAATCTTCCGCGCGGCGCCTGTTCGTCGTACCGCTCGCTGCCGCGCTGTTGCCTCTGAGCCTGGCGGCCGCTGCAGCCGTGTCTGCCGCCGCTGCGCCTGCGGCGGGAAAAGCGGCAGCCGAACGCTGCCGCGATGCCAGGGGCAAATTCGTCGCCTGCGCAAAACCGACCGTCGCCAAGCGCGGCCGCGACGGCCACGGCAAGTTCGTCGCCCGCCCGAAATAGCGCCGGGGCAGGGCGAAACCCCGCACCTGCTCAGCTTTCGCCGTCGCCCGACTGCGGCGCCGGATCTTCGTGCCTGCCGATCGCGACGGTCTTGTCGTCGCCGTCGTAGCGCTTGGCCGCCCGGTCCCAGTGCGCGGCGATCTGCGGATGAGCGTCGCAGGCCAAGCGCCGCAGCCGTTCGTAGGCGGGAGAGTCGCCGCCCTCGTGCCCGGTCGGGCCCAGGCGCAAGGTGATCCGGGGGCTCAGCCCGCCGCCGCTGCGGAAGGCGAGGTAGCCGCCGTCGTCGAAATCCGCGCGGTACAAGGACGCAGGCGTATCCGGATCGCGGTCGATGCGCGACGCGTGCGCGCGCACCTCGCGCGCGAGCCGGCACAGGCGCGCGAACCCGCGCCGGTCCCACATGCGCGCGGTGCGCCGATTGACCTGGTCGTGAAAGGACTGGCCGGCGACCGGCGCGATCGGGTAGCGCGCATCGAACAAGACCGCTTGCCTCAGCGCGCGGAAGTCGCTGCGTTGCGCTCGCGCGCCGGGGTAGTCGATTTCGTGCGCGATCTTGCCCAGATCGTGGCCATAGACGCGTCTGAGATCGCGCTCGAACATCGCCGGCCGGCAGCCCCGGTACACGGCGGTCAGGCCGGACTTCAAGTACATCTCCACCGCATAGCCGAGCAGCAGCAGGCTGGCGCGCGGCATCCCTTCCAGCCGCTGCCACTCGCGCGGCGCCATCCGGACGGGAGGCTGCGCGCGCAGGCGGCGCTTCAGCGCTCTGCGCCGGACCTGCCACAGCGCGCGCAGTTCGCGTGCGGAAGCGAACAGTCCGTCGCCTTCCTTCAGCCATTCGGCCGGATCGAACATGCCCGGATGCTTGACGGCGACGATGGGCTGCATCGCGAGCGCCCCTGCGGCGACGGTGCGGGAGCGACAGCATCCGGCGCTGGCGGGCAAAAAGAAACCCCGGATCGCTCCGGGGTTCCTCGGGGCGCCGCAGTCGGCGATTACAGCGCTTCGAACACGCCCGCCGCGCCCATGCCGGTGCCGATGCACATGGTCACCATGCCGTACTTGAGCTGGCGGCGGCGCAGGCCGTGCACGATCGTCGCGGTGCGCACCGCGCCGGTGGCGCCGAGCGGATGGCCGAGCGCGATTGCGCCGCCGAGCGGGTTGACCTTGGACGGGTCGAGATCGCTGTCGCGGATCACCGCCAGGGCCTGCGCGGCGAAGGCTTCGTTGAGCTCGATCCAGTCCAGCTGGTCCTTGCTCAGGCCGGCCTGCTTGAGCGCCTTCGGGATCGCGGCGATCGGGCCGATGCCCATCACCTCCGGACGCACGCCGGCGACGGAGAAGCTGACGAAGCGCGCCAGCGGGGTCAGACCGTAGTCCTTGACCGCCTGCTCGGAGGCCAACAGCACCGCGGCGGCGCCGTCGCTCATCTGCGAGCTGTTGCCGGCGGTCACCGTGCCGCCGAACTGGCCGTTGCGGAACACCGGCTTGAGCTTGCCCAGGCCGTCCAGGGTGGTGTCCAGGCGCGGGCCTTCGTCGGTGTCGATCAGCGCCTGCTTGAGGCGGATCGTATTGCCGGCCAGGTCGGGCAGGTGCGAGGCGATCTGGTAGGGGCTGATCTCGCTCTTGAATTCGCCGGCCTGGATCGCGGCCAGGGCCTTCTGGTGCGAGGCGAGGGCGAACGCGTCCTGCTCCTCGCGCGAGACCTTCCATTCCTCGGCGACTTTTTCGGCGGTGATGCCCATGCCGTAAGCGATGGCGACATGATCGTCCTTGAACACCGACGGGCTCAAGGCGACCTTGTTGCCCATCATCGGCACCATCGACATCGACTCGGTGCCGCCGGCCAGGACCAGATCGGCATTGCCGAGGCGGATCTCGTTGGCGGCCAGGGCCACGGCCTGCAGGCCGGACGAGCAGAAGCGGTTGATGGTCTGCGCGGCGACGGTGTTGGGCAGGCCGGCCAGCAGCACGCCGATGCGCGCCACGTTCATGCCTTGCTCGCCTTCCGGCATCGCGCAGCCGATGATCGCGTCGTCGATGCGGCTCAGGTCGATGCTCGGCGCCTGCGCGACCACCGACTTGAGCACGTGGGCGAGCATGTCGTCCGGACGGGTATTGCGGAACACGCCGCGCGGCGCCTTGCCGACCGGGGTGCGGGTGGCGGCGACGATGTAGGCTTCTTGCACTTGTTTCATGACTTTCTCCGAAAGCGGGGATTCGGGATTGGGGATTCGGGGTTACTAGGGCAGGAGATTCGGGCTCGCCTTTGCGAATCCCGAATCTCGAATCCCCGATCTCAATTCCGCAGAGGCTTGCCGGTCTTGAGCATGTGCGCGATGCGTTCCTGCGTCTTCGGCATCTGCGCCAGGGCGACGAAGTGTTCGCGTTCGAGCTTGAGCAGCCATTCCTCGTCGACCAGCGAGCCGCGGTCGATCTCGCCGCCGCAGATCACGGTGGCGATGCGGCTGGCGATCTCATAGTCGTGCGGCGAGATGAAGCGGCCTTCCAGCATGTTGACCAGCAGCATCTTGAAGGTGGCGATGCCGACGTCGCCGGCGACCTGGATGCGGCGTGCCGGCAGCGGCGGGCGGTAGCCGCTCTCGGCCAGGGCGCGGGCCTGGGCCTTGGCCACGTGCAGCAGCTCGAAGGCGTTGAACACCACCGCGTCGCCGTCGCGGGCGAGCTTGAGTTCGCGCGCTTCGAAGGCCGAGGTCGAGACCTTGCCCATGGCCACGCTCTCGAACGCGGTCTTGAGCTGGGCGAACACGTCGCCGCCCGGACCGGCGGCCTCGGAGGCGCGCACCGCGAATTCCTTCAGGCCGCCGCCGGCCGGCAGCAGGCCGACGCCGGCTTCGACCAGGCCGATATAGCTTTCCAGCGCGAACACGCTGCGCGCGGCATGCATCTGGAACTCGCAGCCGCCGCCCAGGGCCAGGCCGCGCACCGCCGCGACCACCGGCACCAGCGCGTACTTGATCCGCTGGCTGGTGGCCTGGAAGTTGGCGACCATGGCCTCGAAGCCCTTGATGTCGCCGGCCTGCAGCAGGCCGAGCGCGCCGGACAGGTCGGCGCCGGCCGAGAACGGCTCCTTCGGCTGCCAGATCACCACGCCCTTGAACTGCTTCTCGGCGATGGCGATGGCTTCCTGGATGCCGTTGAGCACGTGATCGTTGACCGTGTGCATCTTGGTCTTGAAGCTGATCACGGCGATGTCGTCGCCTTCGTCGGCCCACAGGCGGATGCCGTCGTTCTCGTACACGGTGCGGCCCTGCGAGAACTTCTCGCCGAGCAGGGCGTCGGGGAAGCGCTGGCGGGCGTAGACCGGGTTGGACGAGCGCGGCACCTGCGCGTTGCGGCCCGGGCTGTAGCTGCCCTTGGCGTCGTGCACGCCGTCGCGGCCGTCGAACACCCAGTTCGGCAGCGGCGCACTGGCCATGGCCTTGCCGGCGACGATGTCTTCGGCGATCCACTCGGCGACCTGCTTCCAGCCGGCGGCCTGCCAGGTCTCGAACGGGCCCAGCGACCAGCCGTAGCCCCAGCGCATGGCGAAGTCGACGTCGCGCGCGGTGTCGGCGATCGATTCCAGATGGAAGGCGCTGTAGTGGAAGCTGTCGCGGAACACCGCCCACAGGAACTGCGCCTGCGGGTGCTGGCTGGCGCGCAGCGCGGCGAACTTCTTGGCCGGGTCCTTTTCCTTGAGCAGGCCAGCCACGTCGGCGTCGAGTTCGCCGGCCGAAGCGCGGTAGTCCTGCGCCTTCAGGTCCAGGACCAGAATGTCCTTGCCCTTCTTGGTGTACACGCCGGCGCCGGTCTTCTGGCCCAGCGCGCCCTTGCCGATCAGCGCCGACAGCCACTTCGGCGCTTGGAAATAGGCGTGCCACGGGTCGTCGGGCAGGGTGTCGGCCATGGTCTTGATGACATGGGCCATGGTGTCCAGGCCGACCACGTCGGCGGTGCGGAAGGTCGCCGACTTCGGCCGGCCGATCGCCGGGCCGGTCAGCGCGTCGACGGTGTCGAAGCCCAGGCCGAACTGCTCGGTGTGGTGCATCGCCGCCAGCATCGAGAACACGCCGATGCGGTTGCCGATGAAGTTCGGGGTGTCCTTGGCGATCACCACGCCCTTGCCCAGGGTGGTGGTCAGGAAGGTTTCCAGGCCCTCCAGCACGGCCGCGTCGGTGGTCTTGGCCGGGATCAGCTCGGCCAGGTGCATGTAGCGCGGCGGGTTGAAGAAGTGCACGCCGAGGAAGCGGTGGCGCAGCTCTTCCGGCAGCACCTCGGCGAGCTTGTTGATGCCCAGGCCGGAGGTGTTGGAGGCCAGCACCGCATGCGCCGGCACGTAGGCGGCGATCTTCTTGTACAGGTCCTGCTTCCAGTCCATGCGTTCGGCGATCGCCTCGATGACCAGGTCGCAGTCGCGCAGCTGTTCCAGGCCGGTGTCGTAGTTGGCGGCGGTCAGGCGCTCGGCCAGAGCCTTGCTCGCCAGCGGCGCCGGGCTCAGCTTGGTCAGGTTGGCGATGGCCTTGGCGACCACCCCGTTCGGGTCGCCTTCCTTCGCGGCGAGGTCGAACAGGACCGTGTCGACGCCGGCGTTGGTGAGGTGCGCGGCGATCTGGGCGCCCATGACGCCGGCGCCGAGGACCGCGGCGCGACGGACTAGCAATTGGTTGGACATCGTCTACAACTCCTTGGAAGGAATTCGGAATCTGCGTGGGCGAGAGGAGTTCGGCGGCGGGTGGGTACGACCGGGGCGCTGGGCTCTCCGGCGGCGCCGGTCCCCGCCGGGACCGGGCCTGGCGCCGCTCAGCTCTTGAAGCCGGCGGCGGCGAAACGGATCAGTTCGCGCGCGGCGCGTTCACGGTGCGCCTGTTCGGTGACACCGGCGGGTCGCTTGATCAGGCCGAAATCGGCCATGGCGTAGGTCAGCGCGCCGGCCAGGAAGTCCAGGCGCCAGTACAGCTCTTCCTTGCTCAGCCCCGGCACCGCGCCGGCGATGGCCTTGGCGAACTCGCGCAGGACGTGGCCGTAGTGGTCGGACAGGAACTTGCGCAGGCTGTCGTTCTTCTCGGCGTAGGCGCGGGCGATGACCCGCACGAAGGCGCCGCCGCCGTTGCGGTCCTGGGCCAGGGCCAGGGCCGGTTCGACGAAGGCGGCCAGGATCGGCTCCAACTCGCCCGGGTGTTCGGCGACCGCGGCCTTGAGCGCGTTCATGCGCTGGCCGGTCATTTCGTCCATGCGCCGGCGGAATACCTCGTTGACCAGGTTTTCCTTGCTGCCGAAGTGGTAATTGACCGCGGCGATGTTGACGTCGGCGCGGCTGGTGACCTGGCGCAGCGAGGTGCCGGTGAAGCCGAACTGGGCGAACAGCTCTTCGGCGGCGCCGAGGATGCGGTCCTTGGTCGAGAAATGGGCGGTGCTGGACATGCGGAAGGCGGGCCGGTCGGAAAGGGCGGGGCGACCGCGGACCGCGGCCTGAATCAAACGCTTGTTTGATGCTAGTCGCGGCGCCCCCGGCTCGTCAACGGTAAACGTACTCATCCGTACGGGGTGGCGGAAGCCCCGGCCGCGGACACCGCCAGAGGATGCAAAAGCGGTTAGCGATCCGTTAGAATTACCGCAGCCATATCGGCTAAACCCGCGTCCCGTCGCGGGTTTTCTGTTATTCTCGGGCCGACCGCAAGCGGCCCGCCTACCCGGAGAGTATCCATGGCGCTGGAGCGCACCCTGTCCATCATCAAGCCCGACGCCGTTGCCAAGAACGTGGTCGGCGAGATCTACACCCGTTTCGAGAAGGCCGGCCTCAAGGTCGTCGCCGCCAAGATGAAGCACCTCTCGAAGCAGGAGGCCGAAGGCTTCTACGCCGTGCACCGCGAGCGTCCGTTCTTCGCCGCCCTGGTCGAGTTCATGATCAGCGGCCCGGTGATGGTCCAGGTCCTGCAGGGCGAGGGCGCGGTGCTCAAGAACCGCGAGCTGATGGGCGCCACCAATCCGAAGGACGCCGCGCCGGGCACGATCCGCGCCGACTTCGCCGACAGCATCGACGCCAACGCCGTGCACGGCTCGGACAGCCTGGAGAACGCCGCGATCGAAATCGCGTACTTCTTCCCGGCCACCGACGTGTACCCGCGCTGATCCGCTCGACGCGAGCACTACGAGCAACGCAGTGAACGATATCCGCGACAACGCAAACGACCTTCCGCTCGCCGGCGATGCGCAGGCGGCGGAGACCGCTTCGCGCGCGGACGCGCCCGCTCCGGCGGGCGCGGCGGCGAAGCCGGCCGCGGCCGGCTCCGCCGTGCCGGACAACGGCAAGACCAACCTGTTCGATCTCGACCGCACCCGGCTCGAGGACTTCTTCGAGCAGACCCTGGGCGAGAAGCGCTACCGCGCGCACCAGGTGATGAAGTGGATCCACCACCGCTACGTCACCGACTTCAACGACATGACCGACCTGGGCAAGGCGCTGCGCGCCAAGCTCGAAGCGCATGCGCAAGTGCGCGCGCCGATGGTCGTGTTCGACAAGCCTTCCGCCGACGGCACCCACAAGTGGCTGCTCGGCATGGACACCAAGAACGCCATCGAGGCGGTCTACATCCCCGACAAGGGCCGCGGCACGCTGTGCGTGTCCTCGCAGGTCGGCTGCGCGTTGAACTGCCAGTTCTGCTCGACCGCGACCCAGGGCTTCAACCGCAACCTGTCCACCGCCGAGATCATCGGCCAGGTGTGGGTCGCGGCGCGCCACCTCGGCAACGTCCCGCACCAGCAGCGCAAGCTCACCAACGTGGTGATGATGGGCATGGGCGAGCCGCTGGCGAACTTCGACAACGTGGTGCGCGCGATGAGCATCATGCGCGACGACCTCGGCTACGGCCTGGCCAACAAGCGCGTGACCCTGTCGACCGCCGGCATGGTGCCGATGATCGACAAGCTCGGCGAGGTCAGCGACGTGTCGCTGGCGGTGTCGCTGCACGCGCCCAACGACGAGCTGCGCAGCGAACTGGTGCCGCTCAACAAGAAGTACCCGATCGCCGAGCTGATGGAGTCCTGCGTGCGCTACGCGCTGCGCAAGCGCGGCACCTCGGTGACCTTCGAGTACACCCTGATGAAGGGCGTCAACGATCAGCCGACGCACGCGCGGCAACTGGTCCGCCTGCTGCGCCAGTTCGACAACGCGGTGCAGATGAAGGACGCGGCCAAGGTCAACCTGATCCCGTTCAATCCTTTCCCCGGCACCCGCTTCGAGCGCCCGGACGACGCGGCCATCCGCGCCTTCCAGAAGCTGCTCAACGAGGCCGGCATGATCGCGCCGGTGCGCCGTACCCGCGGCGACGACATCGACGCGGCCTGCGGCCAGCTCAAGGGCCAGGTCATGGACCGGACCCGGCGCCAGGCCGAGTTCCGCAAACAACTGCAGGCCCAGGGCCTGGATAAGGACATCGGCGATGCCGCAGCCTGAGTCTCCCCGCCGCGCGCCCGCGACTGCCGCCGCGACGGCGGGGCGGGCACTGCGCACGGCGTTCCTGTTGGCCCTGGCGGCGTTCGCCGTCGGCGGCTGCAACCGGCTGACCTTCGTCAAGCCGAACATGGAGCGCAAGGGCTTCACTCAGACTTCGATCGATTACGAAGTGGGCGACAAGCGCGAGTTTTCCGGCGCGCGCGCCGCCGCCGGCCCGATCCAGGCCGCGCAGCGCTACCTCTCGCTCGGCGAGCGCGACAAGGCCGCGGCCGAGCTCAAGCAGGCGGTCAAGCTCGATCCCAAGTCGGCCGAGGCCTACAGCCTGATGGCGTTGATGGCCGAGCAGGCCGGCGACAACGCCAAGGCCGGCGGCTACTACCGCAAGGCCGCCGAGCTGGCGCCCGATCGCGGCGCCGCGCTCAACAACTACGGCGTCTGGCTGTGCGCCAACGGCCGCGCCAGCGAAGCGATGGGCTGGTTCGACCGTACCCTGGCCGACCCGCGCTATCCGACGCCCGCGGTGGCATTGGCCAACAGCGGCGCCTGCGCCGATCAGATCGGCCAGGGCGAGCGCGCCGACCGCGACCTGCGTTTGGCGCTGAGCCTGGACCCGAACAGCGCGATGGCGTTGAGCGCGATGGCCAAGCGCCAGTTGCGCCTGGGCCATGCCTTCGAAGCGCGCGCATTTTCTGAACGCCGGCTGGCGCTCCAGCCGGTTTCGGCTGAAGCGCTGATGACTGCGTCACAGATCGAAGAAAAACTCGGCGACACGGCTGCCGCCGCGAGATACGTTCAGCGACTGAGGGCGGAGTTCCCTGACGCGCAGGGCTCCGGATTGGGGGATGGCGGTAGGTGATGATGCAGTCGAACGAATTCGCGCCTGACGTCGGCGGAAGCTGCGGCGCGCGTCTGAAACAGGCCCGTATCGCAGCGGGGCTGTCCATCGAGGACGTCGCGACGCGCTTGAGGATGCCGGCCCGCGTGGTGCAATCGCTGGAAACCGACGACGTCGCCCGACTCGGCGCGCCGGTGTTCGTGCGCGGCCAGCTGCGCAGCTACGCACGCCTGGTCGGCATCGACCTGGAAGACCAGCTCGCCGCGACTCCGCTGGCGTCGACCGCGCCGTCCGAACTCGTCAGCCACACCCACACCCCGCGCTATCGCCGGGTGTTCGAGCAAACCACCCGCCGCGCCATCTATATCGTGCTGACCGCGGCGATCGCGGTGCCGGTGGTGATTGCGACCCGTCCGCACCTGGGCAACCAGGTCGCGGTGCAGTCGCTGGAAATGCCGGCCATGCCGGCCGGTGCCGACGCCGCCCAGGCGCAGCATCCGGCCACGGCGCAGGCGCCGCAGCGCACGCCGCTGATCGCCTCGATCGCGCCCTTGCCCGCGGCAGTGCCGGCGCAGAAGACCCTGACCCTGAACTTCACCGGCGAAAGCTGGATCCAGGTGCGCAGCGGCGACGGCCGGGTGCTCGACGAGGGCACCGTGCAGGCCGGCCAGACCCGTAGCTACGAACTCGCCGAGATCGGCTACGTGAAGCTCGGCAACGTGCCGGGCGTGGAAGTGCGCAAGGCGGGCGAGGCGGTCGATCTGGCTCCGTTCAGCCGCGGAAGCGTGGCCCGCTTTACGCTATCCTCTGACGGTTCCCTCGCGCCGGCCTCGAACTGAGCCGCGCTGCGGGGTTGCGACCATCGCCGGCCCGCGCGGGCCGGTTCCCATTGACTCTGGCCGCGCCCGCCCGGGCGGGGCCCTTGCACGGCGGCGTACGGCCTAATGGCAATTGACGATCTGCTCGACGAACACGAACAAAGCGAACGCGTACTGGCCTGGCTGCGCGCGAACGGCGCGGCCCTGATCGGCGGCGTCGCCCTCGGCCTGGCCGCGATCGGCGGCTGGAAGTGGTGGGGCAACCACCAGCTCGAACAGCACACGCGCACCGCCAACCAGTTCCAGACCGCGGTCGACGCGATCGAAGCCAAGGACAAGACCGCGGCCGCCAAGGTCAAGGCGCTGCCGGCGGGCATGTACCAGACCCTGGCGGCGCTGGACCTGGCCAAGAACCAGATCGAAGCCGGTCAGCGCGATGCCGCCGTCGCCACCTTGAAGGCGATCAAGACCGACGACGCCGCCGTCGCCGAGATCGTCAACCAGCGCCTGGCGCGGTTGCTGATCGACGCCAAGCAGCCGGCCGAAGCGCTCAAGCTGCTGGCCAAGTCGCAGTCGCCGATGGCGATCGAAGTCCGCGGCGACGCCCAGTTCGCGCTCGGCAAGGCCGAGCTGGCGCGCACCGAATACAGCGCCGCCCTGGCCAAGCTCGACGCCGAATCGCCGCGTCGCCGCCTGCTCGAACTCAAGCTCACCGAAGCCGGCGGCACGCCGGTCAAGCCCGAGGCCAAGTCTTGATGAAGTACGTTAATGCGGGTGGTTCGCCGTCGTTTTCCCCGGCTCGTAACGTCGCCCGCTTCGCCGCCGTCGCCTTGTGCGCGGTGGCGTTGAGCGGCTGCTCGACGGTCAAGGGCTGGTTCGGCGGCGGCAAGAAGGACGACGGCAAGCCCAATGAGCCGACCGAGCTCACCGACATCACGCCCAGCGTCAAGGTCGACAAGATCTGGTCGGTCAACGCCGGCAAGGGCGAAGACCGGATCGGCGTGCGCCAGGGCCCGGCCGTGGCCGACGGCCGCGTCTACGCTGCGGCGATCAAGGGCGGCGTGCACGCCTACGACCTGCAGACCGGCAAGGAAGTCTGGCACTACGTGCCCAAGCGCGAAGACAAGGACAAGAAGGACAAGGACATCCGTCTGTCCGGCGGCCCCGGCGCGGGCGACGGCCTGGTCGTGATCGGCGGCCTGGACGGCGAAGTGATCGCGCTCGACGCGGCCACCGGCGCCGAAAAGTGGAAGGCCAAGGTCTCCAACGAGGTCATCGCCGCGCCGACGATCGGCCTGGGCATGGTGTTCGTGCGTTCCAACGACGGCCGCGTCACCGCCTTCGACGCCGCCAGCGGCGAACGCCGCTGGTTCTGGAGCCATGAAGTGCCGATGCTGTCGGTGCGCGGCAACGCCTCGCCGACCCTGGGCCCGGGCTACGTTTTCGTCGGCAACGACGACGGCACCCTCAACGCGCTGGCCGCCAACGACGGCCGCCCGACCTGGGACGCGCCGGTGGCGCTGCCGGAAGGCCGCAGCGAACTGGACCGCATGGCCGACGTCGACGGCGCCCCGGTGCTGGAAGGCGCGGTCCTTTACGCCACCAGCTTCAAGAAGCGCACCGTCGCCATCGACGCGCCCAGCGGCCGCCCGATCTGGGTCAGCGACCACGGCGGCGTCGGCCGTCTCGGCGTCGGCAGCGACCGCCTGATCGTGGCCGATCCGACCGGCCTGGTGTTCGGCCTCGACAAGGCCAGCGGCAGCGCCCTGTGGCAGCAGCCCTCCCTGGCGCGCCGCAACCTGTCCGGCGCCGCGGTGCAGGGCGACTACGCGGTGGTCGGCGACTACGACGGCTACATTCACTGGCTCAAGCTCGACACTGGCGAATTCGCCGCCCGTGCCCGGGTCGGCGGCAAGGCCCTGCGCGCCAACCCGGTCGTCGTCGACGGCGTGCTGGTGGTGCAGAACGTCGAAGGCGAGCTGACGGCGTTCAAGTTGCAGTAAAGCCGGGAGTAGGGATTCGGGATCTGGGATTCGATGGGGTCCCGCCGAGTTTCTGATCTGGCGCAAGGGCCCGGGTCGGCGCAGCCGGTCCGGGCCTTCGGCTTTTCTGGAGCCGGGATTTGGCGCCGGCCAGCCGGCCTGCCGCTTTACGAATTCCGAATCCCAAATCCCCAATCCCCGCCGTTCTGGCACTATTGCACCCTCCGTAGGCTTCGCAGCTCTGAGCGGCGGCATCGCCGCCTCTCGCGAATCCCGAATCCCAAATCCCCAATTTCGGCTCCAAACACATGCTCCCGCTCGTCGCCCTCGTTGGCCGGCCCAACGTCGGAAAATCCACCTTGTTCAATGCGCTGACGCGCAGCCGCGACGCGCTCGTCCACGACGAGCCGGGGGTGACCCGCGATCGCCACTACGGCGTGTGCCGGCCGGAGGGCCAGCGCCCGTTCGCGGTGGTCGACACCGGCGGCATCGCCGGCGAGGACGAGGGCTTGGCCGGCGCGACCGCGCGCCAGGCGCGCGCCGCGGCCGAGGAAGCCGATCTGGTCCTGTTCGTGGTCGACGGACGCGAGGGCGCCTCGGCGCTGGACGACGAGATCCTGGCCTGGCTGCGCAAGACCGCGCGGCCGACCCTGCTGGTGGTCAACAAGACCGACGGCATCGACGCGCGCGAGGCGATCAACGACTTCGCCCGCTACGGCATCCGCGACGCGATCGCGGTGTCCTCGGCACACCGGCAGGGCTTGGACGAGCTGTTGAGCGAAGTGCTGGGCCGCCTGCCCGAGGAAGGCAGCGCGACCGAACTCGACAACGACCCCGCGCGCATCCGCGTCGCCTTCATCGGCCGCCCCAACGTCGGCAAGTCGACCCTGGTCAACCGCCTGCTCGGCGAGGAGCGGATGATCGCTTCCGACGTGCCGGGCACCACCCGCGACTCGGTCGCGATCGACATGGAGCGCGACGGCCGCCTGTACCGGCTGGTCGACACCGCCGGCGTGCGGCGCAAGTCCAAGGTCGAGGAGGCGGTGGAGAAGTTCTCGATCATCAAGACCCTGCAGGCGATCGAGCAGTGCCAGGTCGCGGTGGTCATGCTCGACGCCGGCGAAGGCGTCACCGACCAGGACGCCAGCGTGCTCGGCTACGCGCTCGACTCCGGCCGCGCGCTGGTGATCGCGGTCAACAAGTGGGACGGGCAGACCGAGTACCAGCGCCAGCAGACCGAGAACCTGCTGCGCCGCAAGCTGGCCTTCGTCGAATGGGCCGAGCCGGTGCGGATCAGCGCCAAACACGGCTCCGGCCTGCGCGAGCTGTTCGCCGCGATCCATCGCGCGCACGCCTCGGCGACCACCGAGATCGGCACCAGCGAAGTGACCAAGGCCCTGGAAATCGCCTACGAAAGCAATCCGCCGCCGGTGGTGCGCGGGCACGTGGCCAAGCTGCGCTTCGCCCATCCGGCCGGCACCAATCCGCCGACCTTCGTCGTCCACGGCACCCGCCTGCGCACCCTGGCCGACAGCTACAAGCGTTATCTGGAGAACTTCTTCCGCAAGCGCTTCAAGCTGGTCGGCACGCCGGTGCGGTTCGTGTTCAAGGACAGCAGCAACCCGTACGAAGGCAAGAAGAACGTGCTGACCGAGCGCCAGGTGGCGAAGAAGCGGCGTCTGATCCGCCACGTCAAGCGCGGCAAGTAAGCGGGGCCGCATCGCCGCAAAAGCCCCGCCATCGCGCGGGGTTTTTCTTTTCGGCGCGGACTGGGGCGGCGCCGGCGCCGCGCACCGCAGGCAGAATGGAACCGTCGCCGCCGCAGGCCCCGTCTCCATGCCGATCGAGCGTTCCGAACTGACCCTGGGCATCCTTGCCGGCGGCCGCGCCAGCCGGCTCGGCGGGCTGGACAAGGCGTGGCTGCAGCGCGAGGGCGAAGCCCAGGTGCTGCGTCTGGTGCGGCGTTTCCGCGACCGGGTCGGGGCGGTGCGGATCAGCGCCAATCGCGATCCGGGGCGCTATGCCGCGCACGGCCTGAGCGCAGTGCGCGACAACCTGAGCGACGTCGGCCCGTTCGGCGGCCTGGAGGCCTTGGCGGCCGCCTGCACGACGCCTTGGCTGTTCACTCTGCCGGTCGACGCCGTCGATGCCGGGCCGGAGTTGCTGCCGGCGCTGATCGCGGCGCAGGACGGGCAGGGCGCCTATGCGATCGACGACGACGGCGTGCAGCCGCTGTTCGCGCTGTGGCCGGCGGCGCCGCTGCGCCAGGCGCTGGCGCAGGCGGCCGACGCTCAGCGTTGGGCGGTGCGAGAGTTGCAGACCGGACTCGGCATGGCCGCGTTGCGCCTGGATGGCCTACGCTTCGGCAACCTCAACACGCCCGACGACCTGGCCGCGGCCGGTTTCGTCCCCGGTCTGGGCGATTGAACCGGCCGCGCCGCCGCGCGTCCTCGTCGTCCTCGTCGTCCGCCCCCGATTTCCGAGATCCAGAGAATCCCGTGCCATGACCGATTTCCCGACCGGGCTGTTGTTCGAGGAGGCGATGGCGATCGTCGCCGAGGTCGCCGCCGCGCATCGGCTCGATAGCGAGACCCTGTCGCTGGGGCGCAGCCACGGCCGCATCCTGGCCCGCGACGTCGACGCCGGACTGCCGCTGCCGCCGTTCGACAACAGCGCGATGGACGGCTACGCGTTCCGTCACGCCGATCTGAGCGGCGAGCTGACCCCGCTGCAGATCGTCGGCGAGCAATTCGCCGGGCTCGCCGGCGACTGGCGGCTGGGGCCGGGCGAATGCGTGCGCATCACCACCGGGGCGCCGTTGCCGGCCGGCGCCGACACGATCGCGATCAAGGAGAACGTGCGCCTGGACGGCGAGCTGGCGCTGATTCCGGCCTGCCAGCGCGGCCACCACGTGCGTTATGCCGGCGAGGACGTGCGCGAAGGCGAACGATTGCTGCAGGCCGGGCAGGTGCTGACTCCGGCACGGGTGTCGCTGGCGGCCTCGCTGGGCCTGTCCTCGCTCGAGGTGCGGCGGCGCCCGACCGCGGCGGTGTTCACCAGCGGCGACGAACTGGTCGAACCCGGCATGCCGCTGCGCCCGGGGCAGATCTACGACAGCAACCGCGAGCTGTTGATGGGCCTGCTGCGCGCCGACGGCCTGGAGCCGACCGCCTGGCCGCGCTTGCCCGACGACCCCAGGCAGGTCGAGATCGCCTTGCGCGACGCCGCCTGCGCCTTCGATCTGGTGTTCACCTGCGGTGCGGTGTCGGCCGGGGAGAAGGATCACATTCCGGCGGTGCTGGGCGAATTCGGCCGCATCCATCTGTGGAAGGTGCGCATGCGTCCGGGCATGCCGCTGCTGTTCGCCAGCATGGACCAGGCCCGGATGCTCGGCTTGCCGGGCAATCCGGTCTCGGTGCTGGCGACCTATCTGACTTTCGGCCGGGCCTTGGTCGATGGCTTGCAGGGCCGCAGCGAACCGCGGCCGACGCTGCGCGCGCGCCTGGTCGGCGGCATCGACAAGACTCATCCGCGGCGCGAGTTCGTGCGCGCGCGGCTGCGCAGCGACGATGCCGGGGTGCTCTGGGTCGACCCGAATCCGGCCACCGGCTCGCACCGGCTGCGTGCCGCGGCCGAGTCGGAGGCGCTGATGGTGGTGCCGGAGGGGCCGCAGCAGCTAGGCGAGGGCGCGGTGATGGAGGTTTGGCCTTACGCGCTGGGGTGAGTTCGGTTCGGCAGTGTTGTGCCCTCATCCCAACCTCGCTGCCGCAAGCGGGAGGGGGGCTCTGTTCTGCGGCCGGGGCGAGTTCTGCGGTCACCGCGCCGCTGTGTTGAGAGTCCTCGCGGGAGAGAGGGCTCGGTTTCGCCGTCGGGCGAGTTCTGCACCCCCATCGGGTTGAAAGCCCTTCTCCCGCTTGCGTGAGCAGGGCAGCGAGACGAGCCGGCCCCCAACCGCCGCCCTGCGCAACGCTGCGTCCCCGCGTTTGCCTGCCGCCTCGCCCGCGAAAGCGGATAATCCGGGCATGAGCATCGAACCCATCCCCGAACGGGGCGCCCCCGAGAGGATCTCTCCCGCGCAGACGCGTGCGCGCCAGCAGGCCGGTGCGGTCCTGATCGACGTGCGCGAGGCGCACGAACGCGCTGCCGGCCAGGCCGAGCATGCGCTCGGCGTGGCCAAGGACGCGCTGGAAGCCGATCCGCAGGCGTTCCTGCCCGATCGCGGCGCCGAGGTCGTATTGATCTGCCAGTCCGGCGCTCGCTCGCTGCGCGCCGCGCAGGCCTTGCTCGATGCCGGCTACGCGCGCGTGGCCTCGGTCGACGGCGGCACCGCCGCCTGGATCGCCGACGGACTGCCGCTGGCCGACCTGCGCCAGACCGAGGCCGAGCGCGATTTCTACGATCGCTATTCGCGCCATCTGCGCCTGCCCGAAGTCGGCGAAACCGGGCAGCGCAAGCTGCAGGCGGCGCGGGTGGCGATGGTCGGCGCCGGCGGCCTGGGCTCGCCGGCGGCGTTCTACCTGGCCGCGGCCGGGGTCGGCACGCTGGTGCTGGCCGACGACGACGTGGTCGACCGCAGCAACCTGCAGCGGCAGATCCTGCACACCGAGCAGCGCATCGGCACGAGCAAGGTCGAGTCGGCCAAGATCGCGCTGCAGGCGCTCAACCCGCGCGTGCGGGTGGAGACCTTCGCCGAACGCATCACCGCCGACAACGTCGAGCGCCTGATCGGCGCGGCCGACGTGGTGTTCGACGGCGCCGACAATTTCCCGGTGCGTTATCTGCTCAACGACGCCTGCGTCAAACTCGCCAAGCCGCTGGTGTACGGCGCGATCCATCGCTTCGAAGGCCAGGTCAGCCTGTTCGACGCCGGCCGCCATCGCGGCGAAAAACCCTGCTACCGCTGCCTGTTTCCCGAACCGCCGCCGCCGGAAGCGGCGCCCAATTGCGCCGAAGCCGGCGTGCTCGGCGTGCTGCCGGGAGTGATCGGTCTGATCCAGGCCACCGAGGTGGTCAAGCTGATCCTCGGCCTGGGCGAGCCGCTGGCCGGGCGCTTGCTGCATTTCGATGCGCTCGGCCTGCGTTTCCGCGAGACCCGCCTGCGCCCCGACCCGGATTGCCCGGTGTGCGCGGCGGGGCGCGAGTTTCCCGGCTATATCGACTATCAGGCGTTCTGCAGTGCGCATTGAACGAGGCGCCCGGCTCGCCGCCTGGCTGCTGGCGGGCCTGCTGTCGTCGGCGCTGCCGGCGACCGCCCAGACGCCGTCGGCGCTGGAGCGTCTGGCCGACCTCAGCGCGCAACGCCTGCGGCTCGCCGACCAGGTCGCGGCGAGCAAGCGCCGCAGCGGCCGGCCGGTCGAAGACGCGGCGCGCGAACGCGAACAACTCGAGCGACTCGGCCAGGCCGCCGTCGCGCGCGGCCTGCCGCACGAGGCCGCGACCGGATTTTTCCGCGCCCAGTTCGAAGCCAACAAGCTGGTCCAGTATCGCCTGCTCGGCGAGCCGCCGCGGCGCGGCGAAGCCGCGGCCGACCTGGACGCGGTCCGGGCGCGGCTGGATCGCCTCAACGGCGAACTGCTCGACGCGCTGGGCCAGGGCTTGAACGACGCCGCGCGCGCGGATTGCGCGACGCAGGCGCGGCGCGCGCGCGAGCGGGCCGCGCGCAGGCGACGACTGGACGAACTGCACCGCATCGCCTTGAGCCGCGCGCTCGGCGATCTGTGCCGGCGCGCGCCCTAATCGGCGGCGATCGCCTCGATCTCGACCATCCAGCCTTCCTCGTACAGGTCGGCGATGATCACCGTCAACGCCGGCGCGTGTTCGCCCAGCACCTCGTGGCGGATTTCGTAGTTGCGCTTGCGCAGCCGGCGGTCGCTCAGATACGTGGTCACCTTGACCAGATTGGCCAAGCTCATGCCGGCGGCTTCGAGTTGGCGCTGGACGTTGCTCCAGGCGCGTCGGCACTGGCCGTCGAAGTCCTTGGGCAGGATGCATTCCTCGCACTGCGGCAACTGGCCGCTGACGAACACCAAGCGCTTGAAGCCGGTGATCTCGAGCGCTTGCGAATACGACACTTCGGTCGGACGGATTTCGCGGCGTTGCAGTTGCATGGACGGGCCCCGGCGTTGGGAAGCGAAGGACGGATCAGTCGATGAAACCTTGCAGTGCCTCAGCGTACTCCGGGTACTGGCCGATGTTGTGATGGTCGGCGCCGTTCAACTGCACGACTTCCAGCCCCTGGGTGCGGGTCTGCAGCGAGTAGATCAGGCGTTGCGTGTTCGGCGGCGGGATCACGTCGTCGTGGCTGGCGCGCACGATCAGGATCGGGCCGAAGTAGTTGCGCAGATGCTTGACCGACTCGTAGCGGTCGCGCACCAGCCAGCGCGTCGGCAGCCAGCGGTAGTGCGCCTGCGCGGTTTCGCTGAGGCTGTCGAACGGCGTCACCAGGGCCAGGCGCTCGACCGGGCGACGGCTGGCGACGTAGCTGGCGACGCCGCTGCCGAGGCTGCGGCCGATCACCGCGATGGGCTGCTTGGGATGCTCACGCGAGACCTGGTCGAAGGTGGCCAGCGCATCGGCGAACAGCGCCGCTTCTTCGGGTCGGCCGTCGCTGGCGCCGAATCCGCGATAGGACAGCAGGTAGACGGTGCGGTCGGGGAACCAGCGCGCCAGCGTCTCGCGCATGTTTTCGATCCGCTCGGCGTTGCCGCCGAAATAGATCAGCGCTTTGTCGCGTCCGGCGTTGAGCCGCCAGCCGCGCAGCACGATGTCGCCGCGATCGACGGTGTAGTCGGTGGTGTTGGCGCGCAGCCGGGTGTTCTGCGGGAAATACATCAGTTCGCGCTGCTTCACGTACAGCCAGCCGCAGATGCTGAGGTAACCGGCGGCGGCGACGCCGGCCAACGCGGCGAGGGACGGGAGCAAACGGGGCGTGCGGGCCATCGGGCGGAGCGTTCCTGGTCGGGGGCCGCGACGCGGCGGCCCGGGCGGTTCGGTTCGTGCGTCGGTTCGATAACGTTCCCGGCGACGATAACCCGCGCGCTCGCCGGTCGCCAGAGACCGGCGGCGATCACGCGCTTTGCACGGTCGGGCGATAGGCTGGCCGCAGGCTCGCGGCGGGCATCGCGTTGCGGCAGTTAAGGCGCTTGCGGGTAAGGTCGCGGGCTGCGGCGCTGCCGCCGGTCGCTTCACCGCCGCCGGTCGTCGCCGAGCGATGCCGCGGACGGCGGACCCGCGGCGATGCCCCCCCCCCACCAGGAGAAAGGATTCGATGTTGCGTTCGTTCGTGCTTGCTTGTGTCCTGTTTTCGGCCAGCGCCTCGGCGGTGGCCGCCGACGCCTGTCCGCGCCTGCGCGGCCAGGCCGCCGCCGCCGATGCGGCGACCCGCATCGCCGCCGCGGCCTGCGACGAAAACCTGCAGTGGTACCGGCCCTTCATCGATACCCAGGGCCGGCTCGCCAGCGCGACCGTCAGCGAGGCCGAGCGTGCGCGGCTGGAGGACGGCGCCACCGAGACCTGGCGCCGCACCGCCGGCTACTGGCGCGACACCGGGCTGCTGCAGCGCATGGCCGGTTTCGCCGGTGCCGAACAGTGCTTCGATCCCTACGGCAGTGCGTATTCGACCACCGCGTGCCGCGCGTTCCTGATCGACAACCCCTGGTCGGCGGCCTTCGTGTCCTACGTGATGATGAAGGCGGCGGTGCCGGGCTTCCGGCCCTCGGCCAGCCATTACGACTACGTGCGCGATGCCTACCGCACGCCGGAACAGAGCCCGTTCCAGTACCTGGACCCGGCCGCCGCGAACCCGGCGGTCGGCGACCTGCTGTGCGCGGTGCGCTCCAGCACCCGGGTGTACGGGCATGCGGGGCTGACCGCTGCGCTCAACGGCGACGGCGGCTTGAACATGCATTGCGACATCGTCGTCGCGGTCAATCCGGACAACGACGGCAAGGCCTATCTGATCGGCGGCAACGTCCAGCAGGGCGCGACGATGCGGATGATGGCGGTCAACCGCAACGGCCAGTTCTGGCCGCTGCCGCTGCGCAGCGAAACCCAGGTGGAGTGCTCGCCGGACACCGTGTCGGCCTGCGACATGAACAAGATGGACTGGTCGGCGCTGCTCAAGCTCAAGCCGGACGCCGCGCTGGCGACGCTGGCGCCGCCGCAGCCCCTGTACGCGCCGCAGCAGGCGCCGGCCAGCGAACCGCAGGGTTGCTGCGTCCAATGCGTGGTCGGCTCCGGCGTGCCGCGCTGCCCGAATCCCAATGTCCCGTCGGTGCGACCGCAGCAGGAGTGAGTGGCCGGGATTGGGGATTGGGGATTGAGGGGGGGCGCCGGGACGGGGTAGGAGCGGCGCAAGCCGCGACCGCCATGCTCCGATCTCGCCGCGCCGCCGCCTTCCTGTAGCAGCGGCGTGCGCGAGCGCAGGCGACCGAAGCCGCCGCTCGTTCAAGCGTGCCGCTGCTGTGCCGCCTCGAACGCGGCCAGCTGCTCCGGCGTGGCGTCCTTCTGGTGCTGCGCCTTCCACTGCGCGAATGGCATGCCGTACACCGCCTCGCGCGCCTCGTCCTTGCTCATGGCGATGCCGCGCGCCTCGGCGGCCTCGCGGTACCAGTCGGCCAGGCAGTTGCGACAGAAGCCGGCCAGGATCATCAAGTCGATGTTCTGCACCTCCGGGCGCTCCTGCATCAGGTGGGCGAGCAGCCGGCGGAAGGCGGCAGCCTCGATGGCCAGGGTCTCGTGGTCGCGCGGGGCGTGGTCGGCGGGCGGGGCGGGGTGGGTCATGGCGGCGGACTCGTGGGATCGTGCGGGCAGGGCGGGAAGAAGGGAGCGGCAGCGCGGCGGCGGGCCCGGCGCGAGCGCCTCGCGGCAAAACCGGCGCGGGGAATGAGCGATAATGCGCGGCCCCGACTCTACCTCAGCGCCGACCCGCATGACGTCTACTCCGCACCCGGCCCGCATCCTCGACGGCAAACGCATCGCCGACGAGTTGCTCGACAACCTCAAGGCCCAGGTCGACGCGCGCATCGCCGCCGGCAAGGCGCGGCCGGGGCTGGCGGTGGTGCTGGTCGGCAACGACCCGGCCTCCAGCGTGTACGTGCGCAACAAGCGCCGCGCCGCGCAGAAGGTCGGCATCCGCGCGATCGACTACGACCTGCCGGCCGACACCGACGACGCCGCGCTGCTGGCGCTGATCGACCGGCTCAACGCCGATCCGGAGGTGCACGGCATCCTGGTCCAGCTGCCGCTGCCGGACCGCCGCGACGCCACCGCGCTGATCCACCGCATCGACCCGCGCAAGGACGTCGACGGTTTCCATCCCGAGAACGTCGGCCATCTGATGCTGCGCCAGTTCGGCCTGCGGCCCTGCACCCCGCGCGGCATCACCACCTTGCTCGGCTACACCGACCGGCCGGTGCGCGGGCAGAGCGCGACGATCGTCGGCGTCAGCAACCACGTCGGCCGGCCGATGGCGCTGGAGCTGCTGATCGCCGGCTGCACCGTCACCAGCTGCCACAAGTTCACCCCGGCCGCGGTGCTGGAGCAGTCGGTGCGCAACGCCGACATCCTGGTGGTCGCGGTCGGCCGCCCCGACCTGATCCCCGGCGAATGGGTCAAGCCCGGCGCGGTGGTCATCGACGTCGGCATCAACCGCCTCGACGACGGCCGCCTGGTGGGCGACGTCGGCTTCGCCGCCGCGGCCCAGCGCGCCAGCTGGATCACCCCGGTCCCGGGCGGGGTCGGGCCGATGACCGTCGCGACCCTGATGCAGAACACCCTGGAAGCGGCGGAGGCCGCGGGCTGAGGGGCGGGGATTGGGGATTGGGTAGGCGGGATTCGGCGGCTTCGTTCAGGTTCGCCCCTGCTGCCCACCGTCCTGGCCCAACCAATCCCGACTCCCCAAATCCCGACTCCCCGCACCACCGCAACGACCAATCCCGAATCCCGAATCCCTAATCCCCGCTTCCCGGGGTACAATGGCGCGCTTCATCCTCCCGGGCCCGCCTATGCTGCGCATCCAGGCTGAAGCGCTGACTTACGACGATGTCTCCCTCGTCCCCGCGCATTCGATCGTCCTGCCTAAGGACGTAAACCTCTCCACCCGCCTGACCCGCGACCTGTCGATCCGCCTGCCGATCCTGTCGGCGGCCATGGACACGGTCAGCGAAGCCCGCCTCGCGATCGCCCTGGCCCAGCTCGGCGGCATCAGCATCATCCACAAGAACATGAGCCTGGAGGCCCAGGCGGCCCAGGTCGCCCAGGTCAAGAAGTTCGAGGCCGGGGTCATCAAAGAACCGTTCACCGTCGGTCCGGAAACGACCATCGGCGAAGTGCTGAAGCTGACCCGGGCGCGCAACATCTCCGGCGTGCCGGTGGTCGACGGCGGCCAGTTGGTCGGCATCGTCACCAGCCGCGACATGCGCTTCGAGAAGAAGCTCGACGATCCGGTCCGCCACATCATGACCAAGCGCGAGCGCTTGATCACCGTGCACGAAGGCGCCAGCGACGAAGAAGTGCTGCAGTTGCTGCACAAGCACCGGATCGAGAAGGTGCTGGTGGTCAACGACGGCTTCGAGCTGCGCGGCCTGATCACGGTCAAGGACATCCAGAAGAAGACCGACAACCCCAACGCCGCCAAGGACAGCGCCGAGCGCTTGCTGGTCGGCGCCGCGGTCGGCGTCGGCGGCGACACCGAAGCGCGCGTGGAAGCGCTCGCCGCGGCCGGCGTGGACGTGATCGTGGTCGATACCGCGCACGGCCATTCGCAGGGCGTGCTGGACCGGGTCAAGTGGGTCAAGACCCGCTTCCCGCAGCTGCAGGTGATCGGCGGCAACATCGTCACCGGCGACGCGGCCCTGGCCCTGATGGACCACGGCGCGGACGCGGTCAAGGTCGGCGTCGGCCCCGGTTCGATCTGCACCACCCGCGTCGTCGCCGGCGTCGGCGTGCCGCAGATCACCGCCGTGGCGATGGTCGCCGAGGCGCTGCAGGACCGCATTCCGTTGATCGCCGACGGCGGCATCCGCTACTCCGGCGACATCGGCAAGGCGCTGGTCGCCGGCGCCTCGACGGTGATGGTCGGCGGCCTGTTCGCCGGCACCGAGGAGGCCCCGGGCGAGGTCGAACTGTTCCAGGGCCGCAGCTACAAGAGCTACCGCGGCATGGGCAGCATCGGCGCGATGGAGCAGGGCTCCAAGGACCGCTATTTCCAGGACGCTTCCGACGCCGACAAGCTGGTGCCGGAAGGCATCGAAGGCCGGGTGCCGTACCGCGGCCCGCTGCGCGGCGTGGTCCACCAGCTCGCCGGCGGCCTGCGCGCCACCATGGGCTACGTCGGCTGCGCGACCATCGAGGAAATGCGCAAGAAGCCCAGCTTCGTGCGCATCACCAACGCCGGTTCGCGCGAGAGCCACGTCCACGACGTGCAGATCACCAAGGAACCGCCGAACTATCGCGCCGGCTGAGCCGGCGCGCGGGATTCGGGATGGATGGAGCCGGGATTCGGGATGGGCGATTCGGCAAAGTCCGGCGCCTCGATCCCCCGCTAACCCATGTCTATTCGGCGAATCCCGCATCCGTTGTTCGAACCGACGCTTTTGCGAATCCCCACTCCCTAATCCCGGCCCCATGACCGACATCCACAGCGACAAAATCCTGATCCTCGATTTCGGTGCGCAGTACACCCAGCTGATCGCCCGCCGCATCCGCGAACTGGGCGTGTACTGCGAAATCTGGGCCTGGGACCACGATCCGGCCGAAATCGCCGCTTACGGCGCCAAGGGCATCATCCTGTCGGGCGGCCCGGAGTCGACCACCGAGCAGGATTCGCCGCGCGCACCGCAGCAGGTGTTCGACGCCGGCCTGCCGATCCTCGGCATCTGCTACGGCATGCAGACCATGGCGGTGCAGCTGGGCGGCGCCACCGAGGCCGCCGACCAGCGCGAGTTCGGCCATGCCGAAGTGCAGTTGGTGGCCCAGGACCGTTTGTTCGACGGGCTCAAGGATCACCCGGGTTCGCCGCCGCGCCTGGACGTGTGGATGAGCCATGGCGACCACGTCGCCAAGGCGCCGGAAGGCTTCGTCGTCACCGCCAAGACCGACCGCATCCCGGTCGCCGCCTTCGCCGACGACGCGCGCCGCTGGTATGGCGTGCAGTTCCATCCCGAAGTCACCCACACCAAGCAGGGCCTGACCCTGCTGCGCCGCTTCGTGGTCGATATCTGCGGCTGCCAGACCCTGTGGACCGCCGCCCACATCATCGACGACCAGATCGCCCGCGTGCGCGAGCAGGTCGGCCAGGACGAGGTCATCCTCGGCCTGTCCGGCGGCGTCGATTCCTCGGTGGTCGCGGCGCTGCTGCACAAGGCGATCGGCGACCAGCTGACCTGCGTGTTCGTCGATACCGGCCTGCTGCGCTACAACGAAGGCGACCAGGTGATGGCGATGTTCGCCGAGCACATGGGCGTCAAGGTGGTGCGGGTCAACGCCGCCGACCGGTACTTCGCCAAGCTGGCCGGGGTCAGCGACCCGGAGGCCAAGCGCAAGATCATCGGCAACCTGTTCGTCGAAATCTTCGACGAAGAGTCGGCCAAGCTTGCGAACGCCAAATGGCTGGCGCAGGGCACCATCTACCCCGACGTGATCGAGTCGGCCGGCAGCAAGACCGGCAAGGCCCACGTGATCAAGAGCCACCACAACGTCGGCGGCTTGCCCGAGGACATGAAGCTCGGCCTGGTCGAGCCGCTGCGCGAACTGTTCAAGGACGAAGTGCGGCGCCTGGGCGTCGAACTCGGCCTGCCGCGCGAGATGGTCTACCGCCATCCGTTCCCGGGCCCGGGCCTGGGCGTGCGCATCCTCGGCGAGGTCAAGCCCGAATACGCCGACCTGCTGGCCCGCGCCGACCACATCTTCATCGACGAACTGCGCAAGGCCGGCCTGTACGACAAGACCAGCCAGGCCTTCGCGGTGTTCCTGCCGGTCAAGTCGGTCGGCGTGGTCGGCGACGCGCGCGCCTACGAATGGGTGATCGCGCTGCGCGCGGTCGAGACCATCGACTTCATGACCGCGCACTGGGCGCACCTGCCGTACGATTTCCTCGGCACGGTGTCGAACCGGATCATCAACGAACTGCGCGGCGTCTCGCGCGTGGTCTACGACATCAGCGGCAAGCCGCCGGCGACGATCGAGTGGGAGTGAAGTCAGGCCCTGTGGGGGCTATCGCCAGCTATCGAAAGCTCGTCAGGGCGTGTTGATTCGGAAATAAGTACGTCGGCAGCTCGCGGTGACTATCGCCGGCCAGCAGAACAGGCTGGCGGTAGCGCCGACGGTAGGAACCGGAGAACCGGGTCGAGACCCTTGCGTTTGCGATCCAGACTAAGCCGGTCGTTGACGGCAAAAGTCTCCTTGGAAAAGTCTCCCCGGGAAAGCGCGAGGCGTCGTCGCTCATGGGCGCCCTTTTCTGGGCCTAAAGCCGATCGAACGGTTTTCGATCCAACAGACAATCGATGAACGCGCCCAGCAGGGCCGGTCGATGTTGCCGGTTCGGGTAGTAGAGGAACAACCCGGGGCGCGAGATCGACCAGTCCGCCAGGACCTGGACCAGCCGGCCCTGGGCCAAGAGTTCGCCCACGCCATCTCGCTCGAAGTGATAGGCGATGCCGAGCCCGCCCAATGCAGCCGCAATGCCGATGTCGGCGTGATTGGTGACGACGGGGCCGTCCACGGCGACTTCGAGTCGTTGTCCTCGTTTCTCGAACTCCCAGCGATAGTGCCTGCCGTCCATCTGCAGCCGCCAGTTGATGCAGGCGTGGCCGTGCAACTCGGCGGGCGACTTGGGGGTTCCCCGACGCGCGAGGTAGTCCGGGGACGCCACGGCCACCATGTCCAGGTCCGGCGTAAGACGCACGGCCACCATGTCCTTTTCGAGCTGCCCGCCCACGCGGATGCCCGCGTCGAAGCGCCCGGCGACGATGTCGGCCAGCGCATCGTCGACCACGATGTCCAGAACCACGTCGGGGTGCGCTTGATGGAAGCGCGAAAGCCGGGGCGCGATGATGGTCCGGGCGGCGATCCCCAGCGTGTTGATCCGCAGCGTGCCGCTCATCTGCCCGGTCGCCTCGCTGGCTTCGGCGACGGCCGCCGCCATCTCCCGAATCAACGGCGCTATGCGCCGGTAAAGCCGTTCGCCGCTTGCCGATGGCGCGACGCTTCGCGTCGTGCGATTCAGCAGGCGGGCGCCGATGCGGTCTTCGAGCTGCCGGATCGTCTGGCTGAGTGCCGAAGGCGACAGGCCCAGGTACTCGGCCGCCCGGGCAAAGCTCTGGCGCTCCACGACGGCTACGAAGGCCTTCAGCTCAGCGAAGTCGGATCCGCGCATTATGTATGTATTCCTACATAGCCCATACGGATTCTAGGGCATTCACTGAATTAATGCCGACGCGCATCCTGAGGCCTCCACTGGCCCCACGGAACCGACGACATGGACACCCTGACTCTCCCCGAGCCGATTGCCGCGTACTTCGCGGCCGAACACACCCCTGAAGCCTTGGCGCATTGCTTCACGGCGCAAGCCGTCATGAAGGACGACGGGCACACCTACACCGGCATCGACGCCATCAAGGCCTTCATGGCCGAGGCATCGGCCAAGTACAGCGCGACGAGCGTGCCGTTCGCCATCGAGCGGGAGGACGGCTTTCAACTCGTCCGCGCCAACGTCAGCGGCAACTTCCCGGGCAGCCCGATCGTTCTGTCTTACCGCTTTCGCCTCGAGCGCGGCCTGATCGCATCGCTGGAGATCACGGCATGAGCTTCGACCTTCGCCTGCACGGCCTGCGGGCCGTGGTAACCGGCGGCACGCTGGGCCTGGGCGCTGCAGTCGTGAAAACCCTTGCGGAGGCCGGCGCTCGGGTGGCGACGTCCGCACGCACCGTGCCGGCGGAGCCGGTGGAGGGCGTCGACTATGTGGCCGCCGACCTGTCGACGGCGGAAGGAACGAGTCACCTCGCTCGGACCATCCTGCAGGATTGGGGCGGCGTCGACATCTTGATCAACGTGCTCGGCGGGTCGAAGACGCCCGGCGGCGGTTTCGCTGCGATCAGCGATGAGCACTGGTTCGCCGAGCTCAATCTGAATTTGATGCCTGCGGTACGCCTGGATCGTGCGCTGCTGCCAGCGATGCTGGCTCAAGGGGCGGGAGTCATCATCCACGTCAGCTCCATCCAGCGCGTGCTGCCTCTGCCGGAGTCCACCACCGCCTATGCAGCGGCCAAGGCGGCCCTCACGACGTACAGCAAGTCGCTGGCGCGCGAGGTGACGCCCAAGGGCGTTCGCGTGCTGAGCGTGGCGCCGGGCTGGATCGAGACCGAGGCATCCGTCGCGTTTGCCCGGCGGACGGCCGATCAGGCAGGAACGGACTACGAGGGCGGCAAGAAAATCATCATGGATTGGCTGGGAGGAATTCCCGTGGGTCGACCCGCACAACCCCAGGAAGTCGCAGATTTGATCGTCTTCCTGGCGTCCCCGCGATCGGCTTCGATCGCCGGGGCCGAATACCGGATCGACGGCGGCACTGTTCCTACTCTGTAGCTGACAGCCGCGGCCGACCGAAGCGAGCTACACAAGCGCGACGACCCGAAGCCCGGACCTCCGGGCTTCGGTCGTTTTTTGGAGGGGCGGTTCTTTGGGGGCGGCCGGCTTCGGCAACGGCGTGGTAGTGCAACGCTGCGGCTGTCGCGGCTCACGCCGTTCCTACAAGCGACGGTCTGCGGCTTCGATCGTCGGTGCAGGTTCTGCGCGGTCCGCGGTCGCGACTTGCGTCGCTCCTATCCGGCAGCGGCGACGTGTGCGCCGCCGGCTGCGCCCTGCGTCACTTCGCCACCCCGATTCGAACGATCGAGGACAGAACCTGGCCGCGACCGGGCGTAGCCTGGGCGCTCGAACCGCCGTGCCCGCCGCCCCGGCCGCCCCCGCCGGAGCGCCCGTGTCGATTGCGCCCGGTCCGGTTCGTCGTATCAGTACAGGTCGCGCTGCCCCGCGCGCGGCCGCGCACGCTCGCCGTACAGGAGTTCCGACGATGCCTCGATACCTGCCGCTGGCGGCGGCGCTGCTGGCCCTGCCGCATTTGCTGATGGCCGCGTCCGCGCATCGCACCTCGCTGCCGCAGATGGTGGAGCGGGTCGAATGCGCGCACCGCACGCCGCCGGCAGCGTCCGTGCGCGCAAAGGCGGCGCCGGCCGCGGCTGCGCGACCGATGCGTCCGGGCGAACCGCACGGCTGAGCCGGTCGCGCGGTGCGTGCGCGCCGCGGGTCGGGGATAATGCCCGCTTCCAAGGCCGCGCGACTGCGGCCAGAGCGGGCGCAGTGAGCGAGCAGGACGACATCGACGAAGGCTGGATGCGCCATGCGTTGGCGCTGGCCGAGCGCGCCGAGCGCGAAGACGACGAGATTCCCGTCGGCGCGGTGCTGGTCTCGGCCGAGGGCGCGGTGATCGGCGAGGGCTGGAACCGCAACATCGGCAGCCACGACCCCAGCGCCCATGCCGAGATCGTCGCCCTGCGCGAGGGCGGCCGTGCGATCGGCAACCATCGTCTGCTCGGCGCGACCCTGTACGTGACCCTGGAGCCCTGCGCGATGTGCGCGATGGCGATGGTGCATGCGCGGGTGGCGCGGGTGGTGTACGGCGCCCGCGACCCCAAGACCGGCGCGGCCGGCAGCGTGTTCGACCTGCTCGCCGACCCGCGCCACAACCACCGGGTCGAGGTCCGCGGCGGCGTGCTCGGCGAAGAGGCCGGGGCGCGCCTGACCGCTTATTTCCGCCGCAAGCGCGGCAAGCCGGCTTAAGCGTGACGCGTCACGGCCGCGGCGGGTTGTCGCGGTCGAACTCGCGCTTCACCTCGGCGTCGAGCATGGTCACGCTCATCCGCGCCTCGCGGCCGAGGTTGATCGAGGCCGCCAGCACCAGCAGCACGCCGCACATCGCCAGCCCGGTCGGCACGCCGCGCAGGTAGCGGAATTCGGTGAACTGGTCGATGCCGATCGCCAGGCTGGTGGCGACGAAGGCGGTCATCGCGCCGTACAGCAGCTGCAGGCAAATCAGCACCAACCGCACCCGTCGCCGGTGCAGGATGATGCGCGCCTCCAGATACTGCCGGGTCGCTTCGTCGTGGGTCGATTCCAGGGTCGCCAACTGCTGGCGCAGGCGGTCGACGATGCGCGCCAGGCGGTTGTTCGACGACACCAGCAAGGAAGCGGTCGCGGTCAGGAAGAACGCCGGCGTGATCATCGCCGAGACCACGCTGTAGTGCTGGCTCAGTTGCAGCGGGTCGGGCATGGCGGGCTCCGGGAGGGCGGCGATGTGGGGCCGGGCAATGGTGCGGCAACGACGGCGGGAGGGGCTCAGGCGCGCGGCTTGGCCCAGCGCTTCATCGCGCTGGCGTGACCGTGATCCATCTCCTCGTTGACCGCCTCGACCGCGAGCGCCGACTCGCGCGCCAGCAGCAGGCTGGCGGCGAACATCGCCAGCACGCCGAGCGCGGCCAGCGCGGTCGGGATCGCGCCGAGCCGGTAGCCGAGGAAGGCGTCGCCGGCGACGCTGAGGCTGGTGCCGACGAAGAAGCTGATCGCCGTGTAAAGCAGCTGGCTGCCGCGCAGGATGATCCGGCTGCGGCGCTTCTGGCGCAGGATGTGGCGCTCGATCAGCTCGCGCTCCTCGGCGTCCTCGGTCTCGGCCAGCTCCTTCAGCAGCACTCGCGCGCGGTCGATGACCCGGGCCAGGCGGTTGTTGGCCGACAGCAGCAGCGAGGCGGTCGCGGTCAGGAAGAACGCGGGGGCCAGCATCGCGGTCAGGATCGCGTAGTGGGCGTAGGCGGCGGTCTGGCTCATTGCGGTGCGGAAAGCGGGGCGGCGGGGCTGTCGGCTATCATGCCGCGACACGGACACGACGGCGAGGCTATGACCGACAAGACTGGGCACGAGCACCGGCTGATCTGGATCGATCTGGAGATGACCGGCCTGGACACCGACCGGGATTCGATCCTGGAAATCGCCACCGTGGTCACCGACGCGCAGCTCAACGTGCTGGCCGAGGGCCCCGAGCTGGCGATCGCCCATCCGCTGGAGCGCCTGCAGGCGATGGACGAGTGGAACCGCAACCAGCACAGCCGCTCCGGCCTGTGGGCGCGGGTGCTGGAGCAGGGCGTGCCGATGGAGGAGGCCGAGCGCCGCACCCTGGAGTTCCTGGGCCAGTGGGTGCCCGCGAACACGTCGCCGATCTGCGGCAACTCGATCTGCCAGGACCGCCGCTTCCTGCACCGCTGCATGCCGCGGCTGGAGAAGTACTTCCATTACCGCAACCTCGACGTCAGCACGATCAAGGAGCTGGCCCGGCGCTGGGCGCCCGAGGTGCTGGCCGGGGTCAGCAAGGACAGCAAGCACACTGCGCTGAGCGACGTGATGGACTCGATCGCCGAACTGCGCCATTACCGCGGCGCGATGGGCAAGCTGGGCGGGTTGGGCTGAGCGGCGCCTGCAAGAGGCGCCGCCCTGCGCGGGTAGGAGCGACGCAAGTCGCGGCCAACCGCAGCGACGTACGCAAACGCAAGCCACCGAAGCCCGGGCCACCGGGCTTCGGCCTTTTTTGGGGCGATGGTTTCTCTGGCGGGGGCGCCGGCTTCGGAAAGCGGCGTGGTATCGCGCCGCTGCGGCTGTCGCGGCTTACGCCGCTCCTACAGGCGGGAGGTCGCGGCTTCGATGATTGGCGGCGGCCCGGTCGCCTCTGCGCGTCCCGCGGTCGCGACTTGCGCCGCTCCTACCCAAGGCTGGCTCTTGCAGGAGCGGCGCGAGCCGCGACAACCGCAGCGACGTATGCAAGCGCAAGCCACCGAAGCCCGGGCCACCGGGCTTCGGCCGTTTTAGGGCGATGGTTTCTCTGGAGGAGGCGCCGGCTTCGGAAAGCGGCGTGGTATCGCGCCGCTGCGGCTGTCGCGGCTTACGCCGCTCCTACAGGCGGGAGGTCGCGGCTTCGATGATTGGCGACGGCCCGGTCGCCTCTGCGCGTCCCGCGGTCGCGACTTGCGTCGCTTCTACCCCGGGCTAGCTCTTGTAGGAGCGGCGCGAGCCGCGACAACCGCAGCGACGTACGCAAGCGCAAGCCACCGAAGCCCGGGCCACCAGGCTTCGGCCGTTTTGGGGCGATGGTTTCTCTGGAGGAGGCGCCGGCTTCGGAAAGCGGCGTGGTATCGCGCCGCTGCGGCTGTCGCGGCTTACGCCGCTCCTACAGGCGGGAGCTCGGGGCTTCGATGATTGGCGACGGCCCGGTCGCCTCTGCGCGTCCCGCGGTCGCGACTTGCGTCGCTCCTACCCCGGGCTGGCTCTTGTAGGAGCGGCGTGAGCCGCGACAACCGCAGCGACGTGCGCAAGCGCAAGCCACCGAAGCCCGGCCAACCGGGCGGTCGTGACCGATCGCAGGGCCGGCGGGAAAAGCTGCCCGCCGCTCAGGGCTTGGGTTTGCCGGCCGGGGCCGGCACGTCGCCGTCGTCGGCGATCGACTGGGTCAGCAGCTCGGCGAGCGGGCGGCCGTCGGCGTCGTGGTGGTAGACGTGCAGGTCGCGCTGCGGGTAGGGGATGTTGAGGCCCTTGCCGATCAGCTCGTTGCGGATGCCTTCGACCAGATCGCTGCGGGTGCGCACCAGGTTGGCGGTCTTGACCCAGGCGCGCAGCTCGAGATTGACGCTGCTTTCGGCCAGTGCGGTGACCAGCACTTCCGGCGCCGGGTCCTGCAGGACGTTGGCGTGCCCCTTGGCCAGGCTGAGCAGGGTGTCCTTGGCGGTCTTGAGGTCGTCGTCGTAGCCGACGCCGACGGTGAGGTCGATGCGCCGCTTCGGGTTGGCGGTGAAATTGATGATCGCCGCGGTGGTGATCAGGCTGTTCGGCAGCACGATCACCCGGTTGTCGATGGTGCGCAGGCGGGTCTGGAATACGCGGATCTGCTCCACCGTGCCCTCGACGCCGGCGGCCTGCACATGATCGCCGGCGCGGAACGGGCGCAGCACGATCAGCATCACCCCGGAGGCGATGTTGGACAGCGAGTCCTTCAGCGCCAGGCCGATCGCCAGGCCGGCGGCGCCGAGTACCGCCAGCACCGAGGTCATCGGTACGCCGATCTGCTGCAGGGTGGCGACGCCGACCACCACCACCATCGCCGCGTAGGCGATGTTGCGCAGGAAGCCGCGCAGGGTGACTTCCATGTTGGCGCGGGTCATGACCCGCTCCAACGCCCGCGACAGGCGCTTGGCCAGCCACAGGCCGATCAGCCCGATCGCCAGGGCGCTGAGCAGGGTCAGGCCCTTGCTCTGCGCCCAGGCGAGCAGCTTGTCGAGGTCGAAGCCGCTGGTTTCCAGGCCCAGCAGGGACTTGGGCACCAGCGCCTGCACCGCGTCCTGTTCGGTCATCGCCGGATCAGGCCTTGGCCTTCGCCTTGGCCAGGCGCAGCCAGGTGTCGACCACGGTGTCCGGGTTCAGCGACACCGACTCGATGCCCTGGTCCATGAGCCACTCGGCCAGGTCGGGGTGGTCGCTGGGGCCCTGGCCGCAGATGCCGACGTACTTGCCCTTGGCGCGCGCGGCCGAGATGGCCATGGCCAGCAGCTTCTTCACCGCCGGGTCGCGCTCGTCGAACAGCTTGGCGACGATCGCCGAGTCGCGGTCCAGGCCCAGGCTGAGCTGGGTCAGGTCGTTGGAGCCGATCGAGAAGCCGTCGAAGATCTCCAGGAACTCGTCGGCCAGCAGCGCGTTCGACGGCACCTCGCACATCATGATGATCTGCAAGCCATTCTCGCCCTTGCGCAGGCCATTCTTCTCCAGCACCTCGATCACCCGCCGGCCCTCGTCCAGGGTGCGCACGAACGGGATCATGATCCAGCAGTTGGTCAGGCCCATCTGCTCGCGCACCTTCAGCACCGCCTGGCATTCCAGGGCGAAGGCGTCGGAGAACGAGGGATCGACGTAACGGCTGGCGCCGCGGAAGCCGATCATCGGGTTCTCTTCGTGCGGCTCGTAGCGCGAGCCGCCGATCAGGTTGGCGTATTCGTTGGACTTGAAGTCCGACAGGCGCACGATCACCGGGTGCGGCGCGAACGAGGCGGTGATGGTGGCGATGCCTTCGGCGAGGCGATCGACGTAGAACTGCACCGGGTCGCCGCCGTAGCCGGCGATCTTCTCGTCGATCTTCTTCTTGGTCGCCGCGTCCTGCGCCGAGTACTCGAGCAGCGCCTTCGGGTGGATGCCGATGTGGCTGGCGATGATCATCTCCAGCCGCGCCAGGCCGACGCCGGCGTTGGGCAGCATGGCGAAGTCGAACGCGCGCTCCGGGTTGGCGACGTTCATCATCACCTTGAGCGGCGCCGGCGGCATCTTTTCCAGGTCGGCGACGTGGCGCTCGAAGGGCAGGGCGCCGTGGTAGATGTAGCCGGTATCGCCTTCGGCGCAGCTGACCGTGATGGTGTCGCCGTCCTTGACCGTGTCCAGCGCGTTGCCGGTGCCGACCACGGCCGGCACGCCGAGCTCGCGGGCGATGATCGCCGCGTGGCAGGTGCGGCCGCCGCGGTTGGTCACGATCGCGGCCGAGCGCTTCATCACCGGCTCCCAGTCGGGGTCGGTCATGTCGGCGACCAGCACGTCGCCGGGCTGGACCCGGCTCATGTCGTCGAGGCTGCGCACCACGCGCGCCACGCCGGTGCCGATCTTCTGGCCGATCGCGCGGCCTTCGGCGATCACTTCGCCGCGCTTTTCGAGCTGGTAGCGCTCGATCTGGGTCGCCTTGGCGCGCGACTTCACCGTTTCCGGGCGCGCCTGGACGATGAACAGCTTGCCGCTGACGCCGTCCTTCGCCCATTCCACGTCCATCGGGCGGCCGTAATGCTTTTCGATCACCAGCGCCTGCTTGGCCAGCTCGTGCACGTCGGCGTCGTCGATCGAGAACTTGACCCGCAGCTCGGCCGGGGTGTCTTCGGTGCGCACGCGCTCGCCGGGCTGGTTCGAATAGACCATGCGCAGCTGCTTGGCGCCGACCGCGCGGCGCAGGATCGCCGGCTTGCCCTGGGCCAGGGTGGGCTTGTAGACGTAGAACTCGTCCGGGTTCACCGCGCCCTGCACGACCATCTCGCCCAGGCCGTAGCTGGAGGTGATGAACACCACGTCGCGGAAGCCGGACTCGGTGTCCAGGGTGAACAGCACGCCCGAGGCGCCGACGTCGGAGCGCACCATCAGCTGCACGCCGGCGGACAGGAACACGTCCTCGTGCTTGAAGCCGTGGTGGACGCGGTAGGCGATGGCGCGGTCGTTGTACAGGCTGGCGAAGACTTCCTTGACCTTGTGCACGACGTCGTCTTCGCCGGTCACGTTGAGGAAGGTTTCCTGCTGGCCGGCGAAGGAGGCGTCGGGCAGGTCTTCGGCGGTCGCCGAGGAACGCACCGCGACCGCGACGTCGCCGCCGCCGTTCTCGCTGCACAGCTGGCGGTAGGCGGCGCGGATGTCCCGGTCCAGCTCGGGCTGCAGCGGCGCGTCGATGACCCAGCCGCGGATTTCGCCGCCGGCCGCGGTCAGCTGCGGCACGTCCTCGACGTCCAGCGTGGCCAGCTTGTCGTAGATGCGCTGGTGCAGGTTGTTATGGGCGATGAAGGCCTTGAAGGCTTCGGCGGTGGTGGCGTAGCCGCCCGGCACCGAGACGCCGAGGTTGGACAGGTGGCCGATCATCTCGCCGAGCGAGGAATTCTTGCCGCCGACCCGGGCCAGGTCGTCGAGGCGTAGCGCATGCAGCCAGAGGATGTTCTCGTTCAAGACACACAATCTCCGAGGGGGCGGGGACGCGTTCGCGGCCAAGACCGCTATGATCGCCCGGGCGTCGGGTGCATACAAGCTTGATCCGGCGGGCTTTTTCGTATTGGCGCACTACCCAGACGAGGTGATCGATGGCCGGGACCCGACCGGTTTTCTACGTTTCCGACGGCACCGGCATCACCGCCGAGACCATCGGCCACAGCCTGCTGACCCAGTTCACCGAGACCCGGTTCGTGACCGACCGGATCCCGTTCGTGGACAGCGTGGATCGGGCCCGGGAAGTGGCGGCCAAGATCCGCGAGGCCGCGGTGGAGTACGGGGTGCGGCCGGTGGTGATCAATTCCTGCATGGACGGCGAGGTCGGCGCGGCCCTGGCCGAGAGCGGGGCGCTGATGCTGGACGTGTTCGCGCCGTTCATCGAGCCGCTGGAGCGGGAGCTGCACGAGACCCGCCAGCGCCGGATCGGCCAGGCCCACGGCCTGGTCGACTTCGAGACCTACCACCGCCGCATCAACGCGATGAATTTCGCCCTGACCCACGACGACGGCGCCAGCATCGACTATGCCGAGGCCGACCTGATCCTGGTCGCGGTGTCGCGGGCCGGCAAGACCCCGACCTGCGTCTACCTGGCCCTGCATTACGGCGTGCGCGCGGCCAACTATCCGCTGACCGAGGAAGACCTGGAGCACGACCGCCTGCCGCCGCGGCTGCGCCCCTACCGCAACAAGCTGTTCGGCCTGACCATCGACCCCGTTCGGCTGCAACAGATCCGCCAGGAGCGGCGGCCGAATTCGCGCTATGCGCAACTGGAAACCTGCAAGCGCGAGGTCGCCGCGGCCGAGATGATGTTCCGCGCCGAACGCATTCCGACCTTGAGCACCACCCACACCTCGATCGAGGAGATCTCGAGCAAGGTCATGACCACGCTCGGCATCCATCGCGAGATGTTCTGAGCGGGCAGGGCGCGGGCGGGTGCGCGACGCGCATTCGCCCGCGCTTCGCCGCGGCGGACGCCGGTCCGCGCATGCGTCGGCGCGCCGATGGGCGAGCGTGGAAGCGGAGGGAAGGTCGATGCTGAACGGGGCCGCCGCACGGGGCCGCTCGGCGATTCGCCGGAGCATCGCGAAAGAGCCTATAAATTAAGGGTTTTTCGCGATTCCGTCAATCCTGCCGCGAGCGCTTGCGGACGTGTAGGATCGCGAGCATGACCTCGTCCGCTTCCCGTCTCGCGCGCATCCCTCGGCTCAGCCGCTTCGGCTGGCTGATGGGCTTGTACGCGGAGAACCATGCGCGCCTGCAGCGCCTGTTCGCACCGGCCGAACTGGCCCGCGGCACGTATCTGTCTTCGGTCGGCGACGGCCTGGATCTGCGCCTGGACGTGCTGGAGCAGCACCGCTACACCACCGAGCTGCGGCTGACGTACGCGCTGCAGGATCCGTTGACCGGCGAACCCGATCCTTCCGCGTTTTTGCGGCTCTATCACGACGCGCACCAGGTCGAGGCCACCCATTGCTACGTCGGCCGGCGCTGGCAGGACGTGATCGGCATGTACCCGCCGCCGGCGGAAGTGATCGGCCACCGCATGCGCATGAATACTTTCCTCGGCAAGTGGCTCGAGTATCTAGCCGAACGCGGTCATGGCATGACAAGATTGCGCCCCGTCGAACTCGACCCGGCGTCGCCCGATCCGATCGGAACAGGCCTCGCGGGAGAGGGCAAAAATTCAGCGATGACCGCTTGACGACTTCGCTGAACGCCCGCTAAGATGTTCGTCTTTCCAGCACAGTGGGGCCATAGCTCAGCTGGGAGAGCGCTACAATGGCATTGTAGAGGTCGCCGGTTCGATCCCGGCTGGCTCCACCACTCTTCGGAACTGAAAGGGTTTTCGAAGGGGCTGCAAGTTTCAAGTTTTGTCCCCATCGTCTAGAGGCCTAGGACATTACCCTTTCACGGTAGCGACCGGGGTTCGAATCCCCGTGGGGACGCCACATCGACCGCCTGAAAGGGCGGTTTACATCAAAGCCCTGTCGTCTGGGGCTTTTTTGTTGAAAGTTGCACGTTGTTGTTTCCAGCATGTGGGGCCATAGCTCAGCTGGGAGAGCGCTACAATGGCATTGTAGAGGTCGCCGGTTCGATCCCGGCTGGCTCCACCACTCTTCGGAACTGAAAGGGTTTTCGAAGGGGCTGCAAGATCCAAGTTTTGTCCCCATCGTCTAGAGGCCTAGGACATTACCCTTTCACGGTAGCGACCGGGGTTCGAATCCCCGTGGGGACGCCAGATTGAAGCTAAAGCCCTGATTTATCAGGGCTTTTTGCTATCTGAAGGGCTACTTTTTTATAGGTTTTCGAGGGGGTTACACCACTTTTCCGGTCCGCGCAGCGACCTCAGTCGCCCGCGGTTGCCGCATCCTCAGCAGGCCCTCTGCGTCAGCGGCGCATCCCTTCGCGCATTGCGTTCAACCATGCGATGACGTGGCTGCCGTCGTTGAACGAGTCAACGAACAAGAACTCCATATCGTTGATTCGCCCCCAAGCCCGATGAGCAGCAGCCAGGATCTCAAGGGTTTGATCCGGGGTGCGCACCGTGGCAGCGATATTTGCGAACCAGCGCATGTATTGCACCCAGGAGAGCTTTAGCCACGGGGCTCCCTCTCCTTGGCGGAGAGTCTCCAAGATCATTCCGGATGCTGGGTTGTCGGCGAAATGGGAGTCGTTGAACCAACCTTCGCGATCTAGTCGCAGTGCTTCCTGGTCGCGGATTAGCGTGAGCAGCTTTTCGTCGTTCCAGTACGAAAGATTCCTGCCCTTTGTTTGCTCGTCAGTCCAACGCGACGGGGAGAAACGGCGCAAGTTCATGTACTTGCCGGTCGAAACATCGTGCGCGCCAGCGCCGAGCCAGAGGAGTACATCGTGACTGGCGCAGGCCACGTGCACCCTTTGTTGACTGCTCAAGAGCCGAATCAGATGAATCGCTGTCGCCAGCGCTGCTTGGTCCCTCATTGGCTCGCGCTGGGGAACGCAGTCCGCGAGGAAGCTGATGAAGACACGGTCGCACTTTGAACCGCTAACCGTCGAAGCTATCTCCATTGCCCTTCGGGGTTCATGCAGTTGATTCAGGGGAATGATCAACGAAAGCGCAGCATCTAGGCCGAGAGGGCGAACGTGGCCAATCATTTCATCCGCGAGATCGACGACGAACCTGAAATAGTTGTCCTCCATGACGCGAGGGATAGGTGTTGGGCTGCACACGGTCGTTGCGCCGACACGAACAGCCTCCGCAGCGATCTCAGGGATCTTTCTTGCCCACCAACCGAACAGACTTCGATCGGCGGTCTCAAAATCGCTTCCGTAATAGGCCCACCGAGGGAGTTGGCCCTTTTGCGTAACTGGGTTGTAGAGCTGCGGGTCGAGAATTACGTCAAGGTCACTCTGCTTTTCGGTAAGCGCCTTGAGCCTGACAACTATTTCCTCGGGTGAGTCATTCACCGGGCTTAGAACTATCCCCGCGAACTGTCCGATGTTCGGGGCATCAGCCAAATTCCATGACTCGTGACCTGTTTGAAGATAGTTCCCCACGACAGCTCCCCCCTTAGTCTGCTAATGCCGCAATGAAATCGTGTGGCTGGCGATACCTCCCAACCGGCCAAGGCGATAGTGCGCGAATGAGCATCGACATTCCGAGCTCTTCGAGTTGGTCTCGAGACTCTTGAGGCACCTCCCGTTTCGACGCGACTTCGATGATTGCCGAATGTATGTTCTGGTCGGGAAGCATGAAGGGGTGCCTTCCCAAAACACACTCAGAGAGCACGATCGCCAATTCAAACTGATCGGTACGCCAGTCGATAAGGTTCTTCTCGTTGTTGAGTTGTTCTGGCGCAGCGTATGCCGGTGTTCCCGGCCCAAAGGCAAGGAACTCCCGAGTCAATGAAGGGAGATCCAGGACTCGAACGATGCCGAAATCCGTGAGTACAGGCGTTTGACCATCAGCCGCGAATAGGATGTTCGCCGGCTTGATGTCGCGGTGGACTAGCCGCCTTTCAAAGAGATGCTGCAGAACGCCCGCCAGCGGACGGGCCAGGTTCAGCGTCTGCTCGCGAGAGAGGCGCCCCTTGCTGAGGCGATCTTCAAGGGTGCCACCCGGAATGAATTGCTCGATGGCAACCCAGAGCGGCTTGCCGTTGTAATGGTCCGGAAATGCCTCGAAAAGAGAGGCAATGTTCGGGTGCGCGCATCCGAGTAAGGCGTCGGTTTCGCGAATCAGTCGATCGACCGGCCCAATGATTGGCGCTAGTTTGAGCGCAAACTCCGTTTCGGCCGATTGAACTAGGTATGCGCGCTTAAAGGCGCCGCTACCCAGCTCGCGAACCAGTTTGAGCCCGCGTTTCTGACATACATGGGCGGCGGCTTCCGCCAGCTCGGCTTCCAGATTCATCGCTGAGCCCGTTGAAATGCTCGTGAGCTTTTCGTCGGATCCAGGTCACTATGGGCTCCTGGTCGACCGCCTCCAATAAGACCTCGATTCGCTTCCCATCGAAACTGCATAGGCCGACCCCTTTTCCTTCAAACATTCTGCGATGTGGCAGTGCTCGGTGCGCAACCCGCGAAGGCAAGAGGACATAAGCCCGGTTTGCGTAGGCCGTGTTTCGATAGGCCTGCATGAACGCGCGTTTCCAGTCGCCCAGCTTTGCCTCGAATGCAATGATCGCCGACGAGCGATCGCGGGCTAGGACGTCCACTAGGCCCGCTCGGTGATCCCACTCACGTGTTATTTCCAAGCGACCAAAGCCAGACCTCGGTTTGGACAAGCGCTGTACAAAGCGATTCACAAGGTCCGCTTCGCTCGCGAACTCGTCATGTGCCGGCTTCTTGACTGCAGCACGGTCCATCTGGAACCCCGGGTGGATAGGTCTCGGTCGCCATTGTCTGCGGCTTGACGCAAAAAGCAATTAAGGCCAAGCCGCGCGGTCGGGTCAGTTCTGCCAGCCGGTCCGTAGGTTTCGACGAACGGGCGGTTTGGCTTTCCTTTTGCCAGGAATCGCCAAAAAACGCGACATAAATCACAGTTATTGGCGGGGCTTAACGAGGGATCCCCGTGGGGACGCCAAAAGCAAACGAATCGGGATGCGGGATTAGAGATTCGAAACGTGGATTCGGGCGAGGCGGCCCGGTAATCGGTTCGCCTCGAGCCCTTGCCCGAAGCGATCCGGGTCCTCGCGATTTACTTTGTTACTGCGATCGGGGCGCGGCTTCGTCGTCGAGGCGCGCTTCGGCCGGCGCCGGAGTTTCTGCGGCGGACTGCGCCGGCAACAGCGCACGCGCCAATACCAACCCCGCGCCCAGGCCGACGCACTGCGCGGCGACGAAGCCGGCCACGTCCTGCGGGCGGATGCCGGCAAAGCTTTGGGTCAGTGCGCGCGCCAGGGTCACCGCGGGATTGGCGAAGCAGGTGCTGGCGGTGAACCAGTAGCCGGCGAAGACGTAGGCCGCGACCAGCGCCGGCACCGCGGTGGGACGATGGCGCAGGCCGAGCAGGATGGTCAGCACCAGGCCGGCGCTGGCGACCGCTTCGCTGAGCCATTGCGCGGCGCCGCTGCGCGCCTGGGTGCCGGGCTGCCACAGCGGCAGCTCGAACATCGCGTGCGCCAGCAGTACGCCGGCGATCGCGGCGACGAGTTGCACGGCGACGTAGGCCAGCGCTTCGCGCGTGCCGATGCGCCGTTGCAGGCGCATGGCCGCGGTCACCATCGGGTTGAAGTGCGCGCCGGAGATCGGGCCGAGCACGGCGATCAGCGCGTACAGCGCGGCCGCGGTCGCGGCGGCGTTGGCGAGCAGGGCGACGGCGTCGTTCCCGGCCGCCAGGCGCACGCCCATGATCCCCGAGCCGACCACGGTCGCGAGCAGGGCGGCGGTGCCGAGGAATTCGGCCAGCAGTTTGCGCGCGAACGGATTCACAGGCTGGCCAGCAAGGCTTGCACGCGCGCGGAGATCTCGTCGCGCACGGCGCGGTAGCCGTCGTCGTCGAGGTGCTTGGGATCGGGCAGTCCCCAGTCCTCGCGCCGCTTGGCCGGAATCCACGGGCAGTCGTCGCCGCAGCCCATGGTGACGACCGCGTCGAATTCGCCATCGACATCGTCCAGCGATTTGGACGCGTGCGCGCTCAGGTCGTAGCCGAGTTCGGCCATGAACCGCACCGCCTTGGGGTTGATCCGGCCCGACGGTGCCGAACCGGCGCTGAAGGCTTCGACCGCGCCGCCGCCGTGGATGCGGGCGAAGGCCTCGGCCATCTGGCTGCGGTTGGAGTTTTCGATGCAGACGAACAACACGCGCTTCACGGGCGATCTCCCAGGTGTTTTTGCATGCACGCCGCCGAGGCCGGGCACAGCGAGCGGAATTCGGCGCTGTCGCGCAGCGCCGGCGGGGCGAGCCGGCGTTCGACCAGCGCGTAACCGCGGCGGGCGAAGAACGGCTGCGCGGTTTCGGTCAACAGCAGCAATTGGCGCAGGCCGCGTTCGCGCGCCTGCGCTTCCAGCGCCTGGACCAGGGCGTCGCCGACGCCGCTGCCACGGTAGTCCTCGCGTACCGCCAGCGAGCGCAGCAGGCCGTCCTGCGCGTAGGCTTCCAGGCCGATGGCGCCGATCACACGCTGGGCGTCGACCGCGACGATGAAGTCGATGGCCGCGGTGTCCAGGTCGGCGACCGGCAGTTTCGATTCGATCAGCAGCGCGCGCACTTGCGCGCGCTCGTCCGGGGTGCAGGGGCGCAATCGCATCGGCGCGCGCTCAGCAGCAGCCCGAGCGCGGCGCGCAGCAGCTCGCGCCGGCGGCCTGGGCCGGCGCCGGCTTCATCGCCGCCGGGTCCGGAGTGCAGCCGGCGCCGTCGCTGGCGCAGGCCGCGCCGGCGCCGTGGTAGCTGGTGGCGTCGCCGAAGGTGTGGAAGCTCTCCCAGCGCGTGCCCTGCGGATCTTCGGTCCACAGCTTGTCGGAGCGCGCGTAGCAACACACCGCGGCGCCTTCCGGCACCACGCTGCCGCCGGCGGCGTCCAGGCGCGGGCCGAGCGCGGCCAGCTCCTCGGCGCTGTCGACCTGCAGGCCGAGGTGATCGATGCCGGGCGTGCGGCCGGTGGCGGAAATGGCGAAGTTGATCCGCGGGTCTTCGAGCATCCACTTGGCGTAGTCGGGCTTGAGCACGCTCGGCTCGGCGGCGAACAACTCGGTGTAGAAGCGCAGGCTGGCGGGCAGGTCGGCGACGTTCAGGTGCACATGGAAGCGGTTCATGACGTGGCTCCGGTGGGGCGCGGCGGGCAGGGCTGGGCCGGGCCGCAGGCGGCGGACCCGGCGCAGCAGTTTTCGGTGAGGTAGGCGAGCAGGGCGTTCATCTGCGCGTAGTGGGCGCGCACCCGGATCACCCGGCCCTCGCGCTGGTCCTCGACCAGGGCGGCGGCGCGCAGCACGTTGAGGTGGGCGCTGAGAGTGGCCGGCGGCAGGCCGAGGCGTTCGCGCAGTTCGCCGACCGACAGGCCCTCCGGACCGGCCTGGACCAGGTGCCGGAAGGCGGCGAGGCGGGATTCGTGGCTGAGTGCGCCGAGGGCGCTCAAGGCGGCTTGGGTGTCCATAATTCCAATATTCCGGAATTATAGAATTGTGTCAAGGCGGCCAGTGGAAAATCCGATCGATGGCTCAGGTCGGGTCGCGATGGGCCGGCAGCGGCGGCCTGTCCGCCGGACAGGCCCGCGGCAGAGTCCGGCCGCAGCCGCTCTGGGCGTGTTCCAACGAGGCCGGCGTCTCGGCCCGCGTCAGCGCGCGCAGCGGCACGCCGTCGTGCACGACCGTGACTGCGTAACGTCCGCGCGGCAGCGCCGGCAAGCGGGCGAATTCGGCGGCGCCGCGCTGCTACCGCGCCTGCGCATCGCGTACTCGTTCGGCCCGCGTCGCCTCGGGATCGGGCCGGGGAAAGGTAGGCGAAGACGCGCCGGCGACCGCAGCGTGCGCAGCCTGCAGGCAGGCCGCGCACGCCGGTGCTGTCGCTCGACCGTTAATCGGCGCTCGCGGGCGCCGCCGCCGGCGGATTGAGCATGCCGTCGGTGACCACGTCGATGGCCTCGGCGAAACTGCCGGTCATCCACGGCTGGCCGTCGCCGCCGTACAGATCGATGCGGCCTTCGACCGTGCGCCGCGCGGCCGGCTGCTCCAGCGCCTTGCGGTAGGTGGCGAAGCCTTCGAGCAGGGCTTGGGTGCTCATGCTCGACGGGTCGCCCTTGTCGGCCATCAGCTGTTCCAGACCGCCCTTCAGCGCCGGCACCTGGCAGCGGTAAGTCACCGTGGCGATGGTCTGCCCCGGCCGGACATCGTTCGGGCGCTGCTGATTCGACACGCCCTTGCACTGGGCGTTGGCGACCGCGTTGGCCTGGCTCTTCATGGCGGCGATGATCGCCGGCTTGGCCTGGGCGGGGTCGGCCTTGGGCAGCGAGCTGAGGACCGAATCGGCGAAGGTGGCGTAGGACTCGTCCAGGGTCTTCGGCGCCGCGGCCAGCGCGGCCAGGTCGAATGCGTCTTTGCCGTCGAAGGCCGGCTTGAGGTAGTCGTTGAGGCGCTTGCCGGCCTCGGCGTCGTGGGCCAGGGCGACGCGCAGGTACAACTCGGCGACCTGCTCGGGCGTGAGCGCGGCGGGGGCGGCGAGAGCGGGGGCGGCGAAGGCGGCGAGGGCGAAAGCGAACAGCGGGGCGCGGGTCCTGCGGAGCATCGTGGGCATCCTTGTCGGAAGGGGGGCGCGCGGCGTGAACGCCGGGCGGTGACCAGAGTAGCGCAGCTCAGGCGTCGGCCGGCGCCGCCGGCACGCGTTCGAGCACGCCGCCGGCGTAATCGCGCAGAAACGGCAAGTCCGGGCGGTGGGCGTAGCCGATGTAGCAGTCGCACCGCGCGTTCGGACAGGCGCGCGGACGCAACTGCGCGGCGTAGCTGCCGTCGTAGAGATTGCCCAGCGGCTCGGCGACGAAATGGCAGCGGCGCACGTTGCCGTCGCCGTCGACCGAGATCACGCGCTCGCCGGTCAGGCAGGGCGCGCCGAGGCTGGGCGCGGGCTCGAGGTTGTAGCGGAAGTGCGGATCGATGCGCTGCAAGCGTTCGACCTGGGCGGCGTCGTAGTAATCCGGCGGGCGCGGGTCGAAGGCGTTGAGCCACATCGGCGTGCGCGCCGGCAATTGCGCGCGCAGCGCTTCGATTTCGTCCAGGTCTTCGCGCCGCGCGACCATGCCGACGCTGTGGCGCACGCCGCGGCGGTCGAGTTCTCGGCAGCGGGCGAGAAACGCGCTGCGCGCGACCTGGCTGGGGTGGTAGGTGCACCACAGCGCCAGCCGCGCGGTGTCGACCGCGTCCAGCCAGCGCATGCCCACGCACAGGTTGGTCTGGATCGCGACCCGGCGCAGTTGCGGCAAATGGCTCAGCGTCGTCAGCGCGTCGCGGTAATGGCGACGGACCAGGCCCTCGCCCCAGGGCGTGAACAGGATCGACAGCGGCCGTCGCTGCTGCGCGGCCCAGTCGACGAAACGCCGCAGGTCTTCGGCATCGCGACGCAGCGCGCCGCGGCTGTCGTAGGCCTTGGCGAAGGGGCAGTAGCCGCAGTCGTAATTGCAGCTGCTCAGGCGCCCGCGGTACAGCACCGACAGGTGGCCCGGCACGGCCGCGTCCGCCGGCGCCGGAAAGCGGCCGTCGGCGACGAGGCGGGCGTGGTCGTCGAGGTTCATCGCGATGCGCTCAATCCAGCCGGTAGTCGCGCATGCGTTCGGCGACCGCGGCCGACACCAGCCAGGGGCCGATGGTGTCGGCGCGGGCCATGCCGGTGTCGGTCAGCGCGATCAGCTCGCCGTGTTGCTCGGCCAGGCCGAGTTCGAACAGTTCGGCCAACTGCGGCAGTTGCTGCAGGCAATCGGCACCGAAGCGGTCGCGATAGTCGGCGCGGTCAAGGCCCGGCCGCACCAGCAGCGACTGGATCGCGTGCCGGCGCCGGCGTTCGTCCTCGTCCAGGGCGATGCCGTAGTCGGCGTAGCCGAACGAGGCTTCGTCGCGGGCGAGATAGTGGTCGAGGATCTCGGCCACGCTGCGCCGGGCGACCCCGTACTCGCTGGAGTAATGCAAGGCGCCGGTGTAGGAGCGCGCACCGCAGCCGATCCCGACCATGCCGTCGCTCTGGCAGCAGTACACCGGCGCGGCGGTGTCCGGCGCATGCGGGGCGCGGAACATGCGCATCGACACCTGGGTGTAGCCGGCGGCGAGCAGGCGCGCGCGGCCGGCTTCGTACAGGGCCAGGCGCGGGTCCAGCGGTTCGGCCTGCACGGCGAACCCCGGCTTGCCGCGCTTGCCTTCGATCCGGCCCAGCCCGGTCAGCGGCCGCACGTACAGCGGGTAGAGGTAGATCTCCTCCGGCACATGCGCCAGCGCGCTGTCGATCGAGGCGACGAAGCTGGCCTCGCTCTGGCCGGCGATGCCGTAGATCAGGTCCAGGTTGAGCGTCGGCAGGCCTTGCTCGCGGATGCAGGCGATCGCGCGTTCGACCACCTCGCGCTGTTGCGGCCGCACCAGCGCGCGCACTTCGGCCTCGCTGAAGCTCTGGATGCCCATGCTGACCCGGTCGATGCCGGCGTCGCGGCACAGGCGCAGTTTCTCCGCGTCGACGGTTTCCGGCGAGACCTCGATCCCGGCCGGGATCGCGCGCAGGTCGATGTTGGCGTGACGCGTCACCATCTCGAACACCCGGCCGAGCTGGCCGGCGTCGAGATAGCTGGGGGTCCCGCCGCCGAGGGCGAAGCGCACGAAGCGATGCTCGCCCAGGGCCGCCGCGGTGGCGCGCAATTGGCGTTCCATCTGCTGCAGATAGGCCTCGACCTGGGCCGGCGCCGGCCGCGCCAGCGCGAACAGGTTGCAGAAGCCGCAGCGGTAGGAGCAGAACGGCACATGCAGGTACAGGAACAGCGCCTCGCGGCGCTCGCCGGCCCACAGTTCGCGCAGCGGCAGCGCCGGTTGCAGCGGCCGGTAGGCGGTTTTGTGCGGGTACGAGTAGGAGTACGCCTGGTACGGCGGCAGCTGCAACAGGTCGGCGAGGGTCGGGGCGGTCATGGATCGAGCAGGAAGTGCGCGTAGGGCACGGTCATCACCGTGTCGTGGGCGAGGCGGTGGCCGTGGTAGCCGTCTTCGCCGTAAGCGGTGCCGTGGTCGGAGCAGACGATGGCGAAGGCGCCGCCGCGTTCGCGCAGGACGGCGAACAGCGGCGCCAGCGCCGAGTCGACGTAGCGCAGCGCGGCGCAGTGGCTGTCGTAGCCGTCGCGCTGCGCGCCGGGCAGGTAGTGGCGGTTGGGCTGGTGCAGGGCGGAGACGTTGATGAAGGTGAAGCAACGCCGCGCGCGTAGTTCCGCGCTGCGCAGGCGTTCGCAGGCCAGCGCGACCTGGCGTTCGGTGGAGTCCGGCGCGGTCACGCCGAAGCCCGGGTTCCAGTGGCTTTCGTCGAACAGACCGGGAAACTGCGAGCCGAGCGGATTGCGCTGGTTGAAGAAACCGACCCCGCCCAGGCAGACGGCGTGGTAGCCCAGGTCGCGCAGGCCGGAGACGATGTCGGCGCGGCCGCGCAGCACGCAGGTGCGCGCGTCGGTGGTTTCGCTGCCTTCGAACTCCAGCGCGAACAGGCGCGGATGCGGACCCGGCCGCGCCGGTGTGGGCAGAAAGCCGGCGAAGAACGCCGCGTGCGCGGCATAGGTGAAGCTGCCGGGCGTGTGCCGGCGCTCCCAGCCGCCGGGCGGCAGCAGCGGCCCGAGCACCGGCAGTTCGCCGCGTTCGTAGCACTGCTGGGCGGCGTCGTAGCGCAGGGTGTCGAGGGTGATCAGCAACAGATCGCGACGGCCGACGATGGCGCGCATGTCGGGTGCGTCCCGGTCGAAGCCGGCCGGGTCGGAGGCGGAAGCGTCGCTGGATTCGGTCATGGTCGGATCAGGCCGCGGCCCGCGGTGCGTGCGCGGCCGGCGTCAGCGCGGCCTGGTCCTGGTAGGCGTCGCGGCCCTGCCAGCGCAGTTGCGGCAACAGGTCGCCGAAGGCGTTGGCTTCCAGCACCCAACTGCGGCGTTCGCGCAGGATCAGGTCGAAGCCGATCGAGCGGCTGCGCGGGAACGCCGCCGCGGCGCGTTCGACCGCGGTTTGCAGGGCCTGGGTCTGCGCGGCGTCGAGCCAGTCTTCGACCGCGCCGCGGCGGTTGCCCAGGTGCAGGTTGGTCAGGGGGCTGCGGCTGACCCGGGCCACGCGCTGGCGCGCGCGGCCGTCCAGCGCGAGCACGCGCAGGTCGTAGTGCGCGCCGGCGTCGTCGGGCGCGCGCGGCTTGGCGATCCAGCGCTCGGCATAGGCGCCTTGCGCGGCCAGGGCGTCGATCAGGCGTGCGATCAACAGGCCGTCGGCGTAGCGGCGCGGGCGCAGCGAGTTGTACAGGCGCAGGCCGCCGTCTTCGTCGACCGCTTCGATCGAGCCGTAGGCGACCTCGCGACCGTCGCGATGGCGGCGGTAGGCGAGCACGCCGGCGCCGGAGGAACCGTAGCGGGCCTTGACGAAGACCCGGTCGCAGCCGGTGTCCCGCAGGCGCCGGCGCAAGTCTTGGTAGCCTTCGATCGCGCCGAGCAACGGCGGCGCATCGACGCCGGCGGCGATCAGGCGTTGCTGGCAGGCGAGCTTGTCGCTCATCGCGGCGATGTCGGCGGGCGGGTTGAGGTAGCGCGAGGCGTCCGGCAGGCCGGCGAGCAGGTCGGCGAAGCCGGCGTACCAGTGCTGCTGGTGCGCCAGTTCGCCGTATCGCAGCGGCGCCGGCGCATCGCCGTGCCCACCGAGGCGGCGCCAGCCGCGCTCGATCAGCGCCGCGTGCAGCGCCGGGTCTTCGCCCGGCGATTCGAGTTTGACCAAGGCCTGCGGATGCGCGGCCAGCGCTTCGCAGGCGAGTTCGGGCCGCAGCAACAGGTCGGCGTAGTCGACCAGCGCCGCGTCCAGGCCCTGCGCCTGCAGGGCCTGCAGCAGGCCCCGCACCCGCCGGCTGTCGCGCGGACCGAACAGCAGCCAGGGACGCGCCGGCACGGGCTTACTCGGCGACCGCGACGTAACGCTCGCCCTCGTACTCTTCCGCCTGCTCTTCCAGCACCACCGTGCACGGCAAAGCGGCCAGCTTGGCCTGCCACTCCGGCGAGATGTAGTGGTGGCTCAGGTCGATGCGTTCGATCGAGCCCAGGTGCGGGCTTTCGCACAGCGCCTGCGCGCCGACGTCGCCGATCGTGCCCAGCGACAGGTCCAGGGTCTGCAGGGTGGCCAGCCACGGCTGCTGCGCCAGCCACACCGCCAGTTCGTCGGCGATGCTGGCGTTGCGCAGGCCCAGGTAGCGCAGCTGGCCCGGCTGCAGCGAGGCCAGCAGGCGCTGATAGGTGTCCAGGCTGCCGTCGAAGCCGTATTCGTCGCTGCCCAGCCACAGTTCCAGGTGGCGCAGCGCCGGCAGCTTGGAGCCGGCCAGGGCGTCGGCGATCTTCGACGGCAGGCCGCCGCATTCGATCGCCAGTTCCTGCAGCTGGGCGTGGTCGAACGCCTGCAGTTCCAGGTTGCTGGAGCCGCGGATGCGCAGCGATTCCAACTGCGGGTAGGCGGCCAGCAGCGGGTTGTAGGCGGCCTGGATGATCCAGGAGATCTCGCAGTCCTCGTAGGTCATGTCGCCGACGAACAGGCCCTTGAGCGCGCCGAACTCGGCGCGGCGCTCGATCAGCGCATCCAGATAGCCGGTCGGGCCTTCGTCGTGGGCCTCGCTCCAGGGGCCGATCACCAGCGCCTCGATCGAGGCGGGCGGCACCTGCGCCAGCAGTTCGGCGAACAGCTCGCCCTGGCTCTCCTGGCTGTCGTAATCCTGGTGCAGGCGGTAGACGACGTCGCCGCCCTCGGCCTGGCCGCCCTGGCTGAAATTGACGATGCGCTTGCCGCGATAGAACTGCGAATACTCGCCGATGGCCACGGTAGGCCTCCTTGCCGAAAGTGGATCAAGCATACCCGCGCGCGCCGACCGCCGTCACGGTGCGGCGCATCGGCGCGGCGTCAGTGGAAGTCGCGCGAATGGGTGCTGAGGTTGCCGAGCAGGGCGGTCAGGTCTTCCATGCGCGAGACGATCAGGTGCTGGACGCCGTCGACGCGTTCCAGGCGGCCGTCGATCGCCATCAGCCGCGCCTCGACCAGGACCCGCCGCTGGCGCTGGGCCAGGTCGCGCCAGACGACCGCATTGACCGTGCCGTCCTCGTCTTCGAGGCTGAGGAAGGTGACTCCGGCCGAGGTCTCGGGATGCTGGCGCACGGTCACCAGCCCGGCGAAGCGCACCTGGCTGCCGTTGGCGGTCTTGGCCAGTTGCGAGGACCGCCGGCAGCGCCGCGCGTGCAGGGCGCTGCGCAGCAACGACAGCGGATGCCGGCCGAGGGTGGTGCCGAGCAGGGCGTAGTCGGCGCGCACGTCCTCGCCGGCGCTGGGCAGCGGCAGCGGCACCGGCGCTTCGTCGCGGGCGACGCCAGCGAACAGCGGCAACTGGGTGTCGACCCCGGCCACCGCCCAGCGCGCGCGATGGCGATGCCCCGCCAGCGCGCGCAAGGCGCCGGCGTCGGCGAGCAGGGCGCGCGCCCGCGCGTCCAGCGCCGCGCGCGCGCACAGGTCGTCGACGTCGCGCCACGGCGCCTGCGCGCGCGCGTCGCTGATCCGGTCGGCGGAGGCTTCGTCGAAACCGGCGATCAAACGCAGACCCATGCGGATCGCATGCGGGTGGCGGCCGCCGCCGCGGCCGGGCAGGGCTTCCAGGGTGCAGTCCCAGTCGCTGTAGCGCACGTCCACCGGCAGCACGGCGACGCCGTGGCGGCGGGCGTCGTGCAGGATCTGGCCGTGGGTGTAGAAGCCCATCGGCGCCGAGTTGATCACCCCGCAGGCGAACGCGGCCGGGTGGTAGTGCTTGAGCCAGCAGCTCACGTAGGCGATCAGGGCGAAGCTGGCGGCGTGCGATTCGGGGAAGCCGTAGCTGCCGAAACCCTTGATCTGCTCGAAGATGCGGTGGGCGAAGTCTGCGCTGTAGCCGTTTTTCAACATGCCCGCGTGCAGTTTTTCCCGGTGCGGCTCCAGGCCGCCGTGGCGCTTCCAGGCCGCCATCGAGCGGCGCAGCTGGTCGGCCTCGCCGGGCTGGTAATCGGCGGCGACGATCGCGATCTGCATCACCTGCTCCTGGAACAGCGGCACGCCGAGGGTGCGCTTGAGCACTTCGCGCAGCGCGTCGGAGGGGTATTCGACCAATTGCGGATTCTTGCGCCGCTGCAGGTAGGGGTTGACCATGTCGCCCTGGATCGGGCCCGGCCGCACGATCGCGATTTCGATCACCAGGTCGTAGAAGTTGCGCGGCCGCAGCCGCGGCAGCATCGACATCTGCGCGCGCGATTCGATCTGGAACACGCCGATGGTGTCGGCCTCGCAGATCATGTCGTAGACCGCCTTGTCGTCGCCGCCGGCATTGATCGCGCTCATGCTCAGTTCGCCGACGCCCTGGGACTTGAGCATGGCGAAGGTCTTGCGGATCGCGGTCAGCATGCCCAGGGCCAGGCAATCGACCTTGAGCAGTCCCATCGCGTCGAGATCGTCCTTGTCCCACTGCACCACGGTGCGCCCGTCCATGGCCGCGTTCTCGACCGGCACCAGGGTGTGCAGCGGACGCTCGGAGATCACGAAGCCGCCCGGGTGCTGCGACAGGTGGCGCGGGAAGCCGCCATTGACCAGCAGCGCGCTCAGGCCCACCACCTTGCGCAACAGCGGCGAATCCGGGTCGAAGCCGCGTTCGCGCAGATGCTCCGGCAGCGGCACGTCCTCGCTCCAGCGGTCCAGGGTGCGCGCCAGCTCGCCGATCTGGTCCTGCGGCATGCCCAGGGCGGCGGCGACGTTGCGCACCGCGCTGCGGCCGCGGTAGCTGATCGCCACAGCGGTCAGCGCGGCGCGCTCGCGGCCGTAGTGTTCGAATACGTACTGCAGCACTTCTTCGCGGCGCTGGTGCTCGAAATCGACGTCGATGTCGGGCGGCTCGTTGCGCTCGACCGACATGAATCGTTCGAACAGCATGCCCATCCGGGTCGGGTCGATCTCGGTGATGCCCAGGGCGTAGCAGACGATGGAATTGGCCGCCGAACCGCGGCCCTGGCAGAGAATCTCCCGGCGCCGCGCGAACTCGACGATGTCGTACACGGTGAGGAAATACGACTCGTAATCCAGCCGGCCGATGATGTCCAGCTCGTGCTCGATCTGGCGCTGCGAGTCGGCCGGGACGCCTGCGGGCCAGCGCCGCAACGCGCAGCGCGCGACCAGTTGGGGCAGCCAGGTCTTGGGCGTTTCGCCCGCCGGCACCAGTTCGTGCGGGTATCGGTAGTCCAGGCCTTTTTTCAGGTCGAAGCGGCAGCGCTCGGCGATGCGCAGGGTCTCGTCCAGCAGTTCGCGCGGATAGATCGCCGCCAGCGCCTTGCGGATGCGCAGGTGGCGTTCGCCGTTCGGGAACAGGCGCCGGCCGGCCTCGGCGACGGTGCAGCGGTGACGGATCGCGGTCATCACGTCCTGCAGCGCGCGCCGGCCGCGTTCGTGCATGTGCACGTCGCCGGCGGCGACGCAGGGCAGGCCGTGGCGCGCGGCCAGGGCCTGCAGCGCGGCCAGGCGCGCGGCATCGTCGGCGCTGCGGTGCAGGCCGACCGCGACCCACAGCCGGCCGCCGAAACGCGCCTGCAGCCAGGCCGCATGGGCCGCGTCGCGCTCGTCGCCGTCGGGCAGCCACAGCGCCAGCAGGCCTTCGCAGCGGCCGTCGAAGTCTTCGCCCAGGCTGCGGTACTCGCCCTTGCCGGCGCGGCGCCGGGCGAGAGTAATCAAGGCGCACAGCGAGGCATAGCCGGCGTCGCGTTCGACCAGCAGCACCAGCTTGGGCCCGCCGTGGATGCGGATCTCGCTGCCGACGATCAGGGGCAGGCCGGTATCGCGCGCGGCCTGCCAGGCGCGCACGATCCCGGCCAGGGTGCATTCGTCGGTGATCGCCAGGGCGCGGTAGCCCAGGTCGCGGGCGCGCTCGAACAGCTCGCGCGCGACCGAGGCGCCGCGCTGGAAGCTGAAGGCCGACAGGCAATGCAGTTCGGCGTAGTCGGGCAGGGCCTGTGCCTTGTCGGTGCGGTCGACGGATAGCGCGCTCATGCGAACCAACCGTGGAGCAGGAATTCGCCGTCGCCGCCGGCGTCGCGGTAGGCCCAACCGCGCTGGCCGCGCGCGGTTTCGACCAGGTAGTAGTCGCGGCGCACGTCGTCCTCGTCCCACCAGCCCGATTCGATCCGCTCCGGCCCGGCGAGGATGCGCAGGCCCGCTTCGCGCAGCGGCACGGGTTCGCTGAGCAGCCAGCCCGGGCGCGGCGGCATCGGCTCGGCGACGATGTCCGCGCGCGTTGCCGGCGCATCGCCCGGCAACGCGCGCCAGGCGCGTTCGGGCCGATGCTCGGCCTGCACCGCCAGCCCGGCCACCGCCTCGTCGCCGAGCCGGGCGCGCAGGCGTTCGCGCAATTGGTCCCAGGGTACGGCCTGCTGCGGGCGCGGGTCGAACAGGTCGCGTCGCGCCGGCACGAACGGCGGCAGTTCCTCGGCGAGCAGGCGCAGGCCGATCGCCGGCGCCGGCAATTGCGCCTGCTGCAGGCGGCCGCGGGCGAGTTCGAACAGCATCGCCGGGTCGCGCTCCGGCGCGAGCAGGCCGACGACGACTTCGCTCTGGCGATGAGTGCGGCCGTGCAGGCCCGGCTCGTGTTCCAGCACCAGCACGAAACGCGCCACGCCGCCGTCGCGGCCGGCCAGGTAGGCGGCCAGGTCGGCGGTCAGCCGGCGCAACGGAAACAACAGGGCCTGGCTGGATTCGACCTCGTGGCCGAGCTCGATCCGCGCCTCGAAACGGTCGGCCGGTTGGAAGTAGCGCAACGGCGGCGCGTCGACCCCGCGCAGCGCATCCAGATGGGTCAATGCCGCGGCGCCGAAACGCCGCCCCAGCGGTGCGCGCGGCAGCGCGAACACCGCGCCGAGCCGGTGCAGCCCCATACGTTGCAGCGCCTGCACCGTGTCGGCGTCGAAGCCGCTGCGCTCGATCGGCAGCCGCGCCAGCGCCGTCTCCAGTTGCGCGTCGTCGACGGCATCGTGTTCGCCCAGATTGCTCAGCACCCGCGCCGCGTGCGGGTTCGGCGCGGCGACGATGCGATGGCGGAAGCCCAGTTCGTGCAGCTCGGCGCTCAGGCGCTGGCGCAGTTGCGGCCAGGGCCCGAACAGGGCGCGGCTGCGGCCGACTTCCAGCACCACCGCATGGGCGAATTCGGTGCTGACCTGGGAGCTGTAGCGGTAGGCCCAGGCGGCGAGCAACTGGCGTGCGCGCTCGGTGGCGTCGGGGTCGTGGTCCACCGTGTCGAAGCCGTCGGCGATGGCCTGGGCCGCGATCAGCGACAGGCCGGGCTTGAGCCCGAGCGCGCGCGCGGCGGCGTTGACCGCGTACAGGCGCCGGCGCGCGCGCGGGCCGTCGACCAGGGCCAGCGCGCGCTGCGGCTGCGCGCGCTGGCGCAGGACCACGTCCAAGGCGAGTTGCGGCAGCAGCAGGCAGGCCCAGCGCACGGCGGCGTCCTCAGCGGCGCGGCAGGGCGACGACGGTGGCGCCGGCTGCGGCGCCGGCGAGGCGGACCGGTTCGGCCGCGGCCAGCGTCGGCGGCAGCATCGCAGCGGACGGCAGCACCGGCGCGGGGGCCGCGTGCGAGGAATGCGGGAACGCGATCGGCCGTGTCGGTGCGTTGCCGCCGCGGCACTTGAGCACGCGCAACTGGCGCGGCGCGGCATCGATGGCGATGCGCAGCGCCGCCGGCGAGGCATTGCGCGCCGCGCCCGCGTCGCGCATCGCGAAGCCCAGGCATTGCCCGGTTTCGGCGGCGACCTGCAACCGGCGCAGGGCGCGGTCGTCGGCGCGTTGCGGCCAGCACAGCACCGCCGCGCAGGCGCCCGAACGCAGGCATTGTTCGGCAGCCCACAAGGCCTCGCGCGCGCCGACGCGCACCCATTGCAGGCGCGACATCACCACGCCGGCGTCGCGCCAGGCCGGCGCGTACGGCAGCAGCGGCGGATCGACCAGCACGATCATGCGCGCGGCCTGCGCCGGCTGGGGCTGGGACAGGCGCGCCAGGGCCGGCCACAGCAACTCCAGCTCGCCGACCCCGGGCATCGGCAACAGCAGCTCGCTGAGCGCCGCATCGGGCCAACCACCGCTGGGCAGGGCGGCGTCGAGTTCGGCCAGGCCGGTGGGCTGGACCGAAGCGGCGCGCTGCGTCGGCTGACCGCGCCACAAGCGGCGCGAGTCGATCAAGCCGTCGAGGGCGACCAGCTTGCCCATCGGCCTCAGCCCCCGCGCACCAGGCCGCAGTACAGGCCTTCGATGGCGAAGTCGGCGTCGGCCGGGACCCGGATCGGCGCGTAGTCGGGATTGCGCGGCAACAGCGCGATGCCGTCGGCGCCGATGCTCAGGCGCTTGATGGTGATTTCCTCGCCGATGCGCGCGACCACGACCTGGCCGTGACGCGCCTCGGAGGTGCGGTGCACCGCGACCAGATCGCCGTCGAAGATGCCGTCCTCGCGCATCGAGTCGCCGCGCACGCGCAGCAAATAGTCCGGGCGCGGCGAGAACAGGCTGCGGTCGACCAGCACATGACGCTCGACCTCGGCATCGGCGCCGATCGGCGCGCCCGCGGCGACCCGGCCGAGCAGGGGCAGGGTGTCGCGCGGCGGCGCCTCGGCGAGATGGATATCGTGGCGATCGAAGTCGGCGCCGATCCGACCCGCCTCGGCCAGCCCGGCGGGCAGCAGGCGGATGCCGCGGGCGCGGCCCGGGTGCAGTTCGATCAGGCCCTGCGCCTGCAGCGCCTGCAGGTGGTAGCCGGCGGAGCGGTTCTGGCGGAAGCCGAAACGCGCGCAGATTTCCTGCTGCGACGGCGGCAGGCCGTCGGCGGCGATGCGCTCGTGCAGGTAGGCGAGCAGGGCGCGGCGAAGGTCGGTGAGGCTCATGTACTAATTTTAGTAATAAGTCGGCGTGCCGGTAAGACGGGGCCGGGACGCGGCCGACGGACGGAGGGGTGGAGGGGACAGCCTGGGCCGCCACCGTCTCGGGGCTTGCGACGCCGGCCCCTGTAGGAGCGGCGTCAGCCGCGACGCGAAATCGCGAAGATCGTGTATCCCCCTGATCTACCGGCCTTCGGCGGCAGGTGGCCCGGCGCCTGGGGTCGCGGCTCACGCCGCTCCTGCAAAAGCAGGCTCCGCGCCGACGAGCGGGCATTGACGGGCTTCCATTGCTTCGTTAATTTCTGTTTAAACAGAAATAAGCGAAGGCCGCCATGTCCCTCAGCCCCCTGCAAGAACGCTTCATTCTCCATTGGGGCGAGATGGGCAGCCGCTGGGGGGTCAACCGCACCGTGGCCCAGATCCACGCCCTGCTGTTCCTGTCCGAGCGCGCGATCACCGCCGACGAGATCTGCGAGACCCTCAACCTGGCGCGCTCCAACGTCAGCACCAGCCTGCGCGAGCTGCAGTCCTGGAACCTGGCGCGGGTGGTGCACGTGCTCGGCGACCGCCGCGATCACTTCGAGACCTACAAGGACGTGTGGGACATCTTCCGCGCGGTGGTGCAGGAGCGGCGCCGGCGCGAGATCGAACCGACCCTGACCATGCTGCGCAGCGCCGTGCTCGACGGCGACAACGCCGCGGTGCCGCCGGACCAGAGCGACCCGCGCGACCGCGCGACCCTGGCGCGCATGCGAGAGGTGCTGGAGTTCATGGAGACCGGCACCAGCTGGATCGACGAGATGAACCGGCTCGACCCCAAGACCCTGATCAAGCTGCTGAAGATGGGCGCGCGCATCCAGCAGTTCGTGCGCGGTGCGGCCAAGCCGCTGCCCGAACCGCAGGCGCAGGGCGGCGGCGTGCTGTTCGACGACGAAGGCGAGGCCGCGGTGGCGCAGGCCGACGCCGCGCCGCCGCGCGAGCGTCCGTCCTGAGTCGCCCCCTTTTTTTGTCCATCAATTTCTGTAATTACCGAAATAACTGTAGGAGTAGGCCATGAGCAAGGATTCCGTTCCGCGTCCGGTCCGGCCCCGGCCCCAACCCCGGCAAGTCGTCGCTTTGTACGACCGTGCCTGCCCGCTGTGCCGCACCGAAATGCATCGGCTCAAGGCGCGCGATCGCCGCGACCGGCTGTGCCTGGTCGACATCGCCGCGGCCGACTTCGACCCCGCCGCCTGGGGCTTCGAGCTCGAAGCGCTGCGCAACGCCCTGCACGTGCGCTGCGCCGACGGCCAGTGGCGGATCGGCGTGCCCGGCATCGCCGAGGCCTACCGCGCGGTCGGCCTGGGTTGGCTGACCTGGCCGCTGCGCGTGCCCGGCGCCGGCCGCATGGCCGCGCGCGCCTACCGCTGGATCGCGCCGAACCGGCATCGCGTCTCGCGCTGGCTGGGTTATCGCGAGGCCGGCGGCGAACCGGCGCCGCGCTGCGACGACGGCCATTGCCCGGTGCATTACTGAGGACGCGGTCATGGACCTGCACACGCTGTTTCTGAGTCTGTTGCTGCTGCAGATCGCGATGGGCGCGCTGGACACCGTCGCCCATCACGAGCTGATGGAAAAACTCGCCAACCGGCGCAGCGCCGCGCTGGAACTGAAACTGCATGCGGCGCGCGGGCTGGTCTACGGCCTGCTGTTCCTGGTGTTCGCCTGGCTGCGCCCACAGGGACTGTGGCTGGCGGCGGTGTGGGCGCTGGTGCTGGTCGAAGTCGGCATCACCCTGTGGGACTTCGTGGTCGAAGACGCGACCCGGCTGCTGCCCAACACCGAACGCGTGCTGCATACGGTGCTGGCGGTCAACGGCGGCGCGATGTTCGCGGTCTATGCCCTGGCCACGCGCGGCGACTGGACGCTGCCGAGCGCGCTGACGCCGGTCGCGCACGGCGGGATGTCCTGGGCCTTGAGCGCGGCCGCGCTCGGCATCGGCCTGAGCGCGCTGCGCGACGGCCTGGCCGCGCGCGCGAATGCGGCCGAACCGCCGCCGCGGCCGTTGCTCGCCGAGCATCCGCAGCAGCATTTCCTGATCAGCGGCGGCACCGGCTTCATCGGCACCGCGTTGGTCGAAGGCCTGCTCGCCGGCGGTCATCGCATCACCGTGCTCAGCCGCGACCCGCGCCGCGCCGCCTTGCGTTTCGGCGGCCGCGCGCGCTGCATCGCCGACACCGCCGAACTGCGCGACGACGAGGCCGTCGACGTGGTCGTGAACCTGGCCGGCGCGCCGGTGGTCGGCCCGCGCTGGAGCGCTGCGCGCAAGCGCGCCTTGCTCGCCAGCCGGGTCGGCACGACGCGCGCGTTGCGCGCCTGGTGCGAACGCGCGCAGCGCCGACCGGCGTTGTGGCTGCAGGCCAGCGCGATCGGCGTGTACGGCGCGCAGGCGCGCAGCGGCCCGGAACGGCGCGCGCCCGAAGCGGTGGCCGGCGATTTCGCCAGCGAACTGTGCGTGGCCTGGGAGCGTGCCGCCGCGCCGATCGCCGAGCAGGGCATGCGCATGGCGACCCTGCGCCTGGGGCTGGTGCTGGGCCGCAGCGGCGGCATGCTGCCGATGCTGTCGCTGAGCGCGGCGCTGGGCTGCGCGGCCACGCTCGGCCATGGCCGGCAGTGGTTCGCCTGGATCCATCTCGACGACGTGCTGGCCTTCGTCGAAGACGCGGTGCGCCATCCCGGCGTGCGCGGCGCCTACAACCTGGTCGCGCCGAACGGCTGCACCCAGGCCGAATTCACCCGCGCTTTGGCGCGCGCGCATCGCCGGCCGGCGTGGCTGCGCATGCCGGCTTGGCCGCTGCGCGCCGCGCTCGGCGAGATGGCGACCATGCTGCTCGACGGCCCGCAGGTCGAACCGCAGCGCCTGCTCGATCAGCGTCATCGTTTCGTACATGCCGGCCTGGACAGCGCGCTTGCCGTCCACGCACGCGCACCGCGTTTTTCTAGTGAGGGTGGCGAACACCCGGGGGAGTTCCATGGAACGGTCGAACACGGCCCGGCCGGCGCCGGCCGCTTGCGTTGAACCGGCGTTGGCCGGGCTCGGCGGCGAAAGCGCCGCCACCGCCGCGGCGCCGCGCCTGCCGGCTGCCGCGCACGATCTGGCCGCGCTGCTGCGCGCCGCGTTGGGTCCGCGCTGGGCGCTGCTGCATCCGCATATCCGCGCGCGGTTCGCCCTGGCGCCGGACGAGAGCCAGGCCGAGTACTTCGGCACCATGCACCAGGTGCGCTGCACTTGGCTGGGCGGCTTGTTCGCGCGCCTGATCCGCTACGCGCGGGTGCTGCCGCACCACAATGCCGAACGGGTGCCGTTCCGCTTCGACGTGCAGCCCTTGCGCGAGGGCCTGGGCTGGCTGAAGACCCGCACCTACCACTTCGCCGACGAGGTGTTCAGCTTCCGCTCGCGCATGAGCCTGGGCCGCGACGGGGTGCTGCTGGAGCGGTTCGGCGGCGGCCTGGGCATGCGGGTGCGGCTGGAAGTGCTGCCCAACCGGCTGGTGTTCGTCGACGACGGCTATTTCCTGCATTGGCGCGGCTACCGCCTGCCGCTGCCGCGTCCGCTTTGGCCGGGCCGCTTCGTTCTCGTGCATAGGGATCTGGATGCGACCCGCTTCGAAGTCAGCATCGACGTGGCGCATCCGTGGTTCGGGCCCTTGTTCCACCAGGACGGAACGTTCGAGCGCACGGAGAGCGTGCGGGGCTGAAACGGCGGCAGGGAATCCGCCGGACAGGGGGGCAGGGAAGCGGCGACAGGGAACGTGAGGCAGGGCCAGGGACGGCCGAGGCGAAAGCGCCAACGAGGCGGGGCAGCGCTCCGGATTTTCGGGAGGCCGGCCGCGCGGGTGCGACGGCGGCGACGGATGCGGCGAAACCCGCCTGTTTCTGTCCTCCGCGAAATCCGCCTGGTCTCATCCCCGCGTGGGCGGGGGCAGGGTTTCATCCAGGCCGCGCTGCGAAGCCTCCAGGCACGATGGCGAGCCTCGCGATGCCGGTCGTCGCGTGCAGGGCCGCCGCGGGAATCGTTGTGCGATGCAGGCGTCTACGGTGCGCGAAACAGCACGTTGTAATGAAACCGCCGCCCCGCCGTCGCGCGCAGCTTCTTCGCGTCGCGATGCTCGGGATTGATCAGCGCGTTGTATTCCTCCGGCACGATCACCGACGGCACCAGCAGGATCGCCGAGGCCTGGCTGCTCAGCCACTGCGCGCCGACGCGCACGCTGGCCTGGCCGGCCGGTACCGCGTCCCAGCCGCCGGGAAGGTCTTGCGGCGTCAACTGCACGCGCGCCTTCCACACCGCGGCCGGCACGTCGATCCAGACCACATGCCGGTTCAACGGCAGACCATGAGCGTCGACATAGGCGGCGGTTTCCAGCGCGGCCAGCGCCAGCGAGGTCGCGGTGTAGAGCACGCGCTGGCCGTCGTCGTTCCAGCGCCCCGGGTACTTGGCCGCGCCCGCGCCGCTCATGTCGTCGGCGCGGTAAGCGCGGGTTTCGGTGGCGATGCGCCAGAGTTTCATCGGCCGTGCCCCGTCCTTGCGGCGGCGCGGCGCGTCACTGGTAGGCCCCGCTTTCGAGCGAGCCGAGCAGGCGCGCGACCACGTCGAAACCGCTGGGCGTGTCCAGCAGGTCGGCCGGACGGCGGCCGCCCAGGGCCGGCTGCGGCTGCTCGATCCAACGCCCCAGCCAGCGCGCCAGATCGAATTCGCCGGCCTGGGCCGACACGCTGGCGTCGACGATCGACTGCGCGATCACCATCAGCCGCAACAGGCCCAGCGCGGCCTGGCCGCCGGCGCCGGCGATGCGCGCCTGCTGCGCGGCCTTGCTTTCCGCGGTGGCCTTGGCGATGCCGAGAATGTTGAACATGCGCACCGCCGGCAACTCCATGCTCGCGGCCAGGTCCTTGATGACCTGCGCCGGCACGCCTTCGCGCTCGACCGCGACGCGCTGCAAAGGCGTGGCGGTGCGCAGGTAGCTGACATAGCCCTTGAGCGTCGCCGGCCCGATCTCGGGCGTGGGGTCCTTCAGCGACGGCGTGCGCTTGCGTGCCGGGTAGGGCGCGTCGCGCAGATTGAGCGGGCTTTCGCGTAGCGTGGCCTTGCCCCGTTCCAGGGACTTGAGCGGCGGCTTGGCCGGCGAGGGCTTCTTGGCGGCTTTGGTCATAGGGGCAGGAGTATTTCGTCTGGATTTGGACAGACGTTAGCACAAAATTAGACGTATTGCCCAGTTTGGCCGGGTGCGTCCGACGGCCGTCGCGGCGACACGGTCTTGCCGCGGCCGGTGCTAAGTTCGCTCTCCGATCCCGAATCCCGAATCCCGAATCCCCGAATCCGGAAGTCGAACCGATGGGTCCAGCGAAGCCGCGCCCCGCCCCTCGCGCCCCCGCCGCCGGCACGCCGCTCGTACCGCCGCTCGCACCGCCGCTCGCACCGCCGCCGGGCGCGCCGATGTCCGCCGGCGAGTATCAGCGCCTGGCCGCCGAGCAGGCCGCGCTCAAGCGCGAACTCAGCCGCGTGTACGCCGAAGCCTGCGGCGGCAAACCCCGCGTCCCGCGCTGAACCGCGCCGCCGCGGTCAATAGGACCTGTGGCCGATGCCGCCTGCCGGCCCCCCCCGGCAGACTGCGTCGGCCGCTCCCGCGAAACGGGCGGTCTCGGCCGGCGAGCCGCCGGCGCCCACGTCTCGACGCCGCGCACCGCCATGACCGCCGTTCCCGAACGCCTGCGCATCAGCACCGATCCGGCCGACATCGACGTCGGTTTCGTCCACGAATTCCTGTCCACCCGCAGCGGCTGGGCGCAGGGCATACCGCGCGACACCGTGGAGCGGTCGATCGCCCATTCGCTGTGCTTCGCCGGTCGGATCGGCGCCGAACAAGTCGCGTTCGCACGGGTGATTTCCGACTACGCCACCTTCGCCAACCTGGTCGACGTATTTGTGCTGCCGCAGTACCGCGCTTGCGGCTACGGCAAGGCGCTGATGCAGGCGGTGCTGGCGCATCCGCAGTTGCAGGGCCTGCGCCGCTTCACCCTGGCCACGGCCGATGCGCACGGCCTGTACGCCCGGTTCGGCTTCGCCGCTCCGCGTTATCCGCACACATTGATGGAACGGTACGCGCCGGATATCTACCGTGCCGGTTGAGCCGAACGCAGCCCCTGAGACGTCGCCGCACTACACTGGCCGCGAGCCGACAGGGGGCTCGAGCGCCGCGCCGCGGCCCGGCGTATTCGGGGCCGCACCGGCCACGGCCGGCAAAGCCGATGCGGTCCGATCGCCGCCGCCGCCGCGCGGCGGCCGTCTCCACGCCGCCGACATCCCCCTCGTGCTGAACTCGCCATTTGCGGTTGCTATGCTTCGCGCCGGTCGTCGGCCCGAGGGGGCGCCGTCGTCTTCAATGCAGTAGGTAAGGAGTCGTCATGAATTGCCGCTCACGCATCCTGATCGCCGGTCTCGGCCTGGCCTTGATCGCTGCGCTGCCGGCCCAGGCCCAGCGCCAGCGCGGCGGCGGCAAAGCCAATGCCGACCGCGCGGTCTACGACGCGGCGATCGAGCGCGCCTCGCGCGTCTGCCCCGACCACAGCGCCGAGCGCACCGGCGCCGGCGTGCGCTCGATCCCCGCCAGCGCCCTGCGCATGATCGAACAACGCGATTTCGTGCTTTGCCCCGACCTGCGCCTGGACACCCAGACCCCGGTGGTCTGGTACGGCCGCCAGGGCGTGTTCGCCTGGAACCCGCAAGCCCGCGGCGCGGTCAAGCTGCTCGCGACCAAGGCCGGCGCCTACGCCCGCGACAACTCCTTCCCCAAGGAAACCGTGGTCTGGAAGCCCAGCGGCAAGGAGGCCGAGGGCGCGCTGGTGCCGACGTTCCGCGGTCGGCTGGTGCGCTGAGACAATGATCGCGCGCGGCCGGGCTTGCATCGGCCCACATCGGCTGCGGCCGCCGGCGCAGCGTTGGCAACTCGTGAGCCGTTCGGGCTTACCCGTCACTGTGCCTCGGCCCCGTTGGTGTTCGGCCACCGTCTGTGGAAATCGTTCCACAAGATTTCCTCAGTGCAACCCGGCCCACCCATCACGGTCAGGGTTCGACTGTTCGGGTCCATATAGATGAGCCAAGGCCCATGTGGCATGTCGGGGGCCGTCGTACCTACCACCACCTTGGGCGTTTGGTAGGCGCGTTCGTACTCACCGATGACTTCGCCGAGCAAGTGAAAGAATCCAACACCGTCTTGCATCAGTGCCTCGAACTCAGGCCAGCTAACGATGCGTTCGCAGTCGTGCCGGCGCCGCACATGGATTCCCTCTGGGCTCAGTGCATAGTCGGCATGGGCGAATCCGTTCCGAACATCCGCGTCGAAGGCGTCGCGGAACACCTCGGCCAGTTCGGGCAATCCTTGATCGTATGCCTCCTCGGCCAAAAAACCCATGACCTTGTTGGCGTTCGGCGCAATGGTCTGTCCCGTCTTTCTGTGGCGCTTCACCAGTTCGGCAAACGGTTCCAGGTTGTAGTACTCACCCCTGCGTACCAGCAACATGCACATAGGTACACCCCAAAGGCCGGCCGCTTCCGCCGTGTGGCAATACAGCGCTAATGCGACACGACAGTGAATTCCTTGCCCCTTGTGCTGCCCCGCTTGTAAGAACCCGAGATACTCCCTAAAGGCGCGTTGGGCATCTATGGCTGACGTCAGAGTGTAGGCCTTGAACTCCGGGGAGAGTGAAAGGGCAAAGTTAAGCTCGTCCTTTCGGCGCGCCTCCTCAAATAGCTGGTCCAGTGCGTGTCGTGCCTTCGTTAGGAAAGGGCTTGTCGGCGCCTCCTCGTGATCATCAACGCCCATCATGGCTGCCTCCTTGTGTGCCAACACTATGGGGGAAGCCCTTGGACGACAACGGAGAAACCGGGTCTGCCAGCGTATGCGTCATGCGGGCGGCAAGCTTGCGGGATTGTGGCTTGGCCTGCTCAAGTGAGGGCGCAACCTCGGCAGAGCAAGCCGGCGCCGCACAACATCATGCATTTAATGAATTGACGACTGAGAACGATGGTAACTATCCGCAACTTCGAGCCGTGGATAACGTCGGTTTATTTAGACTTATGTCTGGAGTCGGTTTTGCATTCGGGTCCCGCCGGAGGCCTAAGTGGACAGAGGTGCACTGACCACAGACTTTGACATCTGAAAGTCTGCGGGCGCGCAACTACGGAGCAGCGCGCAGGAACCCTATGTGGTTGACGGAGTTAACGTCGGCGGTGAATCGACCGGAATTTGATATTCGCGCGATGTCGAACAGCAGCAAGTGGCCGCCGACGATGTCTTGAATACTGGACAGACGATACCTTTCGAGAATCGCGGGGATATGGCTTTCGTGAATGGCGATGCGGAAGGCGCTGTTACTTAGGCCAAAATTCGCATAGTAGGAGCTTCCGAGCGCCCAGTAAGTCAATCGAGGAACAACGCCCCAGAATCCATGCCAAGTGGCCGTATGGCGATCTGGGTCGGCTTGTTCGAAGCGTACGAATGCTGTGTGAACCGGAAGCTCGGTTTGATTTGGGTCGGGAAGACGTATCGGGAGTGCGCTCGTCTTGAACGACGGCCAGCCGACAAGTTGCTCTAAGAGTCTTTGTGGTCCCCGGATAATATTGGGGGATTGTCGCGTCCTTGATCCACCTCCTTGGGTCCGCTGTCCCTCGTCAGTCTCGGAGGCTGACGGCTCGGCTTCCGACGGCTCCGTCTGTTCCGTCCGTATGTGCACGACGAGTGTTTTCCGGCGCTCCTCCCAATGGGCCACAGTGCTGTCGCCGTCTTCGCTTTCCCATGGGTCCGAATAGTCGCGAGTGATGTCGCAATTCGCGCCATGTGGACGACTGGCGAAGTGAGCGGACCTAGCACGTCGTCCGCCGCCTGGCGGCGTGCCCCGTCTGTAAAAGGCCGGCTCACCGCAGTAGGGGCAGGTCAAATGTCCTCGTAGGACGGCCCTGTCAGCTTCCGAAAACTGTGAGAGCTGTGTAGCGGTGTAGTCGCGATCGTCAATCGCGCAACGTGCGGTTTGCATCCATTCCCCCGTTCTGGACACCTGGCATCAAGTGTCAAGAGGGATCGAGCAAACGTCAAACCGCCACGCGACGGCTCGAACGCTTCATCCGTACTGCGATCCGTATACCCAAGAATTCAGGGTTCGACAAAAAGAAAAACCCCTGATAAATCAGGGGTTTGTATTGGTGGAGGTGGGCGGAATCGAACCGCCGTCCGAAGGCACTCCATCCCCGGCACTACATGCTTAGCGCTCCGTTGGATCTCGTCCCGGGACAGCACGGCGCGCAAAGCGCATCCAAGGACCAGCCTGCTAGAGGTTGACCCGGAGCTGGCAGGCGGCGGCTCCGGGCGATTCCGTGATAGTGACCCTACGCTGCGAGCACGGACACAAGCAGTTTCGGGGCTTACGCCTTAAGCGGCGAGAGCGTAGTTGTCGTCGTTGGCAACTAGAAGTTTGCAGCTGGATTTACGAGGAAAGCTACCCCCTCGGCATGCGCCAAGCGATTTCGCGACCCCCGTCGAAGCCAGTGCACCCCCGGGGACAGCCAAACTGCGCTGACGTGTTCAGTATAGGGCCTGGCGGCGCGTTCTCAAGCATCGCTTTAGCGGTCGGCGGCCGGGGTTCAGCCGCGGCGCCGGCTCAGTTGCCGTCCAGCAGCTCGATCAGGGCGCGGCGCTTCTTGCGCGAGAGCTTGCGCATCAGGCCCATCAGGCGCAGTTCGTCGGGATCGCTGTACTTGGCGGCGTTCTCGCGCACCGACAGCGATTTGCCTTCGATGGTGCCGCGGCCGGTGGCCAGCCATTCGAAGCTGACGTGCTGCTGCACGGCGATCTGCAGCATGCGTTCGAGCTCGGGCAGGGCCAGGCCGACCAGCCATTTGCGGGCGGTCTCGCGGCTGACGTCGTAGTAGGCGGACAGAGCGCCGGTGCGGGCCCGGCCCTTGGCGAATCCGGAAAAATCCAGGGCCTGGTGCAGCCGGTTGGCGAATTCTTGGTGGGGCGCGTTGGTCATGAGGTCTCGCCGGAGCATCCTGCAGGGCTAAACGTGGGCGCCGGCCGTCCCGGGCCGCCGGCCCAGGGAGGATAGCGCAACTCATTGTTGCGTACCCCTTCGCCAAAACATCACTCTTTGCGGTCGTTGAAAAGAGCAATTTGTGGTGGTAAGTTGGCCTGGCATGGATGCAAGGCCGGAGATCAGGACATGGACTCGAAAGGCAAGACCGCGTCGCGCGACGGTTCCGGGCAGGGAAGGCGGCGAGCCGCTAGCGCTGCGGATGCGCCGGCGTTGCCGCGCTCGGCGGCACGCGAACCCAATCCCATCGAACGTTACATCGCCTGCTTCGTCACCGCGCGCGCGGCGGCGGAGGCGGCCGGCGTGTCGACCGCGATGCTGCGGCGCATGCGCGGGCGCGGCTTCGTTTCGACCCGGGCGCGCGCGCTGCTGATGGCGCAGGCCTGCGACTTCCGCATCGCCGCGGCCGAGCTGTTGGCCTTGCCGGCGCAGGTGCCGTGATGGGGCCCCAGTGGTGGTGGCGGGCGTGGGTGCGGGTCGCGCGCGAGGCTTGGCGGTTGCGGGCGGGGCGCTGGCCGGCCGGGGCGCCGGCGGGGCGGATCGGCCTGGCCCGGCGCGCCGATCGCAACGGCCAGGCGTTGTTGGACCTGGCCGACGAGATCGACCGTTTTCTGGCCTGCCAACAGTTGGACGGGCGGCCGGTGGCCTTGCAACGGCACTGGCCGCGGGTATGCCGGCAGGTCGCTGCCGATCACCTGGAGTGCATCAACCGGCTGATGCTGGCGGGCGTCTGGGACGACGAAAACGCGGCGCCGGGCAAGGATTGAACGCGCCGCGGCCGGCGTGAGTGCGGTGCACACGAGCGGGCGGGTATGCTTGTTCGGATGACGACGAGCGATCCGGCCGAGCACGCCCCTTCCGCGTCCGACGACGATGCCGAGCTGGCCGGGTTGATGCCGCGGCGCGGCTACCTGCTGGCGCTGGGCGTGCTGATCGGTTCGTTGATCCTGGTGTTCACCGCCTGGCGCATCGCCCGCGACCGCGAGCTGCGCTCGGCCCAGGCCGAGTTCGTCGGGCGCACGGTGCAGGTGACCGAGCTGATCCAGCAGCGGCTGGTCAATTACGAACTGGTCGCGCGCGGCGGCGTGTCGCTGTTCGCCTCGGTGCAGCGGCCGACCGCGGAGCAATGGCGCGCCTACGTCGACGGCATGAACATGCAGCGCCGGTTCCCGGCGACGCTGGGGCTGGGGTTCGCCGGCTACGTGCCGCAACGCCTGCTGGTGCAGTTGCAGAACGAGTGGCGCGACGCCGGCTACGGCCTGCTGACGGTGCGTCCGCAGGGCGTGCGCGAGGTCTATGCGCCGGTGCTGTTCCTGGAGCCCAAGACCCCGGCCAACGTCGCGGCGATCGGCTACGACATCCACTCCGAAGCGGTCCGGCGCGAGGCGATGATCGCGGCGATGGACAGCGGCCAGGCGCGGCTGTCGGGCAAGATCCACCTGATCCAGGACGGCCCTCAGCCGCTGTCGACCGGCTTGTTGCTGACGCTGCCGGTCTATCTGGGCGGCGGCCGGCCGCAAAGCGAATCGCTGCGCCGGGCCGAGATGCAGGGCTGGGTGTACGTGCCGTTCCGGATGGAGCGTTTCGTCCAGACCACGCTGGGCGGCAGCCACGACGACATGTTGTTCCGGATCTACGACCGCAGCGGCGGGCGCGACACGCTGTTGTACGAGGCGCCGGGCATGAAGGGGCAGGCCGCGGCGTTCGTGCACCGGGTCAGCTTCGACATCTACGGCCGCAGCTGGCGGATCGACTACCAGTCGGCGCCGGTGGAGCAGGCGGTGCCGCGCCTGGCCGGGTTGCGCAACATGTTCGCGCTGGGGCTGTTCTCTTCGCTGCTGCTGTACGGCATCGCCTTGATGCTGGCGCGCACCGAGTCGCGCGCGCGCAACATCGCCGTGCGCATGACCGAGGATTTCCGCCGCAGCGAGGCGCGCTTCCGCAGCGCCATGCAGTATTCGGCGATCGGCAAGGCCTTGCTCGACAGCGAGGGCCGGATCGTCGACGCCAACCCGTCGCTGGCGGGCATCGTCGGCACCGGCATCGGGCAGCTGCGCGGGCGGCGTTTCGAGGAACTGCTGGAGCATGACGACGGCGACGAGGGCGATGGCCGCACCGACGAGGACGGCGTGCACCGCGCGACCCGTCGCCTGCACCGCGAACACGGCGTCGCGCGCCAGGTGCAGCTGACCTATTCGCCGGTGCCGGGCAACGTCGGCCAGGACATCGCCGGCCTGGTCCAGGTCGAGGACGTGACCGAGCGCCTGCGCGCCGAGGCGCGCGTGCACGCGCTCAACCGCACCCTGGAGGCGCGCGTGGCCCTGCGCACGCGCGAGCTGAGCCAGGCCAACCAGGAGCTGGAGGCGTTCGCGTACAGCGTCTCGCACGACTTGCGCGCGCCGCTGCGGGCGATCGACGGCTTCAGCCGCATCCTCGGCGAGAAGTACGCCGACCGGCTCGACGCGCCCGGCCGCGACTACCTGGGCCGGGTGCGCAAGGCGGCCGCGCGCATGGGCGATCTGATCGACGCCTTGTTGAAGATGTCGCGCTTGTCGCGCGGCGAGCTCAAGCACGAGAGCGTGGACCTGGGCCGGGTGGCGGCGGAGGTGATCGACGAACTGCGCGTGGGCGAGCCGCAGCGCGCGGTCGAGGTGAGGATCGACCCGGACATGCGGGTCACCGGCGACGCTTCGTTGTTGCGCAACCTGCTCGGCAATCTGCTCGGCAATGCCTGGAAGTTCAGCCGCGACCGCGATCCGGCGCGGATCGAGTTCGGCCTGCGCGAGTTGCCCGGCGGCGGGCGCGAGTTCTACCTCAGCGACAACGGCACCGGCTTCCCGCAGGCCTATGTCGACAAGTTGTTCCGGCCGTTCCAGCGCCTGCACAACGTCGAGGATTTCGCCGGCCACGGCATCGGCCTGGCCTCGGTCAAGCGCATCGTCGAGCGCCACGGCGGGTCGATCCGCGCCGAGGGGCGCGAAGGCGAGGGCGCGACGTTCTTCTTCACCTTGCCGCTGGAGGCGCCGCGCGGGGAGTGAGGGGCGGCCGGGCGTGGCGGGCGTCGCTCCGGACGGCGATGGGCCGCGCTTGGATGCGCACTCGACGAGCCGCCCCTACAAGCAGGGGCCGGCTCGGGCATCGATATGGGGTTTCCGCGCGCCCCTGGTCGCGGCTTATGCCGCTCCTGCAGGTGGGAAGCGGGTTCAGGCGTCGCGGTTGTGGCGGCGCATGACCCGCTGCTTCTCGCGCGCCCAGTCGCGTTCCTTGCTGGCTTCGCGCTTGTCGTGGGTCTGCTTGCCCTTGGCCAGGGCGACTTCGATCTTGACCTTGTTGCCCTTCCAGTACAGCGCGGTCGGCACCACGGTGTAGCCGTCGCGCTGGACCCGGCCGATCAGGTTGTCGATTTCGCGCCGGTGCAGCAGCAGCTTGCGGGTGCGGCGCTCCTCGGCGACGACGTGGGTCGAGGCCGAGATCAGCGGGGTGATCTGCGAGCCGATCAGGTAGATCTCGCCGTGCAGGATCACGGCATAGCTTTCGGTGATGTTCGCGCGTCCGGCGCGGATCGACTTGAGCTCCCAGCCCTGCAGGGCCAGGCCGGCCTCGAAGCGTTCTTCCAGGTGGAATTCGTGGCGGGCGCGCTTGTGCAGCGCGATGGTGCCGCCGGCGGCGCCCTTTCCTTTATCCTTGCCGGCCTTGTTGTTGGTGTTTTTAGCCATCCGGCGATTGTCTCCGATCCGGAGGCGGTTTGAGTAGCCGGGCGGGGCGGCGAGGGCCTCCGGAGCCCTGCGGCCGCTCGGCCGGCGATGCTTGCGGCAACGGGCGGCCCGCTTTCGCCGGGTTGAAACCAGCGCCGCGATCCCAATTAGCGAAACACGAATGCCTACCATCCGCCGCTCCGCCTTGGTCGAACACTCCGCCGCGCGCATGTTCGCGCTGGTCAACGATGTGGCCGCCTACCCGCGCCGTTTCGACTGGTGCGAGCAGGCGCAGGTCCTGGAGGCCTCCGAGCAGCACATGGTCGCGCGGTTGGACCTGGGCCTGGGCGCGCTGCGGACCTGGTTCACCACCCGCAATGTCTTGTCGCCGCCGCACCACATCGAGTTGCAGTTGGTCGACGGCCCGTTCCGCAAGCTCGGCGGGCGCTGGGAGTTCCATGCCCTGGACGAGTCGGCCTGCAAGGTCACCCTGACCCTGGAGTTCGAGCCGGCGGTCAAGCTGCTCGGCCCGGCCTTGGCGCTGGGCTTCCAGAGCCTGGCCGACCGCATGGTCGACGATTTCGTGCGGGTCGCCGACCGCGGCGCCGAGCCCGGCGCGCCGGTGGCCGGAGTCGCGACGACATGAAGGTCGAGCTGGTCCGCGCCTGGCCGCGCCGCCACGAGGCGGTGGCGCTGGAGCTGGCCGAAGGCGCGACCGTGGCCGCGGCGTTGGCGGCGGCCGGCTGGCAGGACGATCCCGAAACGGTCGCCTATGCCGTATTCGGGGTGCGGGCCATGGCCGACACCGCGCTGCGCGACGGCGACCGGGTCGAGCTGCTGCGGCCCTTGCAGCTCGACCCCAAGGAGGCGCGCCGGCGGCGCGCCGCCGACCGCCCGCTGAAGCCGCCGCCGAAGCAGTAGCGGCCGGAGCAGGCGCCTGTCGAAAAAGGGGGCGGTCTAAAGCGCGCCTGTCGAAGAGGGCGGCTGTCCAAGAGCGGGCCCGCGAAGGGCGGGGCCTGGAAAGCCGGGGCCGCCGACGCGCCTGCTGCCGGCGCCGGCGTTCGCGGCGGTTCTTCGATCAGTGTGCGAACGGGCGTGCGGGCGAGGACGGAGCGGGCTGTGCGCACCGGCGCAGGCCGGACGGCGCAAACGAAAACGGCCGCCCCGGGGCGGCCGTTCGTGCCTCTGCGGCGGCGCTCTCAGCTGCCGCGGCGGCGCTTCTTGTCCTTTTCCTTGGCCAGGTTGCGGCCGAACTGCTTGACCGAGGCCTTGGCGATCTCTTCGTCCTGCTCGGGGAAGTAGTCGCCTTCCCACTTGGTCAGGGCGTCGTTCTCGAACCACAGGGTCAGGTTCTTGCGCGAGGTATGGCCGAGGCGGTCGACGCGCTGGGTCGAGGTGTAGTCCCAGCGGTTCTGGTGGAACGGGTCTTCGATCGACGGGGTGCCGAGCAGGGTCTGCACCTGCTGCTTGCTCATCCCGGTCTGGAGTTGGTCGACCGCGGTCTTCTCCAGCAGGTTGCCCTGGTAGATCGGCTGCTTGTAGATGATGCCGCAGCCGGCGGTGAGCACGGAAAGCGAGAGGACGAGCAGGAGCTTACGCATCGGGTCGGGGTCTGCGGCAGTCGAAGGCAACGGGGCCGATGATACACTGAAGCCCGCACCCACCAAGGGCGGTTACGGGCGCGCGGCAACCCCTCGCGTTCATCCGCCATTCCGGCCCAGCCAGCCCAGTCCGCTCAACGCGCAGGCGCTTGCGGCCAGGCCCGCCGGTCAATACCCGGGCCCGCGCCGCCGGGCCGCAACGATCGCAAGGAACACCGCCATGGAATCGCAAGACCTGCGCAACGCCGGACTCAAGGTCACTCACCCGCGGATGCGGATCCTGGAGCTGCTGGAGCAGTCCAAGCCGCGCCACATGACCGCCGAAGACATCTATCGGATGCTGCTGGAGAAGGGCGAGGACATCGGCCTGGCCACGGTCTACCGCGTGCTGACCCAGTTCGAATCCGCCGGCCTGGTGCTGAAGCACAATTTCGAGGCCGGCCAGTCGGTCTACGAACTGGACCGCGGCCACCACCACGACCACATGGTCGACATCGATACCGGCAAGATCATCGAGTTCGAAAGCGCCGAGATCGAGGAACTGCAGCGCAAGATCGCGGCCAAGCACGGCTACGAGATCGAGGAGCATTCCTTGGTGTTGTATGTGCGCAAGAAGCGGTGATTGGGGATTGGGGATTCGGGATTCGGGATTGGTTAGAGCGGCTCTGCGCCGTTTGATCGCGCCCCGTTCTTGGCCGTGACGGTCGATTCCAGAAGCCGGTAAACGAAAGGCCCGCTTGATGCGGGCCTTTGTATTTTGGGGTGACGGTGGGGCGAAGTGCCGACGGACGCCAGCGACTCCGCTTTTGCCGATTCCGAACCCCGAATCCCGAATCCCAATCCCGGCCTCACCCCACATCCGCCAGCAAGCGCCGCGCGGCCGCGCGGACTTCCTTGCTGAGTTCGATGCCGCCGAGCATACGGGCGAGTTCTTCTTCGCGCTGCTTGGCGCCGAGGACGACCACGGCGCTTTGGGTGACGCCTTCGCTGGCGGCCTTGCTGACCCGGTAGTGGGCGTGGCCCTGGGCGGCGACCTGGGCCAGGTGGGTGACGCACAGGACCTGGCGGCCGGCGCCGAGGGTGCGCAGTTTCTGGCCGACGATCTCGGCCACGGCGCCGCCGATGCCGGAGTCGACTTCGTCGAAGACCATGGTCGGCACCGCGTCCAGGCCGAACGCGGCGACTTCGATCGCCAGCGAGATGCGCGAGAGTTCGCCGCCGGAGGCGACCTTGCGCAGCGGCCGGGCCGGTTGGCCGGGGTTGGCCGCGACCATGAATTCGACCCGTTCGCCGCCCTGCGGGTCGGGGCGGTCTTCGTCCAGCGGTTCGACCGCGACGTCGAAGCGGCCGCCGCCCATGCCGAGCTCGCCGATCAGCTCGGTGGTGCGCGCGCCTAGCGAGCGGGCGGCCTCGCGCCGGGCCTGGCCGAGCGCGTCGGCGGCGCGGCGCCAGCCGGCGCGGGCGGCGTCGATTTCGCCGTCGAGGCGGTCCAGGCGTTCGCCGGCGCCGCGCAGTTGTTCCAGTTCGGCGGCGAGGCCGTCGCGGGTCGCGGCCAGCCGCTCCGGCGCGACCCGGTGCTTGCGCGCCAGCTCGTGCAGCCGGCCCATCTTGTGTTCGATCTGTTCGAACTCCGACGGGTCCAGGTCGAGGTCGTCGCGGACCCGGTCGAGCAGGGACACCGCTTCGTCGATCTGGATCGCGGCCTGGTCGAGCATGGTCTCGACCTCGCCCAGGCGCGGTTCGTGCTCGCTCATGCGCTGCAGTTCGCCGCGCACCTGCTGCAGGGTGCGGGTCAGCGACGGGCCTTCCTCGCCGCCGAGGCGGGCGAAGGCGCTTTCGCAGGCGGCGATCAGGCCGGCGGCGTGGGCGTGGCGGCGGTGATCGGCGAGCAGCTTGGCCAGGGCGTCGGGTTCCAGCGCCTCGCGCTCGAGTTCGGCGTACTGGTGCTCGAGCCAGCCGATGCGGTCGCTGACGTCGCCCTGGGCCAGCAGGGTCTCGCGCTCGCGCAGCAGCGCGCTCCAGGCGCGCGCGGCGCGCTCGACCGGTTCGCGCTGGGCTTCGCAGCGGCCGTAGGCGTCGAGCAGGCCGAGCTGGCTGGCCTTGGACATCAGCGCCTGATGCTCGTGCTGGCCGTGGATCTCCACCAGGTGCGCGGCGAGCTCGCCGAGCTGGCCCAGGGTGACCGGGCGGCCGTTGATCCAGGCCCGCGAGCCGCCGTCGGCGCGGATCACCCGGCGGATCTGGCACACCGCGACGTCGCCGTCGCCGGTTTCGTCGAGTTCGTTGTCGCGCAGCCACTGCGCGGCTTGCGGCGCGTCGTCGAGGGTGAAGTCGGCGACCAGTTCGGCGCGGTCGGCGCCGTGGCGGACCACGCCGCTGTCGGCGCGCAGCCCCGACAGCAGGCCGAGCGCGTCGACCAGCAGCGACTTGCCGGCGCCGGTCTCGCCGGAAATGACGGTGAGCCCCGGACCGAAGCTGAGTTCGGCGGCGCTGACGACGGCGAATTGCTTGAGCGAGAGATGGGCGAGCATGCGGCGGCGATTGTGCCCTGACGGCCGGCGGCCTGGGAATGGGAGACGGTCAGCGTCGCAGGGTAGGGGAAGGGGGGCTCACTGGGTGAGATTGGGATTGGGGATTGGGGATTCGGGATTGGCAAAAGCGGTCTCGCCGCGACGGCTGTTGTTCCAGGGAGGGGAGCCGGGATCTCTACAACAGCCTTCGCTTTTGCCAATCCCGAATCCCGAATCCCCAATCCCCGCCCCTTGCACCTACCGGCCGCGACGCCTATATCGACACCATGAACCGCCGATCGTCCGAACCCGTTCTAGACCCGCGTGCGCGGCAGTTGCTGCGCACCCTGATCGGTCGCTACATCCACAGCGGCGAGCCGGTCGGGTCGCAGACCCTGGCCCGGCATGCCGGCCTGGACGTCAGTCCGGCGACGATCCGCAACATCCTCGCCGACCTGGAGGAGGCCGGGTTGCTGAGCGCGGCGCATGCCTCGGCCGGGCGGGTGCCGACCGCGCAAGGCTATCGGCTGTTCGTCGATTCTTTATTGCAGGTGCGGCCGTTGCCGGAGGGCGAGGTCGCGCGGCTGCGCAGCGAGCTGCCGGCCGGCTCGGGCACCCAGGCCCTGCTCGGCAGCGCCTCGGAACTGCTGTCGGCGATGACTCATTTCGTCGGCGTGGTCAGCGTGCCCAAGCGCGAGCAGTTCGCGTTCCGGCGCATCGATTTCGTGCCGCTGGACGCGCAGAGGGTGCTGGCGATCCTGGTGTTCGCCGACCAGGACGTGCAGAACCGCATCATTCAGACCCGCCGCCCCTACGACGGCGGCGAGCTGGAGCGGGTCAGCAACTATCTCAATACCCATTTCGCCGGCCGGCCGGTGGCCGAGATCCGCGCCACCCTGGTGCACGAGCTGCGCCATGCCCAGACCGAGATGCAGGCCTTGCTGACGCAATCGGTGGAGCTGGCCGAGCAGGTGTTGGCCCCGGACGGCGACGACATGGTCCTGGCCGGGCAGACCCGGCTGATGGGCCTGCAGGAGCTGGCCGACCTGGACCGGCTGCGCGAGCTGTTCGAGGCCTTCGCCCGCAAGCGCGAGATCCTGCAATTGCTGGAGCGCACCGTGCGCGCGCCCGGGGTGCGGATCTTCATCGGCGAGGAAACCGGGCTGGCGCCGCTGGAAGGGGTGTCGCTGGTGACCGCGCCGTACACCGCCGGCGGCCGGGTGCTGGGGGTGCTGGGGGTGATCGGCCCGACCCGCATGGCCTACGACCGGATCATCCCGGTGGTGCAGGCCGCCGCCGATGCGCTCGGCGACGCGTTCCAGCCCGGAGAGGGCGGCGAGCCCCCGCAGCCCCACGATCTCTCATAGTCGCGGCGTGAGCCGGGCCCGCCGCGGATAGCCGCGACGCGAGCCGCGACCGAGACCCCTCGCCGTGCGCCCGAGGCGGCCCGGGGCCGAAGCCAAAACCCCCGGCTTTTCTCAATGGGAATAGCGCGGGCGACGGGGTTGCGGACCGGCCGAACGGACCGCGCGGCCGTTCACGAAACCCGCGACTCGACGCCGATGGCGGCCGATCGATGCAGATCCCGGCACTTGAATGCCGCCGCGCCGGCCCCATTGCTGCCCCTGTCGCGGATGGACCGCCAGGAACCAGCATGAACCCACACGATCTGAACCCCGAATCGACCCAGGCCGCCCAGGACGAGGCGCCGGCCGGCGAGGTGCCCGAACTCGACGCCCTGCGCAACGAGTTGAGCAAGCTGCGCGAGGATTCGCTGCGCGAGCGCGCCGAGCTGGACAACCAGCGCAAGCGCGTGGCGCGCGACATCGAGATGGCGCGCAAGTTCGCCAACGAGCGCCTGCTGGGCGAGCTGCTGCCGGTGATCGACAGCCTGGAGGCCGGCCTGGCCGCCGCCGGCGAGGACAGCGGCGCGCTGCGCCAGGGCATGGAGCTGACCCTGCGGCAATTGCTCAAGGTCGCCGCCGACAACGGCCTGGTCGCGGTCGATCCGACCGGCCAGCCGTTCAATCCCGAACACCATCAGGCCATGAGCCTGGTGCCGGCGCCGGGCGTGGCGCCGAACCACGTGGTTCAGGTCTACCAGAAGGGCTGGCTGCTCAACGAGCGCCTGCTGCGTCCGGCCCTGGTGGTGGTCAGCCAGGACGCCTGAGAACGGCGTCCGGGTATCGGCGAAGGGCCGGTACCCGGACCGACGGGGCAGGGCACGGGCGCTTGAACTGCCCGGCACCGGGCCCCAGATAGCGAACATCGGCGGCCGGCGCGCACCGCGCCCCGCCCCTTAAATTCCAAGCATTCGAGAGGGAGCACAGCAATGGGCAAGATCATCGGCATCGACCTGGGCACGACCAATTCCTGCGTCGCGATCATGGAAGGCGGCAAGGCCAAGGTCATCGAAAATTCCGAAGGCGACCGCACCACTCCGTCGATCGTCGCCTTCACCAAGGACGGCGAAGTCCTGGTCGGCGCCTCGGCCAAGCGCCAGGCGGTGACCAATCCGAAGAACACTTTCTACGCGGTCAAGCGCCTGATCGGCCGCAAGATGACCGACGCCGAAGTGCAGAAGGACCTCGGCCTGGTGCCGTACGCGATCGTCCCGCACGACAACGGCGACGCCTGGGTCGCGACCCAGGACGGCAAGAAGATGGCGCCGCAGCAGATCTCCGCCGAAGTGCTGGGCAAGATGAAGAAGACCGCCGAAGCCTACCTGGGCGAGCCGGTCACCGAAGCGGTCATCACCGTGCCGGCCTACTTCAACGACAGCCAGCGCCAGGCGACCAAGGACGCCGGCAAGATCGCCGGCCTGGAAGTCAAGCGCATCATCAACGAGCCGACCGCGGCCGCGCTGGCCTACGGCATGGACAAGAAGGGCGGCGACCGCAAGGTGGCCGTGTACGACCTCGGTGGCGGCACCTTCGACGTGTCGATCATCGAGATCGCCTCGGTCGACGGCGAGATGCAGGTCGAAGTGCTGTCGACCAACGGCGACACCTTCCTCGGCGGCGAAGACTTCGACAAGCGCGTCATCGACTACTTGGTCGACGAGTTCCAGAAGGACCAGGGCATCGACCTGCGCAAGGACCCGCTGGCCCTGCAACGCCTGAAGGACGCGGCCGAGCGCGCCAAGATCGAGCTGTCGTCCTCGCAGCAGACCGAAGTCAACCTGCCGTACGTGACCGCCGACGCCTCGGGCCCGAAGCACCTCAACATCAAGCTGACCCGCGCCAAGCTGGAGTCGCTGGTCGAGGACCTGGTCAAGAAGACCATCGAGCCCTGCCGCATCGCCCTGAACGACGCCGGCCTGCGCGCCAGCGACATCAGCGAGGTGATCCTGGTCGGCGGCCAGACCCGCATGCCCAAGGTCGGCCAGGCGGTGGCCGAGTTCTTCGGCAAGGAGCCGCGCAAGGACGTCAACCCGGACGAAGCCGTCGCCGTCGGCGCGGCGATCCAGGGCGGCGTCATGGCCGGCGACGTCAAGGACGTGCTGCTGCTCGACGTGACCCCGCTGTCGCTGGGCATCGAAACCCTGGGCGGCGTGTTCACCAAGATCATCGAGAAGAACACCACCATCCCGACCAAGGCCTCGCAGACCTTCTCCACCGCCGAGGACAACCAGTCGGCCGTGACCGTGCACGTGCTGCAGGGCGAGCGCGAGCAGGCCCGCTACAACAAGTCGCTGGCCCGCTTCGACCTGTCCGGCATCGAGCCGGCGCCGCGCGGCATGCCGCAGGTCGAGGTGTCCTTCGACATCGACGCCAACGGCATCCTGCACGTCAGCGCCAAGGACAAGAAGACCAACAAGGAACAGAAGGTCGAGATCAAGGCCGGCTCGGGCCTGTCCGAGGAAGAGATCGCCAAGATGGTCGCCGACGCCGAGGCCAACCGCGAGGAAGACCAGAAGTTCCATGAGCTGGTGCAGGCCCGCAACCACGCCGACGCGTTGATCCACAGCGCCCGCAGCGCGATCAAGGAGCACGGCGAGAAGCTGCCGGGCGAGGCGATCGGCCGCGCCGAGTCGGCCATCGCCGAGCTGGAGACGGCGATGAAGGGCGACGACAAGGCCCAGATCGAGGCCAAGTCGCGCGCCCTGGAAGAGGCCGCGCAGTCGCTGTTCGCCGCCGCCGGCGCCGGCCATGCCGACGCCCCGGCCGGCGACGCCGGCGCCTCCTCGGCCAAGTCCGACGACGTGGTCGATGCGGAGTTCACCGAAGTGAAGGACGACAAGAAGTAAGCCGGGATTCGGGATCAGGGATTCGGGATTGGAAGGCCAGGCTTTCCGTCCCGGGTCCCTTTTCCGGTCATAGGTTCCTGCTCTAGCTAATCCCCAATCCCGAACCCCCGATCCCAGCCCATGAGCAAACGCGATTACTACGAAGTGCTGGGCGTTGCGCGCAACGCCGGCGACGACGACCTGAAGAAGGCCTATCGCCGCTGCGCGATGAAATTCCATCCGGACCGCAATCCGGGCGACAAGGCGGCCGAGGCCTCGTTCAAGGAGTGCAAGGAGGCTTACGAAGTCCTGTCGGACGCGAACAAGCGCCGCGCCTACGATCAGCACGGCCATGCCGCGTTCGAGCACGGCATGGGCGGCGGCGCCGGCGGCCCCGGTTTCGCCGACATGGGCGATATTTTCGGCGACATCTTCGGCAACATCTTCGGCGGTGCCGGCGGCGGCCAACGCGGTCCGCGCCGCGGCGCCGACATCGGCTATGTGATGGAGCTGACCCTGGAAGAAGCGGTCGGCGGCGTCGAGAAGCAGATCGAAATCCCGACCCTGGACGAGTGCGAGACCTGCAAGGGCTCGGGCTCGGCCGACGGCAAGATCGAGACCTGCAGCACCTGCAACGGCCGCGGCCAGGTGCGGTTCCAGCGCGGCATCTTCTCGATGCAACAGGCCTGCCCGCATTGCAACGGTCGCGGCCAGACCATCGCCAATCCCTGCGGCGACTGCCACGGCCAGGGCCGGGTCGAGCGCACCAAGACCCTGCAGGTCAAGATTCCCGCCGGCGTCGACAACGGCGACCGCATCCGCCTGACCGGCGAAGGCGAGGCCGGCCCGGCCGGCTCGCCGCCCGGCGACCTGTACGTGGAAGTGCGCGTGCGCGAGCACGAGATCTTCCAGCGCGAAGGCGACGACCTGCACTGCGAGGTGCCGATCCGCATTTCCCAGGCCGCGCTCGGCGATTCGATCCGGGTCCCGACCCTGGACGGCGAAGTCGAGCTGCGCATTCCGGCCGAGACCCAGAGCGGCAAGCTGTTCCGCCTGCGCGACAAGGGCGTCAAGTCGGTGCGCAGCCGCCGCCCGGGCGATCTGTACTGCCGCGTGGTGGTGGAGACGCCGGTCAACCTCACTCCCGAGCAGCGCGAGCTGCTGGAGAAGTTCGAGGCCACCTTCGTCGGCGACGGCGCGCGCAGGCATTCGCCGCGTTCTTCGACCTTCCTCGACGGGGTCAAGGGTTTCTGGGACCGGATGACGTCCTGAGCCGGGCGGCGCTGCGCCGTCCGCTCGCCGCTGTCGAGGAAAGGGCCGCTCATGCGGCCCTGTCTTAGTTCGAGGTTCGCGGCGCTCGCTGCGGCAGCGTCGGTTCGGCCGCCGGCGAGGGCTCGAAGGCGCACGGCACGGCCGTGCCTGCGACTCGAAGGGGTGCGCCCGGCCGGCCTTTTGTTGCGGCGTTTGCGCTGCTGGGCAGGCGCGGTTGCGGGCACCGCGCGAACGGCGCGCGATCGCGCAGCGCCCGCGAGTCGGCGTCTGCGAACTCGGAAGCGCGACCGGCCGGTCCTTCGCTTTATCTGGCGGCTTCCGTGCGCCGGCGAACCTGGCGGCGGCGATGTGCTAGAACGCAGGGCGGCAGCGGAGGCTCCGCTGCGCAACGCCTCAGCGAATGTCCGTCGCCGCGTTTCACCGACATGGAGTCCCGCATGCCCCTGCGCCCGGCAACATCGACCCCGACCCCGACCCCGAGATCGCAGCCGACGCTCGCGCGCTGCGCGCTGCGCGCTGCGCGCGGCCGCCTGCCTGCTGGTCTTAGGTGTCGCCGCGCCGGCCGTAGCCGGCGCGGGCTGCAGCGGCGCCACGCCGACGGCGGTGGCGCAGTCCTTCTATCGTTTGCACTACCTGTTCTGGGACCAGGCGCCGCAGCGCCTGGGCGACGTCGTCGCCGCGCCCTTGTTGGCGTTGCTGCGCAGCGAGCATGCCTGCCGCGACGGTGGCGAGCTGTGCGCGATCGACGCCGATCCCTGGCTCGGCGCGCAAGACGGCGAGGCCGCGAACCCGCGCTTCGAGGCGGAGGGCAGGGATCGCGTGCGCGTGGCCTATCGCTTCGACCTGGGCGAGGAACGCAGCGAGCGCAGCGCGCAACTGCTGTTCGTGCAAGAACGCGGCTGCTGGCGCGTCGCCGACCTGATCTCGCCCGGCGGCGGTTCGCTGCGCCGGGCGCTGGCGCAGTTCCACCGGCCTTGAGCAGGGGGCGCGGAAGCGAAAGCAACAGCAAAGGCAAGTCCCCTGGCCCCTTTTAAAAAAGGGGGGAGCGGCCGAAGCGTTGTGGAGGAACGGCAGGGCGTCGCCGCTTCCTGTAGGAGCGGCGTAAGCCGCGACCCGGGACGCGCAGCGCCGTCGGACGCCTTGCCACCGATCGAAACCGCGTCCTCGGGGTAGGAGCGAGGTCCCGCGGGAATGTCCTTCGGTCGCAAGCCGCGACCGCGACCCCAGGCCGCCGATTCAATGTGCCTCGATCCGTCATCGTTCGCGACCGCTTGCGGCGTCGCGGCGATGTGGTAGAACAGGCGCGCCGCCATCGCGGCGCGGTGCGCGGACGCGGTCCGGCGCCGTCTTTCAGGGAAACGGGGACGAAAGGATGCCTACCATCGTGTTGCGGCTGTCGGCCGCGATCGCATTGAGCCTGCTGGCCGCTGCCGCCGGCGCACAAACGACCCAGAATCCAGCGCCCGCCGCGTCCGCGCAGGCGCCGAAGGCCAAGGCCGCCGAAGCCGAGCCGATGCGGATCGAGCGCCTGCACGTCGATTACCGCGTCGAACCCAACGGCGCCTATGCCGAACGCCGGGAGATGGCGGTGAAGGTGCTGGAGGAGCGCGCGGTCGAGTCGGCCAAGCACCGCTCGATCGGCTACAGCGCCAGCCTGCAGCGCCTGGACGTGATCGCCGCCTACACCCAGAAGGCCGACGGACGCCGGGTCGAGGTGCCCAAGTCGAACTATCAGGTCGAGACCAACGAAGGGCGCGCCGGCGGCGGCCCGGCGTTTTCCGACCAGGCCACGACCAGCGTGGTGTTCCCCGACGTCGCGGTCGGCGACACGGTGGTACTCGATTACCGCCTGACCGCGACCCAGCCGATGTTCGACGGGCATTTTTCCGAAATCGAAAGTTTCGGCGGCAGCGAGCGTTACTACGGCGACGTGCGCGTGCGCATCGACGCTCCGGCGGCGATGACCGCGCAGGCGCGCGGTTTCGGCGGGCTGAAAACCGTGCGCGATGAGGTCGCCGGCGGCCGCCGCCTGATCGAGTGGAGCTACCAGAATCGCGAGCCGGTCGAGGACGAGACCAACGACTACTCGGTGTACCAGGTCGAGCGCTTCCCGGGGTTCGCGTTCTCGACCTTCCCGGGCTACGCCGACATCGCCCGGGCCTATGCCGCGCGGGCCTTGCCCAAGGCCGAGCCCAGCGCGCGCGTGCGCAAGCTGGCCGACGAGATCGCCGCCGGCAAGATCGCCCCGCGCGAGGTGGCTCAGGCGCTGTACGAATGGGTGTCGACCCAGATCAACTACGGCGGCAACTGCATCGGCCTGGGCGCGGTGGTGCCGCGCGATCAGGCCTTCGTGCTCGATAACCGCCTCGGCGATTGCAAAGACCACGCCACCCTGCTGCAGGCGCTGCTGTCGGCCAAGGGCATCGAATCGACCCAGGCCTTGATCAACGCCGGCAACGTCTACAGCCTGCCGTCGGTGCCGGTGGTGGCCAGCGTCAATCACGTGCTGAACTATCTGCCGGGGCTGGACCTGTACGTCGATGCGACCGCCAAGGGCATTCCCTTCGGCGAGCTGCCGGCGGTCGTCGCCGGCAAGCCGGTGCTGCGCATCGACCGGCCGGACCTGGCCGCGCGTACGCCGGGCTTTGCGCCGCTGCGCAACCGCCAGCGCATGGTCAGCCGGCTGGTCATCCTCGAGGACGGTTCGGTCAAGGGCCAGGTCGAGGTCGAGCTGGCCGGCCTGCCGGCGATCAGCAGCCGCGCCGGCCTGCGCGAACTCAGCGCCGAGGACGCCAAGGGCCTGGTCAAGAAGATGTTCCAGTCCAGCGGCCTCACCGCAGAAGGCAGCTTCACCCAGGACGACCCCAAGCCCTTGCGCGCCGAGCATCGCTACCGTGCCGAGTTCGAGGTCAAGGAAGCGATGCCGATGCCGGGTGCGTTCCCGCTCGGCCCCTTGTTCTTCAATCCGATGCCGGTGTCGGCGTTGACCGGCAGCGCCGGCGCCGATGCGCTGGACACCCTGACCGGCGACGGCACCTGCGGCGGCGGACGCTCGGAGGAGATCTACCGGATCGAGTTCCCGAAGACGGTCAAGGTCATCGCCGTGCCGCCGGACCTGAGCCTGCGCTCCGGCGATTCCAGCTACGTGGCGCGCTACAAGCTCGACGGCCAGGTGCTGGAGGCGAGCCGGGTGATCGAGGATGCGACCGCCGGTCCGGTGTGCAGCAACGAATACAACCGGACCTATCGCGATTTCGCGCGCAAAGTGCGGCCGAACCTGAAGGCGCAGGTGGTCTACCAGCAATGAAGCCCGCCGCTGCGCTTGCCGTTGCGGCGGCGCAGCCGGTAGCGTAAGCGCATGAGCGCACCCCTACGACTGTTGATTCACGGCGCCTCCGGGCGCATGGGCCAGGCCTTGTTGCGTCTGGCGGCCGAGCGCGACGACCTGCAGGTCGTCGCCGCCTTCTCGCGTTCGCAGCCGACCCAACGGGTGGTCGACGGGGTGCCGCAGTTCGCCTCCGCCGAGCTCGACGGCGCGCCGGAGTTCGACGTGGCGATCGATTTCAGCCTGCCGCAGGGCTTCGACCCGGTGTTGGCGTTGTGCGCGCGCCGCGGCAAGGCCTTGGTCTCGGGCACCACCGGCCTGAGCTCGGCCCAGAACGCGGCGATCAACGAGGCTGCCAGCGGCATCGCGGTGGTGTGGGCGGCCAACTACAGCCTTGGCGTGGCGGTGCTGACCGAACTGGTGCGGCGCGCCGCCGCTGCGTTGCCGGGCTGGGACTGCGACGTGATCGAGGCGCACCACACCCGCAAGCTCGACGCGCCCTCGGGCACGGCTTTGCACCTCGGCGCGGCGGCGGAGATCGGTCGCGGCGCGGCGCCGCATTACGCCAGCCTGCGCGCCGGCGACATCGTCGGCGAACATACGGTGCAGTTCGCCGCGGCCGGCGAACGCCTGGAGCTGATCCACCGCGCCACCAACCGCGACATCTTCGCTCGCGGCGCGCTGGAGGCGGCGCTGCGGGTGGCGCACCAGGCGCCAGGGCGCTACGGCCTGGCCGAGCTGATGTTTCCCAATCTGTGATGCCGCCCGCGCTCCGTGCCGGGCCTGCGGCGCGAATCGCACGGCCGGCGCGGCCGGCGCCGGAGCACAGTGAAAGCGCCGCGGACCCGCGGCGTTTTCACTTTTCGGGAGGCAGATCATGGGCAAGAACGGGATGTTCGCGGCCGGTGCTTTCGCCGCGTCGCTGCTGGTCGGGCCGGCCGCCGCCGGCGACGTCGAAACCGTGCTGGCCGGCGCCGACGGCTACCAGCGCCAGCCGCTGATCCAGATCGTCGACGAACACGGTTTCCAGCGCGAGGGCCTGCGCTGCGGCGCACCGGCGTCGACGCCGCAACGCCGGCGCGACGTCGAGCGCCGCCTGCAGCAACTGCGCGCCGCCTCGCCGTTGCGCAACGGCGCGTGGGGCGCGGGCGCCGCGAGCAAGACCGTGCCGGTCTGGTTCCACGTGGTCACCCGCACCGACAACACCGGCGACGTCAGCGACGCGCGCATCGCCCAGCAGATGCAGGTGCTCAACGCCGCCTACGCCGGGCGCGGCTTCCAGTTCGTCCTGGCCGGAGTGACGCGGACCAAGAACAACACCTGGTACGGCAACTGCCTCAGCAACGAGATGAAGATGAAGAACGCGCTGGCGGTGAACCCGGCGCGCAACGTCAACATCTACACCTGCAAGCCCGGCGGCTACCTGGGTTACGCCTATCTGCCCGACAGCTATCCCGAGTCGTCCAAGCGCCACGGCGTGGTCGTGCTGCATTCCTCGCTGCCGGGCGGCGCCTCGACCAACTACAACGAAGGCGACACCGTCACCCACGAGGTCGGCCATCACCTCGGCCTGGAGCACACTTTCGAGGGCGGTTGCAGCGAGCCGGGCGACTACGTGGCCGACACGCCGCCGCAGGCCGGCCCCAGCTCCGGCTGTCCGGTCGGCCGCGACAGTTGCCCGGGCGGCGGCCTGGACCCGATCACCAACTTCATGGATTACAGCTACGATTCGTGCATGAACACGTTCTCCGACGACCAGAGCATCCGCATGCAGGACCTGGTCGCGACCTACAAGCCCTCGCTGGGAACGTGAACGCCGTGGCACCGGCCGCCGGCCCGGGCCGCGCGGGCCCGGGCCTCCCCGGCTGAGCCGGCGAGGCGGCCGGCGCGGGCCGTCGCGAACCTCGCCGGAACGGGGCAGGGCGCAGCCGGGAGGGGTTTTTTTGGCCGGCCGCGCCGGCGTCGAGGTGGGCCGTATGGGCGCCCGCCGCGCGGCGGCCGGCGCGCGCAAGCGCCTGAACGGCGGTCGCGATCGGGCCGCGCCGAGGCCGGCCCGGGACGAATCCGGCTGCGCAAACGCTGGCGCCCGGAGGCCTTCGCCGCTACAATTCCGGCTCGCCTGAATCCCGAACGCCGGACCGGTCCAGCACCGCGTCCGCGCTTTGCTGCAACTTGCGTTCTGCCGCAGTCGCGCACGGGATCAGATCCTTCGGCAGCCAAGGCGACCCCCGTGACCCAACCCGCAATCCTCGCCCTCGAAGACGGAACCGTGTTCGAGGGCGTTTCCGTAGGCGCGCCCGGCCTCAGCGTCGGCGAAGTCGTATTCAACACCGCCATCACCGGCTACCAGGAAATCCTCACCGACCCCTCGTATGCGCGCCAGCTGGTGACGCTGACCTATCCGCACGTCGGCAACACCGGCTGCACGGACCAGGACGACGAGGCGCGCCAGGTCTGGGCCTCGGGCCTGATCGTGCGCGATGTGCCGCGCCGGCCGAGCAACTGGCGCAGCCAGGTCGCGCTGCCGCAGTGGCTGAGCGAGCGCGGCGTGGTCGCGATCGCCGACATCGACACCCGCAAGCTGACCCGCCTGCTGCGCGACACCGGCGCCCAGAACGGCGCGCTGATGGCGGGCGAGATCAATGTCGAGAAGGCGCTCGAAGCCGCGCGCAAGTTCCCCGGCCTGAAAGGCATGGACCTGGCCAAGGAAGTCTGCACCCGCGAGCGTTACGAATGGACCGCCGGCCAGCTCGACCTGGACCGCAACGCCTTCGTCGACGCGCCGCCGCGCTTCCATGTGGTCGCCTACGACTTCGGCGTCAAGCTCAACATCCTGCGCATGCTCGCCGAGCGCGGCTGCCGGGTCACCGTGGTGCCGGCGCAGACCCCGGCCGCCGAGGTGCTGGCGCTGAATCCGGACGGTGTGTTCCTGTCCAACGGCCCCGGCGACCCGGAGCCCTGCGATTACGCGATCGCCGCGATCAAGGAATTCGTCGCCCGCAAGATCCCGACCTTCGGCATCTGCCTGGGTCATCAGTTGCTCGGGCTGGCCTCCGGCGCCAAGACCCTGAAGATGAAGTTCGGCCACCACGGCGCCAACCACCCGGTCCAGGACCTGGACTCGGGCCGGGTCATGATCACCTCGCAGAACCACGGCTTCGCGGTCGACGAGGCCAGCCTGCCGGCCAACGTGCGGGTGACCCACCGCTCGCTGTTCGACGGCAGCAACCAGGGCATCGCCCTGACCGACGCACCGGCGTTCAGCTTCCAGGGCCACCCGGAAGCCAGCCCCGGCCCGCACGACGTGTCGCCGCTGTTCGACCGCTTCGTGCAGTCGATGGAACAGGCCGCATGAAAATCGCGCTGGTGCTGTCCCTCATGGTCTCGGCGCTGGTTGCGGCGCCGATGGCCATGGCGTGGGCGGTGCCGCCGAGCGATGCCCAGACCGCGCGCCTGATGGAGGTGCTCGGCTTCAAGGCGGCGATCGACAGGATTTTCGACGGGTATTTCACCCGCCACCCGAAGTACAGCCGCTACAAGCCGGCGCAGAAGGCCTGCGTGCGCGGGCTGCTGCAGCCGGTGCTGCAGGCGGACCAGCGGCGGGCGATGGCGGCCAGCATCGGCGACCAGCGGCATGTGCAGTACGTGCTGCGGTTCGCCGCTACCCCGGCCGGACGCAAGTTTTTCGCCCACGCGCGCCAGGCGCTGTTGGATTCGGTGCCGGCGGCCCTGCATTCGGACCCGGGGCTGGACACGTTCTTCGAGTCGCTGTCGCCTTCGGAACAGAAGCAGGTGCTGGCCTATCTCGACAGCCCGGCGGCCGAAGCGCTGGGCAAGGCGACGCCGTTCGCGGCGCCCTCCGCAACGGCCAAGCAATGGCTGCGCTTGCAGAGCCTGAGCCGCTGCGGGGTGGAGATGGTGCAACTGTGAGCGCGCTGGCCTCGCCGCCGTTGCGCCGACGCCGCTGGCGCCGGCCCGCGTTGGCGGTGCTGGCGCTGCTCGCCGCCTACCCGGCGTTCGTGCTGAGCGCGGTGTATGCGCAGTGGTTCGGCGCGAATCTGCCGGGCGGACGCAACGGCCCGGCGGATGCCTACCGGCACAGCCTGGCCAGCGCGGTCGTCGCCTACACCTTGTCGCCGCGCTGCGTGGACTGGGTCACGGCGGTGATGGAGCGGGGCGGCGAGGGCAACCCGAGCCGGGCGATGGACGCCCACAACAACCGGATCGGCGCGCGCCTCGGCGCCGCCGCTCCGACCTGGGCCGCGATGCAGCGCGAGGTTCGCGCCGCGGTCGACCACGGGGCGATCGATGCGCGATCGCCCGACCAGATCACCTGGCGCGTCCCCGAGACGTGGCAGGAACGACTTTACTGAGGATCACATGCCCAAGCGTACCGACATCAAAACCGTCCTGATCATCGGCGCCGGCCCGATCGTGATCGGACAGGCCTGCGAGTTCGACTACTCCGGCGCGCAGGCGTGCAAGGCGCTGCGCGACGAGGGCTACCGCGTGGTCCTGGTCAACTCCAACCCGGCCACGATCATGACCGACCCGAACATGGCCGACGCCGTGTACATCGAGCCGATCAACTGGCAGACGGTCGAGAAGATCATCGCCAAGGAACGGCCCGACGCGCTGCTGCCGACCATGGGCGGCCAGACCGCGCTCAACTGCGCGCTGGACCTGGCCGACCACGGCGTGCTGGAGAAGTACGGCGTCGAGCTGATCGGCGCCTCGCGCGAGGCGATCCGGATGGCCGAGGACCGCGAGCTGTTCCGCGTGGCGATGAAGGAAATCGGCCTGGAATGCCCCAAGGCCGAAGTCGCGCACACCCTGGAAGAAGCGCTCGACATCCAGACCCGGGTCGGCTACCCGACCATCATTCGTCCCTCGTTCACCCTCGGCGGCAGCGGCGGCGGCATCGCCTACAACCGCGAGGAGCTGATCGAGATCGTCAACCGCGGCCTGGAGCTGTCGCCGACCACCGAAGTGCTGGTCGAGGAATCGGTGCTGGGCTGGAAGGAATTCGAGATGGAAGTGGTCCGCGACAAGGCGGACAACTGCATCATCGTCTGTTCGATCGAGAACTTCGACGCGATGGGCGTGCACACCGGCGACTCGATCACCGTCGCCCCGGCGCAGACCCTGACCGACAAGGAGTACCAGCGCCTGCGCGACGCCTCGATCGCGGTGCTGCGCAAGATCGGCGTCGACACCGGCGGCTCCAACGTCCAGTTCGGCATCAACGCCAAGAATGGCCGCGTCGTGGTGATCGAGATGAACCCGCGCGTGTCGCGCTCCTCGGCGCTGGCGTCCAAGGCCACCGGCTTCCCGATCGCCAAGATCGCCGCCAAGCTCGCGGTCGGCTACACCCTGGACGAACTGCGCAACGAGATCACCGGCGGCGCCACCCCGGCCTCGTTCGAGCCGAGCATCGACTACGTCGTCACCAAGATCCCGCGCTTCGCGTTCGAGAAGTTCCCGCAGGCCGACGCGCGCCTGACCACGCAGATGAAGTCGGTCGGCGAAGTCATGGCGATGGGCCGCACCTTCCAGGAGTCGCTGCACAAGGCCCTGCGCGGCCTGGAGACCGGCAAGGTCGGCCTCGACCCGACCGGCCTGGACCTGGGCAGCGAGGACGACCTGGCCCGGCTCAAGCGCGAGCTCAAGGAGCCCGGCCCGGAGCGCATGTTCTACATCGGCGACGCGTTCCGCGCCGGCTTGAGCGTGGAAGACGTGCACGCGCTGTCGTTCGTCGATCCCTGGTTCCTGGACCAGATCGAAGAACTGATAGCAACCGAGCGCGAAGTCGCCGAGCAAGGCCTGGCCGCGCTCGACCAGGCGCGCATGCGCGCGCTCAAGCGCAAGGGTTTCTCCGACGCGCGCATCGCCCAGCTCACCGGCACCGACGAGACCGCGGTGCGCATCCTGCGCCGCGCGCTCAAGGTGCGCCCGGTGTACAAGCGCGTGGACAGCTGCGCGGCCGAGTTCGCCACCACCACCGCCTACATGTACTCGACCTATGAGGACGAGTGCGAGGCCGCGCCGACCGGCCGCGACAAGATCATCGTCCTCGGCGGCGGCCCCAACCGCATCGGCCAGGGCATCGAGTTCGACTACTGCTGCGTCCATGCCGCCCTGGCCCTGCGCGAGGACGGCTACGAGACCATCATGGTCAACTGCAACCCGGAGACCGTGTCGACCGACTACGACACCTCCGACCGCCTGTACTTCGAGCCGCTGACCCTGGAGGACGTGCTCGAGATCGCCGACCTGGAGAAGCCCAAGGGCGTGATCGTGCAGTACGGCGGCCAGACCCCGCTGAAGCTGGCGCGCGCGCTGGAAGCCAACGGCGTGCCGATCATCGGCACCACCCCGGACAGCATCGACCTGGCCGAGGACCGCGAGCGCTTCCAGAAGCTGGTGCAGGAACTGGGCCTGGCTCAGCCGCTCAACCGCACCGCGCGCAACCCCGACGAGGCCCTGGCCCTGGCCGGCCAGATCGGCTATCCGCTGGTGGTGCGTCCGAGCTACGTGCTCGGCGGCCGGGCGATGGAAATCGTCTACTCCGACACCGACCTGACCCGTTACATCCGCGACGCGGTCAAGGTCTCCAACGATTCGCCGGTGCTGCTGGACCGTTTCCTCGACAACGCGGTCGAAGTCGACGTCGACGTGATCGCCGACCGCGAGGGCCGGGTGCTGATCGGCGGGGTGATGGAGCACATCGAAGAGGCCGGCGTGCATTCGGGCGACTCGTCTTGCTCGCTGCCGCCGTACTCGCTGTCGCCGGCCACGCAGGAAAAGCTGCGCGCGCAGGTGGTGGCGCTGGCCAAGGCGCTCAAGGTGGTCGGGCTGATGAACACCCAGTTCGCGATCCAGACCGACGCCGACGGCAACGAGACCATCTTCCTGATCGAGGTCAACCCGCGCGCCTCGCGCACCGTGCCGTTCGTGTCCAAGGCCACCGGCATGGCCCTGGCCAAGATCGCCGCGCGCTGCATGGTCGGCCAGACCCTGACCTCGCAGGACGCGGTCGAAGAGATCGTGCCGGACTACTACTCGGTCAAGGAAGCGATCTTCCCGTTCGCCAAGTTCCAGGGCGTCGACCCGATCCTCGGCCCGGAAATGCGCTCGACCGGCGAAGTCATGGGCGTGGGCAAGAACTTCGGCGCGGCGATGGCGCGCGCCCAGGAGGCCGGCGGCATCAAGGCGCCGCCGGTCGGCAAGGTGTTCGTCTCGGTGCGCGACCCGGACAAGCAGCGCGTGCTGCCGGTGGTGCAGGAGCTGGTGCGCCGCGGCTACAGCCTGGTCGCCACCCGCGGCACCCAGGTCTTCCTGAGCGAGCACGGCGTGGCCTGCGAAGTGGTCAACAAGGTCACCGAAGGCCGTCCGCAAGTCGTCGACCTGATCAAGAACGGCGAGATCGTCTACATCATCAACACCACCGAAGGCCGCCAGGCGATCTCGGACTCGTTCTCGATCCGCCGCGAGGCCTTGCAGCAGCGGGTGACGTACTCGACCACCGTGTCGGGCGCGCGCGCCCTGGTCAACTCGCTCGACTACCGCGGCCAGGGCCCGGTGTGGTCGCTGCAGGAGCTGCACGCGCAGATCGGCGCGGCCTGAGCGAGGCCGCGACAGGGGCCGTTCGCCGGCGCGTCCGCGCCGGCGTACGCGCCACGGCGAAACGCCCTGCGGCCGGCCAGCCCGGCGCAGGGCCAGGCGCAAATCCCCGCGATCGGTCACACGTTCCACGCAGGCGCCCCGCAGCGGGGTGCCAAGCCGGCCTGTTCCCGGCACAATGCCGTTACAGTCACACACGATGGGCCGGCGGCGTCCGGCGAGAGGAAGGCAATGAGAGCACCCATGACCGCGAAGGGCGCGCAGCGTCTGCGCGCCGAGCTGGACGAACTCAAGACGGTCAAGCGGCCGGCGGTGATCAACGCGATCGCCGAAGCGCGCGCGCACGGCGACCTCAAGGAGAACGCCGAGTACCACGCCGCCCGCGAACAGCAGGGCTTCATCGAAGGCCGCATCAAGCAGCTCGAGGCCGAGCTGTCGCATGCCCAGATCATCGACATCAGCCAGCTCAACGCCGGTTCCAAGGTCGTGTTCGGCGCCACCGTCGAACTGGCCGACGTCGATACCGACGAGGAAAAGACCTACCAGATCGTCGGCGACCTGGAAGCCGACATCAAGCAGGGCCTGATCGCGATCTCCTCGCCGGTGGCGCGCGCCCTGATCGGCAAGAACGAAGGCGACAGCGTCGTCATCGAAGCGCCGGGCGGCACCCGCGAATACGAGATCGTCGGCGTCAGCTACCAGGGCTGAGCCCGACGCCGCGCGCATGAATTCCGTCACCGTCCTGTTGCCGGCGCGCGCGCGCTTCGGCGGCCAGCGTTTCGGCGAGGCCTTCGGCCGCCGCCTCGGCCGCGCCGACCGCAGCGTCGAGGCGGCCGATCAGGCCGCGCGCGCGTTCGACATCCTGCCGCGCGGCTGGCCGGTCGCGGCGGTGACCCGCCAGCGCGATGCCGGCGACGCCGCGCATGCGGCCTGGCTGCGCGCCGACCCGGCCTATGTGCGCCCGGACATCAACGGCGCGCGCCTGCTCGCCTACGGCCAGGCCCTGGCGCTGAGCGAACGCGACAGCGCCGCCTTGCTGCCGGCGCTGCGGCCCCTGTTCGGCGACGCCGGTTTTCCGATCGACGCGCCCAGCCCGAGCCGCTGGTACCTGTGCCTGCCGCGCGAGGCGCGCTTGCCGCGCTTCGCCTCGCCGGAGCAGGCGCTGGGCGAGGACCTGTTCCAGCACTTGCCCGAGGGCGACGGCGCCGAAGGCCGGCGCTGGCGCGGCCTGCTCAGCGAAGCGCAGGTGGTGCTGCACAATCATCCGCACAACGCTCAGCGTATCGCCGCCGGGCTGGCGCCGATCAATTCGCTGTGGTTCTGGGGCGCGGGCGTGCTGCCCGACCACGTGCGCAGCGATTACGCGGAAGTCTTCAGCGACGATGAAGCGCTGACCGCGTTCGGCGCGCTGGCCGGCGTGCGCGCCGAAGCGCTGCCGCCGCGATGGAGCGGCGGGGAGGGCGCCGGCCTGTTCGACCTGCGCGCGATGCGCGACCTGGCCCTGGTGCAGCGCGACTGGCTGGAGCCGATCGGGCAGGCGCTGGATGCCGGCGCCATCGACCGCGCCGTGTTGGGTTTCGCCGACGGCGAACGCTTCGAACTGGCGCGTTCGCAACGCTGGCGCTTCTGGCGCAAGCCGTTGCGCGCGTTGCTGGACGCCGAGCCGGCGCAATGAAGCCGGCTGCGCGTCTGCGTCGCCGCCCGCCGATCGGCGCGGGCGATTTTCCCGACAGCATTCCGCCGCTGCTGCAGCGCATCTACGCCGCGCGCGGCGCCACCGACGCGGCCCGCGCACAGCCCAAGCTGACCCAGCTGCTGCCGCCCGACGGACTGCTCGGGCTGGAACGGGCGACGCAGTTGCTGGCCGAGGCGATCGCGGTGCAGCGCCATATCCTGGTGGTCGGGGATTTCGACTGCGACGGCGCCACCGCCTGCGCGGTCGGCGTGCGCGGCCTGCGCATGCTCGGCGCGCAGCGCGTATCGCATGCGGTGCCGAACCGCATCGTGCACGGTTATGGGCTGTCGCCCGCGCTGGTTGAGGAACTGGCGTCGCTGCAACCCGACCTGCTGGTCACCGTCGACCATGGCATCGCCTGCCATGCCGGCATCGCCGCGGCGCGCGCGCGCGGCTGGCAGGTGCTGGTCACCGACCATCATCTGCCCGGCGAGCGCCTGCCCGAGGCCGACGCCATCGTCGACCCCAACCAGCCCGGCGACGGTTTCCCGAGCAAGATGCTGGCCGGCGTCGGGGTGATGTTCTACGTGCTGTTGGCGCTGCGGCGCCGCCTGCGCGAGGCTGGCGTCTTCGCCGACGGCAAGGGCCCGGACCTGAGCGCGCTGCTGGACCTGGTCGCGGTCGGCACGGTCGCCGACCTGGTGCCGCTGGACACCAACAACCGCGCCCTGGTCGCCGCCGGCCTGCGCCGCCTGCGCGCGGGCCAAGGCTGCGCCGGCCTGCGCGCGCTGATCGAGGTGTCGCAGCGCGATTACCGGCGGCTGACCGCGGCCGACATCGGCTACGCGGTGGGGCCGCGGCTCAATGCCGCCGGGCGACTGGAAGACATGGCGCTCGGCATCGAGTGCTTGCTTACCGACGATGCCCGCCAGGCGCGCGAGATCGCCGCCACCCTGAACGAGATCAACGCCGAACGCCGCGCGGTGCAGCAGCAGATGACCGACGAGGCGCAGGTCGCCTTCGCGCGCGTGGCCCTCGACGCCGACAGCGCGCCGCTGGCGGTATGCCTTTACGACGAGGACTGGCATCCCGGCGTGGTCGGCCTGGTCGCATCGAAGATGAAGGAGCGGCTGCACCGCCCCGCGATCGCGTTCGCCCCGGCCGAGCCCGGCAGCGACCAACTGCGCGGCTCGGCGCGCTCGATCCCGGGCTTCCATATCCGCGACGCGCTGGCCGACGTGGCCGCGTTGCATCCCGAACTGATCGAACGCTTCGGCGGCCACGCCATGGCCGCCGGCCTGTCGCTGCGGCGCGAGGCCTTCGACGCGTTCCGGGTAGCCTTTGAAGCCTGCGCGCAGCGCCTGCTGACCCCGGAACTGCTGCAGGCCGACATCCTCAGCGACGGCGAACTGCAACCGGCCGAGTTCGACCGTCGCCACGCCGAATGCCTGCGCGACGGCGGCCCCTGGGGCCAGGGCTTTCCAGAGCCGCAATTCGACGGCGAATTCGAAGTGCTGTCGTGGCGGGTGATCGGCGAGCGTCATCTCAAGCTCGAACTCGGCCGCGACGGCCTGCGGCTGAACGCGATCGAGTTCGGCGGCTGGGACGGCAACAAACCTCCGTCGTGGGTGCGGATCGCTTATCGGCTGGAGCCGGACGATTATCGCGGCGGCGAAGCGGTGCAGCTGGTCGTCACCCATCGCGAGGCGTTGTAAGTCTCCTCGAGGCCATGCTGCAGCCCCGCCGTGGCCGCACGCGCCAGCGACGAGCAGGCCGACGCGGATCGAAGGGCGCAGTCGCTACCCGCATCAGCGATCCCACTGGCACAGATGCAGCAGCACGCCGGACGGGTCGTGCACGAACACCACGCTGGCGCCGTAGTCCTGTCGGCGCGGCGGTTGCACTCGGGCCTGGGCGAAGTCGCCGTCGCGCAGGACCGCGGCGACGTGCGCGTGCCAGGCCGGTGCGTCGTCGACGGTGAGGTGCAGCATGGTGTTCTCGGCGATGTCCTTGCGGTAGTAATCCTGGATGTAGAAGTGCTGTTCTTCGCCCAGGCTTACCAGGGCCAACCCGCGGTCGACGTCGCGGGTGTCCCAGCCCAGCGCGGCGTAGAAGCGTTTGGACAGGGCGAAGTCCTGTGCCGGGATGAAGGGGCGCAGGTCCGAAGCGTTCAATGTGGGCACGATGGCCTCCATGCACGGGCGCGAAAAGCCGCATCGACGGATGCCGCCTGCATGCTGCGTTGCGACCGGGTCGCAGCGGATCGGATCGACGCAAGACGACGTTGGCCGAACCTACCGGCTATCGGGCACCCGATCAAGCACACTCCCTCCAAGCCGTTCTCCAAGCCATCTCCCTTTGAAAGGGGGCGGGGGATTTGCTCTCAAGTCTCGCACCGCGCCCCGCCGGCGCCCATGTTCGAGCCGAACGCCTCCGATCCGTCCGGCCCGCGCTTGCATCGCGGATTCATCCGCCGGCGCCGGCCAGCATGCGCAGGTTGCGCACCAACCCGCCAAGACGGTGCATGAAGTCCAGGCTGTATTGGTCCTGGGCCGCATGGATGTCGGCGCCGGCGCCATCGAGAAAGGCGCGCGCCAGGCTGCAATGCTGTTCGACCAACTCCGGGGCGGTCGCCGTAACCGGCGGCGCTGCGGCGAACCGTGCGGCGGCCGGAGCGGCCAACGGCGTCCCCAGCGAAGCGATCAGCGCCGCGCCGACCTGCGGTGTCGATGCCGGAGCGGTTTCGGACGGCATGCTCTCGTGCGGCCCGGCGGCCTGCTGTGCCGCATCGGAGGACGAGGTTGCGGGCGCCGCGCCGGCGCCGCGCGGTGCAACTTCGTCGGCCACCGCCGACGGTACGGTCTCGATCGCGAACGCTTGCAACGCGGCGGCGAGTCCGCTCTCGTCGCGCAGCGGTGGCGCATCGGCCGCCGCGGCCTGATCGGCGATGCGTATCTGCATCGGCCCGGAGAATTCGGGCATCGTGTCCTGGACCGCGCGCAGGCCGAAGCCGGCGTCGGATGCGCGCGGCGTTTCGGCCGCGAACGCCGCCGCGGTCGGGTCGAGCGGGGACAGCGGTTCGCCGGGATCGAACAAGTCCAGGCCAGTGCCGCCCACGCTATGGCCGGCGCCGGGAAACAGGCTCAGCGGGTCCAACGGCGTGTTGAGCAGCTCGGCCGGGTCCAGCCCGGCGCCGGCGCGTTCGTCCAGCGGCGATGCCGGCACGCCGGGCTCGTCGGCCGGGTAGGCGCGCAAGGGATTGTCGGCCGGGGCCGATGACGGCGGCGGTAGGGCCTCCGCCTCCGCGGCTTCCTTGGCCAGGCCCGTGTCTTCGACCATCAGCACGTGATCGCCGATTTCGATGATGTCGTGATCGGCGAGCGCCCGCTCGGCGCCGCATTCCAGCCAGCGGCCATTGACGACGACGAAACGCTGGCCCTCGTTGCGCAACCGCCATTCGCCGCGTCCGCGCGCCACGCTGGCCTGGCGTGGGGCGACGTTGCCGTCGACGGCGCTCAGGACCAGGTCGTTATCGGGCGCGGCGCCGAGAGTGCCGCCGTCGTGGTCGAACTGCACCGCTCGGTCGCTTTCGCAGGCCGTGCCGGGCCGGCCGATGAGGATCAATTTCATGACGAGACTCCAGGGGATGGGGCGGCGCTCGCGAGGCGAGGGCGCACAGCCTTCAAGGACAGACGAAAGACTCCAGTTCGGCGAGGTGGAACGGATTGCGGCTGCCGCTGACGTTGACTCGCAGCGACAGCTTGCGGCCGCCGAAACCGTAGGACACGACGAAATCCTCCGGCGCCGCGCCGGGTTTGATCCGGCCGCGCTGGAACAATCGGTGCAGGGCCCAAGTGCCTTCGGTGCGGATCGCATCGGTGCCGGGGCTGAGCTGCAATTGCGCGGTCGCGCTGCCGCGCGGCCCGGGCCAGGTCATGGTCGCCGGGGTCGGCGGGCCGTGCGCGTAGCGCAGGGTCTGGCCGTCGATGTTCAGCTGGTACTGTTCGATGCCGGGGTCCAGGTCGATCGGGGTGAGCCGCAGGCGGACCGAAGGCATGCGCTCACCCGAGGGAAAAAAAACGTCGCGGATCACCTCCGCGCGCTGGAACGCCAGCGGCAGCGCGGCATCCATCGGCTCGGCGCCGGCGCCGGGGTCGCGGAACGACCACGGCTGGGTGCCCATGTCGATGCGCTCGGCCAGGTGCTTCTGGTAGAAGGCATCCATCAGCCCGCCGGGGGCGAACAGACGGGCGAAGTCCTCGGCCGAGACTTCGCGCTCGGCGTCGCGCACGAACGGATAGCGGCCCTGGATGATCTGCCGGCACTGACGGCCGACCGAGGCTTCGGCGTTGCCGATCAGGCTGCTGCGGCCGACGCCGCTGACCTGGCGGGTGGTGATGCCGGACAGTTCGTCGAACATCTGCCGCAACGGTATCGGCATGCGCCCGGCTTCGGATTGCAACTTGCTCAGCACGTCCGGCGGCGGCGGCGGGCTGCCGGTGGCCTGCGCGGACTGGGTCGAGTTGAGATAGCTGTAGAGCTCGTCGATGGTCTTGAGCGTGCCGTCCAGCGCCGACGGGCCGCTGCCGTCCGGAGCGTTGCCGGCGACCATGCGCCGCAGCGGATCGAAGTGGTCGTCGACGATGCTTTCCAGATAGCGCTGGGTCTCGACCGGGCGGCGGCGAGTCGGCAGCGCGTCGCCGAACACGTCGGTCAATGCCTGCTGGGCCTGGCTGATGCCCTCCTGGGCGCGGCCGAGCAGGGAACGCCGATCGCCGATGCGCCCGCGCAGCAGCTGGGTCTCGCGCGCCACCGATTGCAGGAACAGTTTCAACGGCGAGTCGGGCGAGGACAGCACCCGCGCGATCTGGATGCTTTCGGCCAAGGATTCGCTGCCGGCGAGGCTGAGATCGTCCAGGTATTCATCCCAGACCTTGACGTAGTCGTTGAAGTACTCGCGCTTGACCTCGCCGACCAGGCGTCGCCGGGCGATGTCGTCCAGGCCCTGCAACTGGCGCACGCCGAGCACCCAGGCATCGTCCTTCTCCAGATCGGACGTGGCGCTGGAAACCTGCTTGTTGAACACCTCCCAATAGCCGCGGTAGCTGTACAGCCCGGGGATGCCTTCGGTCAGCGGGCGTCCGCTGCGACGGCGGAACACCAGGCTGGCCTGCGGGCCGCCGGTGCTGACGTAGGTGATCGGGTCCATCTCGATCGTGCGCAGCAGCTTGCGGCGCAGGCGCTGATAGGCGCGCTGGCTGATCGGCACCTGGGTGATGCGCATGCGCGTGGCGTCGACCAGGCCGCGATCGACCGGGTACGGCGAGCGCAGCGCGCCGGGCTCGAGCAAGCGGCCGATGTGCGCCTCCATGGTCTTGATCTGCTCGCTGGTGATCGTCGCCGGCAAGTTGCGCTCGATGTTCCAGTTGAGCCAGGCGGCGAGGAACGCGGCGTCGTAGTGTTCGCCGTCGTACAGCATCAGATAGGCCTTCAAGGCCTGGTAGGAGTACTCCACGTCCTCGGCCGGCGCGTCGGCGAGGATGTCGCGCAGGCGCACGGCGACCTGCGGCAATAGTTTCTCGACCAGGGCGCGGCGGTACAGGGCGTCGCCGGCGCCCTGCGCCCGCGCGCCCTGGTAGAGGCCGAAGCGGTAGCTCAGCGGCGGAGCGGCGGTGTCCAGGCCCGGGCTCTGCGGCAGGGCCAGCAAGGTGTCGAGCAACGGCGACAAGGGCTGGACCGCGCCGCTGGGCAGGGCGATGCGTTTGGGCGAGGTGCGCTCGAAGTGCTCGGCGCGCTGCGCGACTTCCTGCAGATAACCGCGGTTGTTGCGGTAGGACAGGGTCCAGCCCCATACCGCCAGGCTCAGCGTCGCGGCGATCAGCACGCAGGCGGCGACGTGCCCCCACAGATGGCGACGTCGCCATGACGGATGCGTGCCGGCCAACCCCGATTCGGCGAACACGACGTCGGAAAAAAAGCGCTTGAGGAACAAGCCTTGGCCCGCGCCGGGACGCGGCGTGCGTGCCGGCAGCGCGGTCAGACCCGGCAAATTGGGGTCCGACACCCGGTCGATGATCGCTTGATGCTGCGCGGCGCTGCTGAAGTAGACGCCGCGTGGCCACAACCCGGACTCGAACTTCGACGCCGCGAACACGCGCGCGAAGAACTCCTTCAGCACCGGCCCCAATGTCGAAAACTGTTGCGGGAATACGTACGCCGCCCAGCGATCGTCGAGTTCCGGCTCGCGTTCCAGCACGTCGTGCACGCCGATGTGCAAGCGGTCGGCGAGCAGGCCGAACTCGGCGTCGAAACGCTTGATCGCCTGCTCCGGCGAGAGTTGCGTCGGGAAGGCGAAGCCCCAGGCCTGCTCGCGCGCGTTGCGGTCGAGGCCATCGAAGTATTCGCGGAAGCCCTGCACACCGTCGAGCTTGGTCAGCAGCAGATACACCGGAATCCGGAATGCCAGCCGCGCCTGCAGGTCGAGCAGGCGGCGGTGCAACAGCACCGCCTGGCGCATGCGGCCGCGCTCGTCGAGGCCGAGCAGGGCCGGCAGGGATACGGTCAGCACCACGCCGTTGAGCGGTTGCCGGCTGCGGTATTTGCGCAGCAGCGTTTGCAGCTGCTGCCAGCGGCCGTCGCCGGCTTCGCCGTCGGCCCGGCCGTCGGCGTCGAACGCCTGGCCCGGCGCGTCGATCAGCACGGCCTGATTGGAGAACAGCCAGGCGTAGTCGCCGTCGCCGGCGTGATCCGAGAACAGGCCGGCCGGGTCGGCGTCCGGGTCGGGCAGGTCGATCCCCGCGCGCAGCAGGGCCGAGGTCTTGCCTGCGTCGGGCCCGCCGACGACCAGGAACCAGGGCAGCCGATAGCGATACTGCTGGCTGATCCGGTCGAGCAGTCTCCCCCACGCGCTGTGCGCTTCCGACGGCATGGCGGCGAGCTTGCGCAAGGCGTCATCGAAACCGGCGCGCAATGGATCGGGAGCGACCTCGCGCGGGGCGCCCGGCTCGCGCTTGTACCGGCCGGGCTGGCGCACCCGCTCCAGCACCTGCGCTCCGGCGGTCTGCGACCAACGCCAGCGGCGCAGCAGACGGACCAGCCAATACAGCACGATCGCCCCGCTGAGGACATAACGCCACAGTCGGGTTTCCAGCGGTCGCCAGCCGTTGATGTCCAGCGCCGGCCCATAAGCCCAGATCAGCGCCAGCACCAGCAGCATCGCCAGGAACAGCCACAGTTCGCGCGAGAACAGGATCGAGAACAGCCGGCCGAAGATGCGGAATATCCAGTACATGACGGACCTCAGGGTTGCGGTTGCCCGGCCTGCGCCGGCGCCTGGAGAATGATTTCGACCCGGCGGTTGCGGGCGCGGCCTTCCGGCGTGGCGTTGTCGGCGACCGGCCGCTCGGCGCCCAGGCCCATCGCCTGGATGTCCTTGGAGCGCTGCAGCGACAGCACCAGCAGATTGCGCACCGCATCGGCGCGCGCTTGCGACAGTTCGATGTTGGAATTGAAGGATGGGGTGTGGATCGGCTGCGAGTCGGTATGGCCGATGATCCGTACCGTGCCTTCGGCGCTGTTGAGCGCGCTGCCGATGCGCTGGATGGTCGCCAGATAGCCGTCCTTGAGCTGGGCGGACCCGGAGTCGAACAGGCCGTCGCCGCGGATCGTGACCACGCTGCGGTCGGACTCGTCGACCACCGAGATACGGTCGTCGGCGAGCTGGTCAGCGAGCAGGCCGGTCAACCGCGTGGCCTGTACGAAGGTGTCGAGCTTGGGCAGAGAGACGGCGTTGATCGCCGCATAGGTGCGATCGCTGTGGTTCTGCAATGCGGTCAGGAAGCCGATATACGCGCCGCAGCCGAGCAGCGCGGCCAGCACCAGCCACACCCAGGCCGGCATCCAGCGCCGCGCCGCTTCGGGCTTCGGCGAGTCGACGCGCCAGTTCGACGACAGTGCCGCGGCGGTGGGCGCGCCGGTTTCGCGCACCAGCTTGAGCAGGCGCTCGCGCACGTTCTCGACCTGCGCCTGGCCGTTGGGCACGATGCGGTAGCGGCCCTGGAAGCCCAACGCCAGACAGAAGTACTGCAGCTCCAGGAGATGCCGGTGCGCGTGCGGTTGCTGCGACAGCCGGGCCAGCAGCTGGAAGAATTTCTCGCCGCCCCAGGTTTCGTTGTGGAAGGTCACCAGAAGGCTGTGCGCCGACCACAGGCCACCGCCGCCCCAAGGCGTCAGCGCCGCCGCCTCGTCGAGCGCCGTGCACAGGCAGTAGCGCGCAGCGACGATGGTTTCCAGCGGAATATCGGCCTGCTGGGCGCGGGTCTGGAAGCGGCGCACTTGCGCAGCCAGATATTCGCGCAGACGCTCGGGCGAATCGTGGTGTTTGCTGCGCCGGATCGTCGGCAGCAGGTCGAGCAGCGGGTTGGCGGCGGCGACCAGCGGGTTGCTGCCGCCCTGGCGGTCGGGCGGGGCGGATTCGGCGCCGTCGATGGACGGCGCAGCGGCTTCGGAGCGCGGGTTGGCGGCCAAGGCAAGCAGGTTCATGGCGGGGAGTCCGTCGTGTAGGCGAGGGCGGAAAATCGGGCTGGTCAGCTGCGGATGGCCCAGCACTCCATGCTCAGGCCGGGCAGATCGCCGGCGAAATGCAGGGCCAGGCCGGCGGAGGTTTCCATTTGCCGCCACAGCTCGCTGCCGGTGTCGAGTTCGAAATAGTGGTAGCCGGCGTGGTAGGGGATCTGACGCGGCGCGACCGGCAGGCTGCGTATGCCGATGCCCGGCAAATGCAGGTGCACCAGATCGTTGAGCAGCTCGACCGGGCCGATCTTGACCTGCGCCGGGTAGCGGGTACGGACCACCTCGGCCGGTGCGCTGGCGTTGACGGCGAGCACGAAGCCGGCGGTGCGGATGAGCTCGACGCTGGGGATCTGCGCCACCCACACCCGCGGTGCGCGTTCCTGCAGTTCGATCGCGATCGCGTTCTGTTCCAGTACAGTCGACAACGAGCGCCGCAGGTCGGCCATCAGCGGTTCGAAGCTCGCGCTGAGGTCGTCGTGGCGATAGGTCGGGCGAACGCCGGGGCGGCGCTCGGCGGTGGTGTAGGTGGACAGATCGAATGCGAGCCTCAGCCAGTCGCGGAACAGCCGCTCCGGATGCAAGCCGTCCAGGTTCAGTGCGTGCCAGGTGTCGGCCATGCTGCGGTTGATCAGCTCCAGCAGCAGGAAGTCGGCCACTTCGGCCACGCCGCCGCGGCCGGTATGGGAGAGGCGGTGCGCCATCGCCTCGCCGCGTTGTTCGAGCAGGCCGTGCAGTTCGCTGACGAAGCCGGCCAGCGGTGCGCAGCGGTTCGCGCTCAGCATCGGCGGGATGTAGCGCGGATCGAGCCGGACAGAATTGTCGCTGCGCCGCTCGAGTACCCGCACCAGCCCCAAGGACTGCCATTCCATCCCCAGTTGCGAGGCCGGCATCAGACGGAAACGGGGCTTGCCGACCTGGATGCTGGCCGGCCCGAAGGCGACCGCATTGTTGTCGGCCATGTCGCAGGCATGCACGGTGTAGCGCGCCAGCGATTGCTCATTGTCGGCGTGGATCAGGTCCTCGCCGCCCGGGCGTTGCAAGGGCAAGGCCAGCACGATCGGTTCGTCGCGGCAACCCGGCGGCACGTCCAGCGGCGGCGGCGCCTCGCGGCCGCCGGCGAACTGGAACGGCGTTCCATCGGGCATCACTCCGCGCGCCGAGGCCAGCACGATCTTGCCGAGCGAGAGCGCGTCGCGGTCGATGTCGTAATCGCAATAGCCCCAGAAGCAAGCCTGCTGACCCAGGCAACGCTGTTGGACGTAGCTCTCCAGGTAGCGCTCCTGCTGCTGGAAGTGCTGCGGCCGCAGGTACATGCCCTCCGACCAGACGACTTTGCTGCGCGCCAGATGGGCGTCCCTGATCGGCGATTCGCTGGAGGTCATTTGCGGTTCCGCTGGCTGGATGGAGAAGAGGGAGAGGGCGCGGGTATGGCGTCGGCCGGGTACGTCCGCGGATTGGCGGGCGATTGCGCTTGGCCCGGTACGGGCGACCGCGAGCGCATTCGAGAACCGTTTTTTGGTATGGCTCTCGGTTCGTTTTGCGGAGTCGTCGTGGCGGCAGTCGGCTTAGTCTTGGACGTCACTGCTGCGGCGCCCGGGACGGGCTTCGAAGTCGTCGCGGCAGTTGTCTCGACGGACTTCGGCGCCGGCCCGGCGGCTGGCGGGAAGTTCTTCGAGACCGTTGCAGCGGTGGATGGAGCGATGTTCGAAGTCGTCGTAGTAGTCCTCGCCGCGGCCGTCGGGCCGGCTTTCGAGGTCTTTTCGGCGATGATCGAAACGGCCTTCGAGGTCGCCGCGGCGGGCGGCGAGGGCTTCCTCGCGATCGCCGCAGCGATCGCCGAGGTGGCCGCCGCTGATGTCGAGTTCATCGCCGAAGCGGCTTTCGAAGTCGGCGACACAGGCGTCGGGACGGCCGTTGGCGCTGCGGCGGCGATCGTCGAGACCGCCTTCGAGGCGGCCGGTGGGATGGTCGGAACGGTTCTGGATGCGACGGCGGAGATCGTCGAGGCGATCGTCGAAGTGGCGCCGGCGGTTGTCGAAGCGGTCTTCGAGGCCGTTTCAGCGATCGAAGTTGCGATCTTCGAAGCCGCTTTCGACGTGCGCGCCGCGCGCGGCGGCGATGGCGACGGGGCGCGCGTCCCAGGGGCGTTGGCTGTGTTGCGCGGTTGCGTGGTCGCGCGGGCGCCGCGAGCCGGGCGTGGCGCCTCGGCGGCGCGCACGCGCGGCGGCGCGGGTTCGGGCCGATCGCGCCGGTCGGCGAGCAATCGCAACCCGCCGGCGCCGATATCGACTTGGAGCAGCCGGCGGCCCGATTTGATCTGGAAGTACTTGTCCTTGGCCGAGGGCAGGGCGACCGTGGCCTTCCACGGCTTGCCCTGCTCGCGGTAGCCGACCGCGACGCCGATCAGGCGCGCTTCGGCATTGCCCTTGCGGCGCAGGCGGCGTTGCTCGCCCGGGTGCAGGATCAACTGCTCGCCGCCCAGCAGATCGGGACCGAGCGCGCTCTTGTCGTTGTCCTGCAACTGCGGATAGTCCGCGTTGGAGAACGCCGTATCGGCCTTGAGCTCGTAGATCGCGACCAGCACCGGCGCGGCTTCGCCGCGCGCGTTGCGGTTGGCGTCGGCAGCGACGCGGATGTCCAGGTCGTAGGGCGGCGCGACCTGAGTCTTCAGGCCGGCGCAACCGCCCAGCAGAAGCGCAAACGACAACGAGAGCGGACGCACGAACGGGTTCATGGCAGATCGCATCGTTTTCTAGGGATAGGCGGCAAAAAGCCGGTATGGATTCAAGGGCAAAAAAACACCTTGGCCTGGCAAGGCGACGCATCGCAGCCCACGGTATTGGTGGAGTTCTGCCTGGTCGGATGGGATAGGCACGTGGCCGGCATACAGCCGACGCTCACCTTGCTGGAGCCTTTGATGTTCTGGCAGGTCGATCCGACAGTGCCCGAAGCCACGCCGCCCACGACGCCCGGTTGATCGCCGACGCTCATCATGATGATCGTGGCCAAATTGCAGGCCAAAGCGTTGACGATGAAAATATTCGTGACGTTGGGCGCTGCGCTGCTTCGGTGCCCCATGTTCGGGAATGGAACCGGTACTAGAACGATGGTGAAGTTGACCGAAATGGCGAAACAGAAGCCGCTTGATGTCGTATTTGCTGGCATGGTCATGGCGGAGGCCCTGGTGCGAAAGCGGAGGAAGACCAGCGGTGGACATGCATTCGATCGGCGATCAGCCGATATGCACTTGTTCGCCGTCTAATTTGGCCAATTTCGAGGCGGTGACGATGGTGTGCTCGGCATGCAGGCGCGCATCGGTGGCGGCGGTGTAATCGATCTGCCCGGAACGCAGGCAATCGACGGTCTCGACCGTGCGGACGCTGTGGCGGCTAGCCTGGACGATGCGTTCGGCGGCGGACTCCAGCACCCGGCCGACCAGCCGCCACAAGCCGACCCGGGTTTCGATTCGGCCGCAGTTGGCTTGCGCTGCGTCCGCATCGATGCGCGCTTCGCGGCCGGCGATGGCGATCGTGTCGGCTTGGGCACGCAGCGTCGTGTTGCTGCACAGGGACAGGTGGGTGTCGGCATGCAGGCGCAGCTCGCCGCCGATGGCCTGGAGCTCCAGGTCGCCCTGTACCTGCAATCGGACCGGGCCCGGATCGGGGCGGTGCAACACCGCACAGACATAATGTTCGGTGCGCCCGTCGGAGACGATCCAGACCCGGTCGCCGCTTTTGGGCGGCGTCAGACAACTGTGGGCACGACGGCAATACAGCCGCCGGTTCTGACGATCGATCACGAGCCCTCCCTGCTCGTCGACCGCGACTACGTTTGCCGCACCGGACCAAGGACTCCCGTCGTGATTCAGTGGCTCGGACAGCACCGAGACCGCGCTGTCCGTATCTTGCGACCTGATGTCTTGCAGCATGATGGACTCCTTCATTCGTAGAGAGCGTCTCGGCGTTCCGACCAAGCCTCGGCCGCGTAGAGATCCGCGTCCTGGAAGACGACACCGGGTTGCCGCCGCCAAGCGCCGCGGGGAAGGCTGGCGCGATGCACGCGGGTCGCGGCGAACGAGGCGCCGGCGAAGTCGGCTTGCGAGCAGTCGGCGTAGGACAAGTCGGCCTGCTTGAGGCGAGCGCGGGAGAAACGCGTACCGACTGCAGAGGCGCGCATCATCGAAGCCGATTCCAGGTCGGTTCCGCTGAGATCGGCCCGGTCCAGGCGTGCTTCCAACCACAGGCTGTTGGCGAAGTACGCGGATTGGCAGTGCGCATCGCTGAGGTCGGCGCCGGAATAGTTGGCATAGGCTGCCGCCGCCGCTTCCAGGCGGGCGCCGCGCAGATCGGCGCCCTGGAAGTTGCACTGGGTCAGGTCAGCACCGGACAAATCGATGCCGGCGAGACGGGTGCGTACGAACTGAGTGCGAGGCATGCGCAGCCCGCGCAGCACCTTTCCGCTGAGGTCGCAGTCGAACAACGCGACCTGGTCCAATGAGGCGCCAACGAGGTCCGCGCCGCGCAGATCGATGCCGTCGAAGCCGACCTGGCGCAACTTCGACGCCTGCAGGTCGGCCTGCTCGAAGGTAGTGCCGGCGAAGAACGAGCGCTCGATATCGGCTTCGCGCAGTACGGACTGACGCAGGTCACCGTTGAACCATTGGGATTGGTCGATGCGCGCCCCGCGCAGTTCGATGCCGTTGGCGCTGACGTCGCGGAAGACGCAGCCGTTCAAGCGCGCACGCAGCCAGCGGGACCGGTCGAAGCTGCCGCGGTCGAAGCGGCAGGTGTCCAATAGGATGGCTTCCAGTTCGCCATGATCGAATCGGCAGTCCAGGAATACGCAGTCTGAGAAATGCGCATTGCGGAGTCGTGCGTAAGAGAAATCGATGCGATCGAATGTCGCGCTGGAGAGATCGGCGCCGATCAGGTCGGCGCCGTGCAGCGACAGCTCCGCGACCGTTCCGGTCTCTGCCAGACGATCGACAAGGTCGGCCAGTTCGGGGCTCACAGGGATTGCTCCCGTGCAGGGTAGGCGATGCTTTTCTCCAGATAAGCGCCGTGCAGGCGCGTGCTCCGGTCGAGCGATACCTCGGAGAGGTGGGCCCTGAACAGATTGGCGGATTCCAGATTCGCGCCCTCCAGATGTGCGCCGCGGAGATAGGCGCCGATCAGGTCGGACGAGCTCAGGTCGGCGCCGCGAAGCGTGGTCCGAACCATCAGTCCGTCGTGGATCTTGACCCGACTGAGGTCGGCTTCGCTCAGATCTGCGTCGGTGAGGTCGCTTGCGCGGATCTGAGCCGAGACGAAACGCGCGCCGCGCAGCCGGGCGTCGCGAAAGTTGACCTCGGTCAGGCAGGCATGGCTGAAATCGATCCGAGGTAAAACCGCGCCGCCCAGGGCCGCCTTGCAAACACGGGCGCGCAGCAGGCGGATATCGCCTTCCACCTGGGTGTCCAGCAGCGCTAAGTTCTCGATATCGGAGTCCGACAGATCGATATCGCGCAATCGGCACTGGCTGAACACGATCTTGCGCAGTTTCGCCCGTCGCAGGTCGATATCGTTCAGGGTATTCCCGATCAGCATCAGCTGACCGAGTTGTGCGGAACCGAAGTCGATCCTGTCGAGCATGGCGCGGTCGAAGCGGCCGCGCTGCACAGTGGCCGACGAGAACGTGCAGCGATGCAGTCGTACTCCTTCGAAATTGGCCTCGTCCAGTTCGCACCGGCTGAAGTCGGCTTCTTCGCAGATGGCCTGGGCGAAGTTGCTGCGCCTGCCGACCGCGGCCGACAGGCGGGTGCGGGTGAGGTTGCAGCGCACGAAGACGGCCTCGTCCAGGCATGCCGACGACAGGTCGGCATCGGACAGGTCGGCGCCTTCCAGCAGCGCTCCTTCGAGGCGGGCGCCGCGCAAGTTCAGGCCGCGCAGGTCGGCGCCGGTCAAGTCGATCGCGGCCAGTGCGTCGCCGCGGGCGTGAGCGGCGGCGACGCGTTCGCGCAGGGCCTCGGATGCGGCTGCGTCCAGGCGCGGCGCGGGCGCCTGGTGCTGGGCCGAGAGGCGGTATCCGACGAGAAGATCGCGTTCGCATCGCTGCAGATGGCGTTCGAGCGCGGCGGCGTCGCAGCCCCTGGGCGCGTGCTCGGTCGTCACGCTCAACTCCGGCCGAGCCAACTTCGGCGGTCCGTGCGGTGCGGGCGGCGCGGCGACGCTCTTGCCGTGCGGTGATGCTGCGCTGCGTGCGCGTTCGATGTGCTCTTCGGCCAAGGCGTCAGCAGAGATCTTGCGGATCTCGGCGAGTTCGCGCTCGCTGCGGCGCTGGGTCTGCTGGACGAATTCGGGCAGGGCATCGACGGCGGGCAACGCCGGCATCTTCAACTCGGGATCGGGCAGGGCGTCGACGCCGTGACCGGGCGGCGGCACCTCGTGCAATCGCCGCTTTGCCCGGTCCAGTTCGCGCTGCAACCTGGGCGCGACGCTGCGCGTTCCGGTCTCGGCAGCATCGGGCAGCCATTCCACCGGCAGCAGATCGCGGTCGCGCAGGCAGTACAGGGCACCGTGGGTCGGATCGTTGCGCCATTGCAGCACCTGCCGGTACCAGGACCGCGGCCGTTCTTGCCCCTCCTGTTCGCCTGCGAGCAGGAGGCCGAACAGGTCGCTGGCATCGAAGGCCTGGACCTGGACTTGTCCGTGATAGATCAGGATCGCCTGCTCGCGGTGGGGGAAGAACCACGCGGTGGTCAGGCGCAGCGCCGTCTCTTCCAACTCGTCGCTGCCGCGGCGCAGGACGAACGCACGCGCCCGCAGCGCCGGCAAGCGTCCATGCAAACGCGCGCGTTCGGGATGCATGCCGAGTATTTCGTACTCGGCGGCGCTGGGAAATGCGCTGCAGCCGGCAAGTTGCTGATCGGCCGGAGCGAGATTGTAGTAGCGACGGTCGTGATCGTGCGGCAGGCCGGGATAGTCGTGCTTGAGCCAGTGGTCGTCGGTCCGGCCATACAGCGCACTGCGCTGCGGCCATGCCGGCGGCAGTGGGGCGAAGCTGGCAGGCGCGGTCTCCGCGCCTGCACGCCCCTGGGCGTAGTCGGCGTATTCCACGTTGGGCACGCGGCGCAATCCGGTTTGGCCGGTCGCCGTGCCGGATGCGCCGATCCCGTCTGGGTTTGCGTCATAGCCGGGGCCGCCGTAGGCGTGTTTCCAATCCAACCGCATGCGGTCGTAGGGCGCAGGGTCGCTGGTTTCGAAGGCATTGAGCCAGCAGCGGTCGCCGTGTACTTGCAACTGCTTCTCCTTGCCGGCGATCCGCACCCGGACATGGCCGCGTTCGGCGCTGGCCTGCCCGGGCTCGGGATAGGCGTAGCCGCTGACCAGATACTCCGGACAGCCTTTAGGCACGGCCTCGTCGAGCGGCATCGGCGAGACCTCCTCGCCGACCAGTCGCCACAAATCCTGATCCGACCCCAGCTTTGGCTTGGCGCCGAGATTAACGAGCGCCGCTACCGCCAGGCCGAGATGCTCGCTTCCGCGATCGCGGAAGCAGCGGGTGAGATAGCTCAGGTGGGTGGGCTTGGTCGTTCTCATGGTCGATGCGTGCGGCGCCAGCGGCGCAAGAAGGGGAAGCGGCGCGACGGCACCGCTCGGATACGGGCAACGTCGGGCTTACATGATCATCTTGTTTCCCACCATCTCGACCGAGCTCTGCATTTGCTTGAGATCGACGGCCGTCTGGCTATAGCCGTATTGGGTATAGCTGATGCTCAATCCTGTCTGGCTGACGGACAGGCCGTTTACGTTCATGCTCGATGCGTTGATGTTATTGGCGTGCGTGGCATTGATAGTGGTGCTGGCTCCGATCTTCATGCTCTGGTTCGTTCCAACGGTCAGCTCATTCTTGTTGCCGATGTAAGTGGAACTGGTATCGCTGACCGTCAGTTCTGTCTTTGTTCCGATGGTGGTCAACGTCTTGTTTCCGACGGTCAGGTTGGTCTCGTTGGAAATGATGGTGGAGGTGACGTTTCCGATCGTGGTCGAGGTGTCGTTCGCCATCTTCGTCGACGTGACGTTGCCGATGGTGGTGCTGGTGATATTCCCTTCCGTGGTGGATGTGACGTTTCCGACGGTCAGCGAAGTGGCGTTGCCTTGAGTGGTCGAGAACGTGTTTCCTACCGTCGTCGAGGTGGCATTGCCCTTCGTGAACGACCAAGTGCTGCCCATGGTGGTCGAATGCGAGCTGCCCATGAGCACCGAGGCCGCGTTGCCGTGAGTCAGCGATACGGTCGATCCGTTGGTGATCGATTCGGTGCTGCCGTTGGTCATCGAGAAACTGTGGCCGTTCAGGAAGCTGGTGCTGTTGCCGTTGATGTCCGAGAACGAGCTTCCGTTGAGGATGCTGGTCTGGGTGCCTGTAGTGATCGAGACGGTGTTTCCGAACACGGCGTTGACGCTCAGGCCCTGCACGGACACGCTGAACATGCTCGCCGCTTCGCTGCTGATCTTCTCGCTGATGTCGGACAGCCCGGAAGAGACGTTCGCCGGGTTCTCCGCGTCGACCTGGCTGGTGTGCTGCCGCTCCGGCGGGGGCATTTCCACGCCCTGCGCGCTGGCCGCCGCCGCCGCCGCGGCGCTGCCCGCCTTGGCCTGCTGGGCCTGGCCGGCCATGGTGACGATGTTGGTATCCGGCACCACCCCGGGCGCGGTTGGGGGCAGAGTGCCTGCCGCCCCCCCATTGAGCAGCGGCAGTGGGCTTTGCTGGCCATCGTGGGGAGTCAGGATGGTGCCGACCGTGACCAGTAGCTTGTTGGCTACGGTGAGGGTCGAATCGTGTTCGGCGGAGACGTCGTAGTCGCGCTCGGCGTGCAACCGGACTTGCTCGCTGCCCTTCTTGTCCTCGAAGCGCAGCATGTTGGCGTTCTCCGGCCCGCCGCCGGGAGTGCGGGTGACGAATCCGCTCTGGGTGCAGGACACCGGCATTTCGAACGGCGGCATCTGGTCTGCGTTGTAGATGCGTCCGGTGATCAGCGGACGGTCCATCTGGCCGTTGAGGAAGTCGACCACCACCTCCTGGCCGATGCGCGGCACGTGCACCGAACCGTAGTTGGTGCCGGCCCAGGCGTCGGACACGCGCACCCAGCAGGAACTGTTCTCGTCGCTGTTGCCGTAGCGGTCCCAGCGGAACTGCAGCTTGACCCGGCTGTACTGGTCGGTCCAGATGATCTGTCCCGGCGGGCCGACCACCACCGCGGTCTGCGGGCCGGTCGCCTTGGGCACCGGCGTGGCGCAGGCGGCGCGGAACGGCAGTTGCGCCGGTTGGACGGTGAAATCGATGTCGTAGCGGGCGTCGTTGCTGCCGGTGGCGTAGCCGCCTTCGCGCAGGTCGTAGTCGGCCGCGACGATCAGGTACTGGCGGTTCTCGTTGTCGCGCGGGCAACCGGTCAGCGAGAACAGTCCGCCGCAGGCGATCGCGCGTACGGTGCTGTGGGCGCGGATGCGCGCATGCTCGGCCTGCTCGGCTTCCAGGCGGATGCGCGCGTAGTGGGCCCCTTGATCGGCCTCGATGTAGCCGCCCTGCCAGATGTACTTCTCGAACTGGGCGTGGTCGTGCTCCATCTCATGGGCCAACGACTGCCCGAGTTTGGCGCCGGGTTTCTTGAAGTCGTAGTCGTCGACGCTGTAGACGCCGGAGCGGACCTCCTCGGCGCTGCGCCACTGGTCGATGCCGGGTTCGTCCTGCAGCGCCAGGCGGTCGTGCGAGATATAGGGCAGGGTGGCGTAGCCGGGCAACTCGTCGTGCGATCCCAACTCGTCGGCCAACACCAGGGTCTGCTGGCCCAACTCGTGCTTGAAGTAGTAGTAGATGCCCTCGTGCTCCATCAGCCGGCTGACGAAGGCGAAGTCGGTTTCCTGATACTGGACGCAATACTCCCAGTTCCGATAGTTGGCCGACACCCGCTTTTGCACCGGGAAGCCGTATTTGGCGAACACCTCGTCGAGGATGTCGAGCACGTTCTTGTTCTGGAAGATGCGGCAGTCGATGGTCCTGGTCAGGTACCACAGGCTGGGACGCAGGGTCAGGGTGTAGATGTAGCTGCGCGGGGTTTCGGTTTCGCGCCCGCTGAGTTCGCAACGCACGATCTGCCCGCACAGGTGGCGGCGGTCGTGGTTCTGGGTTTCGATTTCGAGGGTGAGGGCTTTGCCGAGCAACGATTTCATGTCGATGGTCGGATCGTCCGAAACCAGTTCGACGGTGAACTCGTACAGCGAGGACAGCTGCTCGGTGCCGCGCAGGCTGCGGAAACGCAGGCTGTCCGCGGGCAACGGGGTATGTGCGACGACGACTCTGTTCATGCCGGGTCCGTCAGTGCGTGTGGAGGATCGATGGGGGTGGGGAAGAAGCGGTGGGCGAGGGTGCCGCCCTGGTCGTGCAGCTCGACGGAGCGCAACGGCTGGCCGTCGGCGACGGCGGCGATGACCGCGCGGCTGATCGGCGGCAGCACGGTGTCGACGATTACCGACTCGATCACGCGGCCGCCGGAGCTGCGTTGCACGCAGCGTTCGCGGATCGCATCGACTGCGTCCTCGCCGTAGACGAAGCCGATGTCGTGCTGCACCCGCATGCGCTCGGCGATGCGGTCCAGTTGCAGGCGCACGATGCGGCCAAGGGTGTCGTCGTCGAGCGGGCGGTACGGCACGATCGTCAGACGGCCGAGGAAGGCGGCGGGGAAGATCTGCAGCAGCTCGTCATGGAGCTTTGGCGCCAGGGCGGCGGCATCGTCCGCACGATGCGCGGCGATGAGTTCGTCGCCGGCGTTGGAGGTCAGGATCAGGATGGTGTTCTTGAAGTCGATGCGGCGGCCTTCGCCGTCTTCCATCCAGCCCTTGTCGAACACTTGGTAGAACACTTCCAGCACGTCCGGGTGGGCCTTTTCGACCTCGTCGAGCAGGACCACGCTGTAGGGGCGGCGGCGCACCGCCTCGGTCAGCACGCCGCCTTCGCCGTAGCCGACATAGCCCGGCGGCGAGCCGCGCAGGGTGGCGACGGAGTGGCCTTCCTGGAACTCGCTCATGTTGAGCGTGATCAGGTTCTGCTCGCCGCCGTACAGCGCCTCGGCCAGGGCCAGCGCGGTTTCGGTCTTGCCGACGCCGGAGGGGCCGCACAGCAGGAAACAGCCGATCGGCTTGCCCGGATCGTCGAGCTTGGCGCGGGAAATCTCCACCCGGCGGGCGATGGCTTGCATCGCTTCGCCTTGGCCGAGCACCCGCCGTTGCAAGGTCTCGGTCAATACCAGCACGGCCTGGGCTTCGTCCTTGACCATGCGTCCGACCGGTATGCCGGTCCAGTCGGCCAGTACCGCGGCGACCGCGTCGGCGTCGACCGCCGCAGTCACCAGCGGCGCGGGCTGCTGGAGTTCGCGCAGTTGCGCCTGGACATCGGCGAGTTCGGCGCGCAACCGCGCTGGATCGGACCGCTCGGCGCCGCCCCGAGCATCGGCGTGCGCACCGGGCTCGCTGCAGTCGTCGCCGTTTGCCGTGTCGGCGGCGTCGCCGAGCCGCTCCAGCGCGGCGCGGGTTTCGCCGATGCGCGCTGCCAGCTCGCGCTCACGTTCCCAGCGCGCCAGCAGTCCGTCCAGGCGCAGGCGGTGCTCGCGCAATTCCGCGTCCAGCCGTTCCGGCCGGGCTTCGTCGCCGGCCTGAATCCGTTGTTCGCGCCGGGCTCGATGCAGTTCGATCTCGAGCGCGTCGATCCGTTGCCGCAACGCTTCGACTTCGGCCGGTGCAGCGTGCTGGCTCAACGCGACCCGGGCACAGGCCGTGTCGAGCAGGGCGATGGCCTTGTCCGGCAGTTGCCGTGCCGGGATATAGCGGTGCGAAAGCCGAACCGCGGCGGCGATGGCGTCGTCCAACAGCAGCACGCCGTGATGCGCCTCCAGGCGCACGGCCAGGCCGCGCAACATGGCTTCGGCCTGCGGCTCGGACGGTTCCGGCACCTGGATCGCTTCGAACCGACGGCTCAACGCGGCGTCTTTCTCGATGTGCTTCTTGTACTCGCTCCAAGTGGTGGCGCCGATCGTGCGCAGCTGGCCGCGCGCCAGCGCGGGCTTGAGCAGGTTGGCGGCGTCACCGGTACCGCTGGCGCCGCCGGCGCCGATCAGGGTGTGCACCTCGTCGATGAACAACACCGTCGGCTGTGCGCTGCCTTCGACTTCCTCGACGATCTGGCGCAAGCGCTGTTCGAACTCGCCTTTCACCCCGGCGCCGGCCTGCAGCAGGCCGAGGTCGAGCGCGCACAGGCGCACGCCGCGCAACGGCGGCGGCACGTCGCCGCTGACCAGGCGCAGCGCCAGGCCTTCGACCACCGCGGTCTTGCCGACCCCGGCCTCGCCGGTCAGCAGCGGATTGTTTTGGCGCCGGCGCATCAGCGTGTCGATGACCTGGCGGATTTCGTCGTTGCGGCCGACCACCGGGTCGATGCCGCCGCTGCGTGCGCGCGCGGTCAGGTCGACCGCATAGCGCGCCAGCGCCGACTTCTCCTGCGCGCCGGCGGGTGCTGCCGGCGGCGCGGCGGCCGCAGCGTCGGCCTGCGGCTGTTCGCGCGAGCCCGCGACCGCGGCGGGGAGGCGTTCCAGCAGCGCGTCCGGCTGCAGCTTGCTCAGTTCGCCCGAGATGCCGCACAGCACCTGGCGCAGGCTGCTGGAGTTGAGCATGCCGGCCAGCAGATAGGCGCTGCGGATCTGCGCCTGCTCGTAGCGCAGGCTGGTATAGACCCAGGCTCGCTCGACCGCCTCGTCGATGAAGCTGGAGAAATCGGCGATCGCGCTGGCGCCGCGCGGGAGACGGTCGAGCGCGGTGTTGAGGTCGGCGGTCAGACGCGCCCAATCGAGAGAGAAATGCTGGGACAGGCGGTGCAGGTCGCTGTCGCTTTCGTGGGCGATCTGGTGCAGCCAGTGCGCGAGTTCGACATAGGGATTGCCGCGCAGCTTGCACAATGCGGTGGCCGACTCGAGCGAGCCGAGCAGGAACGGGTTGAGTCTTCCGTAGAGCGCCTTTCGGCTGATGTTGGTCATGACGGGTCCAGGGAGGCTGCGGCCGCGGCGAGGTCGACGGTCAGGCGCTGTTCGGGGGAGTAGGTGAGATCGCCGGCGTCGCGGTCGCTGCGGCGTTCGCCGAGCCAGGCGTCCCAGCCCAGGCGCGCGCCGCCGTCCAGCCGCGCCGACGGCACCTGGTCGCGCGCCAGCACCGGCCGCACCCGCCAGGCGAATTCCAGACCGACGTAGTTGCGCACCCACTGCAGCATTTCGCGGACCGAGTCGGCGTCGGGGTGCCATCTGCGGTACTCGCTCAGCGACAGCGGGCCGATCACGATCTCGAAGGTCGACTGCACGTCGAGCACCGCGGCGCCGAGCACTGCGCCGCGGCCCAGCGGTTGCCCGGCACCGCGTCCGCACAGGCGCGTTCGTCGCGACGGCGGCACTGCGACCCAGGTTTCGACCCACTCCCGGATCCGCACCGGCAGGCCGAAGTAGGTGGCGAGGATCTGCTGCAAGCCTTCCGGATTGCGGGTCTGGCGGCTCAAATGCCCGGCCATGAACAACTTGGCGTGATCGGGCACGCGGTCACGCTCGCGCAAGCCGGGCTGGCCCAGGTGGATCAGGCTGGCCACGTAGTCGCCGAAGCGGGCGCCGCCGCGCAAGCCGCGGTCGAGGCTGGTGGTCGCCTGCGCGTCGGCCCAGGCGCGATAGAACAGCAGGAGCAGACGATGGTGGAACAGATCGGCGAAGCGGCTCATCGTCGGGTCGTTGTGGTGCCGGGCGCGATCGCGCGCGTACTCGGTCAGGTGCAG